>NZ_CP141799.1:3502041-4116926 GCF_035621475.1 Pseudomonas paeninsulae
GCCGCCAGCAGCGTGCAGGCACAAGGCGCATCGGCGCTTGAGTGATCTTCACCGTCGGGCTCATGGGTTTGCTCCTGAATCTTGAAGTGATGGACTGCCAGGTTGGCCAGCGCACTATTCTAGGCGCTAAATACGCGCTGACTCCATCCACTCTACACGCTGGCTTCACCCCAGCGCGCCTGTGCCCATCCGCAGCTGCAAGCCACTAAATGCCTAAAGTATTTTGGTTAATCGGCCGAAGCCACTAGGCTATCGCCCTGCAGGCCTTATGGATATCAACCTGCGCGGCTTCATTTCGACCGTCACTTACCCGAGAAACTTGCACGTGATTGCAGCCTTACGCGTGTTGCTGTTGTTGCTCCTGCCCAGCCTGAGCCAGGCGGGTGTGCTGTCTCTGACCACGACGGAGCAAGTCGTGCTGCCGGGGCCTTTCATGCAGGTCTGGCATGATCCGCAGAAGCAGGCAACTATAGATGATGTACGCAGCCTGCCAGACTCGGCCTGGCAACCGGTTGCCCGCCGCGATGCCAGCTTCGGCTATAGCGGTAACGCCTACTGGCTACGCCTGCAACTGCATAACCCCGAATCCCGCAACATGGACTGGGTACTGCTGATCGCTAACCCGCTGCTGGACTATCTGGATGCCTATGGCCTGGATGGCGAGCGGGTCTACAGCTCTGGCGATCAGCGCCCATTCGCGGCGCGCTGGATCGAACACCGGCAACTGCTGCTACCACTACACCTGGCCGCCGGGGAAAGCCGCGAGCTGATCCTGCGCATGCAGACCGAAGGCTCGGCCAACCTCAGCGCCAGCCTGATGACCAGCGCCACCTTCGACCGCCATGAACAACGCATGCTGCTCCTGCAAGGGCTGTTCTTCGGCGCGCTGGCGGCGATGCTGGTCTATAATCTGTCGATCTTCGTCATCACCCGTGACCGCGACTACCTCTGGTACAGCCTGTTCGTCGCCAGTTTCGGCGGCTACCAGTTCATCCAGCTCGGCTTCGCCCTGCAATGGCTCTGGCCGCAATCGCTTGACTGGCACCAGCTGAGTTTCCCGCTCAGTTCGGCAGTAGCTACCTTGTTCGGCATTCTGTTCACCCATGGAGTGCTCGACCTCAGGCATGCATCGCCGCGCTACACCCAGGTCGTGCGCGTACTACTGGGTTTCACCTGGCTGGTCATCGGCTTGTCCTTGCTCGCCCCCTATCGAGTAGCACTGCTCGGCGGTTTCGCCCTGGTCATCGTCTGCGCCGCACTCGCCTGCCTGTTCACCCTGCTGCGCTGGCGAGAAGGCTATAAACCCGCCCGCCTCTTCGCCATCGGCTGGTTCGTACTGATCAGCGCCAGCCTGTTCAGCATCCTCAGCGGCACTGGCTTGATCGCCAACTCGTTGCTGACCCTGCACGCGCAACAGATCGGTGGACTGATCGAGCTGGTGGTTTTTTCCATCGCCCTGGCAGTGCGCATCCGCCAGGCGCAGAGCGCCCAACGCCTGGCCCAGGCGCAACTGCTCGCCCAGGAGCAACAACTGAGCGTGGAACAGGCCAAGGGCCTGTGCCTGCAACGACAGCTCAACGAGGGCTTGGAGATCCGCGTCAAGGAACGCACAACGGAACTGGAACAGGCCCTGAAGGCGCTTTCCGGCGCCCACCAGCAACTGTCCGAGCTGAATCGCCGGGACAGCCTGACCGGCCTGTTCAACCGCCAGACCCTTAACGACGAATTGCACCGAAGCCTGGCCCAGGCCGTGCGCAGCCAGCGCCCCATGGCCATCCTGATGATGGACCTTGACCACTTCAAGCAGGTCAACGACCGCTATGGCCATCTGGCCGGCGATGCCTGCCTGCACCACGCTGCCCAACGCCTGCAGCAACGCTTGCGCGCCGGTGACCTGCTCGCCCGCTTCGGCGGCGAAGAGTTCGTCGTCGTACTGAACGATACCGATCAGGCCGGCGCTCATGACCTGGCGGAACAACTGCGCGCGGATCTGGCCCGCCATCCCTGCACCTATCAAGGCCAGACCATCGGCCTGACCATCAGCATCGGCGTGTGCGCCGGGCTACCCGACAGTGCGGACAGCGAACAGCTACTGCAGCACGCCGACCAGGCTCTCTATCAAGCCAAGGCGGCCGGCCGCAATCGCGTAGAAAGTTATGAGGCCAGCTTGCTTGACGAGGTCTGACGCAGCGCAGCCAATAGCTGCATAACCGCCTGCACCAGCTGCGGGTCAGACAAGACCCGCTGATGCCCGCCCTGCTCGAGACGCAACAGCCGGCTGTCGAACCAGGCCTCATGGATCGCCTGTGCTTCGCTATACGGCACAACCGGGTCGTCTGCGGCGTGCACGATCAAACCCGGAAAATCCAGCTGGTAGCGCGCCACATCGAGGTGCCCGGCCGGCATCCCAGCCTTTTCCTCGACCAGACGGATAAAATGCGCCCGCGCCTGGGCAGGCAAGCCCATATAGCGAGCGAAAAGCCGCAGCATGGAGAGAATTCGGCTCGGCGCCGCGATGCTGACCACCGCCTCGGCACGCAAGCCCATCTGCGTTGCCAGCAAGGCGCTGGCGCCCCCCATCGAATGGCCGATCACTGCTTGCAATGGCGGCAATTCACTGGCGGCCTCGAGTAAGGCGCGGGCGAACACCACCACATTCGCCTCCCGCCCTGGCGAGCGCCCATGCGCCGGGGCATCCAGGGCGACCACGGCATACCCGGCCTGCACCAGCGCCTTGATCAGCTCGGCGAACTGGGTCGGCCGGCCTTCCCAACCGTGCATCAGCAACACCGTCGGCCCACTGCCCCAGCGCAATGCCGAAAGCCCGAAACGCAGGGTGATGCGCTCGGCCTGAGTCAGTAGCGGCAGCTCCCAATCGCGGGGCGGCAACTCGCGCGGCGTCATGAACTGGCGACGCATCTTGCTTGCCACTACCTGCGGCGCCACCCAGCCGACAGTGGCATTGAACCCACGAACCCAATTCAGATTGCTCATTACCCTTCTCCTCAAACGATCGCCGACTTGGCGGCACGCAGAACGCGGTCAGACAACTCGCCGGGACCCAGCGCCCGCGCCAGCGCCAACCCCCCAACCATCAAGGCGATATCGGCAAGCACACGGGAAGCGTCCTCAGGGCTTGCCGACAACTGCGCCACCATCAACTCCAGATGCTCGGCCAAGGCCGTGCGAAAGCCCTCGGGCAGACGCGTCAGCTCGCCCAGCGAACTCGGCAGCGGGCAGGCTTGTTCGGTAGCATCGCGGTGCTTGCGTGACAGGTAGAACGCCGCGATCAGTGCCCGCCGCTCGTCGGCCGGCAGATCGCTGTCCATCTGCTTAATCAACTCGCGGCGCTGGCCGAGCAACTGCCTGAACGCCTCCAGCATCAGCGCATCCTTGCTCTCGAAGTGCGCATAGAAGCCACCCACGGTCAGCCCGGCAACGCCCATCACCTCGCCGACACTCGGCTCGGCGGGGCCGCGCTGCACCAACGCGGCACTGGCTGCAGAAAGAATGCGTTCACGGGTTTGGGCTTTCTTGTCGTTCATACTCACCTCCAAAATATTACGGTTGAAATATTATGCTCGTAATAAATTTAAGCAAGCAGAAACCCTTACCGTTGGTCGGGGTAGTTGATTGGAAGGAAAGTCGGAGCAAAAAAACAAAAGGGCCATTCCGTAAAGAATGACCCTTTAAAAGTCCCGCAGAGCGGGAAAAATGGCGTCCCCTAGGGGACTCGAACCCCTGTTACCGCCGTGAAAGGGCGGTGTCCTAGGCCACTAGACGAAGGGGACGAAACCTTCGAAAAACAAGGCCAGCTTACGCTGGCCCGTGGCAGTGTTATGACTGCTAAATTTGGTGGAGATAAACGGGATCGAACCGTTGACCTCTTGCATGCCATGCAAGCGCTCTCCCAGCTGAGCTATACCCCCAGATTTATCGCCTCGCGGCTCACAACTCCCAACGGAGCTGCTTTTTAAATAGTGGCGTCCCCTAGGGGACTCGAACCCCTGTTACCGCCGTGAAAGGGCGGTGTCCTAGGCCACTAGACGAAGGGGACGCAAATACCCTTCAAAACTCAGCCAACACGAATGCTGACTGTGGCAAGCCTTTCGGCTTTGAGATTGGTGGAGCTAGACGGGATCGAACCGTCGACCTCTTGCATGCCATGCAAGCGCTCTCCCAGCTGAGCTATAGCCCCATCTCAAGGACGGGGCGCATGTTAAGAGCACGCCCCCCTACTGTCAACAAAATTTTTACCTATAGCTGCTTTCTTTATGCTGACAGAACAACCACTTACCCTGATCTACCAGCAAAATCGCGATCAGCCGATGAACGTCAGCAGCTTTTCCCACTCCTTATTTTCCTTCTTCGACACCCCACCGAGCAGCTCGATGGCCTGGCGCAGGCGGAAACGGGTGAGGTCCGGGCCGATAATTTCCATCGCATCGAGTACCGATACCGAGCTGGCCTGACCGGTTATCGCAGCGAACATCAACGGCATGGCGTCGCGCAGCTTCAATTCAAGATGCTCGACTACCGCCTGGATGCAACCGGTGATCTTGTCCTTTTCCCACTGACGCAGCGCCTCCAGCTTCCACAGGATCAACTGCATGACCTGACGCACCTGATCCGCCGACAGCTTCTTGTGTTCGAACAGCTTGGCGTCGGGGTTGACGCCACCGGCGAAGAAGAAGCTGGCCAGCGGAGCGATCTGACTGAAAGTCTCGACCCGCCCCTGCACGTGCGGGGCGATCTGCATCATGTAGTCCGAGTTGAATGCCCACTGCTGCGCGCCCGCGGCAAACGCCTCGACGCTCAGTTCACGCATCCACTGACCATTGAGCCAGGACAGCTTCTCCAGGTCGAAGATCGGCCCGCCCAGAGACACACGCTGGATATCGAAATGCTCGATCATCTCGTCGAGGCTGAACTTCTCACGCTCATCCGGCATCGACCAGCCCATGCGCCCAAGGTAGTTGAGCATCGCCTGCGGCAGGAAACCCATGCGTTCGTAGAAGGTGATCGAGGTCGGGTTCTTGCGCTTGGACAGCTTGCTCTTGTCCGGGTTACGCAGCAGCGGCATGTAGCACAGTTGCGGCTTGTCCCAGCCGAAGTATTCGTACAGCAGGATCAGCTTGGGAGCCGACGGCAGCCACTCTTCACCGCGCAATACATGGGTGATACCCATCAGGTGATCGTCGACCACGTTGGCTAGGAAGTAGGTCGGCAGGCCATCGGTCTTCATCAGCACCTGCATGTCCATGCGATCCCAGGGAATCTCGACCTCGCCTCGGAGCATGTCCGGCACCACGCAAACGCCTTCGGTCGGCACCTTCATGCGCACCACGTTAGGCTCGCCGGCTGCCAGGCGCGGCTGCACCTCCTCCGCTGACAAATGCATGCAGTGGCCGTCATAGCGCGGCGTCTGCTTGGCTGCCATCTGCTCGGCGCGCACCTGATCCAGGCGCTCGGCGCTGCAGAAACAGTGGAAGGCGTGGCCATTTTCCACCAACTCGGCGCTGTACTTCTGATAGATATGCCCGCGTTCGCTCTGTCGATACGGGCCGTGCGGGCCGCCGACATCCGGGCCTTCGCTCCATTCGATACCCAGCCAGCGCAGGGCGTCGTAGATCTGCTGTTCCGACTCGCGGGTCGAGCGCTGCTGGTCGGTGTCCTCGATACGCAGAATGAATTCACCACCGTGCTGACGGGCAAAGCACAGGTTGAACAAGGCGATATAGGCAGTGCCTACGTGCGGATCGCCGGTCGGCGATGGCGCAATACGGGTGCGGACGGTGGTCATGGCGAGTCTCGAAGAAGTGAAGCGAAAACCGATTAAGACGGCGATATTAACAGCCCCGGCACTGCCGGCTCCAGCAGCCGGCCACCTTGGAACGGCAGACTATTCATCAGGAAATCGAGGAAGGTTTTCACCTTCATCGCTTGGAACCGCCGGGAAGGATAGACCGCATACAACTCGCCAACCGGCAATCGAGCCTCAGGCAACAGCTCGACCAACCGCCCCTCCTGCACCGCGCGCTCACTGATCATGACCGGCAGGCCGGCAATTCCCGCCCCCGCTAACGCCGCTTCACGGGCAAACGTAATGTTGTTCGAGGTCAAGACCCGCTGGCACGCGATGGTTTCGCCGAGCAGCGGCCAGTGACGCGGCGAGTCATGCGGCAACAGAATCGCCCGATGCGACGCCAACTCGGCGACTGTCTGTGGGGTGCCATGCAGGGCCAGGTAGTCGGGGCTGGCGCACAAGGAGCGGTTGGTCTCGAACAACTTGCGTGCGATCAGCGTGGAGTCCTGTGGCTGGCCGACCAGGATGACGATATCCACAGCCTCCTCGACCGGATCGACATGCCGCGAAGTCAGCTCCACTTCGGCGGTGATTAGCGGGTACTGGCGCATAAAATCGCCAAGCACGCGACCGAGAAACAGCTGACCAAATTCGATCGGCGCAGTGATGCGCAGCAAACCGGATGGCTCCTGCTGTAGCTGCATGACCGCCTGCTCGGCCTCGGCGAAATCGAGCATGATCTGCCGACAGCGCTCGTAATAGGCCTGACCGACTTCGGTCAGGCGCAGCTTGCGCGTGGTGCGATTGAGCAGGCGTACGCCGAGGCGTTCCTCGAGCAAGGCAATGCGTCGACTGACCGTGGATTTTTGCATGCCCAGCCCCAGAGCGGCATGGGTGAAGCTGTGGCACTCGACTACACGAGTGAAGATCAGGGCATCATCAAGACCCATTATTGTTCCCCATAAGCAACAAAGCTTATGAATTTTAGCCTTACAGACTCCAAAGAAACACTGTTAGATTCACCGATGCCATGTTGTAACCACCCTCTTGCCCGAGCTTCGAGCGCCTGCCATGCCTGCCCAACTGCAACGTCGCCTACTTATCTTCCTGGTCGTACTCGGCCTCATCACTGCGGCCTTCTCCGCCCGCTGGCTGCTCGTCGGGCGCTATCTCGAAAGCACCGACAACGCCTATGTCCAGGGTGAAATCACCCGCGTCTCCAGCCAGCTTGGCGCGCGCATCGTCAAGGTGTTGGTGGGTGATAACCAGCATGTACAGCAGGGCGAGTTGTTGCTGAAACTGGAAAGCGCTGACTTTGAGCTGGCGCAGCAGCGTGCTCAGTCCGTCCTCACCACCCGCCAAGCCGAACGGCTTCAGGCGCAGAGCAAACTGAGCCAGCAGGCCAGTCTGATTGCCGCCAGCCAGGCTGGCGTAACGGCCAGCGAAGCCATCCTGGAACGTACCCAAATCGATTTGTCACGCGCGCAAACCCTGCGCAAACCCGGCTATGTCTCCGAGGAACGGGTGACCACCCTGGCGGCCGATAGCCGCATCGCGCGTTCACAGGTGAGCAAGGCCCAGGCGGATCTACAAGCCGAGCGCCAGCAGGTCAACAGCCTGCAAGCCGAGATCAAACGTCTTGACGCGCAGATCGCCAGCGCCCGCGCCGACCTGGCCCAAGCACAGCTGAACCTCTCGCGTACCGAGGTCCTCGCACCCATCAGCGGTTTTATCGGCCAGCGCGCCGCACGCAACGGTCAATACGTGCAAGCCGGGGCCTATCTGCTGTCGCTGGTACCGGATCAGGACATCTGGGTTCAAGCCAACTTCAAGGAGACCCAGATCGGGCGTATGCGACCCGGACAAAGCGCCGAACTGACTTTCGACAGTTTCCCCGACACCCCCATCGAGGCCCGGGTCGACAGCCTGTTCGCCGCCTCTGGCGCACAGTTCAGCCTGCTGCCACCGGATAACGCCACCGGCAACTTCACCAAGGTGGTGCAACGCTTCCCGATCAAACTGACCTTCGCCGTGGACAACCCGCTCCAGGGCCTGATTCGTCCCGGCATGTCGGTAGAGGTCAAGGTCGACATCCAGACCGATCAACAGCATGGCGGCTGATGCGCTGATTCGCCCGACTGGCGAACCCAGCCGGCGCGACTGGATCGCGGTGATGAGCGCCCTGCTCGGCGCCTTCATGGCGGTGCTGGACATCCAGATCACCAACTCCTCACTCAAGGATATCCAGGGTGCGTTGTCGGCCACCCTGGAGGAAGGCTCGTGGATCTCCACCTCCTACCTGGTTGCCGAAATCATCATGATTCCGATGACGGCCTGGCTGGTCCAGCTCCTCTCCGCGCGACGCCTGGCGGTGTGGGTGTCTACGGGATTCCTGGCCGCCTCACTGCTCTGCTCGATGGCCTGGAGCCTGGAGAGCATGATCGTGTTCCGCGCCCTGCAGGGTTTTACCGGCGGCGCACTGATCCCCCTGGCGTTCACCCTGATCCTGATCAAACTGCCCGAACACCATCGCGCCAAAGGCATGGCACTGTTCGCCCTGACAGCGACCTTCGCTCCATCCATCGGACCGACCCTGGGCGGCTGGCTAACGGAAAACTTCGGCTGGAAATACATCTTCTATATCAACGTGGTGCCCGGCCTGTTGATGATTGCCGGGCTGCTCTACGGTCTGGAAAAAAAAGCGCCGCACTGGGAGCTGCTGAAAACCAGCGACTATGCCGGCATTCTCACCCTCGGCCTGGGCCTGGGTTGCCTGCAGGTGTTTCTTGAGGAAGGCCATCGCAAGGATTGGCTGGAGTCCAACCTGATCGCCGGGCTCGGCAGCATCGCGGCGATCAGCCTGGTGCTGTTCATCATCCTGCAAGTGTCACGGCCCAACCCGTTGATCAACCTCGGCGTGCTGCGCGAGCGCAACTTCGGCCTGGCGGGCATTTCCAGCGTCGGCCTGGGTATGGGCCTGTACGGCTCTATCTATGTGCTGCCGTTGTATCTGGCGCAGATCCAGGGCTACAACGCCCTGCAGATCGGCGAGGTGATCATGTGGATGGGCATTCCGCAGCTATTCCTGATTCCCCTGGTGCCACTGCTGATGAAAGTGGTCTCGCCGAAGCTGCTCTGCGCCCTGGGTTTCGCCCTGTTCGGCGCCGCCAGCTTCGCCTCCGGGGTACTCAACCCGGACTTCGCCGGGGAGCAGTTCAATCATATCCAGATCATCCGCGCCCTCGGCCAGCCGCTGGTGATGGTGACCATCTCGCTGATCGCCACCGCCTACGTGCTGCCGCAAGATGCCGGCTCGGCCTCGAGCCTGTTCAACATCCTGCGCAACCTCGGCGGCGCCATCGGCATCGCCCTGCTCGCGACCTTGCTCGACAGCCGTGCCAAGGTCTATTTCGACTACCTGCGCGAGGCCCTGGTGCCGAGCAACCCGCAGGTCGCCGAACGTCTGGCGCTCCTGAGCGAGAAACTCGGCAGCGAGCAGGCGGCCTTGGCCAAGCTCAGCGAGATCACCCATCAGCAGGCGGCGATCATGGCCTACAACGATGCCTTCCACTGCATCGGTATCGCCCTCGCCATCAGCATGCTCGCCGTGCTGCTGACCAGGCGCTTACCCGCCGGCACGACCGGTGGCGCGGCACACTAGCTATTCAGCGCAGATCGCCACGCAACGCTGCCACCTGTGCCTGCAACAGCTGCCGATCGGCCTGCTCGGCGCCGAGTGGTGCGCCCGCCACCAGTTTGATCCGCGACCACAGGCGCCTGAACAAGCGCTTGTGCGGATCTCGACTGAAAAAGCTGCCCCACAGACCTTGCAGCGCCATGGGAATCACCGGCACCGGGTTTTCTCCGAGGATGCGCTCGATACCGCTCTTGAACTCGTTGATCTGGCCATCAGCGGTCAACTTGCCCTCCGGGAAGATGCACACCAACTCGCCGTTACGCAGGTACTCGGCAATCTTCTTGAACGCCGCGTCGTAGATCAGCAGATCCTCACTGCGCCCGGCAATCGGCACGGTGCCGGCGGTGCGGAAGATAAAGTTGAGCACGGGCAGGTTGTAGATCTTGTAATACATGACGAAACGCACCGGCCGACGCACCGCACCGCCGACCAGCAGGGCATCGACGAAAGACACGTGGTTGCACACCAGGACCGCGGGACCTTCCTCGGGAATCGCGTCCAGCCCCTGATGCTCGACCCGGTACATCGAGTGACCGAGCAGCCAGATCAGGAAGCGCATGCTGAACTCGGGGACGAGTTTGAAGATGTAGCTGTTGACCGCGACATTCATCAGCGCAATCGCCAGGAACAACTGCGGAATCGACAGCTCGGCGACGCTGAGAAACAGGATCGAGACAATCGCCGAAACCACCATGAACAGCGCGTTGAGGATGTTGTTCGCGGCAATCACCCGCGCCCGCTCGTGTTCCGCGGTGCGCGACTGGATCAGCGCATACAGCGGCACAATGTAGAGACCGCCGAATAAACCGATACCGAGAATCGAGGACAGTACCCACCAGGCCTGGCCGTAGCCCAGCACCGTCAGCCAGTCGTGGGCCTGGATGCCCTGCGGGAAGCCACCCGAGTGCCACCAAAGCAGCACGCCGAACAGGGTCAGGCCGATCGAGCCGAACGGCACCAGGCCGATCTCCACCTTATGCCCACTCATCCGCTCGCACAGCATCGACCCTAGCGCGATGCCCAGCGAGAACACGGTGAGAATCAAGGTCACCACACTCTCGTCGCCGTACAACCACTGCTTGGCATACGCCGGGATCTGGGTCAGGTAGACCGCCCCGAGAAACCAGAACCAGGAGCTGCCCACCAACGAGCGCGAGACCGAAGGACGTTGTTCGGCCAGGCCCAGGCGCATGATGCGCCAGGATTGGCGGAAGATGTTCCAGTCCAGCATCAGCTCCGGCAGCGCCGCATGGGCGCGGGGAATGCCACGACTGGCCAGATAGCCGAGCACCGCCACCGTCACCACTGTGCCGGCGACCAGGCTGGCATAGCCGCTGCTGGCCATCATGATGCCGGCGCCGATGGTGCCGGCGAGAATGGCCAGGAAGGTGCCCATCTCGACCAGGGCGTTGCCACCGACCAGTTCCTCTTCGCGCAGGTGCTGCGGCAGGATCGAATACTTCACCGGACCGAACAGCGCCGACTGGGTGCCCATGCAGAACAGCACGGCGAGCATCAGCGGCAGGTTGCCCAGCAGCACCCCAGCGGCGCCGGCCAGCATGATCAGGATCTCGGCAAACTTGATCGCCCGGATCAGGCTGTCCTTGGCGAACTTCTCGCCGAACTGCCCGCCGAGCGCGGAAAACAGGAAGAACGGCAGGATGAACAGCAGCGCGCAGAGATTGACCAGCAGACCGCTGTCCGCACTGGAGCTGAGCTTGTAGAGGATGGCGAGGATCAGCGACTGTTTGAAGATGTTGTCGTTGAAGGCGCCGAGCAACTGGGTGAGGAAAAACGGCAGGAAGCGCCTGGTACCGAGCAGGCGGAATTGCGAGTGTTGGGTCATCGTCCATGTACCTGGCATTAGGGCCGTGCAGGGCCGGGAAATCCGCGGGCGCCTCGGCGCCCGTCCAGCATTGGACTGCAACAGGCCGCAGCAAAGCCACAACGATCGACGATTTTTGCCAGGCGTTCGGCAAAACCGCCGCAGCGGTGGTGAACATATCGTGCACCGTCGCGGCGCTACCTCCAGGCGTGCGCAGCGCAACGCCGCAGCGGGCGTTGTTTCACAAGCGCTTAGAGCGGCAACTGGCCCATGGCCCAGCGCAACAGGAAGAACACCAACAGACCGCCGCCGATGGTCGCCAATAAATGCCGGGTGATGGCGGCGATGGCGATAGTCGCCAGCCCCGCCCACAGGTAGGCATTGTCCAGGCGCAGCGCCCAGTGCTGGCCATCCGGCAGCAACATGCCCGGCAGCACGATGGCGGTCAGCACCGCGGTCGGCACAAAGTGCAGGCCCTGGCGAACCAACGGCGGGAAGCGCAAATCGGGAAAGGCGAACAGGCTGTAGCGGATCGAAAAGGTGATCGCCAACATGCCGAGAATTAACCACCAGTTATCCATCAGGCCAGCTCCTCTTCGACCCGTTCATTGCACCGCTCCAGCAGTACGCCCACGACAATCCCGCTGAACGCGGCAGCCAGCAAGCCGAGCTTGTACGGCCAGGCATGACAAGCCAGCGCCACCGCACCGGCCACCAGCGCCGCCGCGACCTGCGGCCGATTGCGCAACATCGGTACGACGATGCCGATAAAGGTCGCCAGCATGGCGAAGTCCAAGCCCCAGGCGGCGAGATTCGGCACGCGCTGGCCGAACAGCACGCCGATCAGGGTGCACAGTTGCCAGTTCAGGTACATGGCCAGCGCCGCGCCGAGAAAGTACCAGTGCTTGTGCGCCGAGCTATCCGCAGCGGTGTAGCGCTGCAGCACCACCGCGTAGGCCTCGTCGGTCAGCCAGAAGGCCAGCGGCATGCGCCAACGCTTGGGCAGATGGCGGACGTAGGGTTGCAGGCTGGCGCTGTACAGGGCGTGGCGCAGGTTGACCACCAGGGTGGTGAGCAGCAACACGGCAAGGCCGGTACCGGCGCCCAGCAAACTGATGGCGATGAACTGCGCCGAACCGGCGAACACCAGCAACGACATGCCCAGCGTCTGCCATGGGCTCAGGCCGGCGGCCCCGGCCAGGCTGCCGAAGATGATGCCGAAGGGCACGGCGCCGAGCAGCATCGGCAGCATGTCGCGGGCGCCCTGGGCGAATTCGTGTTGACGGGACATGGAGCCTCCTTGGACTGCGCAGGTTACAGCGCGGTTCGAGGACGGTCTTGAACGATCTTGCGCAGTGGCTCGTGAGGGACAGGCAATGTCGCAGAAGCCCTTCCCTGCGCGGTGCTGCACTTCTGTGGGAGGGGCTTTAGCCGCGAACCAACCAGGCGGTATTGCGGACGCTGCAGTTTGCGGCCGAGACCGCTCCCACACTGGCCGAGGGTTGGCATCAGTGACCGGCGCCACTGATGCGCACGGCACCCTACCCAGGCCACCCGCTACAGGCTTTGCGGTATGCGCCCGGCCCGACGCCATAGGTCTGCTTGAACTGCCGACTCAGGTGGCTTTGATCGGCGAAGCCCAGTTGCATGGCCACGCTCAGCGGCGCACAGCCGTTTTTCAGCAAAGCGCGCGCCTGCTCCAGCCGGCGCTGCATCAACCAGGCGTGGGGCGGCAGGCCGGTGGCGCGGCGGAACACCCGGGCGAAATGGAAGGGTGACAGGTTGACCGCCTGGGACAGCGCTTCCAGCGACGGCGGCTCGGCGAGCTGGCTGCTCAGTAATTCCTTGGCCCGCGCCACGGCCCGCGGCTCGTGCCCTGGCGCGCGGCCAGCCGGAATCCGCGCATGGCGCTGGAACAACGCCAGAATCGCCTCGCGCCAGGCGGTCTGCTGCTGCAAGGCACTGGCTCGGCTGTCCAGCAACCGATGCAACTCAGCGAACATGCGGTGCAACTGCGGGTCGTGCAATACGCTGTCGGCAAACGACGGTAGGCCACCCGCATCCAGTCCCAGTTCGCTCATCACCCCGACGATCTGGCGGTTATCCGGGTAGAAACCGCGGTAGCGCCAACCCTGCTCATGGGCCTTGGAGCCGGTGTGCAGTTCATCCGGATTGATCAGCACCATGCTGCCGACCGGCGCCAGGTGGTCGCCGCCACGATGCCGGAAAGATTGCGCGCCGTGCTCGATCACCGTGAACACGAAACCCTCATGCACATGCGGGTTAAAGCGTTGTTCGATGTAGTGGGCATGCAGCAGCTCGACCCCGCGCAGCTCGGGCGACGTCCAGAAGCGGGTGCGCTCAACCTCAGTCGATGGCATAGATCAGCCGCTGAAACGCGCCTCCAGCTGTTGCTTGAGCGCCGGCCACTGCTGATCGGTGATGCTGTACAGCACGCTGTCATCCAGCCGCCCGTCGGCCAGCCGGCGATGATTGCGCAGCACGCCCTCGCGCTGGGCACCGAGCTTTTCGATCGCGCGCTGCGCACGCAGGTTGCTGGCGGCGGTTTTCAACTGCACGCGCACCATGCGCCAGTTCTCGAAGGCGTGGCGCAGCATCAGGTACTTGACCATGACGTTCAGGCCGGTGCCGTGCTGGCTGTGATCGAGCCAGGTCCAGCCGATCTCGGCGGCGGGCAGCGCCGGCATGAAGTCGCCGAAACGGGTGGTGCCCACCAGTTGCTCGCCGAGGCGAATGACAAACGGCAGCGCCTTGCCCTCACGCTGATCGAGCAGGCCCTGGCGGTACCAATCCAGGCGCTGGGCGCCGCTCATGTGGATCAGCTCCTGGCGATTGGCTTCGGCCAGGGCGACCAGCGCCGGAATATCGGCATCGAGCATCGGTTCGATACGCAGCGCGCCGCGCTGCAGGGTAATCAATTGCGGCTTGAACATGGGGTCCCTCCTCCGACTAGACGCAAGCGCGCCACGCTAACAGGGCAGACGCCCGGCCACAATTACCAAGCGCTAGCAGCCGAGTTGTTTTCGCCCCGGCCTGCGACCTTAGTCGCGCCTGACGGCACGGCACTTTACTGCGACACTGCTGAGGATTCATTTGAAGTATGGTCTCGTCTCGAAGGGGCTGTGGTCAGCACCTGAATTAAGACCGGGCAAGTCCCATATAGTTTGCTGTCGGAGTACCCATGTCTTTGTCCAGCGGGCTGATCGCTGCGGTCGCCTTGATCTATATGACCATTCTCTTCGCCATCGCCTTCTATGGCGACCGGCGCCGCGCGCCCTTGCCGCCGCGCATGCGCGCGTGGGTCTATAGCCTGTCGCTGGCGGTCTACTGCACCAGCTGGACCTTCTTCGGCGCGGTCGGCCAGGCTGCCGAGCAGCTCTGGTCATTCCTGCCGATCTACCTGGGGCCGATCATCATCATGCTGTTCGCCCCCTGGGTGCTGCAGAAGATGGTGATGATCAGCAAAGAGGAGAACATCACCTCCATCGCTGACTTCATCGCGGCGCGCTACGGTAAATCCCAGGCCCTGGCGATAGTCGTAGCCCTGATCTGCCTGGTGGGCGTGCTGCCCTATATCGCCCTGCAACTCAAGGGCATCGTGCTCGGGGTCAACCTGCTGATCGGCGCTGGCGCCGACTCCACGGGCACCCGCGCCCAGGACACCGCGCTGATCGTATCGCTGGTCCTGGCACTGTTCACCATCCTGTTTGGCACGCGCAATCTGGACGTCACCGAGCATCACCGCGGCATGGTGCTGGCGATCGCCTTCGAATCGATTGTCAAACTGCTGGCCTTCCTCGCCGTCGGCGCGTTCGTCACCTACGGCCTCTATAACGGTTTCGGCGATCTGTTCGAGCAGGCCCGCAACACCCCCGCACTCGACGAATTCTGGGCCGAGGCGGTGAACTGGCCGGCGATGATGACGCTGACCGGCATGTCGATGATCGCCATCATCTGCCTGCCGCGACAGTTCCACGTCACCGTGGTGGAAAACATCGAGCCCAAGGACCTGCGCCTGGCCCGCTGGGTGTTCCCCGCCTACCTGGTGCTGGCCGCGCTGTTCGTCGTACCTATTGCCCTGGCCGGGCAGATGCTGCTGCCGGCCGGCGTGACGCCAGACTCCTTCGTTATCAGCCTGCCGCTGGCCCAGGCGCACCCGATCCTGGCCGTGCTGGCCTTCATTGGCGGCGCCTCGGCCGCCACCGGCATGGTCATCGTCGCCTCGGTGGCGCTGTCGACCATGATTTCCAACGACATGCTGCTGCCCTGGCTGTTGCATCGGCAGAACACCGAGCGGCCGTTCGAGGCCTTCCGCCACTGGATGCTCACGGCACGCCGGGTGAGCATCGTGCTGATCCTGCTGCTGGCCTATGTCTGCTACCGCCTGCTCGGCTCCAACGCCAGCCTGGCGACCATTGGCCAAATTTCGTTCGCCGCCATCAGCCAGTTGGCACCGGCGATGTTCGGCGCCCTGGTATGGAAGCAGGCCAACCGCCGCGGCGTATTTGCCGGGATGGCCCTCGGCGCGCTGATCTGGTTCTACACCCTGATCATGCCGCTGGTGGCGCGCAGCGCCGGCTGGTCGCTGGACAGCCTGCCCGGCCTGCAAGCACTGCTCTACGCGCCGATCGGCTTCGCGGTCGACCCCCTGACCCGCGGCGTGGTGCTGTCGCTGGCCGGTAACTTCCTGCTGTTCGTCTGGGTGTCCTACTTCTCCCGCACGCGGGTTTCCGAACACTGGCAAGCCGGCCGTTTCATCGGTCACGACTTCGGTGTCAAACCGAGCAACCGCAGCCTGCTGGCGGTCCAGGTCAACGACTTGCTGATCCTTGCCAGCCGCTTCGTCGGCGCGGAGCGCGCACAACAGAGTTTTATCCGCTGTGCCCACCGCCAGGGTCAGAGCTTCAACCCCAACCTGCCGGCCAACAGCGAGTGGATCGCCCACACCGAACGCCTGCTCGCCGGCGTGCTCGGCGCCTCCTCGACCCGGGCGGTGGTCAAGGCGGCCATCGAAGGACGCGAGATGCAGGTCGAGGATGTGGCGCGCATCGTCGACGAAGCCAGCGAGGTGCTGCAGTTCAACCGCGCCCTGCTGCAAGGGGCGATCGAGAACATCACCCAGGGCATCAGCGTGGTCGATCAATCGTTGCGTCTGGTGGCCTGGAACCATCGGTATGTCGAGCTGTTCGACTACCCGGACGGCCAAGTCTACGTCGGCCGGCCGATTGCCGAGCTAATCCGCTTCAACGCCCAACGCGGTCTGCTCGGCGCAGGTGACATCGATATCGAAGAGAGCGTTGCCAGGCGCCTGCACTGGATGCGCCAGGGCACCGCGCACAGTTACGAGCGCACCTTCCCCAACGGCCGGGCGATCGAACTGATCGGCAATCCGATGCCCGGCGGCGGCTTCGTCATGAGCTTCACCGACATCACCGAATTCCGCGAGGCCGAGCGGGCGCTCAAGGACGCCAACGAAGGCCTGGAACAGCGGGTTGCCGCACGCACCCATGAACTGTCACAACTGAATCAGGCGCTGACCGAGGCCAAGAGCGTGGCCGAGGCGGCCAACCAGTCGAAAACCCGCTTCCTCGCTGCCGTCAGCCACGACCTGATGCAGCCGCTGAACGCCGCGCGACTGTTCTCCGCGGCGCTCTCCCACCAGGAGGAAGCGCTGCCGCACGAGGCCAAGGAACTGGTGCGCCACCTGGACAGCTCGCTGCGTTCGGCGGAAGACCTGATCAGCGACCTGTTGGACATCTCGCGTCTGGAGAATGGCCGCATCACCCCGGACCGCAACGCCTTCGTTCTCAATACCCTGTTCGATACCCTGGGCGCCGAGTTCAAGGTACTGGCCGCCGAATGCGGCGTCGACTTCCGCCTGCGCGGCAGCCGCCTGCGCGTGGACAGCGACAGCAAACTGCTGCGCCGGGTGCTGCAGAACTTTCTCACCAACGCCTTCCGCTACGCCAAGGGCCGCGTGTTGCTGGGCGTGCGCCGCTCAGGCGGGCAACTGCGCCTGGAAGTCTGGGACCGCGGCCCGGGGATCCCGGAAGACAAGCGCAAGGTGATCTTCGAGGAATTCAAGCGTCTGGACAGCCACCAGACCCGCGCCGAAAAAGGCCTCGGCCTCGGCCTGGCAATTGCCGACGGCCTGTGTCGGGTGCTCGAGCACAGGCTGGAGGTGCGGTCCTGGCCGGGCAAGGGCAGCGTCTTCAGCGTCACCGTGCCGCTGGCCCGCACCCCGCTGGCCAAACCCAAGCCGGCCAACGCCGAACTCAATGGCCAGCTGCTGACCGGCAGCCAGGTGCTGTGCATCGACAACGAGGACAGCATCCTCACCGGCATGCACAGCCTGCTGTCACGCTGGGGCTGCCAGGTATGGACCGCGCGCAACCGCCTGGAATGCGAACACCTGCTCAGCGAGGACGTCCGCCCGCACCTGGCCCTGGTCGACTACCACCTCGACGAAGGCGAAACCGGCACCGAGTTGATGGCCTGGCTGCGCACCCGCTTAGGCGAGCCGGTGCCCGGCGTGGTGATCAGCGCCGACGGCCGCCCCGAAGTGATCGCCGAAGTCCACGCCGCCGGCCTCGATTACCTGGCCAAGCCGGTCAAGCCCGCAGCCTTGCGCGCCCTGCTCAGCCGCCACCTGACGTTGCGCTAGGCTGGCCGCGGGAACCGCTCGCGGCTGAAGCCCCTCCCACAAGATGCAACGCGTTTTCCACGCGGGGGCGGCTTCAGCCGCGATTGCCAGTGGCCGCGACACTCATCCACTGACCTGCAGCAATATCAGGCGGTGGCGTACAGCTAGACTGCCACCACCAAGCCCCGATCAAGGACGCAGCATGCCCGAGGCGCTCGACACCCTAGTGAATTTCGCCAGCGCGCTGGCGGCTGGCCTGCTGATCGGCGCCGAACGCGGCTGGCAGGAGCGCAACAGCGAGGACGGTCGCCTGGCTGCCGGTATCCGCACGTTTGCCTTGACCGGCTTGCTCGGTGGTTTCGCCATGCTGCTCGGCGAGCGCTTCGGCGTGGTCGCCTGGGCGGTCGTCTTCATCGGTTTCGCCGCGCTGGTACTCGCCTCGTACTTCGGCGACCTGCTGCAAAGCGGCGACAAGGGCCTGACCAGCGAAGTCGCAATGCTGATCACCTTCATCCTCGGCAGCCTGGCAGTCGCCGGACATCCTCCGCTGGCCGCTGCCGGTGCCGTGGCGGTGGCACTGCTACTGAGCCTCAAACGCACCCTGCACGGCGCCCTACGCCAACTCAACGAGGCGGAACTGTCGGCCGTGCTGAAACTGCTGTTCATTTCCCTAGTGCTGCTGCCAGCCCTGCCCAACCAGGGCTACGGCCCCTGGCAGGCGTTCAACCCCTATGTCACCTGGTGGATGGTGGTGTTGATTGCCGGTCTCGGCTTTGCCGCCTATGTGGCAATCCGCCTGGTCGGCACCCGCCATGGCCTGCTGATCACCGCGCTGCTGGGCGGCATCGTCTCCTCCACCGCGATGACCGTCACCCTCGCCCGCCTGAACCAGCAGCGCGGCCTGCACGCCATGCTGGCCTGCGGCCTGCTGGCGACCTCGGCCCTGATGTTTCCTCGCGTGCTGCTGGAAGTCGGCCTGATCAATGCCCAATTGCTGCCGCGCCTGCTCTGGCCATTGGGCGTGGCGGCCCTGGTCTATGCCGGGGGCGCGCTGGTCTATTTTCGCCTGGCCGGCAGCCTGTCGGAGGAAAACGCCGAACCAGCCCTGAAGAACCCCTTCGAGCTGGGCTCGGCGCTGCGATTCGCCGCGCTGCTGGTGCTGATCCTGTTTCTCGCGGAAGGCGCACGGCGCTGGCTTGGCGATGCTGGCGTGTACCTGGTGGCGCTGTTCTCCGGACTGGCCGACGTGGACCCCATCACCCTGACCCTGGCACGCAGCGCCAAAGCCGAGCTGGCTCCGCAGGTCGCGGTGCACGGCATCTTCCTCGCGGTCCTGAGTAACAGCCTGATCAAGGGCTTGCTGATCGCCCTGATCGGCGGCCGTCAGCTGGCCCTGCGGACCCTGCCGGTAATGGCCGCTGGCCTGCTGACGGGTGCGACGGTGTTGCTGCTGGTTTGAGAGCGACCGGGTTCCGTAGGCACAGTGGGAACGCCTAGTCGCATGCCGACGACCCGTGGTACGGCAACAATCTTCGCGGCCATGGGCCGCTCTCATCAAAAAAATATAACTCATTGTTTTATATATAAAAATTAAATACACACAAAGCCCTAATGAAATGGTTACCCCCGCCTACCCGGTGATCGTGCATTACGCTTCACCGGGTACCTATTGGAGGCCATTGCCATGAAACCTGCAGCGATTGTCAGCATTGATTTGGGAAAACAGACCTTCCACGTAGTCGCTCATGATGAGCATGGGCACGAGCTTCATCGTAAGAAGCTCAGCCGCAAGACATACCCCAAGTACTTTGCCAACCTTCCACCCTGCATCGTGGCAATGGAAGCC
Organism: Pseudomonas paeninsulae; assembly: GCF_035621475.1. Classification (NCBI taxonomy): domain Bacteria; kingdom Pseudomonadati; phylum Pseudomonadota; class Gammaproteobacteria; order Pseudomonadales; family Pseudomonadaceae; genus Pseudomonas; species Pseudomonas paeninsulae. Next base: position 3,521,880 of record NZ_CP141799.1, read on the forward strand.
TGTGGCGGGTCGCATTTCATGGCCCGAGAGATGGTCAGGTTCGGGCATCAGCCCAAGCTGATCGCGGCTCAACACGTGCGACCCTACGTCAAAAGCAACAAAAACGACTACGCCGACGCTGAGGCTATTTGCGAGGCGGCGGGCCGTCCCAGCATGCGCTTTGTGGCGCCCAAGTCCGAGGCGCAGCAGTCGCTCGCGATGCTCGGTGCAGTGCGTGAAAGTTACATCAAGGACCGCACTGCTACTTCCAACCGCATCCATTCGATGTGTCTGGAGGTCGGCATCGGCCTGTCTCCCGGATACAAATCGATCAGGGAATTGCCTGTTGTGCTTGAAGATTGCACCTTTCATCCGGCCATCAAGTCGCTGCTGATGGAGCTGCACAGCCACTTCATCTACCTGGACCAGAAGCTCAAGGTCATGGATCGACAGGTCGAATGCCAAGCCGCTGAAGATGACCTGGCTCATCGTTTGATGACGATCCCCTGCGTTGGCCCGGTCATCTCCACCGCCCTGGCTGCGGAGTTGGGCGATGGTCGTCAATTCAAGTGCGGGCGGGACTACGCCGCCTCGATAGGGCTTGTGCCCAAACAGCACACTACCGGCGGCAAGCCGGTGCTGCTGGGTATCAGCAAACGAGGAGATCGAAATCAGCGACGACTGCTGATCCAGTGCGCTCGGGTCTACCTGATAAACCTGGAGCGACAAAAAGGCCAGTTGGCAGACTGGGTCCGCCAACTGTTAAGCAGCCATCACGCCAACAAGGTAGCGTGTGCGCTGGCCAACAAGATAGCGCGTATCGCCTGGGCGATAGCCGCAAACCACCGCGAATATGATGCAGGGCCAAGCGCGATGAACGCCTGACCCTGCTGTCACCCAAGCACCACCCACCTGGTTTTGCGATGCTGGATAACTGATGACGTGAACGGCCAACCGGCCCGACGAAGACCCTGGGCTCCTACGAGGCTTCTTGAAGCCGTCCCCCTATTAAAGGATCGTCGGGCGCGATTTTCATCAAGGCGCGGGCATACACCCAGACGCCGGATAGATTGACGCAAGCCAAACACGCATCGCATTCAGTATTGCAGAAAAGGGGGTAACCATAGATGTAGGAGCGGGCCATGCCCGCGAAACCCATCGTGGGCATGGAACTGGGCGTCCCCCCCGCGCCTACAGGTACCCACAAGCCGACAGACACCATTGCCTCCAGTTTGCTGCGCGACAGCGCGGCGTCTGGACGACGGGGGATCTCCTACGCAACCTCGGTGTTTCGCACGCGCGTCTTGCGACAACCCTGCTAGGCGGCGCTGCGCCCTACTCAGCCGCCTCATCCAACACCGCCACCCCTGCCGCCTGTTCGAGCAAATCGGGCGGCAGGCTCTTGCTCGCGCGGGCGCCGAGCAGCTTGAGGTTTTCCACCCGACTGATGATATTGCCGCGACCGTCGCAGAGCTTGTTGCGCGCCGCGGCATAGGCCTTGTCCAGCTGCTGCAGGCGCGCACCGACTTCATCCAGATCCTGGATGAACGCGACGAACTTGTCGTACATCGCCCCGGCGCGTTCGGCGATCTCGCGAGCGTTCTGGCCTTGCCGCTCCTGGCGCCAGAGGCTGTCGATCACCCGCAGGGTCGCCAGCAGGGTAGTCGGACTGACGATCACGATGTTCTGCTCGAAGGCCTCCTGGAACAGGCCGGTGTCGGCCTGCAGCGCAGCGGCGAAGGCCGCCTCGATCGGCACGAACAACAGCACGAAATCCAGACTGTGCAGCCCTTCCAGGCGCTGGTAATCCTTCAGCGACAAGCCTTTCAGATGACCACGCAACGACAGCACATGCTGTTTCAGGGCCTGCTGCCGGGTTGGCTCGTCTTCGCCGGCGACATATTGCTGATAGGCCGTCAGGCTGACCTTGGCATCCACCACCACCTGCCTGTCGCCGGGCAGCTGGATCAGCACATCGGGCTGGAAACGCTGGCCGTCGGCGCTCTTCAGGCTGACCTGAGTCTGGTATTCACGGCCCTTCTCCAGCCCGGCATGTTCCAGCACCCGTTCCAGCACCAGCTCGCCCCAGTTGCCCTGGGTCTTCTGCCCTTGCAGGGCACGGGTCAGATTGGTCGCTTCATCGCCCAGTCGCTGATTGAGTTGCTGCAGCCGCTCAAGCTCCTTGCCCAGCGAGAAGCGCTCGCGGGCTTCCTGCTGGTAGCTCTCCTCGACGCGTTTCTCGAAGGACTGGATGCGTTCCTTGAGCGGATCGAGCAACTGGCCGAGCTGCTGCTGGCTGGTCTCGGCGAAGCGCTGCTCGCGCTCGTCGAAGATCTTCCCGGCCAACTCGGCGAACTGCGCACGCAGCTCATCGCGCGAGCCTTGCAGGTCGTCCAGGCGCTGCTGGTGGCTACCCTGCTGCTCGCGCAACTCGGCACTCAAGGCCGCGCGTTCGGCGCCCAGGCGACGCAGTTCGGTTTCCTGTTGTTCACGCTGCTGTTGCCAGGCCAGGGCGGCCTCGCGGGCGACCTGCCGCTCGTGCTGCAGCAGTTCGGTCTCGCGCCGCTTGGCCGCCAACTCGGCTTGCTGGTCGGCCTTGATCTCGCTGATCTCGGCGAGCTCCTGGCGACATTCATCGAGCTGTGCGCCCAGGCCAGCCTGAGCCAACTGCGCACTGCTCAGGCGCTCCTGCAAGAGGCTGGATTCGAGTTGCGCACTGGCCGCACGCCGCTGCAGCGACCAGGCCAGCGCCAGCAACGGCAAGCCCGCAGCGGCCAAGCCGAGCAGCAATGCAGGTAGCTGGAAAGGTAAATCGATTGGCATAAGAGGCTCCGCGCAAGATTGCCGGGCAGTATACCCAGCCCGGCCCCACGCAGAACGCTCAGGCGGGGATCAGGGGCCGGTCAGCAGTTGCTTGGCTTCAGTCGAGCCCTGTGCGGCTGCCAGCTCCAGCCAGTGCCGCGCCTGCAACGGTTCATTGCGACGCGGCTGGCTGTACAGCCGCCCCAGCTCCAGCTGGGCCTGGCGATCGCCGGAACGTGCGGCCTGGCGCAGCAATTCGAAGCCGATACGCCGATCGCGGGTGTTGCCACAGTCGCGGCAGAGCAATTGCCCCAGCCGGCTCTGGGCCAGCACCACACCCTGACGCGCTGGCTGCTTGAGCAACTGGCCGGCGAAGCGTTTAACGCTTGGCGCATGACCGAAGCGCGGGCTGTCCAGCAGCCAGAGCGCAACGCGCATCAGCAAGCGAGGACTGACGGGGGATGTTGCAGCGGATAAACGAGGCAATACGCGTGACATAAGAAGCAGCTGTAGCGGGAAAGGCGGGCACTCTACTCCTTTTTTCGCCGAGGTAAAGCCCCGATAAACCCACTCGAGAGCGGGCTAGAACAAAGGCTTGCGACAATCCACAGAAGCTGTGGATAACTCAGTGGATAACATGGGAGAAAGACGCCTGATCGCCTATGCTATGGGGCCTGAGGTCAAACTGATGATTTTTTCACCAGCGCAAAAAATTCATATTTTTCATTGACTTAAAAAAATCTTATAAAGAATCAAGGATTTACATCAATCACAAATTCAGCCTTGACAAGGCGCAGCGAAATTGTGCAAAAGTTTTTCTGCCGGACTGCCTAAGCGCCTTGTTTAGGCGCATTTTCCGGCCAAGACGCACGCCTCAAGCGGTCTTACACGACAAGTAACGCCACTTCCCGGGACGCCACTCGCCCAGAGTCTTCAGACCGGGAAAATATTGACCGCCACTGCCCCGCTATAACCACGCCTGACAGCAACTCTTTAGCTATTTACCAAGTATTTTCATGCATATAGCAGCTAAAAACCGGGTATCGCCGGCAATAGGGTCAACCCTGCGACATGGCCTGCCCCGCCTCGCCCTGGCGCGACAACGCTGGCCAGCTCATCGCAGCTGCGACTGATAGTCGCGGCCCCACCCACCGCAATAGCCGTGGGCCGCCATATGGACGATGGCGAGCACGCCAGTTTATCAACGACCCACCAGTGGCTGATTGGCAGCCCCAGGCTCATGGGTTAACGTCCAGGCAGCGCCCTGCCTTACCACAATGGAAATGTACTCATGATCAGCCGGCGTTCCGGGCTGCGAATCATCAGCGTGCTCATGCTGCTGGTACTGCTTGGCGGTTACAGCTACTTCAGTTGGCTGCGCCTGCTCGAGCGTCACGCGATTCACCAACTCGACTGGCAGGGAGCACGTCTGTCGCTAACCGGTATCGGCCTGGCTCGCCTCGACCTGGAGCAGCGCGACAGTACCGGCAGCACCCAAGTCACTGCGCAAGATCTGCACCTGAGCTGGCAGCAATTCAGCCTGACGCCGCCCTTCTGGCAGCATGTTCGCCTCGAGCGTCTCGCCGTTGCCTGGCAGCCCGCCGCACAGGATAACCAGCCGGAGCCCACTGCTACTGCGCCCGATCTGCAGCAACTGGCCGCAGCGCTGGCCTGGCTGCCACTCAGTCTGCGCATCGAGCAGCTCACTGCCGAACTGCCCTGCCCCGGCGGGCGCTGCACGCTGCAAGGCGACCTGGAACTGAACCAGACGCAAGATACCCCGCGAGCCCTGGAACTGCTGCTCAACCTGCAACACCGCGAGCAACAGCTGGCATGGCGTGCACAACTGCAGGGCGACGCTCAGGCGGCGGACCTGCAACTGACCCTGGCAGTCGACGGACAACGCCAACTGAGCCTGCACAGCAGCCTGCGCACCAGCCCTGCCGGACCGGTCTGGAGCGGCCAGCTGAATGCCCCCGACCTCAGCCAGGCCGTGGCCTTGCAAGACTGGCTCAGCGAGTGGACCCTCGCCCCCGACGCTCGACTGCCCAGCGCCCCGAGCGCGGCGCAACTCTCGGCGACCTGGCAACTACAGCTGGCCTCCGGCGCCCTGAGTCTGCAACAACTGCGCAGCGCCAGTGGCCAAGTCGACGCCAGCGCCACCCTGCCACAACCCTGGCCAATCCCGGGCGCGGGCCAGGTGCAAGGCAGCTTCGGCATCGCCGCCCGCGGCGTCGAGGGCCAATGGTTCGCCGAACGCCTTGAGGCCGACCTGCAGCTGAATCAATTGCCCGCGCCGTGGCTGAGCGAGCTGCCGCCAGCCCTGCGCCCCGACTCGCTGCACCTGCGCATTCAACCCACCAGCCCACTTGCCGAGCTACCCGGCAACCTGGCCGAGCGCTCGCTGCCACTGGCGATCAACCTGACCAGTAGCGGCCCCAGCCAACTCGACCTGCAGGCCACGCTGGCCCTGGCCAACGCACCGCCCTGGGCCGCGCAACTGGGCAAGGCGCAGCTCAAGGTCAGCAGCCCAGGCCTGGCTGTCGGCGACTGGAAACTACGCAACCTGCAAGCCAAGCTGAACTTCACCGGTTACCTGGACAGTCAACAACTGCGCCTCGACCTGAGCAAAGGCTCACAACTCGAACTGGGCCAATTGAGCGGTGCGCAGCTGCGTCTGCTGCAGGTCAGTGCCACCACCCAGGACTTGCAGCTGCAAGCGCAGCACCAGGCCGGCACCGTGCAGGCGTGGCGCCTGCACGGTGCCGCCACACTGGCAAGCCAACGTCTCGAGCACGCGACCCTCAAGCCGCAGGGCTGGCGCTGGCAAGGCACGCTAGCGGCCAGCCAGCAACAGCTCGACCTCAGCGGCCAGGTGTCGGCAGATGCCGATCTGCAGATGGCCGTGCAACTGCAACACAACAGCAGCCAGGGCCTGCAACTGAAGGCGCAGCTGACTGAAGTGTTTCTGCGTGCCGGCAACCCGCTGGCTAAAACCCTGGCTGATTGGCCGGCGCTGCTCGACCTCAACAACGGCCGCCTGACCGGCAACGCCAGCCTCAGCCTCGCCCCGGGCCGCGACTCGCCCGACATACAACTCGGGCTCAACGGCAAAGGCCTGGCCGGCATCTATGACCGCAGCGAACTCAGCGGCCTGGACGCGCGCCTGCAACTGCGCCTGGATCAACGCCAGCTCTATCTCGCCCTGACCGAGCTGCAGCTGGAGCAAGTCAACCCGGGCATGCCTATTGGTCCGGCGCGGCTACGCGGCACCTACAAGGCAGCACGCGCCCATCCGAGCCAGGGCCTGCTCGAGTTGCAACAGGCCCAGGCCTCGGTAATGGGCGGTACGCTCCGGCTCGATCCCGGCCAGTGGGACCTGCAGCAGAGCAAGCAGGTGTTTCCCCTACGGCTGCAAGGCCTCGACCTCAATCAGTTCTTCACCCTCTACCCGGCCGAGGGCCTGGCGGGCAGCGGCCTGATCGACGGCCAACTGCCGTTGAGCGTCAGCCCCGCCGGCATCGAGATCGAGCAGGGCCAATTGTTCGCCCGCGCCCCAGGCGGGCGCCTGGCGTTTCACTCGGAGCGCATCAGGGCGCTGGGCCGCAGCAACCCGGCCATGCAACTGGTGACGCAATCGTTGGAAGACTTTCACTTCACGACACTGAGCAGTCAGGTCAACTATGATCGGCATGGCAAGTTGCTCTTGGCCATGCGCCTGGAAGGGCGCAACCCGGCCATCGAACAGGGCCGCCCGATCCACTTCAACATCAACCTGGAGGAAGACATCCCTACCCTGTTGGCCAGTTTGCAATTGACCGACAAGGTAAACGAGATCATCCAGCAACGGGTGCAGCAGCGTATGCTGGAGCGCAATGCAGCATCCCCCAAGGAGCCTTAATCAAGGAGAAGCGCCATGCGCTTGCGTAGTTATTTCGCCGCCCTGCTGATGGGCCTGCTGAGCGTAGCCTGTACCCCGACGGTACAGCTGGCGATGCCCAACGAACCGATCAACATCAACCTCAACGTGAAGATCGAGCACCAAATCTACATCAAGGTGGATAAGGCGCTGGACAGCATGTTCAGCGAGTCCAGCGGACTGTTCTAAGGAGCCACACCATGCACCTGTCAAAACGAATCGCCAGCCTGCTCCTGCTGCTCAGCCTGAGCCTGCCGGTGCTGGCCCTGAACCTCAACGAAGCCATGTCCGCCCTCGGCGACGCCAAGACCAGCGGCCAACTCGGCGAAATGCCCAACGGCTACCTCGGCGTAGTCAAGCCCGGCCCTGAGGTCGATGAAATCGCCCGTCTGATCAACCAGGCTCGGCGCGCCGAATACCAGAAACTGGCGACCCAGAACGGTATCCAGCTCAGCGACGTGGAACTCATCGCCGGACAAAAAGCCATCGACAAGACCCCACCCGGTCTGTACATCCAATGGCAAGGCCAGTGGCGGCGCAAGTAGACCGACGACCAAGCGCCACGCCGCACAACCAAAACCCCTGAGGCCAACGCCTCAGGGGTTTTTCACTCCGACGGAATCTGTACAGTCGTGCTCACACCGCCTGTCACCGGGGCACGGCATCAAACCCTGGGATCTCTGGTCAACGGCGGAATGGTTCGATAGCGCACAGACCCCCGGCCTTATCGAGAACAGACTCCGAAGAAACCGGAGCAGCACCAGCTGCAGCAGGACAGGCAATGAACGGCATGACCGAATCGCCCCAAGTACAGCGTATCAATGCACAGTGCAGCCGCCCCGAGCGCTACCTGCACAAGCCCAGCGGCGTACGCTACTCGGCCGCCGATGAAGCGGGCGACGGCTACGAACTCGCCCCCATCTACGGCCAGTCGAAACACGCCACCACACAGGACCTGGCCAATGCCGAAATCTGGGAGCGGCTTGCATAAGCAGCCAATCGTGCGAGGCCATAGCAGCCGCCGCGCCCCCCCCCGACGTCAAGGGAGACAGGCAGGGATAGCGATTGGTTTTCCAGGACGCCCACGCTGCCCAACCACCAGAGAGTCAGCTAAACATGACAGCGCCCACACCACTTGAAGGGGCGACGTAACCCATCCAAGGATTGAGGTATCGAGTGCCGCATTTGGCCGCGCTAGACTGAACGAATGATCGTGCGCCTCGTCTGATCCCGAGAGCGGTTGTGCCTGCAGCATCCAGCCAGAGTCATTATCCCAGTAGGCCCACAGCGGCGTGCGCGGTTCTCCCCTGTGTGAACCTCGATGCTGCTCGCTTCAACGCGCGGACAGGCCACGCGGACGCTGTACATCTGGATCTTGGTGGCAGCTGTCATGGCGGCCACCTCTGCCCACTCCGGGCATCGTATGAAAGGGAATTGCTAAATGTTAGTACGCATCATGGCTGTTGTTTTTGCAGGCCTGCTGATCTCAGGCTGTAGCCTGCGCTTACCCGGCATCGGCATCGATATTGGCGGCCACGGTGGCGGCGGTGGTGGAGGCCCATCTCATTGCCCACCTGGCCAAGCAAAAAAGGGTAACTGCTGAGATTCGATTGAATCGACTGCAGCATCCGCGACTCCAGGAAACCGGCATTTGCCGGTTTTTCTGCTTTAACTTCCTGAATACACGACGGAAACGAGGTCATATTTCCTGCAAGGAAAAACGCTGCGAACCGAGCCGCACACAGGCCTGGTCGAACAGCCCGCCGGCCAGCGGAGGCTACGCAAAAAACGGGAGGCGTTTAGCGAGCTGAATGACCCCATTTCCTTGCTCAGCGCAACGTCAGCAGCTATCGCAATAGACGGTAGATTTTTACAGCCTCTCAGGCCTCGGCGACCACGGTGTTCTCGATATGACCGATACCGTCGATCTCGATCCGCACCACATCACCCACGGCGAGAAAGCGCTTGGGCGTGAAGCCGACGCCAACCCCGGCCGGCGTGCCGGTAGCAAGGATATCGCCGGGCTCCAGGGTCATGAACTTCGACTCAGCGAATACATAGCTGAGGCCCGAATACCCAGGCATCGGCCACCGAGCCCGGCAGTACGGTGGGGTTGAAGTAGGCCATCTCGGGCAGGCCGAAGGACTTGATCAGCATGCCCAGCACGGCGACGCCGCGGAGCACGTCGATGACCATCAAACGGCCATGGGCCACAGGCCTTGACGCACTGAACAATGGAAACAGGGAACCCCGACGCATACCGACCTTCGTTGGCGATTTAGACGCGGCAGTATCGATAAGACGACGGGGTGGTGCTGTTGCGCTTCGGTAGGGGTTTGTCAGCGGATGATGCAAAACAACCACGTACTGGAAGTGGCCATGTTCAAGGTCAAGGCCGGCTATCAAGGTGATATGCCTGCGCTGCGCGCCGGCCTACGGGAAGCGCTCAAGAGCTTCCCTGGCTTGCTGGAGTTCTGCGGCTACAGCCCATTACAGGATGACCAGGTTTTTGCCGACCTTGCTAGATGGGACAGCCTGGAGAGCGCCATGGCCGCCGCCAAGGCGTTCGCCGAGGGCGACCCTCGCTTCGCTCCCTATATGCAAGCAATCGAAGAATTAGTCTTCATGGGGCACTTCAGCCCCGAGGCAGGCTGACACTGCTGGGGACTGCGGGTGCGGCCTGCAGCAAAAATCACGCAAGCCTCGCCCGCAACTCTTAGGCGCCTGTCGGACTTGACCGTCCGTAGCGAGGGCAGCGTTAAGTCCAACAGGCTCCTAGCCAATCGAACAGGCCATGACGGGCCCTTGGGCGCTCGCCGTAATGCTTAGCGAGTGTGATTCAGGGTGTCAGCATGGCCTCGGCAAGGAACTCGACAAACACCCGGACCTTCTGCTGCAGGTGGCGGTTGCTGGGGTACAGCGCATAGATGCCGCGTTTGGCGAACTGCTGATCAGGGAGTATCCGCACCAACTCGCCGCGCTCCAACAGTGGCTGGGCGATGAACGATGGCAGTGCCCCTATGCCGGCTCCGGCGAGCAGCATGTCGCCGAGGATCAGGCTGTTGTCCGCGGAGAAGCGGGCCGGTACATCGACGCTGGTGCTGCCTTGCGGCCCCTCGAGGTGCCAATGGCCGGGATGATCGGCCAGTCGGTAGGCCAGGCAGTCATGACTGTGCAGGTCTGCGACCGTTCTCGGTGTGCCGCGCGCCTGTAGGTAAGCGGGCGAGGCGCAGATGATTTGCTCCACTTCGCCCAGGCGTCGTGCAATCAGCGAGGAGTCGGCCAGTTCGGCGCGAATGCGCAGCGAGACGTCGAAGCCCTCGGACACCACATCGAGCAGACGATCGTCCAGCGTCAGTTCGACGTTCAATTGCGGGTAGCGTGCCATGAACTTCGCCAGCAAGGGCGACAGCACCTTGTGGCTGAACGACAGTGGCGCGTTGACCCGCAGACGTCCACTGACCTGGTCCGAGCCCTGGGTCATGCTGCGTTCCAGTGCCTCCAGTTCATCCAGCAGGCGGCAGCACTCGTTGAAATAGGCGCGGCCGGCATCGGTCAGGCTCATGCGTCGGGTGGTGCGCATGAGTAAAAGGGTGCCTAAGCGCTGTTCCAGTTGCCGCACCTGTTTACTGACCGCGGCCGTCGATTGCCCGAGGTCTTCGGCGGCCTTGCTGAAGCTGTCGCGTTCCACCACCCGGCGGAAGGTGCGCATGTTCGCGAGCAGGTCCATATAGTTTCTCTGTGGTTGAATATGATTTGAATATTTAGCTGATTATCTATTCGCAGGGAGAAAATAGCATGGCGGCATGCCTTCCCCTGCACCAGTGGGAAGTTGATTGTTCGCAAGGAGTACCGTCATGTACCTACCCACTCATTCCTCCACATCTGTCATCGGTCGGCTGGCTGTTGTGCCGTTGTTGCTGGCGCTGTTCAGTGGCGGCGCCAACGCCGCGCAGGCAGTCGGCGTCAGTCCTTGGGGCAAGGACGATGAAATCGGCCGCTTGAACCTGATCACCCCGGCCACCCGCGCGGCCATTCTGGCGCGAGTGAATGGTGATCAGGCGTATGACCTGTCGGTGGAATATTTCGTCGGCATGCCGAGCTGGCAGGCGGCCGGCGACCCGTCGTACCAGATGTGGATGACCCACACTCCGAATGGCAACCAGATTGCCGACCCCATGGGCGTCGGCGAACCGATGAACCGGCATGTCAGCTACAGCGGCTCGGCGGTGTCCATGTACACGCACATGGGTACGCACATCGATGCCCTCAACCACTTCGGCCTGGACGGCAAGATCTGGAACGGCTTTACCGCGGCGGAGCACCTGGGCGATCGCGGCTGGAACGTCACCGGAGCGGAGAAGCTGCCGCCGATTATCGGCCGTGGTGTGTTGATCGATATCGCGGCGGCAAAGGGCGTTCAGATGCTGGCCGATAATTACCGGGTCACCCGTCAGGACCTGCGCGATGCCCTGAGCCAGCAGCAGGTCAAGCTTGAGGAGGGCGATGTGGTGCTGATCCGTACCGGGCGCATGCGTGATTACGCCAATGCCCAGGCCTATATGAACAATGCGCCGGGCCTGGGCCTGGATGCGGCCAAGTTTCTCATCGAGGAAGGTGGGGCCATGCTGGTCGGTGCCGACAACCTGAGTTTCGAGGCCTTCCCGGCGGAGGTGTCGGATAACTACGTGCCGGTTCACACTTACCTGCTCGCCCAGCAGGGTGCGCCGATTCTCGAGTTGGTGAACCTGGAAGCGCTATCGCGCGACCGTGTGTATCAGTTCGCCTTTATCGGCGCTTCGTTGAAGTTCCGCGGCGCCGATGCCGCGCCCATGCGGCCGATCGCCCTGCCCATCGACTGAAGGCTGACACGCCGTGAAGGAGCCTGTTTGCCAGCATCCGTGCCGCGCCAAGCAGCAGGCTCCACTCGAAAGCAGGTCGAACCATACCGCCATCACACAAGGCCCTATAGCCATGCCTATGGGGACGATATAACTCCTCGGCTAACGGGTTTCTGACCAATCGAACTATGACGCCAGTCCCATATCTCGTCGTTAGGTACAGCCTGACTGGCTGGCAATCGATTGAGCGCATCTGACGGGCATGATCTACGGCAACTCGTAAAACCTATTCGCCATGCTCGACCCTTGAGTAGTCACCCCGATCAAAAGGAATCCAGTATGCGTCCAAGCAGCGCCATCGCCTGCTCGCTCTGGGTATCCCAGGGGTGGCCATAGTTGAGGCGGGCACAGTTGCTGAAGCGTCGAGTGGCGGAAAAATCGGCCCCGGTGCGAGGCTGATGACCTGGGCCAAGGCGAACTGGAACAACTGCAGGGAATCGGCCTGCTCGGGGAATTCGAACCAGAGGAAGTAACCGCCGCTAGGGTGAGTGACCCGGATCTCAACCGGGAAATGCCGGGCTGCCGAGGCTAGCATTGAGCCCTGCTGGGCCTCCAGGGCATGGCGCAATTTACACAGGTGGCGGTCATAGCCGCCATCCTGGAGGTAGTCGGCGATAGCCGCCTGGGCCGGCGCCGAGGGCGAGATGGTGGTCATCAGCTTGAGGCGGTGGATGGCGGTTGCGTAGCGCCCGTCCGCTACCCAGCCGACCCGGTAGCCCGGCGCCAGGCATTTGGAGAACGAGCCGCAGTGCATCACCAGGGCGTCGCGATCGAAGCTTTTCATCGACTTCGGTGGCTGCGTGCCGAAGTACAGCTCGGCGTAGACATCGTCCTCGATCAAGGGCACCTGCCGAGCGCCTGCCCGCTCAAAGGCCTGCTGCACCGCGTCAGCAAACTGCTCTAGCTCGCCCACCCGCCACCACTCAGCAACTGACGCAGAACACCGGTTCACCAACCGCCATGATTTGATCTGGCCAAGGCTGGAGGCACTCATACGCCTGAGCTCAGCGATTCAGGGCGCGACGCTCGAATATTGCGCGCCGCGGTCTTGGTTTTTTATGTGCAGCACATCAATTTCGGCCTGGCCGCGCCTGGCTCGGCCTTCAAACGCGCAAACAAAAACGGCAGCCTGCTCAAAGTTTGAGCAGGCTGCCGCGTATATGAAACATCCGGGCTAGTGGCCTGATCGGTTAATCCGTTTGTCCATAGCCTCAAGCCTATCCAGAAACTTGTAGGTAGCGGAAGGACAGATCGGTGGTCCCGCCGCGATCCTCGATCAGGTTGTACAGTGTCCACTCATAGGGGCGATTGAGCAGCGGCGCACTAGCATCCGAGGCATGGGCCACCACCCGTTTCCAGTCGCCATCGCGCACACAGGCCTGGTCGAACAGCTCGCCGGCCAGCGGACGCTACGCAAAAAATGGGAGGCGTTTAGAGAGCTGAATGACCCCATTTCCTTGCTCAGCGCAACGTCAGCAGCTATCGCAATAGACGGTAGATTTGTACAGCCTCTCAGGCCTCGGCGACCACGGTGTTCTCGATATGGCCGAGACCGTCGATCTCGATTCGTACCACATCACCCACGGCGAGGAAGCGCTTGGGCGTGAAGCCGACGCCAACCCCGGCCGGCGTGCCGGTAGCAAGGATATCGCCGGGCTCCAGGGTCATCACCGTCGACAGGTAGGCGATCTGTTCCCAGATGCTGTAGATCATGTCGCCGGTACTGGTTTCCTGACGTTTTTCGCCATTCACATAAGCCCGCATCATCAGCGCATGAGGGTCCGGCACCTCATCGGCGCTAACCAGCCACGGGCCAATCGGACCGTGGCTGTCGAAGGACTTGCCGAGGGTGAACGTCGGGCTGCGCATCTGCCAGTCACGCACGCTGACGTCGTTGCAGACCAGATAACCGGCAACCACCGATGGCGCATCTTCCACCGACACATGTCGGCAGCGCTTGCCAATGACCACGCCCAACTCGGCCTCGTAATCGAGCTTGGCCGAGACCTTGGGCATGTCGATCGGGTCATAAGGCCCGTTGAGGCAGGAGACCTGCTTGTTGAACCACAGCTGCGACTTGGGAATCGGCACACCGTTACGCTCGGCCTCGGCGGCGTGGGCGCGATAGTTCATGCCGATAGCCAGGTACTTTTGTGGATCGGTCACCGCCGCCAGCAGGTGCAGCTGATCCAGCGCCAGACTGTCACTGTCCGGCTGCAGCGCGGCTACCCGCGCCAATGCCTCGGGGCCGGCCGCCAGCAGACGCGCCATGCTAGCGGGCAGGTCAGGCAATGCCGCCGCCAGGGCAATTACCCGATCACCGACAACCTTGCCCAGCCCGACCGTTTCGCCCACTTGGAAAGTTACTAATCTCATCACACCACCCTTGAATTCATGCCCGCTGTGCAGCGGTACTCAGTAGCCCCGAAAAACTGGGCCAATGCTCTTCCTGCTCCAGTCGAGCGACCAGTTGCCGGCCTATTCTCGCCGAGAATGGCAGCTTACGGCACAGATAGCGCTTGGCGCGGCTGGATAAAAAAGTCCGGGAGCGCCATCATCCACGCCTTTTTGAAGCGCACTTCAACGCGTTGCGGCGCCCGATAAACGAAGGAACATCCCTATGCAAAACCAACATCTCGGTCCCACCGACTTCGAGCTCATCGAAGACACCCTGCTGAAATACGGCGACGATCACTCCGTACTCAACTCCTCCGAGCTCGATGGTTACTTCACTGCCTTGGTCTCCGGCCCCGTACAGGTGGATATCGCCGAGTGGTTTCCGGCCATCTGGGGCGGGCAAAATCCAGATTGGGAGAACCCAGATGAGTGCAAACAGTTCATAGAACTGAGCGTGCGCCACATGAACACACTGGCCACCCAGCTGACCCTGAATACACAGGCGTTCAAGCCACGGTTCGAACAGACCGAACACTTTGGCCGGACACTTACCCTGGCTGAAGAGTGGTGCTTCGGTTACCTGCGTGGTGTCGCCGTGGGCAACTGGCCCGAGTTGTCCGCGCCCCTGGCCGCGAAGCTGCAAGCGCTTACTTTCTGCGCCGAGCAAGACAACTTCGAGCTCCGGGCGGATCTGGATGTGGAGCAACATCGCCAGCGTGTGGAAGCGATCGAGCAGACTGCACATGCCTTGCATGACTACTGGCTGGCTCAGCGCTAAGGGCTGCTTGGACTTGGTTTTTTTACAACCATGGATTTTACGATTCGGGTCGATAGCAGTCTTTGTGAACGGCATCTATCGACCCAGGCCGGGTGAAAATGTTGCTACTGATACATTCTTGACCCGCTTACCTGGATTTCATTGACCCAGTTCCGCGTCTCGTGAACCCTCGTTGAATGTGGTTTTTCGGAGTATTGGACTGGGTCAGTCCAGCGTCAGTACTCGGGTCAAAAACACGTCGGCAACAACAGACATACCATCACGAACGGCTAAACATGACCCTGGTAGGCATCCCCCCCAAACAGAGGTTGGCCATGTCGGCCTGACCTCTACTTCTGGAAAGTACTGCAAATGGGGCATTAGCATGTACCGACTATCTGACGCCTGCTGAGTTACGTGGCCTTCCCGCATAGATCCTCTACAACCCGGGTAAATCTAACACCCTGACTGGAAGCGCACGGCGGCAGACAGTAAGCCATATACACACTGGTTTTTATGGTGGTCGAACTTTGACTTCCTTTACAAAATCACTGTTCGGTTGTCATTCAGAAATACACGCCGCTCGAGGTGATAGCCGATCGCCTTGGCCAGGGTCATGCACTCGATATCGCGGCCCTTGGCGACCAGGTCTTCGGGGTAGTGGGCATGGTCCACCGCCTCCACGCCCTGGGCGATGATCGGCCCCTCATCCAGGTCGTTGTTGATGTAATGGGCGGTGGCGCCGACCAGCTTGACGCCCTTCTGGTACGCCTGGTGATAGGGCTTGGCGCCCTTGAAGCCGGGCAGCAGCGAGTGGTGGATATTGATCGCCCGGCCGTCCAGCTTGCGGCACAGTTCGGGTGAGAGCACCTGCATGTAGCGGGCGAGTACCACCAGCTCGGCGCCGCTGTCCTCGATCACCTGCATCACCTTGCGCTCTTGCGCCGGCTTGTCGTTGGGGTCGAGGGGGAAGTGGTAATAGGGAATCTCGTGCCAGCGCGCCAGCGGTTCCAGGTCGGGATGGTTGGACACCACCGCCACCACGTCCATGGCCAGGTGGCCGATGCGCTGGCGATAGAGCAGGTCGTTCAGGCAATGGTCGGCCTTGCTCACCATCAGCACCACCTTGGCCCGGTAGCCCGGCGGGGTCAGTTCGGTGTGCATGTCGAAGGGCGACAGGCGCTCGTCGAGGCCGGCGCGAAAGGCCTGCTCGTCGAAGCCCTCGGCCACGCGGAACTCGACGCGGATGAAGAAGCGCGAGGACAGCCGGTCATCGAACGAATGGTGCTCGGTGACGTAGCAGTTCTGCTCGAACAGGAAGCGCGTCACCGCGTCCACGGTGCCGAGCACGCTCGGGCAGTGGGCGGTGAGAATCCAGGTGTCGGGGGTGCGACTCATATCGATCTCCTGTGCAGCGTGGGCGTAGGTTGGGGCGGGCCGCGCAGGCTGAGCGAAGCGCCACCCAACGAGAGCGACGGGGCATGTTGGGTATCGGCGCTACGCGCCTCCACCCAACCTACGTCTTTGCCTGCCTACGCCTTGATCGCCAGGCCGAATTCGGCGCAGGCGTCTTGCAGCCACAGCCAGATGTAATCGGAGAAACTGCGGCGCACCAGCAGCTCCCAGGTCTCTTCGCCGCTGCGGCGAATCACCAGCTGGGTCTTGGCGAAGGTGGTGCCGACCGCCTTGCCGACCGGGAAATTGCGGGGATGCACGTCATAGATCGACGACTTCATCAGCATCTCGCGGACTTTCGGCCCTGTCAGTTCGAGAATAGTCTGCCCACCGCTGACGTTGACCACCTGCAGGTGCTGGCCGGCCAGCGCTTCGCGCAGGCTCTTTTCGGCGGCGAACTCTTCGCCGCTCGGTACGATCAGCAGCCACTCGTCCGGGCCCAGCCATTGCAACGAGGTCTCGCCCTTGACCACCAGGCCAAGTGCGCCGGGCAATTCCAGGCCGGTGGCCTTGTGCACGGCGCCGGCAAAGGCCGCGTCATGGCCATCGCCGCGCAGGGTCAGGTGACCCAGCAGTTTTCTCTCGCGCAGGCTGATGCCCGCGCTGCTCTTGCCCTTGCCTGCCAGCTCATGCAGACCGGCGTGAAACAGCGGGGACTCGGCGTGCGCCGCATCGGGGCGCTGCTTGTAAACGTTTACTGTGCTCATGTTGTTCCGCCTGTCGTAGGTACGTCAGCGCTAATTCGTTGCTCGCCAGGCTCCAGCCTGCTGGGGCCTGGCGAGTGGTCGTGGTCTCAGACGTTCTGCTGCTCGCCTTTCGGGTCGAAGAACACCGAACTGACGATCTCGGCCTCGATCAGGGTGCCATCTGCCAGCGGTGCGAAAACCTTCTCGCCCATGCGCTTCAAGCCGCCTTTGACCAGGGCCAGGGCAAAGCTGTAGCCCATGCTGGTGCTGTAGTAGCTGGAGGTCACGTGGCCGACCATGCTCATCGGAATCGCCTGCTTGGCGTCGAACACCAGCTGTGCGCCTTCCGGCAGCACCGCACTGGTGTTGACCGGCTTGAGGCCGACCAGCTGCTTGCGGTCTGCCTTGGTGCAGTCTTCACGGTTCATCCCGCGCCAGCCGATCCAGGAGAAAGGTTTAGTGCGACCGACACACCAGCCCATGTTGAGGTCGTCCGGGGTCACCGAACCGTCGGTCTCCTGACCGACGATGATGAAGCCCTTCTCGGCTCGCAGCACGTGCATGGTCTCGGTGCCGTACGGGGTCAAGTTGTACTTCTTGCCTGCCGCGACGATTTTTTCCAACACGCCCATGGCGTAGTCGGCCTGCACGTTGACTTCGTACGACAGCTCACCGGTAAAGGAGATGCGGAACACCCGCGCCGGCACGCCGCCGACCTGGCCTTCCTTCCAGGTCATGAACGGGAAGGCGTCCTTGTCCAGGTCGATGTCGCTGACCTCGGCCAGCAGCTTGCGGCTGTTGGGGCCGGACAGGGTCATGGTCGCCCAGTGGTCGGTGACCGAGGTGAAGTACACCTTGAGCTCCGGCCACTCGGTCTGCTGGTAGATTTCCAGCCACTGCATGACGCGCGCAGCGCCGCCGGTGGTGGTGGTCATGACGAAGTGGTTATCGGCCATACAGGCGGTCACGCCGTCGTCGAAGACCATGCCGTCTTCCTTGCACATCAGGCCGTAACGGGCCTTACCGACGTCCAGCTTGGTCCAGGCGTTGGTGTACACGCGGTTGAGGAACTCGCGCGCATCCGGGCCCTGGATGTCGATCTTGCCCAGGGTCGAGGCATCGAGCAGGCCGACGCTGTCGCGTACCGCCTTGCACTCGCGGCCGACGGCGGCGTGCATGTCTTCACCGGCCTTGGGGAAGTACCAGGGGCGCTTCCACTGACCGACGTCCTCGAACTCGGCGCCATTTTTCAGGTGCCAGCTGTGCAGCGCGGTGTAACGCACCGGGTCGAACAACGCACCGCAGTTACGTCCGGCCACGGCGCCGAAGGTCACCGGGGTGTAGTTCGGGCGGAACATGGTGGTGCCCATCTGCGGGATGCTGATGCCCAGCGAACGCGCGGCAATCGCCAGCCCGTTGATGTTGCCCAGCTTGCCCTGATCGGTACCGAAGCCCAGCGCGGTGTAGCGCTTGACGTGCTCGACCGACTCGAAGCCCTCGCGGGTGGCCAGTTCGATACCGGCCGCGGTGACGTCGTTCTGCTGGTCGACGAATTGCTTTGGCGCCCGTGCGGTCGGTTTTTCGTGCGGTACCTGGAACAGCGCGATGCTCGGCTCTTCGTGACGGCCGAAGACTTTCGGCAGTTCGCCCGAGACCGGGGTAAAGCCCGCGTCGGCAGACGCCTTGGCGCCGGCTTCGAAACCGTCGGCGAGCACATCGCCGAGGGCGAACACGCCGTTCATGGCACCGGCGCAGACGCGCGCCTGGAAACCTTCACCCGGCACGAAACCGAGGATGTCTTCGCGCCAGGTCGGCTTGCCGCCCAGGTGCGAGGCCAGGTGCACCACCGGGCTGTAACCGCCGGAGCTGGCGACCAGGTCGCACTCCAACCATTCGCCGGGGCTGGTGACTTTATGTGCCTGCGGATCGATCGCCGCGACGCGCGCCGCGCTGACGCGCTTGCTGCCACGCACTTCGATCACCGCACTGCCGGTCAGGACGCGCAGGCCCTTGGCCCGTGCTTCTTCGACCCAGGCACCCTTGGGATTGGGCCGGGCGTCGGCGATGGCGACCACCTTGATCCCGGCTTCCAGGCAGTCCAGCGCCACGCGGTAGGCGTAATCGTTGGTGGTCGACAGCACCAGCTGCTTGCCCGGGGCCACGCCGTAACGGCGCACATAGGTGGACACCGCGCCGGCCAGCATGTTGCCGGGCACGTCGTTGTTGCCATACACCAGCGGACGCTCGTGGGCGCCGGCGGCCAGGACCACGCGCTTGGCACGCACACGGTGCAGGCGCTGACGCACCTCGCCCATCGGTGCGGCATCACCGAGGTGATCGGTGCGCCGCTCGTGGATGGTGAGGAAGTTGTGATCGTGATAACCGTGCACGGTCGAGCGCGGCAACAGGGTGACTTCCGGCATCTTCTGCAGTTCGGCGAGGGTCTTGGCCACCCAATCGGCGGCCGGTTTGCCATCGAGGCTTTCACGGCTGTCGAGCAGATGACCGCCAAACTCTTCCTGCTCGTCGGCCAGAATCACCCGTGCACCGCTACGCCCGGCAGCCAATGCGGCGGCCAGACCGGCGGCGCCGCCACCGACCACCAGCACGTCGCAGTGCTGGTTCAGGTAGTCGTAGCTGTCCGGATCGTTTTCCTTCGGCGCGCGGCCCAAGCCAGCCGCCTTACGGATGTACTTCTCGTAGGTCAGCCAGAGGTTCTGCGGGTACATGAAGGTCTTGTAATAGAACCCCGGCGGCATCATCTGCCCACCGACCTTGCCGAGAATGCCCATCAGGTCATTGTTGACGCTCGGCCAGCCGTTCACGCTGTTGGCCACCAGGCCGCTGTACAGGGCCTGCTGGGTGGCGCGCACGTTGGGGATCTGAGTCGCTTCGCTGGCGCCGATCTGCAGCACCGCGTTGGGCTCTTCGGCGCCGGCGGCGACGATGCCGCGCGGACGCGAGTACTTGAAGCTACGACCGACGACGTCGACGCCGTTGGCCAGCAACGCGGCGGCCAGGGTGTCGCCGCTGAAACCCTGATAGCTCTCACCGTTGAAGGTGAAGGTCAAAGGCTGGTTGCGGTTGATCCGGCCACCCTTGCTCAGGCGATTGATCTGACTCATGCCTTTTCTCCTGCCGCACGGCTGGGCTGCTTCGCACTGTTCGGCTTAGCGGTCACGCTCGGCTTTTCGCCAATCTTGTAGGTTTCGAAAATTTCGTAGCTGATGGTGTCGCGCGTGGCATTGAAGTACTGCCGGCAACCGGCCGCGTGAATCCATAGCTCGTGGTGAATGCCGCGCGGGTTGTCGCGGAAGAACAGGTACTCGCCCCACTCCGCATCGGTGCAGGCATTCGGGTCCAGCGGGCGCGGGATGTGCGCCTGGCCGGCCGAGTGGAATTCCTCTTCGGAGCGCAGCTCGCCACAATGGGGACAGAAGATGTTCAGCATGTCGGATTTCTCCTGTTAGTGGGCGACGCCGGCAGCGCCGTGCTCGTCGATCAAGGCGCCGTTGTAGAAACGGTCCATGGCGAAGGGTTTGGCCAGTGCATGCATCTCGCCTTTGGCCAGGCTGGCGGCGAATACGTGGCCGGAACCCGGGGTGGCCTTGAAGCCGCCGGTACCCCAACCGCAGTTGAAGAACAGGTTCGGCACCGGGGTCTTGCTGATGATCGGGCAAGCGTCCGGCGTGGTGTCGACGATGCCGCCCCACTGGCGGTTCATGCGCACCCGCGAGAGCACCGGGAACAGCTCGACGATCGCCTGCAGGGTGTGTTCGATGGTCGGGTAGGAGCCGCGCTGGCCGTAACCGACGTAACCGTCGATACCGGCACCGATGACCAGGTCACCCTTGTCCGACTGGCTGATATAGCCGTGGACCGCGTTGGACATGATCACGCTGTCGATGATCGGTTTGATCGGCTCGGACACCAGCGCCTGCAGCGGGTGCGACTCGATCGGCAGGCGGAAACCGGCCTGCTTGGCCATGTGCCCGGAGTTACCGGCGGTGACCACGCCGACGCGCTTGCCGCCGATGAAGCCCTTGTTGGTTTCCACGCCGATGCACACGCCGTTTTCCTTGCGAAAACCGGTCACTTCGGTCTGCTGGATCAGGTCGACGCCCAGGGCATCGGCGGCACGGGCATAGCCCCAGGCCACGGCATCGTGACGGGCCACGCCGCCGCGCCGTTGCAGGGACGCGCCCATCACCGGGTAACGGGTGTTCTTGCTGCAATCCATGTACGGGATCAGTTCCTCGACCTGCTTGGCATTGAGCACCTCGCCATCGATACCGTTGAGGCGGTTGGCGCCGACCCGGCGTTCGATGTCGCGCATGTCTTGCAGAGAATGACCGAGGTTGAACACGCCGCGCTGGGAGAACATCACGTTGTAGTTGATGTCCTGCGACAGGCCTTCCCACAACTTCATGGCGTGCTCGTAGAGGTGCGCCGATTCGTCCCACAGGTAGTTGGAACGCACGATGGTGGTGTTGCGCGCGGTGTTACCGCCGCCCAGCCAACCCTTCTCGATCACCGCGACGTTCTTCACGCCGAATTCTTTGGCCAGGTAGTAGGCCGTGGCCAGGCCATGGCCGCCGCCGCCGACGATGATCACGTCGTAGACCGGCTTGGGTGTCGGCGTGCGCCACATGCGCTGCCAGTTTTCGTGGTGGCTGAAGGAGTGCTTGAGCAGGCCGAAGCCGGAATAACGTTGCATGGGGATGCTCCTGAAACGGAAAGCTGGAACCTTGTCTGTAGGAGCGGGCCATGCCCGCGATCTCTACACTTCGCGGGCATGGGACTTGGCGTCCCCCCCGCTCCTACCGGATCATTGCTTTCAGCGATATACCGGGTAATCGGCGCACAGCCCTGCCGCCAGAGTAGCCACCTGGGCCTCGACGTCGGCATCGCCGAGGTGATCGAGGATGTCGCAGATCCAGCCAGCCAGCTCGATGCTCTGCTGCTCCTTGAAGCCGCGGGTGGTGATGGCCGGGGTACCGATGCGCAGGCCCGAGGTGACGAACGGCGACTGCGGGTCATTCGGTACGGAGTTCTTGTTCACCGTGATACCGGCACGACCGAGGGCGGCGTCGGCGTCTTTACCGGTCAGGCCCTGACGGATCAGGCTGACCAGGAACAGGTGGTTATCGGTGCCGCCGGAGACCACATCGAAACCGCGGTCGATGAAGACCTTGGCCATCGCCTTGGCGTTCTTGATCACCTGCGCCTGGTAGTCCTTGAAGCCTGGCTCCAGCGCTTCCTTGAAGCACACCGCCTTGCCGGCGATCACATGCATCAGCGGGCCGCCCTGGGCACCGGGGAATACTGCGGAGTTGAGCTTCTTCTCGATCTCGGGATTGCTCTTGGCCAGGATCAGGCCGCCACGCGGACCGCGCAGGGTCTTGTGGGTGGTGGTGGTAACCACGTCGGCGTAAGGCAGCGGGTTCGGGTACAGGCCAGCGGCAACCAGGCCAGCGACGTGGGCCATGTCGACGAACAGCAGGGCACCGACCTTGTCGGCGATGGCGCGGAAGCGCGGGAAATCCAGGGTCTTGGAGTAGGCGGAGAAGCCGGCCACGATCATCTTCGGCTGGCACTCGACGGCCAGGCGCTCGACTTCGTCGTAATCGATCAGGCCGGTGGTGGTGTCGATGCCGTACTGCACGGCGTTGTACAGCTTGCCGGAGGAGCTGACCTTGGAACCGTGGGTCAGGTGACCGCCATGGGCCAGGCTCATGCCCAGAATGGTGTCGCCGGCATTGATCAGCGCCAGGTACACCGCGCTGTTGGCCGAGGAACCGGAATGCGGCTGGACGTTGGCGAAATCGGCGCCGAACAGTTGCTTGGCGCGATCGATGGCCAGTTGCTCGACCACATCGACATGCTCGCAGCCGCCGTAGTAGCGCTTGCCCGGATAGCCTTCGGCGTACTTGTTGGTCAGGCCGCTGCCCTGAGCTTCCATTACTCGCTTGCTGGTGTAGTTCTCCGAGGCGATCAGCTCGATGTGATGCTCCTGACGCGCTTCTTCGGCGTCCATCGCCGCCAGCAGTTCGTCGTCGTAGCCCTTGATTTGGTCGTCTTTGCTGAACATCTCGAATCTCCCTGCGACGGTATTGGGTCGCCTGTTGTTATTGATCAGAACGCACCTCCAACCCCACTCCCGTCTGGGAACCATCACCTGGCGCATCGCTTTGCGCATCGGCTGGATAGGTAACGCCTGTTGCCGCAGATTGTGCGAAATGCAACTGGGTGTCGTTTGCTCATTTCCGACGTGAACGTGTTCAAACAGGTATGGCAGCCGCGGCTGTTGACGAAAGCGGGGTTCACCGCAACGAACCCGGTCGCTGTCGCGGTGACAGGTCAACCGATTTGCGCCTGTGCCGCAGCAGTGGACAATGCCCCAGGCCGATCAAAGCGCTCTGCAATGAGTGTAAGATTGCAGCAGGCGCAGGTGTTCCGCTGACGCCCAACAACAATAAATCGCACAGTTGCCCTGCTGCCGGCCCATGGCCTGCCAGCAATCGGGCGCGGTTGCAGTGGAGGAGGAAAAAATGGCACAAGCATCGCCCCCCTTGGCACCGGCCGAGCGCCCGCCTGTCGCGATGCCGGCCCCGCGGGTGAAAACCTTTGGTTTCCTGCTGAGCCCAAACTTCACCACGATCGGCTTCGCCTGTGCGATCGAGACACTGCGCATGGCCAACATGGCCGCTAAACGCACCCTCTATCGAACCCTGTTGATCGCCGCCGACCATGAGCCAGTACGCGCCAGCAACGGCATGTGCGTGGTACCGGACCACTCCATCACCGACGCCCCCGAGCTGGACGCCCTGTTCGTGGTCGGCGCCAACCCGATTCCGCTGAAGAACGACCGTAACCTGCTCGACTGGCTACGCAAACTGTCTGAGCACCATGTGCCACTGGGCGGCATCTGCACCGGCAGCCACCTGCTGGCCAGCGCGAATCTGCTCAAGGGCTACCGCTGCACCATCCACTGGGAAGACATCGAGCAGCTCAAGGACAAGTTCCCCGGCATCATCATCTCCAATCAGCTGTTCGAGCTGGACCGCGACCGCTACACCTGCTCCGGCGGCACCGCCTCCATGGACATGACCCTGCAACTGATCGCGCGCGAACCGGACGGCGTGGAGATCGCCACCCAGGCCGCCGAGCTGCTGCTCTGCGACCGCATGCGCGGCTCCCGCGAACAGCAGCGCGTGCCTTTGCGGCAGAAGCTCGGCAACGCTCAGCCGAAGCTGAGCCAGATAGTCGCGATCATGGAGGCCAACCTGGAGGAGCCGCTGGAGCTGGAGGAACTCGCTCAACTCAACGAGATGTCGGTACGCCAACTGGAGCGACTGTTTCACAAATATCTAGAGCGCAAGCCAGGCCAGTACTACCTGGAACTGCGCCTGAACCGCGCTCGCGATTTGCTTCTGCGTAGCGATGCGCAAGTGCGCGACATCGCCCTGTCCTGTGGCTTTGCCTCCCCGGCGCACTTCTCCAAGTGTTACAGCCGCCTCTTCGGCCACTCGCCACGCGGCGAACGCAAGCAGAGCGCCTTGACCTGACGGAAGCTGCCCACTCGCCAATCGCGCACCACACTCACACGCTGAAACGCCCCAGCAAATGATCCTGCTGGGCCACCTGCTCGACCATCACGTTGCATTGCCCAACTTGCTGCTGGGCGCCGGCCGCCACCAGATGGCTGATGTCGCGGATGTTAGTGGTATTGCGGTTGATTTCCTCAGCAGTAGCGCTCTGCTGCTCGGCAGCAGTGGCAATCTGCAAGTTCATGTCGTTGATGCGGCCGATCGCCTCGCGGATACGCTCTAGCATGTGGTTGGCGGCGCCAGCATCGTCGGCGGTCTGGCTAGCGCTGTCGCGGCTTTGCTGCATGCGCGACTCGACCTGTTTCACCCCGTTCTGCAACTGGTCGATCATCTGGCGGATTTCCTGGGTGGATTGCTGGGTACGCGAAGCCAACGAACGCACCTCATCGGCCACCACGGCAAAACCCCGTCCCGACTCACCGGCCCGCGCCGCCTCAATGGCAGCATTGAGGGCAAGCAGGTTGGTCTGCTCGGCGATGCTGGTGATCACCGCGAGAATCGACTCGATACTGTCACTGAGCCTGGCCAGTTCGTTGATCGCCTGACTGGTGTCATCCATGTCAGCGGCCAGGCGCATGATCGCCGCACTGGACTGCGAGACCAGGCTGACGCCACTCTCGGTCGCCTCACTGGCGGCGCTGGCCGCCTGAGCTGCGGCCTGTGCATTACAGGCAACGTCCTCCGCGGTGCTGGCCATCTCCTGCATGGCCGTCGCCAGCTGATCCAGTTCCAGCAATTGCTGCTGCAGGCGGCTGGCGGCCTGACTGGCTTCGCTGGAGGTCTCACTACTGCTGGCGCGAACCTGCTGGGAACTGCTCATCACGTCGCCAATCAGCCCCTGCAGGCTGTGTAGAAAGCGGTTGAACTCCTCGCCGACCTGGGCGATTTCATCGTTGCCATGGATCGGCAGGCGTTGGGTCAGATCACCCTGACCGCCGTTGACCTCGCGCAACGAAGCCCGCAGCTGCAACAGCGGCCGCAACAGACGGCGCATCAGCACACCGAGCACCAGCAGGGTCAAGACCACACCGATCAGGGTACCGACCGCTGCACGCCAGCTGAGGGCATTGGCTTCGGCCATGACCTTGGTTTCATCGAGCACCACGCCGATATACCAGTTCATCCCGCCGAGATTGCTCAGCGGCACAAAGGACACCAGCAGGTCTTGGCCATCGGCCTGAATCTCGCTGAGCGCAGGCAGCAGAGACGGGCTCTGACCGCCGAACAGGTCACCCAAGGCTTTACCGTTCAACTCGCCATTGGGGTGGGAAATGATCTGCCCGCTGCCCGCGAGCAAAAACGCATAGCCGGCACCATTGAAGTTAAAGGTATTGATCGAGTCGGCGATGCTCTTGAGACTGATATCGCCGCCAAAGGCCCCCTTGAACTGGCCACGATCGCTGAACTTGGCCACCGCCGAGATCAAGATGTCACCGCTGCTGGCCACCGCGTAGGGCTCGGTCAGCACGGCCTTGGACGCGTCCTTGGCCTGGTCGTACCAGGGCCGTTGGCGGGCATCCCAGTCTGCCGCGGGGTGCCAGTTGGGGTCGTTGGTGATGGCTCGACCGCCCGTAGCCTCCAGGCCACCGAACATCGACAGAAACTGCGTGCCCAGCACAGGGTCGGCAAACAGCTGCTCGATTTGTGTGTCGTCGAAGTTGCGATCTAGCTGCTGCGCGGCCAAGTCGATCAACTGCAATTTGCCGTTCAACCAGTTTTCGATCTGCCGAGCCAACGCCTGGCTCGACTCGGCGATACTCGCCTGCGCTTGATCGCGCAATGTCTCGCGAACCTGGCCGATTTGCAGCAGCGACATCAGCCCGCTGCTGATGACTAAAACCAGAGCCGCAGCCAAACCCACTTTATTACTTATTTTCATCGCGTTTGAACTCCCTATGCCGCAAAAAACCGTTTTCGCTCGGCGTGACGCCGGGCGGCCACCCACACAGCAAAGAGCCACGGACTCTCTCGAGTCCGTGGCTCTGCGTTACCCGCTAAGACTTACTGCCCGCGGTGCACCACTGGCACTCGAGCGCGAGTCAGCACAGACACCGTCACGTAGCAGAAGGACGAGGCCAGACAGCCGATCAGCGGCCCCTCGACCCAGCCGATATCGGTGGTCAACAGCAGCCCGCCGCTGGTGAAGAAGCCGACCAGCATGGCGGTCAGCGCCCCAGCCACATTGCCCTGCCAGAAGGTGGAAATGAACACCGGGCCGATCATCGCCGCCAGCAGGGTGCCGGAGCCGAGAATGCCCAGCCAGGACAGCATGAACGGCGGCGCGTACATCATCATCAACAGCCCCAACAGGCCCAACGCCACCACAGCGACACGGTTGATGGTCAGCGCATGCGCCGAGTCCACTTTGGCGTGCTTGTTCAATGCCAGGCGCAGGTCATGCGAAGTCGCCGAAGCCACAGTGTGCAGCATCGAGTTGGCGGTGGACTTCATGGCGAAGATGATGAACAGGGTGATGATCCCCTGCAGCGCCGGATGCATGAAGGTCTGCAGGTACATCGGCATGGTATTATCCGGGTCGCTCAGTTCCGGGCCGAAGGCGCGCATGTACAGGCCGACCAGCGGAATCAGACTGAGCAACATGCCGAGAATGGCAACATAGATACCGACCTTGTGCATCTTCACCTTTGGCTTAAAGGCCAGGAAGCGAATCGCCATGTACGGCAGCACCGCAGCGAACAGGAAGGCATAAGGCAGCACCAGGAATACCGAGCCTTTGCTTGTGCCATAAGGCGCCGCCGTGGTCGGATTGAGCAGGTTCGGATCGATGGCATTGAGGTTGCTCTGCCACAGGCCCAGATCGACGCTGGTGAACATCTGCACCATGATCACGATCGCCGCCAGTGCCATACCACAGACCATCACGGTATCGGTCCAGGCCACTGCCGCCAGGCCGCCGAGCATGGTGTAGAGGATGATCACCGAGATCATCAGCCAGGCACTGGTGGTCATCTCGATATTCAGCCAGGAGGCGCCGAGGATGCCGACCGCCTTGATCTGGCTGACCAGGAACACCATCAGCAAGATGATGGTCATCACCGCCGACACGCCCTGCAACAGACGCCCGCCGTTACCACTGCCGTGGATCTGGCCAATGTACTCGGGGATGGTGTTGCTGCCCATGGTCAGCGCGCGCTTCTGCATGTGATTGGCGAAGAACAGCACCGCAATCATCATCGCCGGAGCGAAGAAGAAGTTACCCAGCAACTCGATGGCACCAAACTTGTACGTCACCGAGGGGGAACCCATGAAGCCCCAGCCGCTGAAGCCGGTGGCGACAATGGTACTGGCCCCGACAAAGGCACCGAGGCTTCTACCCGCAAGGAGGAAACCACCTTCGTCGCTGTCTTTGACTTTGCGTGAGGAGAGAAAGCCGATGCCGATCATGACCCCGAAGGTAACGATCAGCAGGCACCAATTTAAGATTTCATAAAAGTCCATGCGCTTACCCCTCCTGTCCGGCTTTTTCTTTGGCGGAACGGCACAGATAAGTTCCGGCCGCGATCAGGAGCATCAGTATGTTTAGCGCGATGAAGGTCGTGAGTACCCAGGAGTTCATAATCAATACCTCTTTTTGTAATTGTAGTTTTAATGACCACCAGCGTTAGAGCGAGACGACGTGAGGCGACATCCCTGAGAAGCCATCAGCTACCCTGCCAACTCCGCCGCCGGCTAACTGTGCGGCTGAATCGGTTCAGGGCATTGCGTCGTGATGACCCTCCACTTGTCCGGGTGTAACTGCGTATCGCCTGGGCGGAAATCCAGGCACAAACTGAGCGGCGACGCCGCTCGGCACAGGTAAATCACCCCTGAACCGACCACCCGCGAGCCGAGCAGCATGGCCAGTTGCGAGTGACACAGAAGAGAACGGCGCCGCGCCATATAGCCGGCTGGGAATGTTTGTCGAGCGGCGGGGAGTCATATCCGACCCGTTAAGGCACAGCGCCCCGACTCGCGGGGAGGCTATCCATTGGGAAAGCCGGTTGAACGTTTTCACCTGACTGCCTCCTGGCCAAGCGGCCTGAAGTGAGCAACGGTGGAATGCCGCGCCCCGCGTGGAGGGCACGGCAGTGGCTGGTATTACTTGCGGATGATGTTGTGCTCTGGGCCGTACGGGAACTTGGTGATGTTCTCCGCACCCTGCTCATTGACGATCAGGATGTCGTGCTCGCGGTAACCGCCAGCGCCCGGCATACCTTCAGGCAGCATGATCATCGGCTCGATGGAAACCACCATGCCTGGCTCGAGAACTGTGTCGATGTCTTCACGCAGTTCCAGACCGGCTTCGCGACCGTAGTAGTGGCTCAGGGTACCGAACGAGTGGCCGTAGCCGAAGGTGCGGTACTGCAGCAGGTCGTGCTTGAGGAAGATCTCGTTCAGTTCGAGAGCGATATCGCTGCAGCGCATGCCCGGTTTGATCAGCTTGAGACCAGCTTCGTGAACTTCGACGTTGACTTCCCACAGACGCAGGTGGTCGTCGGAGCAATGGTCGAGGAACAGGGTGCGTTCCAGCGCGGTGTAGTAGCCGGCGATCATCGGGAAGCAGTTCAGGCTGAGGATGTCGCCCTTGTTCACCTTGCGGCTGGTCACCGGGTTGTGCGCGCCGTCGGTGTTGATGCCGGACTGGAACCAGGTCCAGGTGTCCATCAGCTCGCCTTCGGGGAAGGTGCGCGCAATTTCACGAACCATCGCCTGAGTGGCGTGCAAGGCGACTTCGTATTCCGGCACCTGGTCACGCAGTGCTTCAATCACTGCGGCACCACCGATGTCGGCAATACGTGCGCCGTGACGAATGATCGTGTGCTCTTCGGCGGACTTGACCAGGCGCATCTTCATGCAAGGAGCGGCGACGTCGACCAGTTGGGCGGACGGATAGCGCGCAGCCAGCTTGTCGCGGTTTTGCAGGTTCAGGTGGTCGAATTCGATACCGATACGCCCGGCTTTAGGCGCAGCCTGCTGGATGGCGACGAAGAAGTTATCGCGCTGCCAGTCGGAGTAAACGATGTTGTCGGTGCCGACGGTACGGCGCCACGGCTGACCACCGTCGATGTTGGCAGTGATGGTCACGACCGCGTCGTGGGTCACCACCACGGCATAGGGACGACCGAACGAGCAATACACGAAGTCGGTGTAATAGTTGACGTTGTGGTACGAGGTGAAGATCGCCGCGTCGATGTTTTCTGCAGCCATGTGGGCGCGCAGCTTGGCCTGGCGAGTGGCGTATTCCTGTGCCGAGAAAGTCGACTTAACTTTCTGACCGTTTTGAATTCGGAGCGTTTGGGGCATTTGCATGGCGAGAACCCTTGTTGTTTTCCAGTGACTCGGCCCACCTGCTTGGTTAGCCGTTGGAATGCATTGCAACAGATGCACTCACCCAGTTTTTGTACGTTTCCGACCCGAAGTTGGCCATATCCGCTCCCCCTGGGCGATCCTACATGCGGCCAGTCACCACGCCACGCGCCACATCACAGCAGCCGAAGGGGCGTCGCTTAACGCCCGATTGCGCGCCCCAGAAGATAGGTCCAACCCTTATACGTCAGGCCGTAGAAGCATCTATCTCATATGCCCGACTGCCAGAAACACAAAAAAAGTCCGCACATGCAGCTGGCATGTGCGGACCTAAACAATGTTGCAGAGAGGGATGCAGGATCAGTGCATGGCCAGACGACAGCGCGGGGACTTGCTCCGGCGCTCGTGGCTCGGCGCAACGCCGAAGTGCTCGTGGTAGCACTTGGAAAAGTGCGACGCGGTAACAAAACCACAGCCCAAGGCGACATCGACTATCGGCAAAGCCGTCTGCTTGAGCATCTGCCGAGCCAGAATTAGGCGCAGCTTCAAGTAGTAGCGCGACGGCGAGCAGCGCATGTACTGGCAAAACAGCCGTTCAAGCTGTCGTCTCGACAACTCAATAAAACCAGCCAGCTGATCCAGCTCGATGGGCTCCTGAAGATTAGCCTCCATCAGCGTTATCACTTCCTGCAACTTCGGCGGGGTACTTTCCAGCATGTGCAGGAATGATGCATGCCCTGGCGTCGGCTCACTACGAACTTGCTCAAGGACCAACGTCTCACTGATCGCACCAACCAAGGCCGGACCGTGGCTGCGGCCAATAAGTTGCAGCATCATCTCCAGCCCTGCTCCGCTACTCGCCGCGGTATAGCGGTCGCGATCGAGGGCAAACTGTTGCGAACTAAGCAATACCTTGGGAAAAGCCTCGCGCATGTCGACCTTTAGCTCCCAGCTCGTAGAGCACTCATAACCGTTCAGAAGTCCTGCATTAGCCAATACCCAACTGCCGGATCCCAATGCTCCCAGATGCACTCCGCGCGCAGCCTGATTCTGCAACAGGCGAATTTGTTCTGGACTACAAGCGCACGGGCCTACATCACCGCCACAAATAATCAAGGCATCCAACTCCAACTCAGCATTGGCGACGCCATCCGGGGATACCAGCATACCGTTACTCGCACGCACTGGACGGCCGTCCGCAGTCAGGGTTTGCCAGCGATAGAGGCTCCGCCCAGAAAACTGATTGGCACGCCGCAAAGGCTCCAACACAGTAGCCAGCGCAATAAAACTGAAATTGTCGGCCAGCAAGAAGCCAATCGCTTCCAAAGTAACCTCTGCGGGCTGTTTCAACACTTCGAAACTGGACATGCTCACCTCTACTAGCCGGCAATGATCCGGCAGCGGGATATCAATTGATACGATCTGGACTGGACTAGATGGCTCGACTCAACACTCGATGGCGCTGACCGCCAGGCCACCGCGCGAGGTTTCCTTGTACTTGTCGTGCATATCGGCGCCAGTGTCGCGCATGGTGCGGATCACCCGGTCGAGCGAGATAAAGTGCTGACCGTCGCCGCGCAAGGCCAACTGCGCTGCGTTGATCGCCTTCACCGCGGCGATCGCATTACGCTCGATGCACGGCACCTGAACCAGCCCGCCAACCGGGTCGCAGGTCAGTCCGAGGTTGTGCTCCAGGCCGATCTCGGCGGCGTTTTCCAGCTGCTCCGGGGTGGCACCGAGGATCTCCGCCAAGCCGGCCGCCGCCATCGCGCAGGCCGAACCAACTTCGCCCTGGCAACCGACTTCGGCGCCGGAGATCGAGGCGTTCTTCTTGCACAGGATGCCAACAGCCGCCGCGGCCAACAGGTAATCGACCACATCGGCTTCGCTTACCGCCGGGCTGAAGCGCACGTAATAATGCAGCACCGCCGGAATGATGCCGGCCGCGCCGTTAGTTGGCGCGGTGACCATGCGCCCACCAGCGGCGTTCTCCTCGTTGACCGCCAAGGCAAACAGGTTGACCCACTCCATGCCGCTGAGGGTCGAGCCGATCACGTTGGGCTTGCTCATTTCCTGCAGGCTGCGGTGCAGCTTGGCGGCGCGGCGCTTGACGTTGAGCCCGCCGGGCAGAATGCCCTCGTGCTTGAGACCCTGCTCGACACAGTCGCGCATGGCTTGCCACAGGCGCATCAGGCCGCTGCGGATCTCCGCCTCACTGCGCCAGGCCTTCTCGTTGGCCATCATCAATTCGGACACACGCAGGCCATGCTCTTTGCACAGGCGCAGCAATTCGTCGCCACTGGAGAAGTCGTATGGCAACAGGGTGTGATCCTGGTCCAGCTGACCGGTGGCCGCCTGCTCGGCATCGACCACGAAACCGCCACCGACCGAGTAATAGGTGCCGCTGCTCAGCTCGCTGCCGTCGGCCGCGAAGGCCGTCAGGGTCATGGCATTCGGGTGGTAGGGTAGGTTTTCTTCGAGCAGCAACATGTCGCGCTGCCAGTCGAAGGCAATCGGCAAACGGCCATCCAGCTGCAAGGTGCCACTGCTGCGCAGTGCTTCAATCCGTGGCGCAATGTCCGCCGGGTCGATCTGATCCGGCCAGTCGCCCATCAGCCCCATGATCACCGCGGTGTCACTGCCGTGACCGATGCCGGTAGCCGACAACGAGCCATACAGGCGCACTTCCACGCGCTGCACCCGCTCAAGCAGGTGACGCTCACGCAGCGCGCCAGTGAACAGCGCAGCAGCGCGCATGGGGCCGACGGTATGCGAGCTGGAAGGCCCGATACCGATTTTGAACAAGTCGAACACACTGATAGCCACTACGGCCTCCTCATCTGACTAAGCGCAGGAGTTGGGCGCTTGCTGAAGAGAATTGTCTGCCGACGACACCGGCTAAAATTGTCTAACTTCGACCCGAAAGTGCTCAAAGTCACTGTTCATTAAAAACAGCGACTGTAGTGGTCGACTGTAACCACTCCATAAACCCCGGCTTTTTATGATGAGGTTTGGCCACTGTTTACCCCGGAAATCTGGAAAAATTTGCACGCGGATTAACATGGGTGCGATCCAGCGCCTGGACTTGGGTTTTCTCGTCAACTGACAGCACCCGTGCATTGTCAGGTGGGTTCAGGTACCGCCCAACCACATCGACTACTTTGCCGGCAAAGCGTGGGTCGTTGCTTATCGTGAAGGTTTTCAGTCAGTGGGGCTTGAGATCGCCGGCGGCCCATACCTGGGCGACTTGCCCGGCGCTAACGCCCACGTATTTGCCCATCAACCGCAAGCTCCTGCGGGTCGCCTCACGCGGCACACGCGGGGTCGTCAGGGCCAGCATTTCCTTAATCTTCGCCTCGTCGAGCTTGCGTGGATGTCTGCTGCGAGGCAGACAGTCCATCGAGGCCAGTCGCCTGATAGCGCTTGCGCCATTTGAATACAACTGGCGCCGAAATCTCCAGCCTGTGCGTTTTCACACAACCGGGATCTTGATCCGACATTGATAGGGCGAGTTCATACAATTTCAGGTCGATTTCAGGCAAACGTCGGTATTCCCCAATAGTTTATGTTTGCAAGTCCTCCCGGGCGACACCAATAATAAAACAGAGGCTTGTATGACTATTCGCTTCAAACTGATAGCCGCCTTTATTGTCGTGACCTTGATTCCCGTGCTGATTATTACGCTGTTTGTCACCAGACAGGCCATGGATCGGGAGCGCACGCTGTTCAATCAGAGCAGCGTTAAGCAGATTCAAGAAGTGGATAATGCATTTTCTTTTTTCCTTGAAAGCGCCGCAGAAAACGTCACGCTATTGACCCAGACTCGGCTGTTGAAGTCCTCCGACAGCAGCCTTCCCAGCTATATGGAAGCATCGCAGGCAACGAAAATGTCCCCCCCTACCAGTGGGGCTGGCGTTGCGATCTATGAGTTGTTCGAGCAGTTTGGCAAATCGCACCCCAGTTACGCCTATGTGTATGCGTCTACAAGCCAGGGGCATTATCTGCAATGGCCCGTGTCTGAAATTCGCGCCAACTACGATCCACGCGAACGCCCTTGGTTCAAAGCCGCGCTTACTGGCAACGGCAAGCCTGTTCGTACTCAGGCTTACGAGTTCAAAGAGGATAACGCCGTCATCATTTCCACCACGCAGACCTTTATCGATGCCGATGGCGGAACAGGTGTTATCTCTCTGGACGTCTCGCTGAACAAGTTGACAGAAGTGGCTAAGAATATCCGCTTTGGCAATAATGGTTATCTGTTATTGGTGGAAAGTGACGGCACAGTATTGGCCGACCCTATGCACCCCACATACAACTTTAAAGCATTGGCAAGCCTGGGTGATGGGTACAAGTTTCTCGCCAGCCAGCCGGCAGGTTTTTATAGCGTGCAGTTGGATGGCAAAGACTACAACGCCAGTGTGTATAAATCGCAAGCCCTGGGCTGGACCTATATCGGCCTGATCGAAAGCAGCGAAATCAGTGCCGGTGCCTGGCATCTGGTGTGGGTAATCACCCTTCTCGGCGGTGTTCTGGTGGTGACTTTCGGGTTGTGCGGCGTAGCACTGTCCAAAGTGCTGATTGCGCCTATCAACAATACCTCGGCGGGCTTGCGCGATATAGCCAGCGGCGACGCCGACCTGACGCGACGCTTGGAGATCAAGGGCAATGATGAAACGGCGCAAATGGCCAAGGGTTTCAATAGCTTTGTCGCCAGTATCCAGAACCTGATCAAGGAGATTCGCGCTGCCAGCCTGCAAGTCGAGCGGGAGGCTATGGATATAGGTACACAGGCCGACCAGCTCGACTCTACAGCGCAACGCCAGTCGATGGCCGTGGACATGGTGTCTACTGCGTTCCATGAGATGGTCGCCACGGCCAATGAAGTGGCCATCAACTGTAATCGCGCCGCTGAAGCGGCTCAGCATGGACAGGATCAGGCGCATAAAGGGCAGCAAGTCATCGGTCTCATGGTCAGCCAGGTCAGCAGCCTGGGTGAGCGTATTCGTCAGGCCGCTGAGTCGATCAGCCAACTGGAGCAGAATACCCAAGACATCACCGCCATTCTCGACACCATTCGCGCTATTGCCGACCAGACCAACCTGTTGGCGCTCAATGCCGCCATCGAGGCCGCGCGTGCAGGTGATCAAGGACGTGGTTTTGCCGTGGTTGCCGATGAAGTTCGCGCTTTGGCCAAGCGGACCTCCGATTCGACCGAACAGATCAACGGTTTGCTCAACAAACTGGTCACCAGCAGCCAGAGCGTGGCCCTGGAGATGCAGCACAGCCTAGTGCAATCAAACGAGTCGGTGGCTTTTACCGCCCAGGTGGAAGAGGCATTTGCTGGCGTGCACGAGGCGGTCACGACGATCAAGGACATGAACACCCAGATTGCCACCGCGGCCGAGGAACAACATGCGGTGGCCGAAGACATCAACCGCCATATCACTGATATTCACAGCGATGCCGGTCGTATTAGCGAAGTGTCCAGCGTGTCCAAAACCACCACACGCTCGCTGACGCAAATATCCAGCGAGTTGAACACGTTGGTGGGGTGTTTCCGTACGGACTGAGTGCTGCGCGGTCGTTGGCAGGCTTGTAGGTGTCTACGAAACTAGGGGCGATTCAGAGTTCTCTCATTGGGAAATTTTCTGAGCCCGGCGGATCGCAGCCTTATGCGTCAGGCGCTGTCAGATGCCTTTGTCGACAATGACATCGACTACGCCGATATCGCCAAGCGGGTGAGCGGCTTTGAATCTGAAGTACTTGAGCAAATCTTCTTCTCCGAAGTAGCCCCTGTCTGCCACTCAAATCTCGAAACCCCAGTACCTTCGGTCTGGACTGCATTTGATGGTCAGTGGCTCGATATGAAAATCGACAAGATGCTCAAGGGGCGCGAACAGAGCTATGTCCTGCGCCAGAAGGATCGACTGCTTGTGACCTACCTGAAGTGGCGATATAGCGACCTTTGGCAGTCGATAAAACGAGGCGGGTAACGTGGGGATTTAAACTCTGTATTTTTCCTGTCGAGTCGTCGCAAACCTCTGCGATACAGGGCTGCCGCCCTCCCCGCCGTGTCGATTAGGCACAGTGATTTCGACACTTTATCGACCCGGTCATTAGCGGTAGGATGTAGCTTATTTGCCAAATTTTGCCATAAAGGCGGATTCCGTCATGAGCACCATGAACATATCACTACCCGAAGCCTTGAAAAGCTTTGTCGATGAGCAGGTTAGCCAACGTGGCTACAGCACCAGTAGCGAGTACGTTCGCGAGCTGATTCGCAAGGATCATGATCGGCAACATCTGCGGGGCCTGCTTCTGGCTGGAGCGCAATCCGACCCCACTGCGCCTGCCGATGGCGACTACTTCGAAGCGCTACGCGCCAAGGTGCGGAACCCTCGGGGATGAAGGCAAAACCAGTTATCCCGAGAGCACTGGCAAGCCAGGATGTTGATGACGCAATCAGCTACTACCTGAGC
Organism: Pseudomonas paeninsulae; assembly: GCF_035621475.1. Lineage (NCBI taxonomy): Bacteria > Pseudomonadati > Pseudomonadota > Gammaproteobacteria > Pseudomonadales > Pseudomonadaceae > Pseudomonas > Pseudomonas paeninsulae. The sequence goes on from NZ_CP141799.1 coordinate 3,558,172, forward strand.
GAAGACGCCGAACAGGCCGCGCTTGGCTTCATTGATGCACTGGAAAAGGCCTACCTCCACATTGGCCGTCATCCAGCCGCAGGCTCAACCCGCTACGCCCATGAACTCGACCTGCCGGGGCTGCACTGCTGGCCGCTGAAGCGCTATCCGCACCTGGTGTTCTATGTAGAGCGCGACGATCACATTGACGTGTGGCGCGTACTCCACGGGATGAGGGATATTCCTGTTTGGCTGAGCGAAACACCAACAAACTGAGGCATCACCAGGCTCAGCGTGAATATCCGTGCATCCTCAACACAAATCACCACGGTCAGATTCACTGCTGATGAAGACGGCAACTGTTCCCTGATAAGGGCAGATGGCAGCCCCTTGTCAGACGCTGAAGTTAAAGTTGTAAGGAAGCAGCATGCCGACACCATGCGGGGGGCGCTGGAAGAGCTGTGCATCAGCCGCAATGAACTGCTGGCCGGATTGGCCACACTTCACTTGAGCACGCCTGAGCCGACAACAGCTCCGCAGTACGAGAAGCAGCCTTTTCCTTTGACACAACCACACTTGACCGCCGTCCAAAAACTATCCTGATTACGTACCAAGCTCAGTTGCTTCATTGGAATCCGCTGCTACGGTTAACTGTATGAATAACCAGCAGCAGGTGTCCCATGGCCCGCAATCAGGTTCAATTCCAGCCCGGTCTTTCGCTCACTAACTTCCTTAAGCACTACGCAACCGAGGAGCAGTGTCGCGAAGCGCTCTTCAAGCTACGTTGGCCAGCCGGCTTCATCTGCCCCGAGTGTGGCCATCAGGGCGCCTGCTGCCAATTGGCACGGCGGCTGTATCAGTGCAACCGCTGCCATCATCAGGCCTCGCTGACCGCACGGACGATTTTTGACAGTACCAAGCTCCCTCTGACCACCTGGTTCCTGGCGATCTACCTGCTGACTCAACGCAAGAACAGCTTGTCGGCCTTGCAGCTCTCGCGTGAACTGGGCGTGAGCTACAACACGGCCTGGCAGCTCAAGCACAAGATCATGCAGGTGATGTTCGAGCGCGAACGGAACACGGTGCTCAGTGGTCGCATTGAAGTCGATGATGCCTATCTGGGTGGTGAGCGGCCGGGAAAGCGCGGTCGCGGCTCGGAGAACAAGGCTCCCTTCATCGCGGCGGTGCAGACCAGCGCAGAAGGTCACCCTCAGTATTTGCAGCTACGCCGTGTACGGGCCTTCACGCTCAAGGCGATCGGCAGTTACGCGCAACAGTCGGTGGCGCCTGGAAGTACCGTATTCAGCGACGGTCTTGCGTGTTTCCGGGCTTTCGATGCGCGGGAGTGCCAGCATTTTTCCATCGTGACAGGGAGTGGTCGGGCCAGTGCCCAGCATCCGACCTTCAAGTGGGTTAACACCCTGCTGGGCAACGTCAAAAACGCCCTGACCGGGACTTTCCATGCGTTCGATCTCAAGCATGCTCCGCGCTATCTGGCCGAGTTCGAGTACCGCTTCAACCGGCGCTTCGACCTTGGTGCCATGATAGAGCGGTTCAGCTATGCCGCATTGAGGACACCGCCTATGCCTTACCGGCTCCTCAAGCTGGCTGAGGTTTATGCGTAATCAGGAAAACTATTGACCTTGATCTGGCCGCCTTTCAACCGTCGTCAAGAGCAGCTTCATCAGCAGTGGAAGCACGACAGACAAGCCTGGGAAGCTGCAGAGCAGCACAGGCACGAAACTGAAACCAGGCTGGTGTTTACTTCCACAACCGCTATCAAGGAAACCCTGTCGCGCTACCTGCCCAAGATTGACTGGCCCAAGCCGCCGGATGTCAGCTTCGACCTCGGTACTAACATCAGCACTATCGCTCTCGATCTTCAACTCCCCAGTGAAGAAGAGATGCCGGACAAGGAGTGGTCTCTGCCTACGCGCCAATCCAAGTAGTACAAATGAGTAGTACAACCGGAAAAGAAAAAGCCCCGTAACTCATTGAATTACAGGGCTTTTCTATATATGGCGGGAAGATAGGGATTTGAACGCTAAGAGCACACATCGCATACCGCTACAGGCCGCTAAAACCCTGGAGGAAGAAATTCCTGGGCGGCCTAGAAAGGCCAAAAGCGGCCTCCATTTTGTCCAAATTTTGCCCTAAAAATAGAACAGCTTTCGTGCACACCACTAACGGCTAAAGATAGATTGGTGTTCATTGGCGAAGGATGAACCTGGGCGCTTCGGTTCACGCAACGCTTAAAACTGCGCGGCATCCAGCAGGTACAGGCTTTCGCTACCCGCCTTGACCGAAGCAGTCAGCGAGTGGATACGCGGCATCAGGCGGGCAAAGAAGAAGCGTGCGGTGCCCAGCTTGCTCACGTAGAACTCGTCCTGATCCTGCTTGGCCAACGCGGCCCGTGCCATCAACGCCCACATGTAGGCGTAGGCGGTATAGCCGAACACCTGCAGGTACTCGACCGATGCAGCACCGACTTCATTCGGATTGACCTTTGCGCGTTCCAGCAGGTCAGCGGTCATCAGTTCCAGGTTGGCAATGGCCTCTTTCAGTGGATTAACGAACTCGGCCAGGCTGCTGTCAGCCGAGTCTGTAAACGCCTTGATCTCTTCGGCGAAGTGCTTGTAGAACGCACCGCCGCTGCCGATCACTTTACGGCCAACCAGGTCCAGGGCCTGGATGCCATTGGTGCCTTCGTAGATCTGGGTGATGCGGCAATCGCGGATCAGCTGCTCCTGGCCCCACTCGCGGATGAAGCCGTGGCCGCCGAAGATCTGCTGGCCGTGCACGGTGGTCTCCAGGGCCATGTCGGTGAGGAAGGCCTTGGCCACCGGAGTCAGCAGCGCCACCAGCTCTTCGGCGCGCTTGCGCGTGGCCGCGTCCTCGCTGAACTTGGCGGTGTCCAGCTGCATGGCCACGTAGCTGGAGAAGGCGCGGCCGCCCTCGTTCAGCGCCTTCATGGTCAGCAGCATGCGGCGCACATCGGGATGGACGATGATCGGATCGGCTACTTTGTCCTTGGCCTGCTGGCCGGTCGGCGCGCGACTCTGGATACGCTCGCGGGCGTAGTCGACGGCGTTCTGGTAGCTGCGCTCGCCTAGGGCCAGGCCCTGGATGCCGACGCCCAGGCGCTCGTAGTTCATCATTGTGAACATCGCCGCCAGGCCCTTGTTCGGCGCATCGACGATCCAGCCGCTGGCGCCGTCGAAGTTCATCACGCAGGTGCTTGATGCTTTGATGCCCATCTTGTGCTCGATCGAGCCGCAGGAGACGGCGTTGCGCTCGCCCAAGCTGCCGTCGGCATTGACCATGATCTTGGGCACCAGGAACAGCGAGATACCTTTCGGACCGACCGGGGCATCGGGCAGCTTGGCCAGCACTAGGTTGATGATGTTCTCGGTCAGGTCGTGCTCGCCGCCGGTGATGAAGATCTTGGTACCAGAGACCTTAAAGCTGCCGTCGGCTTGCGGCTCGGCCTTGGTGCGGATGATGCCCAGGTCGGTGCCGGCATGCGGCTCGGTCAGGCACATGGAACCAGCCCAAACACCGGAGTACATGTTCGGCAGGTATTTCTCTTTCAGCTCTTCGCTGGCGTGGGCATTGATCGACAGACAGGCCCCGGCGGTCAGCATCGGGTACAGGCCGAAGGACAGGTTGGCCGAGTTGACCATTTCCTCGACCTGGGCGGAGATCGCCTTGGGCATGCCCATGCCACCGAACAGCGGGTCGCCACCGACGCCCACCCAGCCGCCTTCGGCGTAGGTCCGGTAGGCCTCGGGGAAGCCTGCCGGGGTCTTCACCGCGCCATTGCTCCAGGTGCAGCCTTCCTCATCGCCGCTGCGGTTCAGCGGGGCGATGGTGCCGGCGGTGATCTTGCCGGCTTCTTCAAGAATGGCGCTGGCGGTGTCTTCGTCCACCACTTCGGCCAGGGCCGGCAACTGGGCCCACAGCTTGGAAACTTCAAACACTTCGTTGAGCACGAAACGCATATCGCGCAAGGGCGCTTGGTAGTCAGCCATAATCGAATCTCTCTAATGATGTGAGGACATTGCCTGCCCGTGTTGATGGAAAATCAGTCTTGCGAGGCCGCGTCAGCCAGCCGCAACGGCACCACGATGGCGCTATCCAGCCACGGCTGCGATGGTTTGAGCACCCCGGACAACGCGCCCTGGGCCATAGCGATGACCAAGGCGCGCATCTGCTCGGCGGGCAAGGCGCAGTCCTCGCTCCAGCCCGGCAAGCTGTTCAGCCAGGCCACCAGCCCTTTGACGGTGGCCTTGAGCATCGGCATCGGCGCGGCGGCGCCTGCCGCCTGCAAGCGAAGCAAGAACTTGTCTTCATAGCTGGCGCGCATCTGCCGGACCTGCTGCTGATACTCCGCGGACAGGCAGCGTGACTCCTGCTCGGCCATCAGGAAATGCAGCCGCCGCTGTTCATGCAGGTCAATATGCGCGTGCAGCAAAGCCCGCAGGCTGCTCGTGGGCGACCCCGTTGCGGTCATCACGACCGCCTCGAGCAGATCTTCGTACAGCTCTTCGATCAGCTCGAACAACAGCTGTTCCTTGCTGGCGAAATGGTGATACAGGGAGCCCGCACCGATACCCACATGCAGACCCAGCTCGCGCATGCTGACCTGACCGAAGCCGCGCCGGGCGAACAGTTCCAGCGCCTGAGCGCGGATCTGCTCGATGCGCGTCAGCGGCGCCCCGGCTGGCGTTTCGTCGCCCTCACAGGCCAGCAACCGCCGGTTACCCATGCCTACGACCTCCGGCAGCAGGCCGCGAGACGTCGGCCGCTCAGTCATAGCGATAAAAACCATGGCCACTCTTGCGCCCCAGGCGCCCCGCCGCCACCAGTTCCTTGAGCAAGGGAGCCGGGCGGTATTTTGGATCACCGAAGCCCTGCTGGAAGGACTCCAAGACCGCCAGCAGGGTATCCAGGCCGATCAGGTCGGCCAGCGCCAGCGGTCCCATGGGCTGGCCACAACCGAGCTGCATGCCGGTGTCGATGTCCTCGGCACTGGCCAGGCCTTCCTGCAGGGTGAAAATGGCTTCGTTGAGCATCGGCACCAGAATCCGGTTGACCACGAACCCAGGCCGGTTGCCGGCGCTGATCGCGGTTTTACCGATGCGCTCGGCGAACGCCAGGGTGCGGGCATGAAAAGACTCGGCGGTGGCCAGCCCGCGAATCACTTCCACCAGGCTCATGACCGGCACCGGATTGAAGAAATGCAGGCCGATAAAGCGCTCGGGATGACTGACAACGGCCGCCAACTGACTGATCGACAACGACGAGGTGTTGCTGGCAATGATCGCCTCGCTGCCGACCTGCTCGCCGATCTGCTTGAGAATGCGCAGCTTCAGCTCGAGATTCTCGGTGGCCGCCTCGATCACCAAGCTGGCGTCGCCGAGGCTGGCATAGTCGGTACTGGTGCCGATGCGCCCCAGCGCGGCGGCACGCTGCTGCTCGGTCAGCGTGCCCTTGCCCACCTGCCGGCCAAGGCCGCGATCGATGCGCGCCACGGCCTTGGCCAGGGCGGCTGCGGATAGGTCCACCAGCGCGACGGACAACCCTGCCAGGGCGCACACCTGGGAAATACCACTGCCCATGATGCCGCCGCCGATGACGCCGACAAGTTCGTCGCTCATAATCGTGCTCTCCTGCCTGCTCAAACGCGCTCGAAGATCGCGGCGATACCCTGGCCACCGCCGATGCACATGGTCGCCAGGGCATAACGGCCCTGGGTGCGATGCAGTTCGTGGATGGCCTTGGTGACGATGATCGCCCCGGTGGCGCCGACCGGGTGGCCGAGGGAGATGCCCGAGCCGTTCGGGTTGACCCTGGCCGGGTCGAAGTCGAGTTCGCGGGCCACGGCGCAGGCCTGGGCGGCAAAGGCTTCGTTGGACTCGATCACGTCCAGATCCGATACCTTGAGACCGGCGCGTTGCAGGGCCAGGCGGGTGGCCGGGATCGGCCCCAGCCCCATCAACATCGGATCGACACCGGCATGTGCGTAGCTGACCAGGCGCGCCAGCGGGCGCAGGTTATCGGCCTGCACCGCCGCGCCAGTGGCCAGAACCACCGCCGCCGCGCCATCGTTGAGTCCCGAGGCGTTGCCGGCGGTGACCGTGCCGCCCTGCTTGAACGCGGTGCGCATGCCCGCCAGTTGCTCGATCGAACTATCACCGCGAACATGCTCGTCGACCTCGAACAACTGCGTGCCTTTACGCGTCTTGATCTCAACCGGCACGATCTGTCCGGCGAAACGCCCTTCGGCGATGGCGCGCGCCGCCCGCTGCTGACTGACCAGCGCAAGTGCGTCCTGGTCTGCGCGGCTGATGCCATGCAACTCGGCGATGTTCTCGGCGGTAATGCCCATGTGCATGCGCTGGAACGGATCGTGGAGGATGCCGAGCATGTAGTCGATGGCCTGCATGTCACCCATGCGCCCACCCCAGCGCGCCCCCGGCAACAGATAGGGGCCGCGGCTCATGGATTCGGCACCGCCGCCAATGGCAATCTCGCAGTCGCCCAGCAGCAGGCTTTGCGCCGCCGAGATGATCGCCTGCAGGCCGGAACCGCACAGGCGATTGACGTTAAACGCGGGGGTTTCCTTGGGGATACCGGCATTCATTGCCGCAACCCGGGCGAGATAGGCATCGCGCGTCTCGGTGGGAATGACATTGCCCATCACCACATGACCGACACGCTCGGCAGCACAACCGCTGCGCTGCAGGGCGGCGCTGACTGCGGTCGTGGCGAGTTCGCATGGCGGAGTATCCTTGAGCGTACCGCCGAAGGAGCCGATTGCAGTTCTGACAGCGCTGACGATATAGACTTCGGGATTTGGCATGAGGCGGCTCCGGTTCGGCGGTATTGAGATGCGACTGATGCATGCGCGGCGCGCCAGCGGTGGCGACGCCCGGTTTATGCGTGAATTAGTTTAGAGAGCCGCGCAATGCCGGCCTATGCCGAAAATGACCGATTTGCCTGATACTTTTTGCAACCCTTGGCAACTGACCCGTAGCGAGCGAACGTTATGCAAGAGAAGGACTCGGTGGCCGTGTATTTCGTTCGCGCCGCCCTCTACGGGATGCGCGACAACCCGCGGCGCAGTGCACAGTTGCTGGCCCAGGCGGGCATTACCGAGCCGCTGCTGCAAGACCCCAAGGCACGGGTCGCTGCCTCGCAGCTCGCCAAGTTGTGGCTGGCCGTTGCCGAGGACCTGGACGACGAGTTCCTCGGCCATGATTCGCACGGCATGCCCCAAGGCAGCTTTGCCCTGATCTGCCGCGGCCTCATCCAGGCGAACAACCTCGGCCAAGCGCTGCGCCAGTGCCTGAATAGCCTCGGCCTGTTCTTGCGAGATATCCGCAGTCACTTGACTGTTCGCGGCGACCGCGCCGTGATCCGCCTGCACAATCTCCAGCCAGATCCGCTCGCGCGTAGCGTCGCCGAGGAAATCTACCTGACAGTGGTGTTTGGCCTGCTGTGCTGGCTGGCGGGTCGGCGCATTCCGATTGACCGTTCGCAATTCTCCCATCCGCAACCAGAGCATGGCGACGACCATCTATTTTGGGGGCAAAACCTGACCTTCGAGGCAGCCCATAGCGAAATCGAGTTTGCCGCCAGCTATCTCGACCTGCCGTTGGTACAGGATCTGGCGACATTGAAAGCCTTCCTGCGCACCTCACCAAAATGGCTGATCGTGCGCTTCAGTAACCGCCAGGGACTGAGCGCCGAAGTCTATAAACAGCTGCGTGATTGTCGCTACGAGCAGTGGCCTACCCTGGCTGACATGGCCGAGGACCGCGCGCTGAGCATCGCCAGCTTCCGCCGCCAGCTGCAACGAGAGGGTTTCTCCTTTCAGGAGCTGAAAGACGAGGTGCGCCGCGCCATCGCCTTCGAGTGCTTGCGCAACACCGACCTGAGTATCGCCGCGATCGCCGAGAGGGCTGGTTTCCGCGAGGCCAGTGCCTTTCACCGAGCGTTCAAGCAATGGACCGGAAAGAGCCCGGGGCACTTCAGGATGGACAAGCGCCTGACCAATCAAGCCGACTAGCAATGAACCTTTGCCTGCGCCATCGCAAGCCGTCCAGAAATCTCTGCGCGGCTATGCTCCAGCTCACAGCACCAAGTCGCTGCGAGTAAACTCGCCTACTGGCCCGTTCACGAAGGCCCTGTGGCGGTAATTGCTTAGCATCATTGCACGTCAGAAAAAATGTAGTCCGGCGCAACCCAATCTGCCTCCCCAAGAAGTCATTGCAGCTCATGTGGCTCCAGCAACTGAAATCGGGCTCGATAGGCACCCGGCGTGAATCCAACTCGTTCACGAAACAGGCGCGAAAACGAGCTGACGTCGCTGTAGCCAACATATTGAGCAATTTGCTCGGTGCTCAAGTCTCCGGCCTCCAGCAGCGCCCGCGCCGTGTCGATGCGTAAGTTCTGTAAATAGGTTAGCGGTGACTGCTCAAGCACCGTATTGAAGCGGCGTATCAAGGTGCGTTCGCTGACTGCCAGCTTCTGTGCCACATCGGTCATGCGTACCTGTTCCGCCAAGTGATCCTGCAGCCACTTCTGTGCGCGTTGTACCAAGGGATCATTGTGGCTCTTGTCGGCGATAAGCGGCCGCAGGGGCGTCTGCGTCGTTTGGGTCAAATCAACCAGCATGCTGCGAGCGCACTGCATGGCGATCGACTTTCCGGCAAACACGTTGAGTACATGCACGGTTTGCAGCAAAAAGGTGGCATGGGCGCCACCACACACCAAGCGTTCAGACTCAGTGACCAGCGGCCGCATTTGTAGATCGACGAGTGGAAATCGCTCGCGGAAATGCCCCTCCAGCCACCATGTGGTCGTGGCAACTTTGTTATCGAGCAAACCTGTATCGGCAAGCAAAAAGGTGCCCGTGCAATTTGCACAAAGCCATGCGCCGTGTCGCCATTGCTTAATCAGCCAGTCACGCACAGTCGCCTGACTTTCCAGGAAGCGCAGGAAACTCTGCCAGCCGCGGTAATGCAGGCTGGGGATAAAAACCAGATCGTAATAGTGGGTTTTCGGCAAAGGCCGCATGGCCAGCTCAAGCCCGTTGCTCGCACGCACCGGTAGCCCGTTCGCTGAAAGGAAATGCCATTCGAATAGCCCGGCCACAGGCATCCCTTGCTTGGATATATGCGCATTGGCGACCTGCAACATGTCAGCAAAACCGCCAATGACAGAGGCATAAGAGTCGTCAAACTGTTGGCGCTGATGCGATTTTGACCCACGCTGCCGGAACTCATTGACCCACCCGAATACTCAGCAAGAGATGGTCTTGCACTGGTTTTCAGAGACTGCATATGGGTCAGCTGAAATCAGCAGCCTGGGTCAAAATCGCATCAGCGCCAACAGAGCTGTGCTATCCAGCGTGAGAACTGAACCGTTTTCATGATCAACCTCTCGCATTTAGAGATATCACGGTTCAGTTTAGATCACTGCAACAGCTAACTCAGACAGAGCCTTTTTCTTTATCGATCCCGCTACTTGCAAATTAGCGTTATTGAAGTGCATGCGCTTGCATCGCAGGCCACGCTCAAGACCTTTGCATAACGACGTTTCGCACTGACCGGCATCTCGCACGGCCAGTGCATTGCCAGTACTTTGGCCAGCAGCCCCCTGCACTTGTACCCCGACACTCTGACCAATCGGCTGGTGGGATGGATCGCCCTTAACAGCCTGTTGATTGCGCGAACATCGCCAAGACGTGCGCTGACATCCATTAGCAACACATGAGCATAGGTCTACGCTCGGCTTCTGCCGCCGGTCCGGTTTCGATACTCAGCCGGTGTAGCCGCATGTGCAGCCTTGAATGCCGCAGTCAGATGACTCTGAGAGCTAAAGCCACACTCCAGGGCGATGTGCAGAATAGGCAGATCGGTTTGCATGAGCAGATCACGTGCACGCTCTAGCCGCGCGTTCATCACATAACGATGCGGCGGCATACCCATGGCACTCTGAAACAGCCGACGGAAATGGGCCGGGCTGACCCCCGCCTGTGCTGCCAACTGGTTGATCGACAGCTCCTGCCCCAGGTGCTCGCGGATGAAGGCCAGTACCGTATGCAGGCGCGCCAGCTGAATATGCGGCGGATGAATGCCGCCAGTCACGTCAGCCCGCAGCGCCCGGCACACCTGCTCAAGCATGACCGCGGCCAACCTTGCCATAAAGCCCTGATCAGCCTTCCCCCCCTGATTCAGTTCATCCATCAGTTGCCGGGCAGCAGCGCTCACCAAGGCATCACTGAAAGGCAACGGTGCCTGCACGCCAGCGCAGAGTTCGCGCAACTGCTGGAAAACGCCGTCAGTACGCTCGGGGAAGTAAAAAACCGCGAAATCAACGCTGCCGGAGTAGTGCCAATGGGTTGCACATCTTGCGGGCAGCAGCAGCGATACACAGGGCAGCGATGTCGAGCGCAACTTCCCTCCCGCGCCCTCTTCCACCCGTGAGCCACCGAACTGCGTGACCAAGGCCAAGACACCAACGGGCGGTACGATCCGATCGGTTTCATGGAGAAAATAGCGCTCCGCATACAACGGCATTTCACCGCACACCACGCCGCCAACCATCGGCAAACCTAACGTCTTGTGTACTTGCTGTTGCGGATTCATCGGCATCTCAAGATGAGCATATTTTGACAAATATGACCGCTTTTTAGGTGAGTTGTCGATGCCGGGAAGAACAATCATTGCCTACCTGTTCAAGCCCCCGCGAAAACGCAAGGCGGGCCGTTCCATCTCCCGGCGAGGAACCGCAATGATTAAATTACACGACACCCTGCAATTGCCCGCCGTAGGCTTAACCGGCTTTGAAACACCGCTGAGTGAAGAAGAGCGCGCAATTCAGCAGACGGTGCACCAGTTCGCCAAGAACGTGCTGCGACCAATCGGCCAAGAGCTCGACAAAATGAGCGCTGCAGATGTTTGCGCGCAGGGCTCGCCATTCTGGGCTGTGTTTCAGGAAGCCGCCAAGCTCGGCCTTGATCCAGCCCTCTTCTCTCAGTTCGAACCAGACGTCGCAGTTCGCCTTGAATCGCTGATAGGCGAGGAAATGGGCTGGGGCGATGCTGGCCTGGGCACTTCACTGGCTGTCGCCGGCTTCCCCTTGCAGATGGCAATGGCCGCCGGCAACCAGGAACTGGTCGAGCTCTGCACCGGCAAGATCGGCTGCTGGATGATCACTCATCCGGACAAGGGCAGCGACATCATGGTCTACGACATGAAGCGCGAATGGCCGCAGGGACAAGTGGGCAACAAGGGCAATGTCACCGCCAAAGTAGGCAAGGACGAAATCGTTATCAATGGCCAGTGCTCGGCCTGGGTCTCCAACGGCCCAGTGGCGCAAGTCGCACTCGGCTATATCGCTGCCGACTACGGCGACGGCTACTTCGATGCCGATGGCAGGCCGCACGGGGTGGCGGTGATCATCCCGCTCGACCTGCCCGGTATTTCGCGTGGCAAGCCGCTGGAAAAGATCGGCCAGCGTGCGCTGCCACAAGGTGAAATTTATTTCGACAACGTGAAAGTGCCGCTACGTTTTGCCATCGCTCTGAAAGATCAGTACTACGGCAATCAGTCCTCGGCCTGGTCCTACGCCGGCACGCATATGTCGCAGATGTTTACCGGCGTCGCTCGCTCGGCCTTCGAAATGGCCTTGCAGTATTGCCATGAGCGCAAGCAAGGCGGCCAGTTGCTGATCGATCATCAACTCACTCGCTACCGCCTGGGCGACATGATGCGCCGCGTCGAACTGGCACGCGGCGTGGCGCGCCGCTCGCTCGCCTATGCACGCCTGTCGCCGCAGACCCACCCCTACGCCACGGCCTCGGCCAAGGTGACCGTCACCGAAGAATGCATGAAGGTCGCAAGCGAAGCGCTGCAACTGTTCGGCGGCGCTGGCACCTCACGCGAATACCCGATTGAAAAGATCTTCCGCGATGCCCGCTCCGCGATGATCGAAGACGGCGAGAACACCATCATCACCATGCGCGTTGGCCTGTTGTGCCAACAGCTTTATGCCGAGGGCTGGTCACAGAACTGACTCCTCCAGCCTCCCCAGTAACCTCAAAACAAGGGATACCCGAAAATGGCTAAATACCCCGTAGTTGTCTATGGCGCCAGTGGCTACACCGGCATGCTCACCATGGACTGGTTGATCGACCAGAACATCCCTTTCACCTGTGTTGCGCGCAATGCCAAGCGCACCCAGGAAATGATGGCCCAGCGCGTAGTGCGTCTGGAAAGCGCCAAGTACGAAATCATCGAAGCCGAGCACAACGTCGAAGCGCTGATCAAAGCCTTCACCGGCGCCAAGGTTGTGTGTAATACCGTTGGCCCGTTTGTGCACTTCGGCGCTATTGCTGTTGAAGCCGCCCTCAAAGCCGGCTGCCACTACCTAGATACCACTGGCGAACAGGGTTACATGCTGGATATGCGCGACAAGTTTGGTGAGGACTATCGCCAGGCTGGCTTGCTGCTCGCGCCGTCGACCTCCTACATGTACACCTTTGCCGAAATCGCGGCAGAACTGGCGCTAGAGACCGAAGGCGTCGATGCCCTGGAAACCGCTACCATCGGCCGTGGCCCGCGTAATGCCGGGGCTGGCGTAACCGTCGGCTCGACTGCTTCGATCTTCGAAATGGCCCGCAGCAAACAACACTACCTGTGGGAAAACCAACTGACTACCCATGCGGTAGATGCCTCGTTCAACGTGGTTACCCCGGAATTTGTGCAGCCTGTGTTCTCCCTGCCATGGGGCGGTACCTCCTTGCCGGTGTTCTATGAGAGCGATCCACGCGTACGCAGCTGCATCTCCTCGGTTGGCTTCTACGACAACAACGTGATGCAGATGGTCCACGGCTTCAATCAGAAATGGGAAGCCGAGTACAAGGACCTACCCAAGGAACAACAGGACGCCATCATCAAAAGCGTGGTCGACTCTACAACCCCGTCGATGCCACCACGCGAGCGCACCACAATCCAGCGTTCGGTAGACATCGCAATCGGTCGCGGCAATCTGGCCGCTGTGCGCGCCACAGTGCACGGCGTTACGCCGTACATCTCCACCGGCGCACTGCAAGTGGCTACCGCGATCAAGCTGATCGATGGTGAAACCAACAAGGTCGGCTTCGCCTCGGCGTGTAAAGCCATGGGTCACCGCTACCTGCTCGGCTTCCTTGAGCAGCGCGGCCTGGCACGCGCCACCGTAACCCAGCTCTAATTACCGACCGAGGACAACCACATGGCTATCATTGATTTCTACGACCGCGGTTGGGCGATTAACCCTGAAGGTGTCGCCTACATCCAGGACGAACGCAGCTACTCGTTCAACGAAGTGGGCGAGCTATCTTGCCGCATCGCCAACAAGTTGCTGGCGCTAGGCCTGCCGAAAGAAACCAAAGGTGCCGTGTGGTCGACCAACGATGTCACGGCCTGGGGCTGCACCCTAGGTCTGTGGCGCGCCAACATGTGCTGGATACCGGTCAACGCGCGCAACTCAGTGGAAGAAAACCATTACATCCTTGATGCGTTTGATTGCGATGTAATGTTCTACCAAAGCTATTTCGCCTCAATTATTGCTGATTTGCGGCCACGACTGCCGAAGATCAAACACTGGATCTGCATCGATGCCGATCAGGCAGATGCCCCATCACTGGCAGCCTGGAGTGCCGATCAGCCTACCAGCCGCCCTGAAGTACCCTTCGACATGGACGACATGGTGATGCTGTCGCCCACCGGCGGCACCACCGGCATGCCCAAAGGCGTGATGAATACCCACCGCAGCACCCAGACCTTTATCGCCCACTTTATGTTGGCCTGCCCTTACTCGGCAGATGAGCGCCCGGTGAATCTGGCCGCGGCCCCCATGACCCACACTGCCGGCTTGCTGGCCGTGCCCTGCACCGCCCAAGGCGGCACCGTAGTGGTGGTGACTAAGCCCGATCCGGCGCTGATTCTCGCCGCCGTGGCCAAGCACCAGGTGACCGAGTTTTTCCTGCCACCCACGGTAATCTACAAGCTGCTGGACATCCCCGGCATCGACCAAGTCGACTTCTCCTCGGTGAAGTACCTGATGTACGGCGCCGCACCGATGTCGGTGAACAAACTGAAAAAAGCCATCGAACTGTGGGGCCCCATCATGGCCGGCGGTTATGGCCAAACCGAAGCACCCGCCTCGATCGCCAACCTGCCGCCCAGCCATCACTTCATCAATGGCCAACTTGGCTCGGACGAACGCCTGTCCTCGGTAGGCCGCCCCAACCCGTTGATCCGGGTAGAGATGATGAACGACGACCAGCAGATCCTGCCCCGCGGTGAAACCGGCGAGATCTGTGTACGCGGCGATCTGGTGATGAAGGGTTATTACAAACAGCCGGAGAAAACTGCGGAAACCATCATCAACGGCTGGCTGCACACCGGCGATGTCGGCCATATCGACGCCGAAGGCTACCTGCATATCACCGACCGCAAGAAGGACATGATCATCAGTGGTGGCTTCAATGTGTACCCCAGCGAAGTCGAGCAAGTGATCTGGGGCCATCCGGCCGTACAGGACTGCGCCGTGATCGGCGTACCCGATGAAAAGTGGGGCGAAGCGGTTAAGGCCGTGATCGAGCTGAATGCCGGACAAAGCGTCAGCGCTGAGGAAATTATTGCCCTGTGCAAAGAGAAGCTGGGCAGTGTGATGGCGCCGAAAACCGTCGATTTTATTGACTTACTGCCACGCAGTCCGGTCGGCAAGGTCTTGAAGAAAGACCTGCGCCAACAATACTGGGACAAGGCTGACCGTAAGATCTAAAGCCGCGCTGGCGACGACTTTCAACCGAGCCCTGCAAGGCAAGCAAGGCCTAACAAGGAAAATAAAATTATGTTCACCAATAAAGTCGTAGTCATCACGGGTGCTGGCTCGGGTATCGGCCGGGCACTGGCACAACAACTGGGCGCCGCCGGCGCACGGTTGGCGCTGTCCGACATCAATATGGCTGGCCTAGAAGAAACCCTGAAATCGCTACCCAGCAACTGTAAAGCCCAGGGCTATCCGCTGGACGCCTCCTCATGGGCCGCCTTCCAAGCCCATGCGGAGGAGGTAAAAACCGATTTCGGCACCGCCCATTTCATCATCAACAATGCCGGAGCCACCCTGGTTGGCACTGTCGCCAACAGCTCGATTGAAGAATTTGAATGGCAGCTCGGCATCAATATGTGGGGCGTGCTGTACGGCACCAAGGCGTTTCTGCCGATGATGCAGGCCCAGCGCGAAGGCTGCATCGTCAATATATCCAGCGTATTTGGCCTGATCGCCTTTCCTACACAAAGCGCCTACAACATGTCGAAGTTTGCCGTTCGCGGCCTGACCGAATGCCTCTGGCAAGAGCTTGAAGGCAGCGGCGTGCGCGCCGTGTGCGTACACCCCGGCGGAATCAAAACCAACATCGAAAAAGCCGGACGCCGGGTCAAGGCCGCCGGCGTTGATGAGGCCACGTTCTCAGCCAACGCCGGAAAGATGCTGAAAACCTCGCCCGACGAGTGCGCAGCCGACATCATCAACGGGCTGCGTAAAGGCCACAAACGCATCCTCACCGGTAACAAATCCAGAACGATTTTCTGGATGACCCGCCTGTTTCCAAACTTCTATCCGACCTTGATGAAACACCTGGCCTGATCATTTCCGATTAACCTTGATTGATACGAGAAATAGCCATGTCACCCAGTCAAACACGCTTGTTATTCAAGTCCGGGGCAATCTTCAACGTTTTGGCCGGCCTGCCCTTCCTGCTCGCTCCAGGGCCGATGACTGCACTGATGGGCTTTGAGCTGAATCCAGTTGCTTTGATGTTTTCTCAGATCGTCTTTGGCATGATTGTGGCGTTTGGCTGGGCCTACTGGATGATTGCCCGCGATCCCGTGCGCTATCGCCCCTTCATTCTGCTGGGCTTGGCTCTGAAAATCATGGTTGCGGCCGTTGTCTACGGTCACTGGCTGGCCGGCAACATCTCATGGCAGCTGCCTACGCTAGCCTTCGGCGACATCGTTTTTGCTCTGCTGTTTTGGGAGTACTACCAACGTACGGCGTAAATCCCTTTCTATCCGTTTAACCTCAGGAGCCCCGCCATGAGCACTATCTATATTGCCGGTATCGCCATGACCGTGTTCGGTCGCCATTTTGAACGCAGCCTCGACGATCTCGCAGGCGAAGCCTTGCGCGGTGCCTTGAAGGATGCTGGCTGCACCACTCGCGATCTCGGCGCAGCCTTTTATGCCGGCATGACCAATGGCCCGCTGCAAGGTCAGATCGCCATTCCAGGCCAGGTAGTGCTGAGCAAGATCGGGGTCGAAGGTATTCCGATCTACAACGTGGAAAATGCCTGCGCCTCGGGCAGCACCGCCTTCAACCTGGCGGTGCAAAGTCTCAAGGCCGGCAGTACCGATGTAGCCTTGGCCATCGGTGCAGAAAAGATGAACATCCCTGACAAGGTAAAAGCCTTTTCGATTTTCGAAGCCGGCTGGGATGTGTCCCGCGCCGAAGAAAACTACCAAACCTTGGTAAAGATGGGCGAAGGCGTGGAGCCGCCAGCCGGCTCTCAATCGGACAAGCCATTCAGCAAGTTCATGGAAATCTATGCCGCGCTGTGCCGTTTTCATATGAAGACCTATGGCACCACTCAGCGGCAGATTGCCGCCGTGTGCGCGAAGAATCACACCCATTCGGTGCATAACCCGTTCTCGCAATTCCGTAAGCCGTTCACCATCGACGAAGTGCTCGCCGCACCACCGATCACCTATCCGATCACGCTGCCTATGTGCGCTCCGCTATCCGATGGTGCTGCAGCAGCGATCCTCTGCACCGAAGAAGGCTTGAAGCGTATCGGTGCCGATAAGAGCCGTTGCATTAAAGTATCCGCCAGCGTGATTCGCAGCTTCACTCATCGAAGACTGGATCAGCCGGAACTGAATATAGGCCGCCTAGCCTCCAACCAGGCCTACGAACAAGCCGGGCTAGGACCGCAGGATATGCATGTCGCCGAAGTGCACGACGCCTCGGCCATGGGTGAAATTATCCAGGCGGAAAACCTTGGTCTGATTGAACTAGGTATGGGCGGACCTGCGGCCGAACGTGGCGAATTCACCCTCGGCGGGCGAATCCCGGTCAACACCTCGGGCGGCCTGGAATCAAAAGGTCATCCGCTCGGCGCCACCGGCATCGGCCAGCTCTACGAACTGGTAACGCAGTTGCGCGGCGAGGCTGGCGCACGCCAGGTCGAGGGTGCACGCCATGCGATTCAGGAAAACGGCGGCGGTTTGCAGGGCATAGAGGAAGCGGTAGTTGCGATCCACATCCTGAGCAAATAGCTCCGCCCCCCTGTGGCCAACACTCGGTGCTGGTGGAATGCAAAACAAAATATAAAGGTAAAGACATGTTCCAAGACAAAGTAGTCGTCATCAGCGGCGCGGGATCAGGCATTGGCCGGGAGCTGGCCTTCCAACTGACAGAGGCCGGTGCGCGTGTCGCACTGTCCGACATTAACCGTGCAGGCCTCGACGAAACCATGAAGCGGCTACCTAACGGCAGCAAGGCAAAGGGCTAAAGGTCGACATCTGGCCGATGCTGATGCGTATCGGCCCCTCGTTCTTCGACGGCAAACCGTCGTTCCAACTGGTGTATTGCGCCTTCGACCACTATGCCGGCGACATTCACATGCTCGACGAAGTACGTCGACTCGACGACGGCCGCTACCTGGGCATAGGCCGCACCGGCCGCAGCGCCGAAGAATGACGGATGCCGATGCCGATGCCGATGCCGATGCCGATGCCCTTCATGCTGGTCGGGTCGATCGGTGAGTACCGCGAGGATATCGGCACGCCGCGCCAGGGCTTCGATCTGGAGACCGAACTGGAGCTGCTGGAATTTCCCAAGGCAGCAGCCAGCAAGTCGCGCAAGTGCGCCTGAACCGGAGCAGACATCCATGAAAAACGTCCACAACAAGGTCGCGGTAATTACCGGCGCCGGCATCGGTCAGGCATTGGCCATAGCCTTGGCCCGCGAGGGCACACGTCTGGCCCTGTCGGACATCGATGAAGCCGGGCTGGCGCGCACCCGCAGCCAACTGCCGGCCAGCAGCGAAGTTCGTCTGTATCGCCTCGACGTCACCGACCGCCAGGCGGTGGATACCCATGCCGCCCGAGCGCTGCGCCGCTGACATTCTCGCCGGCATTCGCCAGGGCAAACGACGCATCCTCACCGGCTGCCGTTCCTCAACCATCGACTGGCTGGCACGCCTGCTGCCGGAAAGTTACCCACGCCTGCTCGGCAGGGCCCTCTAATTTTTTGCTGGCGATCAAACCATGAACAAGCGACCCAACATACTGATTACTGGCGTTTCCACCGGCATCGGTCTGGATGCTGCCGAACATCTGATCAAGCAGGGCTACCACGTGTTCGGTAGCGTGCGCAAACCAGCCGACGCCAAGCGCGTGCAGCAAGCCCTAGGCGAACACTTCACCCCACTGTTGTTCGATGTGACCGATGCCAAGGCCATCACCACCGCCGTAGAGCAAGTGCAGCAGCAAGTTGGTGATGCCGGGCTCTGCGCACTGGTCAACAACTCCGGGGTGTCCGGCGCCGCGCCGCTGATGTACGAGCCAGTCGACGACGTGCGCAAGATGTTCGAAGTCAACGTGTTCGGCCTGCTGCAAGTAACCCAGGCCTTTCTGCCGCTGCTCGGCGCACGGGAAAACTGCCCCCACGCGCCGGGTCGGCTGATCAACATCAGCTCCATCAGCGGCGGCCTGGTGTTTCCCTTCGTCGGCGCCTACGGCGGCAGCAAGCATGCAGTGGAAGCCTTCAGCGACGCCCTGCGCCGTGAGCTGGGCATCTTCGGCATCAAGGTAATCGCCATCGAGCCGGGCAATATCCGCACGCCCATCTGGGAAAAATCCCACGAGGCCGACCAGCGTTTCGCCGCCACCGCCTATGCCAGCCACATGGCCAAGATGCCGGCGATTCTCGCCAAGATGGGTAAAAACGGCGCGCCACCAGAGCTGGTCAGCAAGACCATTTTGCGCGCCATTGAAACCAAGCGACCCAAGACCCGCTACCCGCTGACGCCACTGTGGCGTTTGTCGCGGGTACTGGGCGACGGCGCCCTCGACCTGCTGACCAAGGCCGCCATGGGCATCAAGTAGTCCCGCTCAGTAACTACAAGCCCTGCTCGTGACGTGCTGACCAATCCGCCGCCCGAGGGAACCCATTCAGAAGAACATAAATGGCCAAATATCCCGTTGTTGTCTATGGCGCTTCCGGCTACACCGGCATGTTGATCATGGACTGGTTAATCGACCAAAACATTCCGTTTACTGCGGTTGCGCGTAACGCCAAGCGCACCCAGGAAATGATGGTCGAGCGCGTGGTGCGCCTGGAGTCGGCGACCTATGAGATTCTCGAGGTCGAGCATAACGTCGAGTCGCTGACCCAAGCTTTCAAGGGCGCCAAGGTGGTGTGTAATACCGTCGGCCCCTTCGTCAGTTTCGGCGCAGCCACCATGGAGGCCGCGCTCAAGGCCGGCTGCCACTACCTCGACACCACCGGTGAACAGGCCCATATCTTGGCCGCCCGCGAGCAGTTCGGCGAACTCTACCGCCAAGCCGGCCTAGTGCTCTCGCCGTCCATGTCCTACATGTACACCTTCTCCGAGATTGCCGTCGAACTGACCTGCCGTATCGCCAACGGACTGCTGGCCGACGGTTTGCCGAGCCAGACCAAGGGCGCCGTGTGGGCCCTGAACGACGTCACTGCCTGGGCCTGCACCCTAGGTCAGTGGCGCGCCAACATGACCTGGATTCCGGTTGGCGCACGCAATGCCGCGGAGGAAAATCACTACCTGCTCGACGCCTTCGATTGCGAGGTGCTGTTCTTCCAGGAATATTTCGCCGAGGTGATCGCCGAGATGCAACCGCACCTGCCCAAGATCAAGCTGTGGATCTGCATCGACGGTGACGCCAAAGCCGTACCAGGTGCAATTCCCCTGCACAGCTGGATCGCCGAGCAGCCAACTAGCGCGCCGAATGTAGCGGTCGACCTCGACGACGTGGTCGCCCTGATGCCCACCGGCGGCACCACCGGCGCACCGAAAGGGGTGATGAACACCCATCGCAGCCTGCAGACCTGGTGCGCGCACATGCTGATTAGCTGCGCCTATAACTCGGCCGAACACCCGGTCAATCTGGCTGCCGCACCCATCACCCATACCGCCGGCATCCTCACCCTGCCCTGCACCGCCCAAGACGGCACCGTGGTAGTAGTGACCAAACCGGACCCTGTGTTGATTCTCGGCGCCGTGGCCAAGCACCAGGTGACCGAGTTTTTCCTGCCACCCACGGTGATCTACAAGCTGCTGGGCATCCCCGGCATCGACCAAGTCGACTTCTCCTCGGTGAAGTACTTGATGTACGGCGCCGCACCGATGTCGGTGAACAAACTGAAAAAAGCCATCGAACTGTGGGGCCCCATCATGGCCGGCGGTTATGGCCAAACCGAAGCGCCCGCCTCGATCGCCAACCTGCCGCCCAGCCACCATTTCATCAATGGCCAACTCGCCCCGGATGAGCGCCTGTCATCAGTTGGCCGCCCCGACCCGTTGATCCGGGTAGAGATGATGAACGACGACCAGCAGATTCTGTCGCGCGGTGAAACCGGCGAGATCTGCGTTCGCGGTGACCTGGTAATGAGGGGCTACTACAAACAACCGCAGAAACCATCATCAACGGCTGGCTGCACACCGGCGATGTCGGCCATATCGACGCCGAAGGCTACCTGCATATCACCGACTGCAAGAAGGACATGATCATCAGTGGTGGCTTCAATGTGTCTCCCAGCGAAGTCGAGCAGGTGCTTCGGGGCCACCCGGCGGAGCGAGACTGCTCAGTTATCGGCGTGCCCGACAGCCCGTGGGGCGAAGCGGTCAAGGCGGTAGTTGAACTGAATGCCGGACAGAGCGTCACGGCCGAAGAACTGATCACCCTGTGCAAGAACCAGCTTGGCTCGGTCAAGTCACCGAAAACCGTCGACTTCGTCGAGTCCCTGCAGCGCAGCCCGGTGGGCAAGGTGCTGAAGAAAGACCTGCGCGCCCAGTACTGGCAGGACAGCACCCGGAAAATCTGAACCTTGTTTGAATCTCGGAGAATTGCCATGAATTACGAAAACTTCAAAACCCTCAGCGTCAGTACCGATAAAGGGGTGGCCTTTGTCACCCTGTCCCACGGCGAGATCAACCTGCTGGACATGGACATGCTGATCGACCTCGACCGTCTCGGCCGCGAGCTTGAACAGGACGATGAAATCAAGGTGATGGTGCTGCAAAGTGCCAACCCGGACTTCTTCGTCGCCCATGCCGACCTCGGCACCATCGCCACTCTGCCCAGCGAGCCGGCGGCGCGCGAGGAAACCCTGGGCTGGATCAACCAGGTATTCGACCGCTTGCGCACCAGCAATACAGTCAGCATCGCCAAGATTCAGGGCCGCGCGCGCGGCGGTGGCAGCGAACTGGCACTGGCCTGCGACATGCGCTTCGGTGAGATTGGCCGGGCGGTGTTCGGTCAGCCCGAGGTGGGCGTCGGCATCATCCCAGGTGCCGGTGGCACCGTGCGCCTGCCACGTCTGATCGGCCAGGCCCGCGCGTTGGAAATCATCCTCGGCTGCGGCGACATCAACGCCGTAGTCGCCGAGCGCTACGGCTACCTCAACCGCGCCTTGTCAGCGGCCGAGATTGATATGTTCGTTAGCAGCCTGGCCTACCGTATTGCCGGCTTCCCGGCTGAGGCTCTGGCACTGGCTAAGGAATCGGTACGCTTCAGCGGCAGCATTGAGGACGAGTTGAACCACGAGGAAGTGGCCTTCCTCAAATCGGTGCACAGCGAACCGGCCAAGCGCCGCATGGGCGCCGCCTTGGGCATGGGCCTGCAGACCGCGGCCGTGGAAAAGTGCTGCTTTACCCATATCTGGGCGCCGCTGGCCGGCGTCTGAGCCGCCACCTCATCAGGAGTACCGTCATGAGTGACATCTATATCGCCGGCATCGCCATGACGGTGTTCGGCCGGCACATGCAGCGCAGCCTCGACGACTTGGCCCGCGAGGCGCTTGAGGACGAGGTCAAGGATGCCGGCGTTGTTTGGTCATCTGACCCCTCGATCTGGCGAGCATTCTCGTCTAAATGGGTGTCCGGTTTCATTAGACCACTACACTCTGTAGTTCAGCCGAGTTGGGATTGTTGCCGGTATTTGATGGGGCTGATACCGGCAACAGCGCGAAAGGCATGGGTGAAATTGGTGGCGTCGCCATAGCCCAATCGATAGGCAATTTGGGTAATGTGCTGAGTCGGGTCTTGGAGCATGGCAAGGGCACGCTCATGGCGAATCTCGATACCCAGTGCGCGCAACGTGGTGCCCTCGGTTGCGAGTCGGCGCGTCAAGGTGGCTGGGCTGATATTCAGCAGTGCCGCGATCTGGTGCCGAGTTGGCTGGCAACTCTCCGCTTCACGCAGGATCAGCTTAATCCAGTCGCGATGGGAAACCGTGCGTTTTAATTGCTGCTGCGACGCCTGCAGGGTGGCCGGCGATGCCGCTAACGGCGTCTGGTCAGGAGTATCCGTGAGTGCGGCAGCCACACCCTTAGGCCGAGCCAGTGGCACATCCAGCATGTCTAAAGGAATCACGAAGCGCACAGCCGGCAAATCCAGCGCGCCGAAGAAAAACCGGCCGGGCTTTAGTTCGCGATAGCGCGCCTTATGCGGCGGCGCTTCCATCGAGAGATAGGTATCAATGGGTTGCAGGTGCTGGCCGAGCATGGCCGCACACTCAACATGGAACGAAACGGCGTAAAGCTCTTCAAAAAACCGCAAGCTCGTCGCGCTCATGTAGGCCGCAGGGCGGCTGACGTATTCTCCGTGGGTTGTAGTGCGCTGATAGTGCAAGGAAAAGCAGGTCGTAATCAGAGGGCAGAAGCGGCATAAGGTACGCAGCACGGCGTCCAAGGTGGCGCATTGGCGCAGTAGCATTCCGAGCGCCAGGTGATGGTCAAGCTTGATTCGTTTGCCAAGCTCAAACCCTAGGTCGGAACGTCCAACGTAGCCTATTGTCGCGGCCAGCACAGTATCGAACTGTGACATGGTCAAAACGTAATCCGCCTGCCCAAACACCCCCGTATTAATGCCCAAATCAATGAGCGATTGCTGCAACTGACTCAGCTGTTCGCCGCGCACAAAGTCGAGCAAGGGGGCGGCATAGCGGGCGGGGAAAATTGGTTCGTAGAGCGCCATATACGGCCTCCCTTGCAAGCGAAGCACTGATCTTAAATCACAGGTTTAATTTGCGCTTCGATTAGATAATGCAAGCATCCCAACGAACCTGTGAAGCACCTATCTCGACCCCGCGGCCGGTCAAAATAATGCGCCGACACTGCGGCAGAACAACTCCGGAGGAATGTCACGATGAGCAAGACGGTTGCCAGCTACACCCTGTATGGCGCGGAAATGTCCTATTACTCGGGGAAAACGCGCAGCCACCTCTTGCACAAGAGAATACCGTTCAGCGAACAAGAAGCCTCGGCGTGGGACTATCTGGTCAAGTTTCCACGCGAGGTCGGCTGCTCGGTTGTGCCCGTGGTTCGCTCGCCAGAGGGTGCGTGGCTACAGGACAGTAGCCTAATCATTGATCTGCTCGAACAACGTTTTCCGGCGCAACCCGCCGTGCCCGCTTCGCCTGTATTGCGCTTTGCCGCCTATCTGTTCGAACTTTGGGGAGACGAGTTCTGGCTGCCCGTCGCCATGAGCACCCGCTGGAGCCGGCCTGAGCACAGACCGCTGTTTGTGCAAGAGATCGGTGCCGGCATGCTGCCGGGGTGGCCACGTTTTTTGCAGGAATTGGCTGGCAACAGGATCGCTAACATGATGAGCGGATTCACCGAGAAGGCCGGGTTCGGTGCCGACATGACGGAGGTGCTCTGCCGTTTTGCGCATGTTCAGCTCGACGGGCTTGAGGCACATTTTGCCCAGCACAAATTTCTCTTCGGCACTCGCCCATCCCTTGGCGATTACGGTTTGATCGGCCCGCTGTATGCCCATATCGGTCGCGACCCGTTGTCCAAGCGCGACTTTATAGATAGCCGACCACATGTTGCTGCCTGGATAGCACGCATGTTCGACCCAGCCACTTCAACGGATGGCGAATTCTTCGCTGACGACCGTCTGCCGGAAACCCTGCAGACCGCATTAGGCTCCATCGTCGACGAGATGATTCATTTTATCGCCGCCTGCGCGGACGCCGTGCGCAAAACCCCAGTTCTGGATCTCGATGCCAAGAATCCGCCACGGTTTCTTGAAAAGGTGAGCTATCCAATGGCCGGCGCAACCCATTGCCGTCCGGCACCAGCGTATGCAGTTTGGCAAGCCCAGCGCATGCTCAAGGTGTTCAACAGAATGGCAGAAGCCGATCAGGACACTGTCCGTGACTGGCTGCATGGCCTTGGCGCAAGCGACTTGCTCACGCTCGACTTACCCCCCATGCGCCGCGTGGGCGTTGCCGCAGCGCAGGTCACAGCTACGGATGCAGACTAAGGAGTAATCATGGAGTTTGAGTGCAAGGAATACAGTGTCCCCCGGGCAAGTATTCCGAAAAAGTCGTCGATCTGAATAACCGAAAATTACTATTTCATTGGATCAATGCCGCTCCTCAGTCGAGCGGCCTGTTTTGGCCATGACTAGGCCTAGGTCCTGTTGACGTAAGCAGAGCGCTAGAATTTTGCATTTGCCATGACCGACAGAAGCCAGCTGAGCGATAACGACTGGGCGCGCATACTGTAGTGGACAGAGAGAGCATCCAGTCCTTCGAGGGAAACCTTGGTCCCAATTTGTACAAGTTATGGAATCGGATGAGTTCGGGGAGCGATTACCCGTCATCGGTCCGGCAAGTGTTGATCCCCAAAAGTGATGGCCAGTTACGGTCTCTGGGTATTCCCACCTTTGGCGACCGAGTGGCACAAATGGCAGTTAAGCCCTTTTTCGATACCATCGACCATGACTTGATGATGCGAGCCTTTGAAAAGCATGTCCCCCGAGAAGTGGATGCGCTTATACATTCGGCGCTGGTTGGAGGCCTCGGTTTGTCCTGACTGACGAAACATGCCAAGTCAGGGATCGGGGAACTCCACAGGCGTTATATCTCCCCCCCGGGTACTCGCCCCCCCCTACGAGAGGGGGGTCATGTCTGCAATGCATGCTCAGGATGATGACGTAGAGGTTTCATATTGCCCACAGCGGTCAGTCATCCAGAGGAATACCGCCATGATGTACGAAAGCATCGATACCGCAGTCATTAACGATGAAGACCTGCCATGGGTTCCATTCGCCCCCTACAGCGAAGAAGTCTTCATCAAATACATCAAATGCGACCCGATCCGCGGCGAGACCATCACCCTGCTCAAGGCTCCAGCTGGCACTACGCTGCCTAAACACCACCACTCCGGCACCGTGATCGTCTACACCATCAAGGGTGCCTGGAAGTACATCGAGCACGACTGGGTTTCCAAGGTCGGCGGTGTGGTGTTCGAAACCGCCGGCACCAGCCATACCCCGATTGCGCTAGCCGAATACGGTGATGAAATCGTCACCCTGAACATCACCCAGGGCGACCTGCTGTATTACGACGAGCACGACAACATCTGCGCCATCGAGAACTGGAAGACCGGCGTGCAGCGCTATCGGGCCTTCTGCGAAGCCAATGGTATCGAAGCCAAGGACATCACCAGTTTTTCGGTCTGACCCGCCCCGGCGCTCCTCGCATCAGTGTGGGGAGCACCAGCAGCAATCGAAGCCAGCTGCAACCTGCGTAGGTTTCATGCTGCCCCCGGCAGGCACCCGCGCCCAGCCCCCTAGAGCGGTGAAAGCCGCTCAGAAAAACAACAATGGATGGAGATACCCATGATCCAGAAGCTGCAAATCTCCGGGCACTTCACGCTGAAACTGTGCACGCTGCTCGCCAGCTCGATCGCTTGCGCACAGGAAACGCTGCCCTTCCCGCCCACGCCTTCAGCCAGCGACGCAAAGCCAACGCTGCAGGAGTCCAACCACCAGAAGCGCCAGCAGCAATCACACTTACCGGCCGATGCACCGAACATTCTGGTGATCATGCTCGACGATGCTGGCTTCGCCCAGTCCGATACCGTCGGCGGAGCCATCCATACCCCAACCCTGAGCCGGGTCGCCGATAGCGGCCTGCGCTACAACGCCTTCCACACCACGGCCATCAGCTCGGCCACCCGCGCCGCGCTGTTGACCGGTCGTAACCATCACCGGGTCGGCAACGGGGTGATCGCCGAACTCGCCACTGACTGGGACGGTTATACCGGGGAAATCCCGAAAAGCTCGGCGACTATGGCCGAAGTGCTTAAACAATACGGCTACAGCACCGCCGCCTTCGGCAAATGGCACAACACGCCACCGCTCGATACCACGGCTGCCGGCCCGTTCGACACTTGGCCGACGGGTTATGGCTTTGAACATTTCTATGGTTTCCTTGCCGGCGAAACCTCGCAGTACGAACCGCGTCTGTACCGCGATACCACGCCAATCGAACCACCGCGCGATCCGAAATACCACCTCAGCGAAGACCTGGCAAACCAGGCGGTAAACTGGCTCCAGAATCAGCAAACCTACGCGCCGAGCAAGCCCTTCTTCCTCTACTGGACCCCGGGTGCCGTACATGGCCCGCACCAGGTGAACGCCGAGTGGGCGGACAAGTACAAGGGCAAATTCGCTGGCGGCTGGGATGCCTACCGCGAGCAGACCTTTGTTCGCCAGAAGGAGCTCGGTTTTATCCCCCAGGACGCCAAGCTCACGCCGCGCCCGACTGAATTACCGGCCTGGGACAGCCTTTCCGCGGAGCAACAGCAATACCAAGCACGGTTGATGGAAGTGTACGCAGGCTTCATGGAGCACGCCGACACTCAGGCCGGAAAGATCCTCGACGAACTGGAGCGCGAGGGTAAACGCGACAACACCTTGATTTTCTATGTATTCGGAGACAACGGTGCCTCTGCTGAAGGCATGGAAGGCTCTATCAACGAACTGCTGTCCCAAAACGGCATTCAGGTGCCCAAGGAGCAGCAGTTAAAGGTTCTCAACGGTATGTACGGTGGTCTGCCCGCACTGGGTGGGCCGACGCTTGAAAGCATGTATAGCGCCGCCTGGGCCTGGGCAGGTTCAGGGCCGTTCCCCGGCACCAAACTGGTGGCTGGCTACTTCGGTGGAACCCGTACGCCATTGGCGGTCTCCTGGCCGAAGCAGATCAAGGCTGACGCCAAGGTTCGCGGGCAATTCCACCACGTCAACGATATCGTCCCGACGGTCTATGACATTCTTGCCATCACCCCGCCGAAGGAGGTCAACGGCGTCGCCCAGGATCCGCTGGACGGCATCAGCATGCGTTACACATTCGGCGATGCCGAGACAAAATCGCAGAAGCTGGTGCAGTACTTCGAAGTCCTCGGCAGTCGCGGCATTTACAAGGACGGCTGGATGGCCTCGGTATTCGGCCCGCGCAAACCTTGGGTACAGGGCTTTGCCCAATTCATGGGCTGGAGCCCGGAGAACGACCAGTGGGCGCTCTACAATCTGACGAATGATTACTCGCAAGCCACTGACCTGGCCGCCAGCAATCCAGAGAAGCTCGCCGAGTTGAAGGCCGAGTTCGATGCCCAG
This sequence comes from Pseudomonas paeninsulae, assembly GCF_035621475.1. Classification (NCBI taxonomy): domain Bacteria; kingdom Pseudomonadati; phylum Pseudomonadota; class Gammaproteobacteria; order Pseudomonadales; family Pseudomonadaceae; genus Pseudomonas; species Pseudomonas paeninsulae. Next base: position 3,585,944 of record NZ_CP141799.1, read on the forward strand.
GCCACGGCCAACCATGTCTACCCGATCGGTGCCGGCCTTTATCCGTTCCTTAACCCGAGCGCACGGATTGCCACCAACCAACGCGAATGGCATTTCAGCGACCGTATCAACCGCCTGCCGGAGTTCGCCGCGCCCAACCTGCGCAACCAGAACAATACGGTCGTGGTGGAGGCCGTAGTACCGGCAAATGCCAGTGGCGTGCTGTATGCCATGGGCGGTATCGGTGGCGGCGTGAGTCTGTATCTGGATGACGGCTATCTGGTCTACGAGTACAACGCGCTAGCCATCGCTCGAGTCAAACTGCGTTCGGCTGAGAAAGTGCCAGCGGGCAAGGTCAGCATCGAAGTGCTCACTGCGATGGCGTCGGCCAAGCCTGGCTCACCGGCCAGCCTCAGCCTGCGTTTGAATGGCCAGGAAGTCGCCAAGGGTGCCACGCCCTTCACGCCACCCCTGACCTTCACCGCCAGTGAGACCTTCGACGTGGCCAAAGACCTTGGCTCGCCGGTATCCCTCGACTACTTTGAGCGCGCGCCCTTCGCCTTCAACGGCAAGGTCAACGACGTGCACGTCGCCTACACCCCTTGAGTCGGTGACGGCCGCCCTGGGCTAACCGGGGCGGCTTTTGCGGTACACGCCCGCTATCAAAACCTCCTGAGCGACGGATTCCGACATGAGTTTCGTTGCCTCACTCAATCAGATTGTCCTGTCTGTGGTCGATCTACGATTGGCCGAGCACTGGTTCCGCTAAGGCTTCGGCCTGGCCGAAACCGACATTCCCTTACATAGCCCGGAACACGAAGCACTTTGGGGGCTGGCCGGGGCTCAGCAAAACAGCCGCGTATTTCTCGCCGGTGATGTGTTGCTGGAAGTCGTGCAATACCTGCAACCGCTCGGCAAACCCTGGCTGGAGAGCTATCGAATCCCTGACCAGGGCATCTCAATGCTTTCGACGCACACAACAAACAGGACTTGATGACGGTTTACCACCGCGCCTGTGCCGGCGGCGCCCGACTGAATTTTCGCCCCGGGTGGTGTACGTCAACAACGGCCAGGGTTTCTCCTACGAGGTACTGTGGTTGAAGCCGGGGATTGCGTTCTCATTGAGGTTGAAGCCCTGGGTGCTTCCTACGTGCCCCATGCGCTTGAGGTGTCGAGTGAAAGCGCGATGCAGGCGCTTGCCGGCCATATTCACGCCACCCTGGGCACTCTCGATGTACTGATCAACAACGCCGGCATCAGCTACCTCGGCCAGTTTCTCAAAAGCGACCTGGCCCACTGCCGACGGGTCATGGATATCAACGTGATGGGCGTGGTGCATGGTTGTTAACACTTCATCCCGCAGATGATCCAGGCCGGTGGCCTTCGTCATGTGCTGAATGTGGCTTCGGTTGCAGGCATCTATCCCTCGCCGACGATGGCTGCCTACGCGGCCTCAAAACATGCAGTATTCGGCTTCAATGAAGTACTGAAGATGGAACTGGCCAACACCAGCGTCAGCGTCACCACGGTCTGCCCTGGTATCATCAATAGCCGATCACCCATGCCCGCAACAACATCTCGTCGTCGATCACCGATGAACAGCTCGCCCGCCTGCAGGCTTATTACCAAGCCAAGGGCTGCGAGCCTGATCTGGTCGCCGAAGGCATGGTGCGCGCCGTACTGAAAGGTCAGGACCTGTTGCTGATCAGGCCCTTCGCCGAGCTGTTTTTTTATCTGAGCGTGTATCCCTTGGCCTGATGCGCCGGGTGATCCTGCGCGACGTGCGGAAAATTGGCTACCTCTGACCGCCCCCTGCCCCCCCGTCGCGGGGGGGGGCTACGGGGCGGTGGCCCCTTAGCCTGTAAGCGAACCGCAGCGGCCTGCTGAGCGGTCTGCACAGCACGCGGGAACCCAGCCATGCTCACCACCGACGCCACGCCTCAAGGCCTGCACCTTATGGCCAAACCGATCGGGCCGATCTGCAACCTCGACTGCAGCTACTGCTTCTATCTGGAAAAGGAGCAGCAATACCCGCCGCGCGAGCGCTTCAGCATGCCCGATGAGGTGCTGCGCGCTTATGTGCAGCGTTATATCGCCGCCCAGAACAGCCCCGAAGTCGAGTTCACCTGGCAGGGCGGCGAGCCGACGCTGCTTGGGCTGGAGTATTTCCAACACGCGGTCAGCTACCAACGCCAGTTCGCTGGCGGCAAGATTATCCGCAACACCCTGCAGACCAACGGCACCCTGCTCGACGACGATTGGTGCGCCTTTCTCGCCCGCGAGAATTTCATGGTTGGCCTCAGCCTCGACGGCCCGCGCGAGGTGCATGACCTCTATCGGCCAGACAAACGTGGGCGTTCGAGTTTCGACGATGTCATGCGCGGCCTCGGCCTGCTGAAGAAGCACGAGGTCGAGTTCAATGTACTGGTCACCGTGGCCCGCGAGGTGGCCCATTACCCACTGCAGGTTTATCGCTTCCTCAAGGCCGAGGGAGTTCGGCATATCCAATTCAATCCAGTGGTGGAACGCCAGCCGAGCCAACCCGAAGTCAGCCAGGGCCTGCACTTCGCCACCCCACCGGAACTGCGCTTACGCGCCGTGCCCGAACCCGCGGCAGTGACTGTTCAGAGTGTCGAACCTGAGCGTTATGGCGACTTCCTGATTGCCATCTTCAACGAATGGGTACGCCAGGATGTCGGCAATATCCACGTGATGAATTTCGAATGGGCCCTGGCTTCCTGGTGCCAACTGCCGCCTTCCGTGTGCCTGTTTAGCCCACGCTGCGGCAAGGCTGCGATCGTCGAGCACGACGGTAGCGTCTATTCCTGCGATCACTTCATGTACCCGGAGTACCGCTTGGGCAATATCCAGACGGATGATCCTGCAGCCCTGCTCGCCTCACCCGCGCAACTGGCCTTCGGCGCGGCCAAGGAAGAAACGCTGCCAACCTATTGCCTAAAGTGCGACTACCGCTTCGCTTGCCATGGCGAGTGCCCGAAGAATCGCTTCATGAGCGCACCCAACGGCGAACCTGGCCTCAACTACCTGTGCCCGAGTTACAAGAAGTATTTCCACCATCTAACGCCCTACATGAACGCCATGGCCAAGCTGGTGAGCCATGGCCAACCAGTCGCGCTGATCATGCAGGCCTTCGCCGGCCCGCTGCTGGTTCCTCTCGGGCCCCAGCCCTAGACCGCCGCCAAGACCAGGCAGCGGCGCTTGTTACTGATCGTCTCGACCTACGGCCTGCTCGGCATCGGCTGGATTCTGCTTTCCGACAGGCTGCATGGAACCGATCAGCTAGCCGGCTTGTACCAGACTGGCGAGGTATAGGCCCGTTCCTGCAGAACCATGGTGGTTCCTTTGAGCGCCTCGGCACCCAGACGCTTGACGTCATAGGCGGTCCAGCGCGGGGTGGGGATCTCCAGTACGCGTCCGTAATAGAACGCCGACTGCGCCGGGTCGAACTCGGGATCCTGCCACACGGCGACCAGTTCCGAGGCACCGATGCTGTTGCTCCAGGTCGCGTTGGCAATGTCCACGGTACTGCCTACCGGCGGCAGCTTACCGCTGGCATCGAGCTTGCGTTCACTGCCCCAGGCCACGTCATAGACCTTTTCGTGCAGCTTGCCGGAAGCATCCAGCCAGCCCTTGACGATCTGGTAACGGTCGAGGTTCGCGCCGATCGGATCTTTGAGCGCAGCCACCAGGAAACTGGGTGCTTTGCCGGCTGGCGCCAGGGACAGTTCAGCCCCCATGGGCACGCCCTTGCGATAGCCAGCATCGGCTAGGCTGCGGCTCTGCAGGTCGGTCTGGTTGAAATCCCAGCCGGCGAATAGGCGCACGCTCATTCGCGGCCCAGTGGTGCCATAGGTCTCGCGGCGCTGCATCGCATCCCAGATCGACTCACGGGTGTTTTCCTTGGCCCACACCGCCGCGTAGCCCGAAGCGGAAACCTCCCAGTCCATGACCTTGACGCCGCTCTGGACATTATTGAAGAAGGGCTTGCTCAGGCGCTTCGGGCTTGGCTCCTGAGAGGCGGTCTTGCCGAAGAAGTTGTCCTCCTCGATGGCGACCAAGCCATTGTGCGAGTCAGTACTGCCGATCATGCCGAACTGATAGGGGTTGGTGCCGAGCTCCTGCTGCAGCTTGAGACCGTTGAGTAGCGCCGAGCGCGCGTACTCGAACTCGAGCATGTCCGGCTGCTTGGCCACGCTGCCATCCAGATTGCCTTTGTCCCAGCGCTCGAAGTCGGCGAACTCGTCGTTCGGCGAGAGCTGTGGATGGGTTTCACCATCCCCTTTGGTCTGGGTGACCTCATAGAGCGGCTCCCAGCGCGCGCGCTGCTCAGCATAGACCTGATCCACCGGCTTGCCGGTAAAGGACTCGATCAGCGGGAACATGCGGCCATTGGACAGGTTGCCGTTGTGGGCGATGGCCAGTACCTGGCCCCCGGTCTTGGCCTCGTAATCACTCATCCACTGCCAGAGGTCGCGCGGGTTGTCGCTGCCCAGTGGTTTGAGGGTGGTAAAGGGCTCGATCTGCGCAACCTTGTCGCCGTTGTCACGGAAAATGACGTTGCGGTGCAGGTTGTTGGCACCACTGTTGGAGGTCCACTCGTAGCCGAGCAACGCTGTGAAACGACCCGGTTCGTTGTAGGCCTCGGCCGCACTCACCGACTCCTGCCAGGCATTGCGGAAGGTCTCGGAGCCAGGCACGGGCAGCAACTGCTTGGACAGGGTGCCATTGCCGAAACTGGTGATGAGCTCTATGGCGGCCTGGGCGGCCTGGCCATTGCGGATCATTTCATGCAGTTTGCGCCCCTGCTCATCGGCCATGACCGATGGTGCACCGGAGACCAGCAACGGATAGAGGCCATAGCCATCGGAGTGGTCAGCCACCACCAGGAAGTCCAGCGGCCGCGCCAGTTTTACCGGCTGTCCGCTGGACGCGGATACCTGCTCGCCGCGGGCGAAGCGATATGCCTCCTGCGGTCCCAGGCGCGCACCGAAGACCCCGGCGTCCAAGGACTGGGAGGTGTGCAGATGGGTATCACCAAACAGCGGGCGAGTTGGATAGTCACGCCCGACATTGGGCGAATAGGCCGGGGACGCCTTAGCCGGTGCGCTCTGGTCTGCCACGACGGGCAGCGCACCCGCCAGTGCGACGGCGCAGGCAAGGTACTTGAGAGAATACAGGTGCATGTGAATCTCCTTTATTTCACTAGAACGCCACGACGCGCTGGATGACCCAGGTCATCGCCACGCTACCAAGGACATAGGGCAACAACAGACGAGGCCACTGCAGAGTCTGCGGCCACAAGAGTCGAAACACGTAGCGCAGCAACAGGACTACTAGAATGAAGAGCAGTTGCCCGCTCTCCACGCCAAGATTGAACGCCAGCAGCGCCAGCGGTATGCCGACCTGCGGCAAGCCCACTTCCTGCAAGGCACTGGCGAAACCCAGCCCGTGCAGTAGGCCGAAGGCAAAGGCCACCAGCCAGGGAGCGCGCATGGCCAGCCCTGCGCCACCCCGCCGCTGACGCACCACCTCAGCGGCGACAAAAACGATGCTGAGCGCGATGACCGCCTCCACCGGTGCGATCGATACCCGCAGCAGATCCAGGGTCGCCAGGCTCAGAGTGATCGAGTGCGCCACGGTGAATGCCGTGACTGTCCAGACCAGCCTGCGCACGCCGCTGACGAGCAGCAGCAGGGCGAGGACGAAGAACAGGTGATCGATGCCAATGAGAATGTGCTCGACACCAAGGACGAAGTAGCTGGCAGCCAACTCCAGCAGGCCGGGCGTCGCGGTCACGTTGAACGCGGGCTGTGCCGCCGACAGGCGCGCACTCTGCTGCGAACCGTCGAGGCGACTGATGCGCACCAGTACGTCCGCGGAAACCTCAGTCAGGCCAGCGACTGTGATGTTCTTGCCAGCCAGACCGGTCGGACAATCGATCTGCCAACGCTGCACGAAGCTGTTGTCGCCGAGCACAACCTGCACACCGCCGGCCGGGCACTGCTCGGACAGTTGCAAGCGCAGGGCCAGACGGCTGTCGCCGAGCGCCGGCAGCTTCCATAGCACGCTGTAGCGCTCGCTGGAAACCTCATCCAGTTGCAGATAACCAAGGCGCAACTCGTGCGCGGCAAGCAGCTGCGACCAGCCGGCGGCGAGCGCGCCGATGACCAACAGAACACGGAGTCCGCGCCATCTCATGGCTGCGCATCCGCTACGATGACCACCTGATAGCGCTCTTGCAGCGCGACGTAGAACTGGTCGAGCTGCTGTTGGCGCTGGTCGCGCTGCCAGGCCTGACGCAGTGGCTCGCGAACGGCGGCGAACTCGGCCTGGGCTGCCAGCTGCACCCGTTCGAGGCGAACCAGGTGCGCGCCATAGGCCGATTGCAGCGGCCCGGCCCAGCGATCCTGCGGCAGCTCACTCAAGGCGTGGCCAAAACCGCTGCCGAACAGCCGATCCAGATCTTCGACCGAGAGATCGGCATAGATCGGTTCCAGCGCACTGCGATCGACCTCCAGCGCGTCTCGACTGTCACCGCCATTGAGCCGCGACAGCAGACGTGCTGCCTCGGCCTGAAGATTCGCGCCATGCCTGGACGGATCGACAAAGACCTGGCTAAAGCTGTAGCGCGACGGTTGCAGGAAGGCTTCGGGATGACGCTTCCAGTAATCTTGCAGCTGCTCCTCACTGGGTTCAGCCTGTCTGACCAGATCGGCGGTGACGAACTCCAGCCGCTGGCGCAGCAGCCGGCGGATCACACTGTCATCCTGATCGATGTCCAGCGCCCTCGCCTCGCGCACCGCCATTTCCTCGCGCACATAGTCGCGCACCAGGCCATCCAGTTCTTCGCCCGTCGGCGGTCGCCGCCAGGCCTTGACGAAGTTGCCCTGCAGCGCGGCGAGGCGGCCATGGTCGACGACTATCTGCTGATCGGCCTCCGGCTCACCCGGCAGGACGGCATAGACACCGAACAGCAGCCCGCCCAGCAGCAGGAAATGCAGCAGCGGCTCGCGCAATGCGCGATGCAGCAACGGGATGCCAGCTTCGATGAGCTGTGCAATTGACATGGTATCTCTCCCCAACAGGTGTATCGCCGGCGGCAAGGGTGTCGCGCCTACCGCTGTTCAATACAGCCGGTTCACCGACGCGTTTGCTTCGCCTGCAAGGCGCTACAAAGCGCCGGACAGGCGCCCCGTATCTCAAGGCACGGGGCAGACCGCACTTACTTGGCCGCCATCACCGCAGAATGCTAATGCGCTGGCTGCAACGTGCTGGTATCCGCGACGTCGGGCTGGATGCAGACAAAGGCAGGCATCCGGTCCTCATGGGCATAGGCCGGCAGGTTGGAATTGGAGGTACACACGCGGCCATCCTGGGTGAATTCGAAGTCACGGAACCAGGTCACCCGGTTAGGCATTGGATAGGCGATGAACTTCTTCTGTGCCGGGATGTAGCGCATCACCCGATCGGTGTTGTTGGTGGCGATCCACACGTCGCCGTGCTTGTCGACGTTCAGCGCATAGGGGATCTCGTACTCGTTGGCCGCCAGCAGCGGCAGCGCGATGCTCTCGAAGGTTTTGCTCTGCGTATCGAAACGCATCAGGTAACCCTCGTCGAAGGACGGAATCCACAGGCTGCCATCCGGGCCGAAGCGCAGCCGGCGCGGGCCTTTGTGCGGCACGTCATACTCGGTGACCGCGTGGGTCACCGGGTCGATGTGGCCGATCTTGTTGGCCAGCAGCTTGCTGTACCAGACGCCGCCATCGACCGGATTAACGTCGATGCCGTAGGGCCAGTTGAACACGTCACGGCCACCGTTGAGCCACTTGTGGTGCGACAGCGCCAAGTGAAAATTCTGCTCGGGAAACCAGGCGGATATCTTCAGCACCAAACCAATGAAGGTATCGGTGATCCAGCGCAGCACACCATTGTGCGGCGTTTCGATTTCGGTGAACTGCTCGGTCTTGGTGTCGAACTTCATCACCGTATTGGACACCAGCACGGTGAACCAGACGTTGTCGTCCTTGTCGGCGCGGATAGTGTGCGAGTAGAGCCCCTTGCGCCAAAGGAAACCCTGCGGAATCGGATAGAGCTTCCAGGCCTTGGTCTCCGGATTGAACATGATCAGGTTGCTCGACAACGCACCGGTGAAGAAGATGCGCCCATCGGATATCTGCGCGCCGCTGTGCGGGCCGTGCTTTCCGGTGAAAATGCCGATCGGCAACTGCATGCCACTGAAGTTGCCGCCCTTGACCTCGTCGGTAACCGGCATCTCGTACTTGTCGATCTGCCCGCTCTTGCGATCGAGGATGTACACCTCGTCGCGGCCTTCATCGATGCCCATCAGCTTGTCGTCGGACAGCACCATGGTGTCATGCAGGAAGGACATTGGCGTGGCCGCATGCCACTCCTCGACCCGCGCCTTGGCCAGCTCGGGGCTGAAGTCGTGGGTCTGAATCGCCTTGATCGGTTCGCCGTCAAACCCCTCGGCCAGCATCTTGGCGATGCTCTTTTCCTCGCGATAGGTCAGCGTCGCCAGATAGCCCTCCATGCGATTGATGGTCAGCCCCCACTGTTCCTCGCTCCGCGGGACGCGGGTCATCGCGTTGCCCTGCTGGTGGCAGAAGCTGCACTGGGAAATGAAGGCTTCCTTGGTCTGCGCATCAGGGAACGGCAGGGTTGCGGCATGGGCCGAGGCCGTCAGGCTGTTGGACAGTTCCTCGACCGATGCGATTTTTTTCACGTTGAAATCCAGCTGGCGCTGATCGTCGCCGGCCAGTTGCAGCGGCTGAACGATATCTTGGAAGTACGGGGTACGCGCGCGCACCTGGAGCTTGCCGGCAAAACTGGTGACCAGTTCGTAGCGACCTTCAGCGTCGCTGTAGACGGTCTCCTTGCGGTTACGTGCCTCGTTCCAGACGGTCACCAGGCTACCGGCGACTGGTTTTCCATCGCCGGTCATGACACTGCCGGTCAAAGTCGCAGCGCTGGCGCTGGCACTGAAGACCAGGGCGAGCAGACTGAGGGAGTAGGCTGATTTCATAGGAGGCATCTCGCTTAGCCGAAGTGATAGAAGTAGAAGTGCAGCGCGGCGACAACTGCCACGGACACGACAATGTTCAAGACGATGTGTTTGCTGATGGATTTCAAGATACGCATGCTTCGTTTCTCCAGATTCATGGCGTGGTCAGCCTGGGCCCTCTGCACGATCAGCTCGTCAGCTGACGGCGCAGGCCTCTGAGCGCAGCATTGAGTTTGTGCTCAAGCAGATAGCGCAAGGGAACGCCAAGCCCGGGGATGCGTGAGCGGAAACGGATGTGCCAGTCGACGCGGGTGCCGCTGCCGCAGGGGGTCAGGCGCACCTCGCCATGATGGCAATACACCGGCGAGCCCTTGAGCACTCGATAGCGATAGCCCCGGTTCGGACTGAACTCGATGATCTCCTCGTGGATCGCGCCGAACGGCGAGGCCAGCACCCGCTCGGCGCCATAGCCGTTGACCTCGCCGACACCCGGCTTGACCAGATGGCACTGCCCCAGACCCGCCCAGTTTCCCAGCGCCCGATGGTCGCTGAGCAGGGCGAAGACCCGCTCCGGCGCGGCGGCGATCTCGATGCTCGCGGCGCAGGACTGGTTGTCGGCGAGCGGGCGCCGCTCACGCGGCAGCGGCAGGAAACCGAAGTCACGATGCCCCTTGCCCGGCCTGGCCCACATGAATTCGTAGGAAAAGCCCAACGGGTCGTTGACGTAGACGCAACCGGCCAGCGGCAGATGGATCGGCCTGCAGTTCGCCTTGGCGCCCGCGGCCAGCGCACGCAGGTGCATGGCGTTGACACCATGCCGGTTGAGCGGGTCGCCAAAGCAGATGTTGAGGATGCCCTGGTCGTTGATGCGGTAGCCCGCATCGCGGGGCCGCCCCTGGTCGCGGCCATACTCAACGATTTCCAGCAGCAGTGTCGGCCCGCCGAACACGCGGCGCATGGCGCCAGCGTCCTCCAGCCCCCACAGCGCTTCATGTGCGTCGTCGTGCAACTGCAGGTCGTGCTCGGGTACGCCCAAGCCGCTGCCGACGAACTCGCTGGAGGCGGCCAGATCCGGCGTGGTCATGCTCACATAACGGATCGCCACCGGGCAGTCCTGGCGGCCACGGTTGTTCTCATCGGGCAGCGGATCCTGCTCCAGCAACTCGACATAGACCCCATCAGGGTTGCGCACGCATACGCGGCGCGCACCGGCCTCGCCGAGCGGTGGTCTCAGCGGCTGGCTACCGAGCACGGCGAGCCTGGCCAGCGCCAGATCGAAATCGGCCACCCAGACACCCATGCGGCTGTAGCCGATGTCGTTGGGCTTGCGATCGGCCGGCATCAGGCGCGCCAGCGGCTGCTCGTACTGGAACAGCTCCAGCTGACACCAGTCGTTGCGACCGACCAGGCACCAGCAAGTCATCGCCGCGCCGGGCAGGTCGACGATGGTGGCACTCAGCGGGCCACGCATCATCAGGCGGCTGCCACCGGCCGGGAGGAAGCCCAGGCCGTCGCACCACCAAGCTTCGGTGCGGCGCAGGTCGACCACGCTGAAAGCGATCTGGTTCAGCGCCAGAGGCAAAGGGGAGCGTGCACTCATGGTCATCATCCTTTTCATGCCTGGACCACGGCGCTTTTCGGATCGATCAGGATCTTCGCGTGCTTCGCCGGATCCTTCAGGGCGTCGAAGGCGTTGGCGACGCCATCCAGGCCGACGGTGCCGGTAATCATGGGCGCGCAGTTGACCTTGCCCTCGGCGATCATGTGCAGGGTGTCGCGGTATTCCAGTGGCGAATGGCCGAAGACGAAGCGCAGGTCGATCTCCTTGTGGATCGCCAGGGCCGGCTCGTAACGATCCACCTGCATGCATAGGCCGGCCACCACCACGCGCGACAGCAGCGGCGCGCCGTCGATGATCTGCTGCACCAGCCCGGGCAGGCCCACGCACTCGAAGATCACCGGGCGCTTAGGTGCACCGGCGCCGAGCTTCTCGGCCAGGCGCCAGGCGATGTGCCACGGCACTGGCAGTTTGCCGAGCTTCTCGCGGGTGCCCACCGAGAGTTCCAGCAAGCTGGGCAGATCGCGGATGAAGTCCTCGCCGGGACGCTCGGCATAGGGCGAGTCCTCGCGCGGATTGATCAACACATCGGCGCCGCACTGCTGCGCCAGGGCACGGCGCCCTGCGGAGAAGTCGCTGGCCACCACGCGCTCCACGCCCTGTGCCTTGAGCAGGCAGATCAGTGCCAGGCCCACCGGCCCGCAACCGATGACGAGGGCCACGTCCTTGCGCTGGATTTCGCTCCGGCGTACCGCATGCCAGGCCACCGCCATCGGCTCGGTCAGGGCCGCCATCTCGGCCGACAGACCATTGGGTACCGGCACCAGCGCCGACTCCTGCAACAGCATGCGCTCGGCGTAGCCACCGGTGGCCACCGGCGACAGGCCGGCCAGGTGGATCGCATTGCCAATACGCAGCAGCGGTTGGGCTACCACGCGGGTACCGGGCTTGATCTTCTTGTCGCAACCGGCACCGTACTCCAGCACCTCGACACACAGCTCATGGCCGAACACCACCGGATCGCTGCTGAACGGCAACACCTTGCCGAAGCCGACCTTGTCCACCACGGCCTTGAACTCGTCGCAGTGGTGGCGCATGTGCAGGTCCGAGCCACAGATGCCGCAACGCAGTACCTCGACCAGTACTTGGCCCTTGGCGGGTACCGGCTCCGGCAGGTCGACGACCTTCAGTTCGGCGTTTTGACAAACGACAGCTTTCATCCGCTACCTCCGAGATGTTGGATAGGGTGGGGGTCGGGCAGCGACTGCCGCAGCACCGTAAATCAGTCAGCGCGCGCGGCGCAGTGCGCGGATCCAGGCCACGGCCAGGAACAGCAGCATCAGCCCAGCGCCCAGCGCCCAGCTGAGCATTGGCAGGATCAGATCGCCCTTCATCGGCGTCAGCCCCACCAGCAGCGAGGCGGCCTTGTACGGCATGTATTTGAGGTATTCGGGATCACTGACCAAGTCGAGGAAGGCGCGCCGATTCGGATAGCGAATCACCAGCACGCTGCTCCAGTTGTCGATTGCCGGCTCGAAGGTGATCAGGTTGGTGCTCGGCTGCTCGCCACCCAGAACGCCCTGCATGGTGCTGGCGAACAGCGGATAGGCGCCGCGCGCGAACAGCAGCGGCATGACATGTTCTTCGTAATAGGCATTGGCCTGCTCGGGGGTGCCCTTGAAGCCAGCCACCTGCGGCAGCGGACGCAGCTGCGGGTAGTAGCGCATCAGGTTGAGCATGTAGACCGGTTTGCCGTCATCAGCCTCGGCCCAGGCGTGCAGGTGGCGGAGAATTTCGCCCTTCTCCTCCTCCGGCCAGGCCAGGTCGCGCTCCAGCGTGCTCATGTAGCCTTCGATCTCGTCCGCGCTTAGCTTGCTGCCGGGCGCGTGCCACTGGCCGAAGGCGACGAACACGGCGAGCAGCAGCGCCGCCAGAATCAGTTCAAAACGATACTTGTGCATATGGATTCCTTGCTCAGCGCAGGCAGTCGAGTAGCAGTGGATTGAGTTTTTCCGGCGCATGTAGCTGCAGCCAGTGGTTGGCGCCGTCGATGCGCTCGTAGCGGAAAGGGCCGTCCACATGGCGCGCGGTGTTGCGCATCTGTTCTTCGGTCAGATAGCGGTCGCCGCTGCTGTAGATGCCGCACACCGGCACCCGAGCCTTGGGCCAGACCTGCGGCAGGATCAGGCCGAGGTTGGCGCGGTAATAGTTGATGCCGGCCGTGAGGCGTCCCGGACGCTCCAGCACGGATCGCCACTGGGTGAACTCCTCGGGAAAGGCGGTGAACCAGCGGAAGAACCACCAGTTGCCGGCCTTCAGCAGCCACTCGGCAAAGCCGCGTAACTGGAACAACAGCACGTACCAACCCTTGAGTTTCTGCGCCAGGCCGCCACTGCCATAGGCCGCCGGATGGCCGACCGACAGGGCGATGTAACGCTCCACCCGCTCGGGATGGGCCAGGCTGAATAACCAGCCCTGTACGGCACCCCAGTCGTGGGCCACCAGTTTCACCTTGTCGATGCCCAGCGCATCCAGCAGCGCGCGCAAATCCTCCACCAGAATGTCGCTGTGATAGTCGGCCACGTTCATGGGCATTTCCGTGTCACCGCAGCCGCGGGTGTCCGGGGCGATCACCTGGTAACCGGCCGCTACCAGCGCCGGTATCTGCTGGCGCCACACCGCGTGGCTGTCGGGAAAGCCGTGCACCAACAGCACCGGCTCACCCTGACCGACCACCACCACATGCATGGCGATGCCGTTGACCTGTAGGCGTGTTCCTGGGTAATCCATCGCGTTATTGCTCCTGATCGGAAAATTTAACGCGCGCAAAGCGCTCGGGTAGGTGGCCCAGCAAGGGCCGCCGAAGCTTCCAGGGGAAGGTGGGCACTACGCCGTCGTTCACCCGCTTTTCGATCAGCCGCGCCATTTCGCGCGCCGCCTGTTCGACCCCGATGGCAAACGGCAGCCGGCCTATGTCGACGCCATCCACTATGTTGGTGTTGATGAAGCCGGGCAGGATATTGGTGACGGCAATACCTTGCTGGCGCAGTAGGCGGCCTGCTGATTGAGCGGCTGCAGCGAGGCCAGCGACGATATGCCGACAATGTTCCCCTGGCCGCGCACCAGGAAGTGAGCGGCCGCCGCGTTGACGGTGGCGATGGCGCCCGTCAAGTTGGCCGGGATCAGGTTCAGCTCCTTGTCCAGGCTATCGCCACCCACGCGCGTGAGATCGTTGGCGCTGGCGTTAACCACCACCGTGCCCACACCCCACAGGCGAGTGAACAAATCCCGCAGCGTCTCGCCCACACTGTCGATCTGACATACGTCAAGTACCGCCAACTGCACCGTCAACTGCGCATTGATGTCGCGGTGAATCTCCTCGCGCAGCTGCTCCAACAGCGGAAACCGGCGCGCGGTCAGGCTCAGGGGGTGGCCGCGGTGAGCCATTTCCAGCGCCAGGGCCCGACCGATGCCGGAGGAAGCGCCGGTAATCACCACAGCTGAAGCTTCATTGTTGCTCATAGGGCTCTCGCAATTTCTGTTTGCTGTGTGTTATTCGATGGCCAGGGTCGATTTGGCCCGCTGGCGCAGTACGAATTTTTGAATCTTGCCGGTGGAGGTCTTGGGCAATTCGCCGAACAGGAACTGCTTGGGCACCTTGAAGCGCGCCAGGCGTTCGGCGCAGAACGCGCCCAGTTCCTCGGCGGTCGGTGCATGGCCCTCGCGCAACTCGAGAAAGGCGCAGGGCACCTCGCCCCACTTCTCATCCGAGGTGGCGACCACCGCCGCAGCCAGCACCGCGGGATGCCGGTAGAGCACGTCCTCGATCTCGATCGATGAGATGTTCTCGCCACCGGAGATGATGATGTCCTTGCTGCGATCCTTGATCTTCACGTAGCCGTCCGGCTGGATCACCGCCAGGTCACCGGTGTGGTACCAGCCACCGGCGAAGGATTCCTCGGTGGCCCGCGGATTCTTCAGGTAGCCCTTCATCACCAGGTTGCCGCGGAACATGATCTCGCCCATGGTTTCGCCGTCCCAAGGAACTTCCTGCATGCTCAACGGATCGCGCACGCTGATGCCTTCCTGGCAAATGCAACGCACGCCCTGACGGGCACCCAGGCGAGCCTGCTCCTCGAGCGGCAACTCCTCCCACTCGGGATGTTTGGCGCACACCGCAGCCGGACCATAGGTTTCGGTAAGGCCGTAGCCGTGGGTCAGGTCGAAGCCCAGCTGCTTCATGCCCTCGACCATAGCCACCGGCGGTGCGGCGCCGCCGGTCAGCGCCGACACCCGATGACGGATGCCCTCGCGCCACTCGACCGGTGCATTGATCAGCAGCGACTGCACGATGGGCGCGCCGCAGTAGTGGCTGACCTTGTGCTCGCGGATTGCCTGGAAGATCAGCTGGGCGTCGATCTTGCGCAGGCACACGTTGGTCCCGGCGTTGGCGGCCATGGTCCAGGGGAAGCACCAGCCGTTGCAGTGAAACATCGGCAGCGTCCACAGGTAAGTCGCATGCGGCGGCATGCCCCAGGTGACGATGTTGGACAGCGCATTCAGGTAAGCCCCACGGTGGTGATAGACCACGCCCTTGGGATTGCCGGTGGTACCCGAGGTGTAGTTCAGCGCAATGGCGTCCCACTCGTCGGCCGGCAACGGCCAGGCAGATTTCGGGTTGCCGGTGGCGATGAACGCCTCGTACTCGCGGTTGCCGATCAGCTCGCCGGGGCCGTCATATTCGCTGTCGCAGACATTGATGAGCAGAATGTCATGACTGACCCTGGGCAGCGCAGCCTGGATGGTCGGGGCAAACTCGCGGTCGGTGATCAGCACCTTGGCCTCGCCATGTTCGAGCATGAAGGCGATGGTCTCAGCATCCAGGCGGGTGTTGAGGGTGTTGATCACGCCCCCGCACATCGGCACGCCGAAGTGGCATTCGTACATTTCCGGGGTGTTGGCCAGCATCACGGCCACGGTGTCCCCTTGCCCCACTCCGGCTTCCGCCAGCGCCGAAGCCAGTCGACGGCAGCGCGAATAAGTCTCGGCCCAGGTATAGCGACGCCGACCATGGATCACCGCCGTGCGCTGCGGATAGGTGTAAGCCGAACGCTCGATGAACGTCAGTGGGCTCAATGCCATGTGGTTGGCCGGGTGCTTGTCCAGCCCTGCACGATACGGACTCATGCGACACACTCCTCAAATACTGCGTGGTTCACTGCTATGGCGCCGCGCTGCATGCGCTGCACCTGTACCTGTACCTGTACCTGTACCTGTCCAATTACGGCGGTGTGGGGGGGGAGTCCGATATACCCTTCCACGCTGCCACCATATGGCGCTCGCACCTCGGCTTCGCCCCCCTCGATGGGGGGGCGCGCCGGAATGCAGGTCGAACTCAGCGCAACAAGCGCCTAGACTTCTGCTCGCAGGCAATGGCCAAATGAAAAATGACACCGCACGCCGGCACCATCACCAACCGGCGGAAACGGATGCAGAATGGATCGACAATAAGAACCTCCAGCGGCGCACCGTCGCCAGTTGGAAACCGCTCCCCGTCAGCCGTGAGAAAAGCGCTTGAGCCTAGTGAGTACCGAACCCGGACTGGTCCTGAAGGCCACCCCACCGCGCGTGCAGAAGTCAGCCACACCGCGTACCCGGCTGAGCCTGGACTCCGCCGAACTGGCAGATAAGGCGGTGATCGCCCTGCAGGCGCCAGCGGGATTCGGCAAGACCCAGCTACTGGCCCAGTGGCGCCGCGACTGGCTGGCGCAGGGTGGGGTGGTGATCTGGCTGACCCTCGACGAGCATGATGATCCCTTGCGCCTCGCCCACGGCCTGGCCGTTGCCAAGTCGGTCGGCAGCGGTCGACCGGTGATGCCCCAGAGCGGCACCACCCTGCTCGACAAAGGCGCCGGCGACCTCGACGAGCTGACCTGCTGGCTAGCCGAAATCGCTGACTTGGGCGCCGAAACCCTGCTGATTCTCGATGACGCGCACAGTCTGCCGGAGGAGACGGCGCGCCACTCGCTGACCTACCTGCTGCGTAACACACCCGCCAACCTGCGCGTGGCCATGGCCTCGCGCGGGCGTATCGCCCTGCCCATGGCCGACCTGCTGGCGCAGGGTTATTTCGGCGTAGTGGGCGTCGAGGACCTGCGCTTCACCCTGGACGAGACCCTCGCCCTGCTCGCGGCGCGCTTCGGCCAGCGTCTGGACCTGGACGACTGCGCGCATCTGCACGAAATCACCGAGGGCTGGCCGCTAGGCCTGCAACTGGCGATCTCGGCGTTCGAGCGCAGCAGCGATCTGCACAACGCCATCCGCGGCCTGGCCGTCAGCAATGGCAATCGGCAGAACTTCTTCGTCGACTCGCTGCTGTCCCGCCTCTCGAAGCAGCAAACCGACTTTCTCACGCGCATTTCGCTATTCGAGATGGTCCATCCGCAACTGTGCGTCGTCCTGCTCGCGGATGAACGCGCCGCTGCCTGGCTGCAAGAGCTGCTCAGCAGCACGCCGATCCTGATCGAAGGCGTGGAAAGCGATTGGCTGCGCATCCACCCACTGGCGCAGGAGTTGCTCCGCAGCCGTTTCGCCGCGCTGCCCGACGCAGAGCGCCAACTGTTGCACCAGCGCGCCGCCGAATGGCTCGCCGGCAGCGGCCTCACAGAGGCCGCTGCGCGCCAGGCACTGCTGGCCGGACAGACCAAGCAAGCCTATGCGTTGGCCGAGAACTGCCTGTACGAGCTCATGCTACACGGCCATTTTACCCGGACGCTGGAATGGATTGAGCAACTGCCCAGCCGCGAAGTCGAGCGGCGTCCGCGTCTGCGCCTAGCGGCGGCCTGGTCGCTGGCCATGAGCGGGCACCAGACGCAAGCCATGCAGATGATCGAGCAGGTCAGCAAGGATCCGAACGCCAGCGAAGAAGAGCAGTGCGAGGCAGTGGCAATTCTCTCGACCGCCGCCTTCTTCGCCGACCGCCCCGATCAGTCGCTGCTGCTCATCGAACCCTGGCTAGACAAGACTCCCGCCTTTTCCATCAAGCTGCAGGCCATCCTGAGCAACCTCAGGATTCGCCTGGCCCTGGCGTCTGGACAGACCGAGCGCGCGCGCCATTATTGTCAGCATGCGCCACGCTATGAATGGAGCTCTGGTATGGATGCCGTCCGCGGCCACCGCGACTGGCACTTCGGCCTGTCCTATTTCTGGGAGGGCCAGATGCTTAGCGCCGAGCGGGCGTTGCGCGCCAGCCTGAGCCAGGCCGACGAGGATATCGGCCGGCGCAGCGGCATCGCCGTGCTGATGGCGACGACATTAGCCAACGTGCTGCTCGAACGCGACGCCCAGACCGAGGCCAGCACCGTACTCGCTAATCGCATGGACGTGCTGGCCCGCCTGGCCGCTCCCGAGGCGATCGTGCAGGGCTATGTCACCGCGGCCCGCCTGGCGGCCCTGCAGGGACAGACCCACCGCGCCCACGACCTGCTCGATGAACTGTTCGCCATCGGCGAGACCCGGCAGATGCCGCGCCTGTGCATCACCGCGCTGGCCGAACAGCTTCGCCAGCATGCCCTGCGCGGCCACAGCGAAACCTGCCAGGCCCTGTGGCAGCGCCTCGACCAACTGCTGCCCGACTTCGTCCGCGAATCACGCGGCCTGCTTGGCCCCGAACTCGCCCTGTGCGCGCAGCTCGGGCATGTCTACGCCTGCGTCTCCAGCCACGACTGGAGCGGCGTTCTGGCGCTGCTGGAACAGGCCGCACCACTGGCCGAGCGCCTGCGGCGTGGGCGCGAAAGCGTACAAATACTCCTGCTCCAGGCACTGGCCCGCCAGCGCCTCGGCGAAGACGGTCTGCCGGCCCTGCGCGAAGCCGTCAGTCTGGCCGAGGAATACGGCCTGCTGCGGATCCTCGCCGACACCCACCCAGATCTGCCTGCCTGGGCAGCCCAGCTACAGAGCAATGCCCCAGCTGCCGCCGTGCAGCCACCCGTCGCTGCGCCCGGCCCGCCGCGCAAGCACTTGACGGTAAGCGTCTCGCCGAGCCGGATGCTCACCCCCAAGGAGCGCGAGGTCCTGCAGTTGCTCGCGCGCAACTTGTCGAACAAGCAGATCGCCCTGGCCCTCGAGGTCGGCGAAGAAACCGTGAAATGGCACATGAAGAACCTGTTCGGTAAGTTCCAGGCCGGCACCCGCAAGCATGTGATCGATCGCGCCTACCTGCTGGGCATCCTACAGCCCTAGCCTACTACTAAGCCCCCTCCCCCCTAGTCGTTAGCACAGCCCCCCTATCAATGGGGGGGCCAAAGTAGCGCGCCGGGAATAGTCTCGAGCCCATGAAGAGCCGTCAGCAGGCCTGTCGACGGCTCGTGGTGAATCCCGCGCGACGCCTATTGCGGCGTCGCGCTACCGGCCTCGGGACAGAGACGATGACGCACAAGGTACTGATCGCAGGCGTTGGCATGACCCCGTTCACCGCCTTGGGCAGTGGCAATGCCGCTGAACTAACCAAGTCAGCGGTGAGCCTAGCCTTGGCCGATACGGGTCTCGATCTCGATCTGATCGACCAGACCTTCTTCGCCAGCGTGCACTCCGGCTCGGGCATCGGCGAGCGATTGATGGCGCCTCTCGGGCTGACCGGGATAAGCCTGATCAATGTTCGTGATGGCTGCGTCTCAGGGCATAGCGCCTTTCACCTGGCGCGCCAGAGCCTACTCTCGGGCGAGACTGAGTGCGTGCTGGTGGTGGGCTGTGAAGCCATGCCGGCAGGCATTTCCAGCCGGGCCTTCTTCGATCTGGGCGAGCGCGCTGGCAAGCCGCAAGACCTTACCGTCGAGAACCACAAAGCACTCGAGCAGCTGGAGCGACGCCAACATCCGGCGGAGCTGTTCGCTGCCCAGAGCAGCCATCTGCTCACCGGCCTAGGGGTCTCGGAGGCCACCTTTGAACAGGTTTTGATGGGTGCCAGAACCCAGGCACGCCACAACCCCTATGCCCTGTTCAACCACCTGGACGAGGTCGACACCTGGCTTGCACCTTACCTGAGTGCCCCGGCATCTGGTGCCGCCGCCCTGATCCTGTGTACGCCGACGTTCGTGCGGCGTTACGGACTACGTGCCGATATCGCCTGCCTGGTCAGCCTACAGGGTGGCGATACCGATGCCGATCAGGAGTCGCACAGCGCGCTCGACGCGCTGGGCCGCGCCGCTACCCGGCGCCTGTCGACTCGAGCTTACGAGCTGGCCAGTCTCGGCCCTGAAGATATAGACCTGGTTGAGCTGCATGACCAAAGCGTCGGCGACTACCTGATCAACAGTTCCGCGCTGGGCTTCTGCCGTGAGGATCAGCTCGCCGCCTTTGCTCAGGGCCGCCATAACGGTGCCGACGGTGGCGTGGCGGTTTGCCCATCCGGCGGATTGCTCGGCCGTGGTCATGCACCGGGCGCCACCGGCATCGCCCAGTTGGTCGAGTTGGTCTGGCAACTGCGTGGCGTGGCGGGCTCCCGCCAGCTGACCAGAGCCAGAACCGCACTGCAGCACGGCACCGCCCTCGGTCGCGCGGTATCTCTCAACATATTGCAACGGATGTCCTAGTAGCGGTCGCATGCGGCCCGAAATGTCAGCCATAAACCAACAAAAAAACAAAACAAAACAAAAAGGTGCATCAGCCCATGAAGAGCAACAACAGCCACCTCAACCTGCGGCGGAGCCTGCTCGCCTCGGCCGTTCTGGCAGCATGCATGCCAGCTGCCCAAGCCTTCGAAATCGATACTGGCAGTGACGACTGGGCCGTGCGCTTTGACAACACGCTCAAGCTGAATTACGCGCAGCGCGTGGAAAGCCCGAACTCGAAGCTGGCCAATACCTTCAACAGCAACGACGGTAACCGTAACTTCTCATCCGGCAGCGCGGTGTCCGAGCGCATCGACGTGCTGACCGAACTGGATGTGGTCTTCAAAGAGCAGATGGGCTTCCGGATCAGCGCTAACTCCTGGTACGACCATGCCTATGGCGACATCGGCGCACAGAACGATTCGCCCAACCGCATCGAGAATGGCGCGCCAACCTCCAGCGGCCTGAGCGGCTATGGCGAGCGTTACTACAACGGTCCTTCTTCCGAAATTCTCGATGCCTTCGTCTTCGGCAGCATCGAGGTCGGTGACGGTTCCATGCTCAGCTCCAAGCTGGGCAAAACCACCAGCTACTGGGGTGAAACCGTGTTTGCTGTCGCTCACGGCATCGCCTACGGCCAGGCTGGCATCGATGTGTCCAAGCAGCTGGCAGTTCCGGGCACCGAGGCCAAGGAACTGTTTATCCCGCGCGAACAGCTCCTGGTGAACTTCAACCTCAACGAAGAATGGAACTTCTCCGGCCAATACTTCTTCGGCTGGGATGAGGCACGCCTGCCGGAAGCCGGCACCTACCTAGGCTTCAACGATGGCATCCAGCATGGCGGGCATAATCTGTCGCTGATTGCGCAGCCTAACCCATTGTTCGGTGCCTCTGGATTTACCCCCTTGCAGCAAGTCTTGCCCAACACATTCTTGGGCGCAGATATCCCCGGAGCGGTGAGCGCTGACTACCTGAGAGTCTACAACGGACGTACCTATACCCCGGATGACAGGGGCGACTTCGGCCTGAGCGCGAAGTGGGCGCCTCTGTGGCTGGACGGTAGCCTCGGCTTCTACTACCGCAAGGCCTCAGACGTTCTGCCGAACTTGGTGATTACTCCGAACACGGCTCAGACCCTAGTTGCCACTGACCTTTGTGGTGCAGCGCTAGGCGGAGGCTGCGCCAGTGGTCTTGGGCTCACGCCGAGCCAGATCAATGCCGCGCTGCCTGATGCCGTACCGCTGCCCAGCGCTGCGCTCACCGGTAACGCCGGCACCTACAACCAGTTCTACGCCGATGACATCGATATCTTCGGTATCAGCCTGTCGAAAAGCCTGGGAGGCGTGTCAGTCGGCGTGGATCTGAACTATCGCGAGAACATGCCCCTCAACAGCGTGGCTGCCACCGTCTCTCCGGGAGCCGCAGCCTTGGGCATGCCCGGCTTCATCGCCAGCTTCAATGGTGACAGCGACGATGCAGTCGCCAAGGGCAAGACCCTGCACCTGGTGGTCAACGGCCTTGCCGCCTTCGGCGATACCGCGTTGTGGGACAGCTCCACCGTGCTCGGCGAACTGGCCTACAGTCGCTGGCTGAGCGTGGACAAGAACGAGCACCTGTTCAAGGGCGAAGACTGGTACCGCGGCGTCGACAAGGTGAGCAAGAACAACTACGTGCTGGGTGTCAACTTCACCCCGACCTGGTACCAGGTGCTGCCGGGCATGGACATGTACCTGCCCCTCAGCTACAGCGTCGGCCTCAGCGGCAATTCCGCAGTGCAAACAGGTGGCAACGAAGGCGCCGGTAGCTACTCGGTGGGCATTGCCGCTGACCTGTACGCGAAATACCGCTTCGACCTCAAGTACGTGGATAACTTCGGTCCCTTCGATACCTGTGAGACCGGAACCGACGGGGCAGCGCCTGGCGCAGCCAGCAACTATGCCTGCGTAAAAGGCCAAGCCACTGCCTTCAACAGTCCTGCGGCGCAGCTGAAAGACCGCGGCATGGTCACCTTCACCTTCAAGACAACCTTCTGATCTACGCATTGCGTCAGACGCAAGCAGGAGAACACAGATGAAATTGATGCACACTCTGCTGGCCACCTCTCTGGCCATCGCCATCGCCGGTCAGGCCCAAGCGGCCGTATCCGCGACCGAAGCCTCCAAGCTCGGCACCGAACTGACCCTTCTCGGCGCCGAGATGGCCGGCAACGCCGACGGCTCCATCCCCGCCTACGCAGGCGGCCTGACAGCCGCGCCAGCTGGTTTCAAGACTGGCGACACCAAGCGCCCCGACCCGTTCGCCGACGACCAGCCTGTGCAAGTCATCGACGGCAAGAATGCTGATCAGTACCAAGGCATGTTGACGGCTACCACTGTCGAACTGCTCAAGCGCTTCCCCAGCTATCGCCTGGACGTCTATCCGACCCACCGCAGCGTAGTGTTACCGCAAGCCGTGCTGAACAACACGCTGAAGAACGCCACCGACGCCAAGTCAATCGAAGGCGGTCAGGCCATCGAAAATGCTCTGCCAGGCGCTCCCTTCCCGATTCCACAATCGGGCGCCGAGGCCATGTGGAACCACCTATTGCGCTACCAGGGGGTCAACGTCGAGGCCAAGTACGACTCCTGGAACGTCGACTCCGCTGGCGTACCGACCCTGGCTACAACCGGTATGGCCTATATCAACTACGCGTCCTACAACGACGTCACCAAGCTGGTTCAGGGCCAGGACACCTTCTACCAGATCAAGCTGTTGTACACCGAGCCGGCACGTCGCGCTGGCGAGGCGATCCTGGTGCGCGACGCAGCCAACCCGCTGGTACAAGCGCGTCGTGCCTGGCAGTACCTACCCGGCGTTCGTCGAGTGAAACTGGCGCCGAGCCTGGCCTACGACACCCCCAACCCAGGTTCAGCCGGTGCCGCCACCTATGACGACGCCTTCGTTTTCCTCGGCGCACTGGATCGCTACGAGTGGAAGCTGGTGGGCAAGCAGGAAATGTATGTGCCGTACAACACCTACAAGCTCACCTACCTATCGGACCCCCAGGCACTGACCACTCCGAACTATCTAAATCCGGACTTAGTCCGCTGGGAAAAACACCGCGTATGGGTCGTCGAAGCCACCCTCAAGGAAGGCTACCGCCATATCTACCACAAGCGCCGCTTCTACCTGGACGAGGACAGCTGGGTCGCTCTGGCCTCCGATCAGTATGACGCCCGTGGTCAGCTCTACCGTGGCTCCTTCGCCTTCCTCAGCCAGAGCTACGACCAGCAGGTGCCGGATGCCACTCCGCACATGATCTACGACTTGGTTGGCGGCAGTTACAACATCACCGGTCTGGTCGGTCCGTACGGTGGCATCAAGTACAGCCAACCGCTTTCCAAGAGCCAATGGTCGCCCGAATCGCTGGCCGGCACCGGCATCCGCTAGGTTTCAAGCTGCTCCGCCTGCCCGTCCGACGCCGGGCAGACTTTGCGCCGGACTGCAACCTATGCACTCCGGCGATTTTTTCCAAGAGGACGCTGTATGTGTTCTTTCAAGAAGTGCGTGCTGCTAGCGCTGTACGCAACACTGGCACTGTTGCAGGGTGTCGCTCAGGCAGCCAGCTACGTTGACGTGCTGGAACTGCCCGCCCAGCCAAGTACCCTGGCGCAGCACAGTCCCTTGCTGGACGTCACCCGTGCGGGTGAGCGTCTGGTAACCGTTGGCCAACGTGGCCACATCCTCTATTCCGACGATGCCGGCGAGCATTGGCAGCAGGCCGCCGTGCCGGTCAGCTCCGATCTGAATGCCGTGCATTTCCCCACTACCGAGCAAGGCTGGGCGGTGGGCAACGATGGCGTGATCCTGCACAGCCGCGATGCTGG
Source organism: Pseudomonas paeninsulae (assembly GCF_035621475.1). Taxonomy (NCBI): domain Bacteria; kingdom Pseudomonadati; phylum Pseudomonadota; class Gammaproteobacteria; order Pseudomonadales; family Pseudomonadaceae; genus Pseudomonas; species Pseudomonas paeninsulae. The sequence continues at coordinate 3,609,998 of NZ_CP141799.1, forward strand.
CGCCACCTGGACCAAGCAGCTGGACGGCCGCGAGATCGGCGCCCTGCTGGTCAAGCATTACGGCGCGCTGGCCAGTGCGGAACCGGCCAATGAGCAGTGGCCGCTGTTCGCAGCAGAGGGCCGGCGACTGCTCGATGAGGGGCCCGACAAGCCGTTCCTCGACGTCTGGTTCGCCGATGACCAACTCGGTTACGTGGTCGGTGTGTTCAACCTGATCCTGGCTACCCGCGACGGCGGCCAGAGCTGGACGCCGCTGCAGGATCGCACCGACAACCCGCAGGGCTTTCACCTCAACGCCATCGCCTCGACCGGCGATGCACTGTACATCGTCGGCGAACATGGCCTGCTGCTCAGGTGGGATGACCTCCTCGAACGCTTTACGTCCGTGCCGACGCCTTACCAGGGCAGCTTCTTCGGCCTGATTGGCGCCCCTGGCGAGCTGCTCGTCTATGGTCTGCGCGGCCATGTGTTCCGCAGCGCCGATGCGGGCGCCAACTGGACTGCGCTGGATACCGGTCTGCAAGTCAGCGTCACCGCCGCCACCCTCGACGCGACCGGCGAGTACCGTCTGTTCACCCAGGCCGGGCACATGCTGCTCGGCGAAGAGGGCAGCATGCACCTGCAAATGGTGCCGCAGCAGAGTCAGTCGCCGGTCGCCGGCGTCAGCCTGGCCGGAGACAGTTCGCTGGTTCTGGTGGGTACCCGTGGCGTGCGCGTACTGCCCGTCGAATAAGTAGAAAACTTGAAGAGCGAGTACCCTGACATGGGCAAAATCAAGCAAGACACCATGCCGGTGATCCGCGACTTGCGCGACTTCGACACGAGCACCGGCAACCTGCTGGAACGCGTGGTGTTCAACCACCGCCCGCTGTTCGTCGTGCTCATGGCGTTGATCACCGTGCTGCTCGGTTACATGGCCGTGACTCGCCTGGAAATGCGCCCCAGCTTCGAGAAGATGATTCCGCAGAGCCAGCCGTACATCCGGAACTACCTAGAGAACCGCGCCTCGCTGCACGGCGTGGGCAACTCGGTGCGGGTAGTGGTGGAGAACACCCAGGGCGACATCTTCGATCCCGAGTATCTGGAGGTGCTCCGGCAGGTCAACGACGAACTGTTCCTCACCGCTGGCGTCGATCGCGCCTGGATGAAGTCGCTGTGGAGTCCGGCGGTACGCTGGACCGAGGTCACTGAGGAAGGTTTCCAGGGCGGGCCGGTGATGCCCGATACCTACAGCGGCCAGCCGGAGGACATCGAGCTGCTGCGGCAGAACATCAACCGCGCCGGTATCGTCGGCAGCCTGGTGGCCAGCGACTTTAAGTCGAGCATGTTGATCGTGCCGCTGCTCGACAAGGACTCGGCCACCGGCCAGGGCATCAACTACCACCAGTTCTCCAAGATCATCGAGGAGCAACTGCGCGACAAATACGAGTTGGCCGGCGACAGCCGCGGGCTCCAGGCCGGCGAGGAAGGCAACGGCAAGTACAAGATCCGGGTGATCGGCTTCGCCAAGCTGATCGGCGACCTGATCGACGGCCTGATCCAGGTGATGATGTTCTTCGCCGTGGCCGTGGCCAGTACCTTCGTCATCATCCTGCTCTACACCCGCTGCCTGCGCAGCACCCTGCTGGTGATAGGTTGTTCGCTGATGGCGGTGATCTGGCAGCTGGGCATCGTCGCCTGGCTGGGCTATGCCATCGATCCCTACTCGATTCTGGTGCCCTTCCTGATCTTCGCCATCGGCGTATCGCACGCCTCGCAGAAGATGAACGGCATCATGCAGGACATCGCCCAGGGCACCCACAAGCTGGTGGCGGCGCGCTACACCTTCCGCCGCCTGTTCATCGCCGGGGTGACCGCGCTGCTGTCCGATGCGGTGGGCTTCGCCGTGCTGATGCTGATCGATATCCCGGTGATCCAGGAGCTGGCGATCACCGCCAGCATCGGCGTGGCCGTGCTGATCTTCACCACCCTGCTGATGATGCCGGTGGCGCTGTCCTATACCGGCGTCAGCGCCACCGCCGCCGAACGCGCACGGGTCATCGATAGCCATGCCGCCGAGCATCGCGGCTTAGGCAAACTGTGGGATCTGCTCGACCTGTTCACCACGCCCAAGTGGGCGACCGGCACGGTGCTGGTCGCCGTGCTGCTGGGCATCGGCGGTTTCGTGGTCAGCCTGCAACTGAAGATCGGCGACCTCGACAGCGGCGCACCGGAGCTGCACGAAGACTCGCGCTACAACCGCGACAACGCCTACATCACCAGCCATTACGCGCTGTCCAGCGACCTGTTTGTGGTGATGATCAAAACCGACCCGGAAGGCTGCCTTAACTACAAGACCCTGGTACTGGCCGACCGCCTAGCTTGGGAGCTGCAGCAGCATCCAGGGGTGCAGACCACCACCTCGCTGGTTAACGCGGTGCGCCAGATCACCGCCGGCTCCTTCGAGGGCAACCCCAAGCTGAACAGCATCCAGCGCAATCAGGACATGCTCAACTACGCCGCACAGCAGGCCTCGGTCAACACGCCGGAGCTGTTCAACGCCGATTGCTCGCTGATGCCGGTGATCGCCTACCTGGCCGACCACAAGGCTGAGACCCTCGACGAAGTGGTGGACGTCGCCGACAAGTTTGCCCGCGAGAACAGCAGCGATGACCGCCAGTTCCTGCTGGCTGCCGGCAGCGCCGGTATCGAGGCCGCGACCAACATGGTGGTACGCGACGCCAACCGTACCATGCTGATTTACGTCTACTCTGCGGTGATCCTCTTCTGCCTGATCGCCTTCCGCAGCTGGCGGGCGGCAATGGTGGCGGTACTGCCGCTGGTGCTCACCTCGATCCTCTGCGAAGCGCTGATGGTGTACATGGGGATCGGCGTCAAGGTCGCGACCCTACCGGTGATTGCCCTGGGCGTGGGCATCGGCATCGACTATGCGCTGTACCTGCTCAGCGTGCAGTTGCACTTCCAGCGCCACGGCATGTCGCTGTCGGCTGCCTACCGCAAAGCGGTGTCCTTCACCGGTCGGGTGGTGGGGCTGGTCGGCATCACCCTGGCCGCCGGCGTGATCACCTGGGCCTGGTCGCCGATCAAGTTCCAGGCGGACATGGGCATCCTGCTGGCCTTCATGTTCCTGTGGAACATGCTCGGGGCGCTGATCCTGATCCCGGCGCTGTCGCACTTCCTGCTTCGCAAGCAGTGGCTGTAACGGCAAGCCGACGAAATGTTACGCCCCCCCCTGCACGCAAGCCTGAATCCAAACGCACTCACGCGAGGATTGCAGCGCATGCGCATAGGCGGGGGCCACTTCGGCATAGCTGGCAACGGCCGCCCGGTACGGCAAAAGTCCCTGAGACGCCGGATCGGCACATCAGGCTCAGTGAAGTCGAGCCCTGATGGCTTTCTATCAAATCAATCAACACCTGATCCACGGACTTCACCGACAGGCATTCCAACGAGCGAGCTCCCCATGGCAATTGCGCAACTGCAAGGCAAACAGATCACGCTCCTGTTCCGCAACTCAGTCAGTGGGATTCCCTGGAGCGGCCAAACCCTTAACGTTTGGTTCGAAGCACACCTTAAAGCGCTGTGGAATCGCTCACCGGGGACCCAATCAAAGCAGGCATACATTTGCTAGTCAGGCTCTATCTAGTTTTGTACCCATGGAGTGGGTCGCTCGCCAGTTAGGGCACACCGATACCACCATGGTTAAGAAGCACTATGGACGTTGGATACCGCGCGACACTAAAAGTATGGCCCGTACGGTCTCTGAGATGATGGGATTTTGAGGGTTAGAAGCGGTATAGAGCGGACTAAGGTGAGGCATTTTTGCCCAAATTTTGCCCAAATGCCAAACCCAGCAAACAAAAAGCCCCTGGAATCTATAACGATTTCAGGGGCTTAGAGTATTTCAATATGGCGGGAAGATAGGGATTTGAACCCTAGGTGCTATCGCTAACACAACGGATTTCGAATCCGTCCCGTTCGGCCACTCCGGCATCTTCCCGTGGCGGCGCGCATGATAGCAGCACAAGCGCGTTTGGCGAAGCCCAATTGGTAGAATTTTTCGCATGCTTTCAGATGCTTGCGCTGGAGCCCTGCGGGCGCATGGCTGGAAACGTCCCGCTCGCTATCGAGGAGCAATGCCTCGCGGATAAAGACTAGGAGCCCCCTCTGCGCCTACAGGGAGACAGATACCTCATGCAACACGCTTTTACAGCACCCACCAACCAGAAAAGGCGCCTAAGCGCCTCTCCTGTGCCGCACAGCAGTCGATCAGGCAGTCAGCCGGGTCAGGGCTTCGCGGTATTTGTCGGCGGTCTTCTGCGCGACCTCAGCCGGTACGGCCGGAGCCGGTGGCTCTTTGTTCCAGCCGGTGGACTCCAGCCAGTCGCGCACGAACTGCTTGTCGAAGCTCGGCGGGTTCTTGCCTTCGACGTAGCTGTCGGCCGGCCAGAAGCGGCTGGAGTCGGGGGTCAGCACTTCGTCCATCAGGGTCAGGGTGCCGTTTTCGTCCAGGCCGAATTCGAACTTGGTGTCGGCGATGATGATGCCACGGGTGGCGGCGTACTCGACGGCGGCGCTGTACAGGGCGATGGAGGTATCACGCACCTTGGCGGCCAGTTCGCCGCCGATGATCGCGGCGCACTGCTCGAAGGAGATGTTCTCGTCGTGGTCGCCAACGGCGGCCTTGGTCGACGGGGTGAAGATCGGTTGCGGCAGCTTGGAGGCTTCCTGCAACCCGGCTGGCAGCTGGATGCCGCAGACGGTGCCGCTGTTCTGGTATTCCTTCCAGCCGGAACCGGCGATGTAACCGCGCACGATGGCTTCCACGGCAACCGGCTTGAGGCGCTTGGCGACTACCGCGCGCCCCTCAACCAGCGGCAACTCGGCGGCCGGCACCATATCTTCGACCTTGTCGCCGGTGAAGTGATTGGGTACCAGGCCGGCCAGCTTGGCGAACCAGAAGTTGGAAATCGCGGTGAGGATCTTGCCCTTATCCGGGATCGGCTCGGCAAGGATCACGTCGAAGGCCGAGAGGCGGTCAGTGGCGACCATCAGCATGCGCTTGTCGTCGATTTCGTAGAGGTCGCGGACTTTGCCCGAGTATATCTTCTTCAGGCTCAGGGTTGCAGGAGTGGTCATATCGGGATTTCCGCCTTTAGCAAACGAAACAGGCGAAACCCACTGGGTTTCGCCTATCGGTATTACGACGCAGGAACAACCAGGGCTTAGCCAAGGCTCTCTTGAATCAGAGCCAGGATGCGACGTGCCACATCGGCCGGCGCCACGGTATTAAGGTCTTTTTCCACGGTGACCTGAACGCTGTCACCGACCGGGGTCAGGCGTACCTGGTAACGCTCGGCACGTGCATCGATTTCTTCCTTGTCCGGCTTACCACCGAACAGGCTAGAGAAGAAGCCCGGTTCCTCGCCCTTCTTCTGCGTACCTTCGGCCAGGTTGATGTAGTACACACCGAGGCTGCGGTTGAGGTCGTCGATGCGCACATCGGCCGTTTCCAGGGAGCGACCGACACCGGACCAGGCACGATCGAAGTCGGCACCGAGGTTCAACACCGGGTTGCCGTTACCGTCTTCCGACAGGCTGACGCGGCTCGGCGCATCGAAGTCGCGTGCGGCCAGCAGCGATACAGAACCGCCCTGCTCGGCACTGCGCGCCATGCTCACCAGCATGTCGTCGAGTAGCGCGGCTTCCAGGCTGGCGTTGCCACTGCCGCTGGCGAAGGCCACATCGGCAGTGCTGCCCGCTGGACGCTCGGCACTGAGCACGAAGACTTCGCTGGTATTGCGTTGCACGCCTGGTTCGACACGCACCCGCACGCGGGTTTCGGCATCCGCTGCCAAGCCCGACACACGACTGCTCAGGCGCCGCGCCATGGCTGCAGACAGTTGATCAACGCGCTGCCATGCGGTGACGAATTCGCCGATCTGCGGACGTTCCTCGGCAATCTTGAAACCGTTGTCTTCAAAGAACTGGCGGGCGATCGGCCAGACTTCGCCCGGCACGCGCTGACCGACTAGCCAGCGTGACTCGCCGCTTTTCTGCAAACTGAACTCGCTAGCATCGGCACGCACGACCAGCGCCTGCGGGCGCGGGACTTCGAATTCACCCTCGGCCGTGCTGCTGGCAACCTGAGCCGGCACCGGCAACAACGGATCGAGGCGCTTGGCCTCGACGTTCGCCGGCAACTGCATGGGTGCGGTTTGCCGAGCGATGAGGTAGTCGCTGCCGCGATCACGGAAATAGCCATCTTCACCATAGATCCAGCCACAACCGCTGGCACTGGAGATGATCAGAGCAAGTGCGGAGAGTCCGCCCAGTCGCTTCATGCGTAGTATTTCCTCAATTAAACCAAAACGCCGGACTGGCGCAGGGCCTGACGCAGCGGTTCATGACAACGCGGGCTGAGCCAGGTCAGCGGCAAACGGATACCGTCCGGCATCATGCCCATTTCATGCAGGGCAAATTTCACCGGAATCGGGCTGGACTCGATAAACAAGGCCTTGTGCAGCGGCATCAGACGATCATTGATGGCGCGCGCAGTCACGGCATCGCCGGCCATGGCAGCGGCACACATGTCGCTCATGGCGCGTGGCGCGACGTTGGCGGTCACCGAGATGTTGCCCTTGCCGCCCATCAGCATCAGTTCGACGGCGGTGGCGTCATCGCCGGAATACACCAGGAAATCCTTGCTCACCCGATCCAGGACTTCCTGGCCGCGCTGCAGGTCGCCGGTGGCTTCCTTGATACCGATGATGTTGGCGATCTTCGCCAGGCGCTCGACCGTTTCCGGCAGCATGTCGCACACGGTGCGACCCGGCACGTTGTAGAGAATCTGCGGGATGGCCACCGACTCTGCGATATGCCGGAAGTGCAGGTACAGACCTTCCTGGGTCGGCTTATTGTAATAAGGCGTGACCAGCAGGCAGGCATCGGCGCCCACATCCTTGGCGGCGCGCGTCAGCTCGACCGACTCGCGCGTGGAATTGCCACCCGTGCCGGCGATCACCGGGATGCGCCCGGCAACTTGAGCGACCACACGTCGGATCACTTCGATGTGTTCGGACACTTCCAACGTGGCCGACTCGCCGGTGGTACCGACCGCGACGATGGCGTTGGTGCCCTCTTGCAGGTGGAAATCCACCAGTTTGCTCAGGCTGTCCCAATCGAGACCACCTTGTGCATCCATGGGCGTGACCAGTGCCACCATACTGCCCGCAATCATGCAACCACTCCTGCCGGAAAAAAGAGAGCGGTAATGGTACTGGCGCCATGCACCTTGTACAAGCGAAGGAAAAGGCCGATCGGCAAGTGCGGCGACTGGGCGAGCAACCCGGCATTCCTTTCACTCATCCATTTACTGGCATTCCCCTGAGCTGCGCTTTTCGCTACCCTTCCGGCTTTGCTCGGTACTCATTGTGGGCCGAGCGTTCATCGCTCTAGGAATGCTGCATGTCCACCCCCCCAGTTCGCGAACAATTCCTCGTCATCAGCGCACTCGGCCCCAACGCCATGGAGCTGACTAATGTGCTGTGCCGCACCAGCAATGAAAACCGCTGTGCCGTCGTCAGCACCCGCCTGAGCCGGCATGGCGAGTTCAGCGCCTTGGTGCTGCAGATCTCCGGCAGCTGGGACGCCCTGGCGCGCCTGGAGTCGAGCCTGCCGGCCCTGGCCAAGAAGCACGCCTTTACGGTCAACGTGACGCGCAGTGCGGCGGCGGAAAATCGCCCCCAGGCCCTGCCCTACGTGGCCTATGTCAGCTCGGCCTACCGGCCCGACATCCTCAATGAGCTGTGCCAGTTCTTCATCGACCACAACGTCGAACTGGAAAGCCTGACCTGCGATACCTACCTGGCCCCGCAGACCGGCGGCACCATGCTCAATGCGACGCTGACCGTGACGCTGCCCGCAGGCACCCAGATCAGCTGGCTGCGCGATCAGTTCCTCGACTTCTCCGACGCCTTGAATCTGGACGCCCTGATCGAACCCTGGCGCCCACAAAACCCATAAGGAAGCTGTCATGGCCGTAGCACTCGACACCCCGGTTGCCGATTTCCAGGCAGCGGCCACCAGCGGCCAGCAGGTTCAGCTGTCGGCACTGCAAGGCCAGCAGCTGGTGATCTATTTCTATCCGAAAGACAGCACCCCTGGCTGCACCACCGAAGGCCAGGGCTTTCGCGATCACTACCCGGCCTTCCAGGCCGCCAACACCCAGGTGTTCGGCGTATCGCGGGACAGCCTCAAGTCCCACGAGAACTTCAAGGGCAAGCAGCAGTTCCCCTTCGAGCTGATCGCGGACAAGGATGAGGAGCTCTGCCAGCTGTTCGACGTGATCAAGCTGAAGAAGCTCTACGGCAAGGAGTACCTGGGCGTCGACCGCAGCACCTTCCTGATCGACAAGCACGGCGTATTGCGCAAGGAATGGCGTAGCGTGAAGGTACCGGGCCATGTCGAGGCCGTGCTGGCCGCCGCTCAGGATCTGCACAACGACTGAAGCCGTACCGACAAAAAAGGCCGCTTGCCGGGGTACCCGCAAGCGGCCTTTTTATTTACATCGAGCATGTATGGCCGGCTAGGCCAAGAGCCCCGTCCTCACTCCTCGCGTACTGCCAGCTCCTTGCGCGGCCAGGCATTGAGCACGGCCTTGAACAGGGTAGCCAACGGAATGGCGAAGAACACCCCCCAGAAGCCCCACAAGCCGCCGAACAGCAATACCGCGCAGATGATCGCCACCGGGTGCAGGTTGACCGCCTCGGAGAACAGCAGTGGCACCAGCACGTTACCGTCCAGCGCCTGGATCACCCCATACACCACCATCAGGTAGAGAAACTGATCGCCGAAGCCCCACTGGAACATACCAATCAGCGCCACCGGCACCGTCACCACCACCGCGCCGATGTACGGCACTACCACCGACAGCCCCACCAGCAACGCCAGCAGCGCCGCATAGTTGAGCCCCAGCGCGGCGAACGCGATGTAGGTGACCACGCCGCAAATGATGATCTCGATGAACTTGCCACGAATGTAGTTGGCGATCTGCTGGTTCATTTCCTGAGCCACCCGGGTAATCAGGGCACGCTCGCGCGGCAGGTAACCGCGAAACCAGCCACCGATCATTTCTCGATCCTTGAGGAAGAAAAACACCAGGATCGGTACCAGTACCAGGTAGATCATGATGCCGGCCAGCATTGGCAGGCTGGACAGGGAGAACGACAGCGCCCACTGGCCGAACTTACCGGCCTCGCCGCTGATCGCCTCGGTCAACTGCAACACCTGGGCATCGCTGATCAGATTCGGGTAACGCTCCGGTAACAGCAGAAACAGCGCCTGCCACTCACCGAGCATGCGTGGCAACTCGTTGAACAGGGTGCTCAACTGGCGCCAGATCAGCGGCATCAATACCAGCAGGAACAACACCAGCGAACTCATGAACAACAGGAACACCAGCGCCACTGCCATGATCTGCGGCAGGCGCAAGCGCTCCAGGGCATTGACCAGCCCTTGCATCAGAAACGCCAGCACCAGCCCGGTCAATACCGGCGCCAGCATGCCACCGAGGGTCAGCACGGCGGCGAAACCGAGCACCAACAATACCGCCAGCACCACCGCTTGCTCGTCGGAAAAATAGCGGTGCATCCAGTTGCGTAACACCTTAATCATCAACATTCCTTAGATCGAAACAGCCCACGCAGAACGCGTGTCAGGCTTTACGCAACCAATAGCGATACACACCCGCCTCTTCCTCTTCACGCAGCAGGCTGTGGCCTGCGAGCCTGGCAAAGGCACGAAAATCCCGTTGCGAGCCGGCATCCGTGGCAATGACCTTGAGCACCGCGCCGCTTGCCAGGCGATTCAGCTCCAGCTTGGCCTTGAGCAACGGCAGCGGGCAATTCAAGCCACTGGCATCCAACTCGGCGTCGCAGGCACCGTCCCATTTTTGTCCATCGTTCATTCGAGCCCTCCTAAACAGCGCCAAGGATACCCAAGACCGTGCAACCCTGGCCAGGTGAGCGCTTGCCCGGCTACAGTAACGACTTTGTTCGCCAAGAGCTCTGTGCATGAATCTTCTGCGCCCCATCCTGTTGACGCTCGCCTGCCTGACCGCCCAGCCTGGCCTGGCCAGCGATCTACCGTCACTCGGCGACGCCAGCTCCGCGATTGTCTCGCCACAGCAAGAACATCAACTTGGCCGCGCCTGGTTGAGCCTGTTGCGCGGCCAGGTCCGTCAACTGTCGGACCCGCAGCTCAAGGATTTCGTCGAGAGCAGTGTCTATCGCCTGGGAGAAACCAGCGAGCTGAAGGATCGGCGCCTGGAATTCGTCCTGCTCGACAGCCCGCAAATCAACGCCTTCGCCGCGCCAGGCGGGATCATCGGGGTCAACGGCGGCCTGTTCCTGTATGCCCAGACCGAAGCCGAATACGCCTCGGTAATGACCCACGAACTCGCCCACCTGTCGCAACGCCACTTTGCCCGCGGCCTGGAAGCCCAGCAGCGCATGCAACTGCCGCTGATGGCGGCAATGCTCGCGGGTATCGTGGCCGCAGCAGCGGGGGCAGGCGATGTCGGCATAGCGGCCATCGCCTCGACTCAGGCGGCGGCGATTCAGGAGCAGCGGCGCTTCTCCCGGCAGAACGAGCAGGAAGCCGACCGCATCGGCCTGGTCAACCTGGAAAAAGCCGGGTATGACCCCCGCGCCATGCCGAGCATGTTCGAACGCCTGATGCGCCAATATCGCTACGACCGCAAACCACCGGAATTCCTCCTGACCCACCCGGTATCCGAATCGCGCATCGCCGACACCCGCAACCGCGCCGCACAAACCAAGGCCGGCGGTGTGACCGACAGCGCGCGCTACCAGTTGATGCGTGCCCGCGTGCAACTGAACTACGAAGATACGCCGGGACTGGCGGCCAAGCGTTTTCGCGCCCTGCTCGATGAAACCCCAAAACTGGAGGCCGCCCGCTACGGCCTGGCTTTGGCGCAGATCAAGAGCGGCCAGCACCAGAAGGCCCGCGAGAGCCTGCAACCCTTGTTACAGTCGGCACCCGATAATATCCCCTACAACCTGGCCCAGATCGAACTGGACAGCGCCTCCAGCCACCTGCCAGAAGCACAGAGCCGCATCGAGCGGCTCATGAGTAACTACCCGAACAATTACCCACTGCAGCAGGCGCGCATCGACGTGTTGATGAAACAGGCACGCCCCCAGGATGCCGAGCGCGCCCTCGATGACCTGCTGAAAAGCCGCGCAAAAGACCCCGATGTCTGGTACCAGGTCGCCGAAATGCGCGGCCTCAGTGGCAACACCATCGGCCTGCACCAGGCGCGCGCGGAGTACTTCGCCCTGGTCGGCGACTACGATCAGGCGATCGAACAACTCGACTTCGCCAAACGTCGTGCGACCAACAACTTCCCGCTCGCCTCACGCATCGACGCGCGGCAACGCGAACTGCTGGAAGACCAGCGCATCATCGAACAGATGCTGCGTTAGGCCGACGGGAACAATTGCGGGACTGGGGCCGGCTGCGCAGATGACCGCCCATCGAGGCGATTGATGGGCGGTCACCCCTCCTGAAGGTCTTGGCTGTAGACAAGGCCGCCCTGGATTTCTATAGAGCCAGCTGGTGACCCACATTGATGGGGAGACAGTAAAAAGGGCGGGCGCATTTTCGAGAATGGTAGCGGCCTGGCGACCCGGCTCAGAGGTTGTGAAAATATCGAGCGTCGTAGCGAGACCGTCTCCAGGCGTTCGCGGCGCAACGCCGCGGCGGGCGTTTGGAAGCGGCCGCAGTAGGCGAGAGTTTTTTCACAACCTCTCAGGCCCGGGCGAAGGCAGAAAACGCCTCGAGCACCTGGTCGATGTCCTCGGCACTGACATCCAGATGCGTGACCATGCGCAAACGCGGCGCGGCTGTCAGCCTGATCCCGCGCTCGGCGCAGAAGGCCTTGAGTGCGCCGGCCTGCTCGCCGACCTGGGCATAGACCATGTTGGTCTGCACCGGCTCGACCGCGTAGCCCAACCCGCGCAGCCCGTCTGCCAGGCGTTCGGCATTGGCGTGATCCTCAGCTAGGCGCGCCACCTGATGCTCCAGGGCATAGAGTCCGGCCGCAGCCAGCAGGCCGGACTGGCGCATGCCGCCGCCGACCATCTTGCGCCAACGCCGCGCCTTGCCGATCAGCGCAACGCTGCCACACAGCACCGACCCCACTGGCGCGCCCAAGCCCTTGGACAAACAGACCGAGACCGAATCAAAGTGCCGGGTGATTTCCCTGGCCGGTACACCCTGCTTGACCGCCGCGTTGTACAGCCGCGCGCCATCCAGGTGCAGGGCCAGGCCACGCCTGCGGGTCAACTCGCCGGCAGCGGCCAGATAAGTCAACGGCAGGACCTTGCCCTGCATGGTGTTTTCCAGCGCCAGCAGGCGGCTGCGGGCAAAGTGGAAGTCGTCCTGCTTGATTGCCGCCTCGATCTTACCCAGGTCCAGCGAGCCATCGGCTTCGCCCTCGATCGGTTGCGGCTGGATCGAGCCGAGCACCGCGGCGCCGCCACCTTCATATTTATAGGTGTGCGCCTGTTGGCCGACGATGTACTCGTCGCCACGTTCACAGTGGGCCATCAGACCGAGCAGATTGCTCATGGTGCCGGTCGGCACGAACAGCGCGCTGGCAAAACCCAGTTCGGCCGCCAGGTACTGCTCCAGGCGGTTGACCGAGGGATCCTCGCCGTAGACGTCATCGCCCAGTTCGGTGGCCTGCATGGCCGCGCGCATGCCCGGGGTTGGCTGGGTGACAGTGTCGCTGCGCAGGTCGATGACGGCCATGGGCGGTTTTCCTTAACGTGACGAAAAACCCGATGCTAAGGCGCCGGCAACGGGCACACAAGGTACAGTTCCGCGGGTACAGTCGCAGACCTTGCATGAGAACACAGGATCTACAAATGAGCGCCAAGAGGTCGTGAAAATAGCGCAACGCCCTAGCGGGCGTTTGCAGGCGGTCGCAGTTTTCCCACAGCCTCTCAGGCCAGTTGCACGTCTTCGGCGGGGACAATGAGGATGGCGGCGCGCAGACCGTTTTTCACCTTGGGATTGGGGAAGATGATCCGTGCTCCCGGCTCTTCCACAACCCAGCGGGTGCCGGCCAGATCCTCGGCAAGCAGGTAGCCGACCGGCAGTCTGCTGAAATTCTCCACATCCGCCGGCAGGTGCAGCCTGAAGGTGTCGCTGTGCTTGATGATTTCCCGCGCCACGGCGAACAGTTGCAGCCCGTCCAGCTCGGCGCCTGGCTGCTCCGGTTCTGGTTCGCAGCCTGCGATGATGTGCTGCAGACGCTCTTCGAGCCGACCCAGATTGACCTCCTGGTTCTGGCCGAAGGCACGCGCCTTGCCCAGCTCCAGGGTGAACGATTCTGCACCCAGCTGCGTGTAGGTGTAGGCACTGAAGGTGATCGAGCTTTTGTTGTGCAGCAACACCGCCTCGATCCCCGCGGCATTCAGCCGAGCCAACTCGCGCAAGCTGCGCGGTCGCCCCTCCTGCCAGGGATAGAGGGCGAACTGCTCGATTTCGGACGCCCGGATCGCGGTATGCAGGTCGTAGTGCAGGCGCGTGCGCTCGGGCTTGCTGAAGAAAGTGGCAGCCAGGTGTTCCAGATCAGAGGCACGCATGGCCTCGGCCCCGGCATGCTGCTCGTGCTGGCCGTTGAACAGGCGGTTGATGTCCTGCTCGATATAACGCTCGCCACGGCGGATCGCCGGCGGATTGCCGAACAGGAAGAGGATCCGTGCGCGCGGCTTCAACTCACCACGGGCAATACCGTGCAGCAGGCGGTCGAGCAATTCGATGGGGGCGGTTTCGTTGCCGTGGATACCCGCCGAGAGCAGCAGATCCAGGCCATTGTCGCGGGCCACTGGCGGCGTCACTTCCAGCGCGCCTTCGGCCAGCCAGCGCAAGCGCGTGCCCTCTGGCGTCAGCTGGATCTTCGCTGCCGGTTCGTGGCCGGCCAGGGTCAATTCAAGCAGTTTGCCGAGGGCAAGCATAGGAGTTACCTCAATCGTGATTGCAGTCAGGGCCATGCACGTGCTCGTCGTCGCCGGGCTCGGCCGCTTCCATCTCCAGTTCCAGGCTGACCAGATTGGTGGCCAGCGGGCGCAGCAGCAGATTGGCGTACTCGCTGTCACCCTCCGCCACGTCCACGCCGATCATCAACTGGCCGTTACCCACCTGCTGAAACCAGACTTCCTTGCCCTGCCACATCACCGCAAAGCGGGTGCAGGTCGTTTCCAGTTGGGTGCCATCTTCATCTTCGAGGATCAGTTGCAGGACATCGGACATTATTCAAAGCTCCACGCTATAAGCCACAAGCAGCAAGTTTAGAACGCCAAGCGTGCGCTTGAGGCTGGGGCTTGCCTGCTCAGTTCAATTGGAAAGGATAAACCGCACCCAGTTTAAGGATCTGGGTCAATTCATCCAATGCCGTGCGGCATTCAATCAACAATTGCGGGTCGGCCAACTCGCTCTCGCGGAGGCTATCGCGGTAGTGCTTGTCGACCCAGACGTTGAGGGTGTCATACAGCTGCGGGGTCATGATCACCCCCGGATTCACCGCCGCCAGCTCATTGTCCTTGAGCGCCACGCGCAGACGCAGGCAGGCCGGGCCGCCACCGTTCTGCATGCTTTGCTTGAGATCGAACACCTTGACCTCGCGAATCGGCCCGCTGCCGCTGGTGAGCTGCTGCAGGTAATTCCACACGTTGCCGTTGTTGCGGCACTCCTCCGGCACGATCAACAACATGCCGCCAGCGGCGCGTGACAACAACTGGCTATTGAACAGGTAGGACTTCACCGCGTCCTCTACCGTGACCGCATCGCGCGGCACGCACACCGCTTGCAGGTTGCCGCCACGACGGCCGAGCTTCTCGCCCAGCTCGGCCAGCACCTTGTCGGTATCGAGGAAGGCGTCCTGGTGATAGAACAGCACTTCGCCGTTGCCCACCGCGATCACGTCGTTGTGGAAGACGCCCTGATCGATCACCGCCGGGTTCTGCTGAGCATAGACCACCCCAGCCTCGCTCAATCCATGCAGGCGCACCACGGCCTGCGAGGCTTCCAGGGTCTGCCGCGCCGGGTAGCGTTGCGGCGCCGGGTAGCGGCTGTCGAAGGCGCTGCGTCCGAACACGAAGAACTCCACCCCGGCCTCGCCGTAACCGTTACAGAAGCGCGTGTGGTTGGCCGCGCCCTCGTCACCGAACTGCGTGACCGCTGGCAGCGCCGGGTGATGGGCGAAATGCTGTTGGTTGGCGAACATGGCGCCGAGCACGCGACTGGTAGTCGGGTGCTCGATGCTGCGGTGAAATTTGCAGTTGAGGTTGGCGGCGGTGAAGTGCACCCGGCCATCGGCCGTATCGGCACTGGGGCTGACGGTGCAGGCGTTGGCCGTCCACATGCTCGAGGCCGAGCAGCTTGCAACCAATAAAGGCATGGCTTCTTTCGCTGCCCGCTCGATCACTTGGGTATCGCTGCCGGTAAAGCCGAGGCGGCGCAGCACCGCGACATCCGGACGTTCCTGCGGAGCCAGCACGCCCTGCTTGAAGCCCATCTCCATCAGCGCCTTCATTTTCGCCAGCCCTTGCTTGGCGGCCTCTTTCGGGCTGGAGGCGACCTGACTGTTGCTCTGCGACGCGACGTTGCCGTAGGACAGGCCACCGTAGTTGTGGGTCGGGCCGACCAAACCGTCGAAGTTCATTTCATGCGCGGACATTACAGGCTTACTCCTGGGGTCAGGCTGGCAGGCAGGCTCAGGCTTTCACTTTCCAGCGAGGCCACCGGATAGGCGCAGTAGTCCGCCGCGTAATAAGCACTGGCGCGGTGGTTGCCGGATGCACCGACGCCACCGAACGGCGCCGTGCTGGCGGCGCCAGTGAGCTGCTTGTTCCAGTTGACGATGCCGGCACGACTCTGCAGCCAGAACTGCTGGTAGCGCGCCTTGGAGTCCGACAGCAAACCGGCGGCCAGGCCGAACTGGGTGTTGTTGGCCTCGGCGATCGCACCCTCGAAATCGGCATAGCGGATGACCTGCAGCAGCGGGCCGAAAAACTCTTCGTCCGAGCGCTCGGCTACCGCGCTGACATCGAGAATGCCCGGGGTCAGCAAGGCGGCACCGGGCAGCGGCTGGGTCATCGCCAGCAGCGCCGTGGCCCCCTTGCCGAGCAACTGCTGCTGAGCCTGCAGCAGGTGCTCAGCTGCGGCCAGGGAAATCACCGAGCCCATGAAGGGGGCCGGCTGTTCGTCATACCGGCCGACCTTGATCTGCTCGGCGACCTGGACCAGCCGAGCGAGCAGGGCATCGCCCCACTCGCCCTGCGGCACCAGCAGGCGGCGCGCACAGGTGCAGCGCTGGCCGGCGGAGATGAATGCCGACTGCACGATGGTGTAGACCGCCGCATCGACATCAGCCACCTGATCGACGATCAGCGGGTTGTTGCCGCCCATTTCCAGGGCGAGGATCTTGTCCGGGCGCCCGGCGAATTGATTGTGCAGCAGGTTGCCGGTGCGGCTCGAGCCGGTGAAGAACAACCCGTCGATACCGGGATTGCCGGCCAGGGCCACGCCGGTTTCCCGCGCGCCCTGCAGCAGATTGAGCACGCCCGCCGGCAGACCGGCTTCGATCCAGCACTTGACCGTCAGTTCGGCGACTTTCGGCGTCAACTCGCTGGGCTTGAACAGCACGCAATTGCCGGCCAGCAACGCCGGCACTATGTGACCGTTGGGCAGGTGACCGGGGAAGTTGTAGGGCCCGAACACCGCCACCACGCCATGCGGCTTGTGCCGCAGCACGGCCGTGGCATCGCCCAGCGGTGCACTCTTCTCGCCGGTACGCTCGCGGTAGCTCTGCACCGAGATGGCGACCTTGTTGACCATGCTGGCCGCCTCGGTGGCCGACTCCCACAGCGGCTTGCCGGTTTCCTCACCAATCGCCTGGGCCAGCTCGTCGGCATGCGCCTTGAGGACTACGGCGAAACGCTCCAGCACGGCGATGCGCCCATCCAGGGAGCACGAGGCCCAGCCCGCAAATGCCGCGCGGGCGGCCACCACGGCGGCCTCGACCTGGGCGACAGAGGCCGCCTGGCCACGCCAGACCACGGCCTGACTGACCGGATTCAACGATTCCAGGGCTTCGCCCTGACCAACCTGCCAGCTACCGGCGATGTAATGAGTGCTCATTTTGTTTTATCACTCCCAGCAATTTCATCACCCGGCGTTGCGCCGGGTGCGCTATTCGATCGAACGGCCCGGATCACCTCCAGGCGGCTCGGGTATTCAGCCACGGGCCGACAACGGCACCGCTCTTACCTGATCGCCGACCGCCAACTGCAAACGCTTGGCGGTCAACGGATCGACCACCAGGGTGCCGGCGGCCAGGCGTGCGGCCCCGACGGTGATGCGGCAGTCTTCGCGCTTACGGTTGTGAATCAGGAAGGTGGTGGCGTCATCGCCCGGCGTACCGATGGCCAGCACCAGTGCCTGGCTGTCGCGCACCGCACGAATTTTCGCGGTTTCCGCCTCGATGGCCGGGCCGGCGTCGAAGATGTCGACATAGCCCTGATAACTGAAGCCTTCGCCCTTGAGCATGGCCAGCGCCGGCTCGGTATCCGGGTGGACGCGGCCGATGATGTTGCGCGCGTCTTCGGAGAGGAAGCAGGTATAGAGCGGAAACTTGGGCATCAATTCGGCGATGAAGGCCTTGTTGCCGACCCCGGTCAGGTAGTCCGCCTGGCTGAACTCCATCTTGAAGAAGTGCCGACCCAGGCTTTCCCAGAATGGCGAACGGCCCTGCTCGTCGGACATGCCACGCATCTCGGCGATCACCTTGTCGCCGAACAACTCGCGGAACTCGGCGATGAACAGCATGCGTGCCTTGGACAACAGACGACCATTGAGCCCCTTGCGGTGATCGGCGCGCAGAAACAGCGAACACAGCTCGGAGTTGCCGGTCAGGTCGTTGGCCAGAAACAGGGTGGGAATCTGCCGGTGAATCTTCAGTTCCTGGGACGCGCTGACGGTCAAACCCACGCGGTAGTTGTACCAGGGCTCACGCAGGCCAACCGCGCCGGCCACGGCGGAGATACCCACCACCTCGCCAGCGTCGTTTTCCAGCACGAACAGGTAATCGGCATCGGCGCGCTCGGCCTTGCCGCTGAAGGTCTTCTCCGCCCAACCAACGCGGTGCGCCAGGCGCTCCTCGTTGGCTGGCAGGGTGGTCAAGCCGGCGCCGGTAGTGCGCGCCAGATCAATCAGGGCCGAAAGATCGGCTGTGCGAACGGGACGAACGATCATGCGCTAACTCCTTAAACCGCAACCAGACGCACACTGGCGCCCTCGCCGACGCCAAGTGCTTCGGCAACTGCAAGACTGAGGGTGACCGGCTTGCCAGGCACCCAATCCAGGTCCGCGACAATCGCGCGGAAATCCTGCAGCAGGCCATTGCTCACCAGATACGGTCGCCCACCCTTGATCGGCTCGCCGATCCTGACCGGCACCACGCGGCTCTGGGCGATGGAGCGAATCCCTGAGGTACGTGCATGCAGGGTCGGTCCGCCGTCGAAAATGTCGATGTAATGATCGGTCTCGAAGCCTTCGCGCATCAGGATGTCGAAGGTCACCTGGGCCCGCGGGTGCACCTGGCCCATGGCTTCCTGCGCGGCATCCGGCAGCAGCGGCACATAGATTGGGTAATGCGGCATCAGCTCGGCCAGAAAGGTCCGGCTCTTCAGCCCGCACAGGCGCTCGGCCTCGGCGTAGTTCATGTCGAAGAAATTGCGTCCCACGGCATCCCAGAACGGCGAATCGCCGTGCTCATCGCTGTGGCCGACAATTTCCACCACCACCGCATCGGCGAAGCGCTCCGGGTGGTTGGCGACGAACAACAAGCGTGCACGCGAGTTCAGCTCGGACCAGACACTGCCCACCAACGCCCGCTCGACGTAAAAACTGGTCAGCAGGCTGTTACCGGTCAGGTCATGGCACAGCGAGAGCACGTGGATCTTGTTGTGGATCTTCAGCTCACGGGAGTTGTGCACGAAGGTTTCGTTGCGAAAGCTGTAGAACGGCTCGGAATAACCGGCCGAGGCGGCAATCCCGGAGCAGCCGAGCAGGCGTCCGCTGTCGCTGTCTTCGAGGACGAAGAAATAGCTTTCTTCGCCATTGAAGCTCACCTCGGCGGCCAGCGAGGCATCCGACGCCGCGATCTTGTCGCGCAGGCGATCGGCATCGTCCGGCAACGAAGTCACACCAACCGGGCTGTCCGCGGCGAGACGCTGCACTTCACTCAGGTCGGCCATTTGCGCGGGGCGCATCACCAGCATGGTGTCACTCCTTTCTCAATAAAAACTCCAAGCCGCTCATCGCGAACCGCCTGGAGAAACTGCAACCCGAAGGCCACAGCACACATGGAGATAGTCATCCCTGGAAGTAGCTCGGCTTATCCATAAGCCGAGCAAGCGCAGCCCGTGGCGATCACCAGCGGATCGCCAGCGGACTGTCGACTCAGGCTTGCGTCAGCTGGACCAGCGCACGTTCGAAACGCGCCAGGCCTTCTTCGATATCGACATCTTCGACCACCAGACTCGGGGCGAAACGCACCACGTCCGGGCCGGCTTGCAGCACCATCACACCTTGCGCCGCGGCGGCATCGAGAATCGCCTTGGCCTTGCCTTTCCAGGCATCGCTCAGCACTGCACCGATCAACAGACCGAGGCCACGCACCTGGCTGAACACGCCGTACTGCTCGCCGAGCTTCTCCAGCGTGGTCTTGAAGCGCTGCTGCTTGGCTTTCACCCCCGCCAACACTTGCGGGGTGTTGATCACATCGATCACCGCCTCGGCTACCGCACAGGCCAGCGGATTGCCGCCGTAGGTGGTGCCATGGGTGCCGACGGCCAAGTGCTTGGCCAGCGCTTCGGTAGTGAGCATGGCGCCGATCGGGAAACCACCGCCCAGGCTCTTGGCGCTGGAGAGGATGTCCGGTGTCACACCGAAATGCTGGTAGGCGAACAGCGAGCCGCTGCGGCCCATGCCGGTCTGCACTTCGTCGAAGATCAGCAGCGCGTCGTGCTGGTCGCACAGCTCACGGGCCGCCTGCAGATAGGCCAGGTCGGCCGGCATTACGCCGCCTTCACCCTGGATCGGCTCCAGTACGACGGCGCAAGTCTTGGCGGAAACCGCGGCTTTCAGCGCCTCGATATCGTTGTACGGCACATGGCTGATGCCCTGGATCTTCGGCCCAAAGCCATCGGAATACTTGGGCTGCCCGCCGACACTGACGGTAAACAGGGTGCGCCCGTGGAAACTGTTGGTTGCCGCGATGATTTCGTATTTCTCTTCGCCGAACGTGTCGAACGCCACCCGCCGGGCCAGCTTGAAGGCGGCCTCGTTGGCTTCGGCGCCGGAGTTGCAGAAGAACACCCGCTCGGCGAAGGTCGCGTCGATCAGCTTGTGCGCCAGGCGCAGGGCCGGCTCGTTGGTGAACACGTTGGAAATGTGCCACAGGGTGTTGGCCTGCTCGGTCAACGCGGTGACCAGGGCCGGATGGCAATGGCCCAGGGCATTCACGGCGATGCCGCCGGTGAAGTCGATCAGCTCGCGACCCCGTTGATCCCAGACTCGGGAACCCGCGCCGCGCACCGGAATGAAGCCGGCCGGGGCATAGTTGGGAACCATCACTTGGTCGAAATCGGCGCGTTGCACCGGATCGTGCTGAACGGACATCTGAACTCTCCTGACGAGTAACACCTGCATTGAGTGGCAGGCGGT
Source organism: Pseudomonas paeninsulae (assembly GCF_035621475.1). NCBI lineage: Bacteria > Pseudomonadati > Pseudomonadota > Gammaproteobacteria > Pseudomonadales > Pseudomonadaceae > Pseudomonas > Pseudomonas paeninsulae. The sequence continues at coordinate 3,630,818 of NZ_CP141799.1, forward strand.
GGGAAGGATTGTAGGGATTGATTCGGGCCTGGCATTGCCGCCATGCGACAACTTCTTATAGCGCCAACCCGAGGAAAACCGCAGCTTGCGCAAATGCGACAGAAAGCGTCGGGAAGGCGCAGTTTAAATGCTGTTCGCCACGCACGCGCACAACTCGGGCAATTTCCTCACAAGCTGACCGGCCAGTTTTTGTGCCTAATTCAACGCAGCGCGGGCTAGCAGGCCGTTGAAAAAACGTAGGCGAGGCAGCCGAGACAAGGCAAAAACAGGCGAGGAAGCGGAGTTTACGAGCTGTAAATGCGCATGACTCGCGTCGCTTACCCCTACGGGGTCGCACCTAGGCGGCCCCGCTAAAGCGCGTCAGCCGCAAGCGACTTGCCGCGCCTGTTTTTAACGCCGTATCGGCAACGTAGGTAGTTTTTCAACAGCCTGCTAAGCCGTTATCAGCTGCCCCTGCACCACTGGCGGGCGGGCCAGGCCGAGAAAATCGCTCAAGGCGACTTTCTGCGCTATCGCATCCTGATACCCCAGCTCGATCAGCTCGTTGCAATAGCCGGCCTCGAACAGCAGATAGCTGAGCACACCCGCACCGCTGACCTTGGTCGCCCCCGGCCCACGCAGGAACAGGCGCAGCGCCGCCGGCATCTCATGGCGATGGCGGGCGGCGATCGCATCCAGCGGCTGGCTCGGCGAAATCACCAGCACCTCCACCGGATTGAGCCCCAAGCCACGCGGGCGCTGCTCCGGCGGGATCAGTTTGCTCATCAGGTTGAGCCGTTCGAGCAGTTCGATATCGCCTTCCAGGCTGTCGATAAAGGTGCTGTTGAGCATATGCCCGCCGATTTGCGCCAGGCTCGGCGGCTTGACGGCCTGTACCGCAGCCGTAACGGCGCTACCGTGTTCCGCCTGGGGGTTATGACTGACGCCAACCACCAACACCCGGGTAGCGCCCAGGTGCAATGCCGGACTGATAGGGGCGGACTGACGCACGGCGCCGTCGCCGAAATATTCGCGGTTGATCTTCACCGCCGGAAACAGCAGCGGGATGGAAGAGCTGGCCAGTAGATGATCGACGGACAAACGGGTCGGTACGCCGACCCGACGATGGCGCATCCAGGGATCGATGGTGGCGCGCCCTTGATAGAAGGTCACGGCATGCCCGGACTCGTAGCCGAACGCTGTCACCGCCACTGCGCGCAATTGGCGCTGGCGAACCGCGGCCGCGATCCCGGAGAAATCCAACTCGCGCTGGATCAATTCGCGCAGCGGCGAACTGTCGAGCAGCGCCACCGGCACCTGCCCCCCCAAGCCGAGCACGCTGTGGCCGATAAAGCGGCTGGCCTGACGCAAGACCCCCAACCAGTCGCTGCGATACACCTGATGCGTATGAAAACCCTGCCAGACACTGGTCAGACGGCGCACCGCTTCGGAAAAATGCAATGCCCCGCACGCCAGGCCGACCGCATTGATCGCCCCCGCCGAGGTCCCGACAATCACCGGAAAGGGATTCTGCGTGGGATCCGGCAACAAATCTGCAATCGCCGCCAGCACGCCGACCTGATAGGCCGCCCGCGCGCCACCGCCGGAAAGAATCAGCCCGGTTACCGGCTCGCTGGAGGGAGCGTTTGACGTCATAGGGAGTTCCGAGTTTCCGTGTAATTGGTTGGCCGGGGCGAACCGCGCAGGTGGCAATCCAGGCGCCTAACAGGCCGTTGAAAAATGTAGGCGAGGCAGCCGAGACAAGGCAAAAACAGGCGAGGAAGCGGAGTTTACGAGCTGTAAATGAGCATTCCGAGCCTGTTTTTAACGCCGTATCGGCAACGTAGGTAGCTTTTCAACGGCCTGCTAACCGCGGCGCTTCTGGTACATCTTTGCCTCACCGGCCGGGCGCGTCTTGAAGCGACGGTGGGCCCACAGGTACTGCTCGGGCTGCTGACGAATCGCCGCCTCGATCCACTGATTGACCCGCAAACAGTCGGCCTCCTCGCTCTCCCCAGGGAAATCGGTCAGCGGCGGGTGCACCACCACCTTATAGCCGGAGCCGTCGGCCAGCCGTGTCTGGGTGAAGGGAATCACCCGCGCCCGGCCCAGGCGGGCGAACTTGCTGGTGGCCGTCACCGTCGCGGCCGGCACGCCAAACAACGGCACGAAAATACTGCGCTGCGCGCCATAATCCTGATCCGGCGCGTACCAAATCACCTTGCCGGCGCGCAGCAACTTGAGCGTGCCGCGCACATCGTTGCGCTCGATCACCCCCTGCAGACGCTGCTCGCGACCACGGCGCTGGACATAGTCAAACACGGGGCTCTTGTGTGGCCGGTACATGCCATACATATCTTGCTGCATGCCCAGCAGACCACCGCCCATTTCCAGGGTAGTGAAGTGCAAAGCCATCAGCAGCACGCCCTGCCCTTCGGCCTCGGCCGCGCGCAGATGCTCAAGCCCCTCGACCTGACCCTGCTTGGCCAGCCGCGCCGCCGGCCACCACCAACTAATCGCCATCTCGAAGAAGGTCATGCCGGTCGAGGCGAAGTTCTCGCGCAACAAGCTGGCGCGCTCGCTGGCCGACAATTCGGGGAAACACAGCTCCAGGTTGTGCGCGGCAATCGCCCGGCGCGAACTGGCCAGGTGATACATCACACCGCCAAGCCGACGCCCCAGCCACATCAACAGCGAGTAAGGCAACAGCGCGAGCAGCCAGAGCAGGCCAAGTCCCAGCCATAACAGCCAGAAGCGTGGATGCAGGAAATAGGCACGAAAGACTGGACGATCCATCTACGATTCCGTAGCAATGCATAAAGCCCGGCATTCTAGCACCGGCGTTTTAGCATAAGTTGTGCAAAGACTCGGCCCGGCTTGCAGCCCAGCGGGGTTATCGCTATAAGTCCGGGCTACTTTCGTCACGACCGACAAGGCGTATCAGGCAGACCATGAGCCAAGCCGATCTACTCGAGCAAGACCCCGTATTCCAGCTCAAGGGCAGCATGCTGGCCATCACCGTGCTGGAACTGGCGCACAACGACCTCGTGCGCCTCGACCAGCAACTGGCCGCGAAAGTCGCCCAGGCGCCGAACTTCTTCAGCAATACCCCACTGATATTGGCTCTGGACAAGTTGCCGGATGGCGAAGGCAGCCTCGACCTAGGCGCCCTGGTGACCCTGTGCCGCCGCCATGGCCTGCGTACCCTGGCCGTGCGCGCCCACCGTGAAGACGACATCGTCGCCGCCAGTGCCCTGGATTTACCGGTGCTGCCGCCGTCCGGCGCACGCGAACGGCCGATCGATCCGACCGGCGGTAGCGCATCAGCGAAAAAACCGGAAAAGCCCGCAGAGCCTGAGCTCAGGCCGAGCAAGATCATCACCAGCCCGGTGCGCGGCGGCCAGCAGATCTACGCCCAGGGCGGCGACCTGATCGTCCTGGCGCCGGTCAGCTCCGGCGCGGAACTTCTCGCCGATGGCAACATCCATGTTTACGCGCCCATGCGCGGCCGCGCCCTGGCCGGCATCAAGGGCAACACCAAGGCACGCATCTTCTGCCAGCAAATGGGCGCGGAACTGCTCTCCATCGCCGGCCAATACAAGGTCGCCGAAGACCTGCGCCGTGACCCTTTATGGGGCGAGGCGGTGCATGTCAGCTTGTCGGGTGACGTGTTGAACATCACCCGCCTTTAACGGATACTGCCGCCAATTTTCAGGGACATAAAAAGGCATCTGGAAGCCGCATATGGCTGTCGGATTCCCGTCTTTCTTCACATTTGGGGTGAATCACCTTGGCCAAGATCATCGTAGTCACTTCCGGCAAGGGTGGCGTGGGTAAAACCACCACCAGCGCCGCCATCGGTACCGGCCTCGCCTTGCGCGGGCACAAAACTGTCATCGTCGACTTCGACGTCGGTTTGCGTAACCTCGACCTGATCATGGGCTGCGAACGTCGCGTGGTGTATGACTTCGTCAACGTGGTCAACGGCGAAGCCACACTGAGCCAGGCGCTGATCAAGGACAAGCGCTTGGAAAACCTCTATGTGCTGGCTGCCAGCCAGACCCGTGACAAAGACGCGCTGACCGAAGAAGGCGTGGAAAAAGTCATCAACGAACTGCGCGAAAACTTCGAATACGTGGTCTGCGACTCGCCGGCCGGTATCGAAAAAGGCGCGCACTTGGCGATGTACTTCGCCGATGAAGCCATTGTCGTGACCAACCCCGAAGTTTCCTCGGTGCGTGACTCCGACCGCATGCTCGGCCTGCTGGCGAGCAAATCGCGCCGCGCCGTGAAAGGCGAAGAGCCGATCAAGGAACACCTGCTGCTGACACGCTACAACCCCGAGCGCGTGACTCGTGGTGAAATGCTCGGTGTGGAAGACGTCGAGGAAATCCTCGCCATCCGCCTGCTCGGCGTTATCCCGGAATCGCAAGCCGTGTTGAAAGCGTCCAACCAGGGCGTACCGGTCATCCTTGATGACCAAAGCGACGCTGGTCAGGCCTACAGCGATGCCGTCGACCGTCTGCTCGGCAAGGAAGTTGCCCATCGCTTTCTCGATGTGCAGAAGAAAGGACTCATGCAACGCTTGTTTGGAGCTCGCTAATGAATATTTTTGACTTCTTTCGTGAACGCAAAAAAGAACCCACTGCGTCCATTGCGAAAGAGCGCCTGCAAATCATCGTCGCCCACGAGCGCGGCCAGCGCAGCCAGCCGGATTACCTGCCGGCCCTGCAAAAAGAACTGGTCGAGGTGATTCGCAAGTACGTCAACATCGAATCGGATAACGTGCAGGTCGCCTTGGAAAATCAAGGCAGCTGCTCGATCCTGGAACTCAACATCACCCTGCCGGATCGCTAACAGCGGTTGCTGCGGCACACCTGTATAAATGGCGGTCCTTGAGGGCCGCCATTTCATTCCAGAAGCCTGCACTCTTTGTGGAAGGGGCTTTAGCCGCGAAGCTTTTAACCAGACGAAGGCTTCGCGACTAAAGCGGAACGCCGCCCGCCCCCTCCTACCACTAGCCTCAAAGCCTCTATTCAAGAAGCCCCATGCCGCTCAGCCAAATCGAAATTCTCCACCAGGACGCCGCCCTGCTGGTGATCAACAAGCCCACCCTGCTGCTCTCGGTGCCCGGTCGTGCCGATGACAACAAGGATTGCCTGGTCACCCGCCTGCAGGACAACGGCTTCCCGGAAGCGCGTATCGTCCATCGCCTGGACTGGGAAACCTCGGGCATCATCGTCCTCGCGCGCGACGTCGACAGCCACCGCGAACTGTCGCGCCAGTTCCACGACCGCGAGACCGAAAAAGCCTACATCGCCCTGTGCTGGGGCCAGCCCGAGGCGGACAGCGGCAGCATCGACCTGCCACTGCGCTACGACCCACCGAGCAAACCGCGGCATGTGGTCGACCATGAACTGGGCAAACACGCCCTGACCCACTGGCGCGTGCTCGAGCGTTGTGGCGATTACTGCCGGGTCGAACTGACGCCGATCACCGGCCGTTCGCACCAGCTGCGCGTCCACATGCTGTCGATCGGCCACCCGCTGCTCGGTGACTCCCTCTACGCCCCCCCGCAAGCCCTGGTCGCCTATCCACGCCTGTGCCTGCACGCCTGCATGCTCGGCCTGACCCACCCGCAAAGTGGCGAACGCCTGCGCTTCGACTGCCCCGCACCGTTCTAGCGATCCGCGCCAGAGTCGGCCTATACACGCAGCCGACCCGCAGCCCGGCTGGGCTCCGGGCTAATCCGGGGAATGCCGTTCACTCCTGCTTGCGCGGCCATACCAGGCTGAACTTTGCCCCACCCAGGGCTTCGCTGTGGCTGATCTGTGCGCGACCGCCGTGCCAGTAGATGATCCGGCGCACGATCGACAGGCCCAGGCCATGTCCGCCGGAGGCGCGGGTACGGCTGTCGTCCAGACGCAGGAAGGGGTTGAAGATGCGCTCCCAGGCGTCATCCGGCACCCCAGGGCCGTCATCCTCGACATCCACGCGGCAGCGCTGCTGGCCGACCTGATAACTCACCCGTACCCGCGATTCGGCGTGGCGCATGGCATTGCTCACCAAGTTCTGCAAGGCGCGATGCAGGTAGCGCAATTCCGCCTCGACCAGCGCCCCGCTGCCATCCAGGGCATCCAGTGCCGGGCCGCGTTCGACCCGCACCCCGGCGCGCAGCGGTGCCAGCTCGTCGATTACCTGGTCGATCAGCTGACCGAGGTCGACCTGCTGGAAGTTCAGCGCCGGCGCGCCCTGCTCCAGGCGCGCATAGGTCAGCATCTCGTCGACCAGCTTGTCGAGATCCTGGATATCGCTGTCCATGCCGTCCATGTATTTGCGCCGCGCCGTCTCGTTCTCGGCGTCGCCGATCATCTCCAGGCCGAAGCGCAGGCGCGCCACCGGCGTGCGCAGCTCATGGGACACCGCCTGCACCATTTCACGCTGAATGCTCAAGGAGCGCTGCAAGTGCTCGGCCATGGCATTAAACGCCGCCGCCAGCCGCCCCACCGAATCGGTGCCGCGGCTCGGCACCCGCGCATCCAGGCGACCACTGGCGATCCGCGTAGCGGCGCCCTCCAGCCCCCCCAGACGCTGCTCCAGGGGCCGCACCAGCAGATAGACCGTCAAGCCGATCAGGCTCAAGCCCAGCACCCCGATCAACACCAGCAACTGCGCCGGGTAAGGGCTCATCTGATACAGCGGGCCGATTTCCAGCACCCAGGATGAACCGGAAATACCAGAGAACACATGAATACTGTCGCCGCCCTTGCCCAGCGCCATCACCGTGTCGCCCTCGTCCACCCGCCGGCGCTGGTCGACGTCCAGATTCGCCTGCTCGAGGCTGACCAGGTGCAGATCGAAACCGAACTGTTTGGCCTCTTTAATCTCAGCCAATCGCTGCGGCTGTTCGGCCAGCGGATAGCGGATCAACTCGTCGATCAGCAGAAACACCGTCGCCCGCGCCAGCTGTTCGCTGATCTGCTGCACCTCGCCGCTCAGCAGCAGCTGCTGCGGTTCGTCGACCTGGCTATAGACGGTCGCCGCATGCGGGCCGGTTTGCCGCACCAACACCTGGCCCCGCTTGAGACGGTTGCGCTCACCGCTATCGAGCGGGGCCTCGGCCACCGACTGGATGGTCAGTGGAATGCCCAGCAGGCGCGACCACAGCACCACGGAGCGACGCCGCTCGAGCTCGCTCATCGGCGCCAGGTTGTCGGCCATCAGGCGGAAGGTGCCACGCGCCAGGCGCTCGCGGTATTGCTCCGAGCGTACCTCGTTGACCAGGTGCAGGGTGCCGACGCCGAGCAGCGCCACCAGCACCAGCACCGCCAGCATGCCGGCATAAATGCGCAGAAAGATCGAATTCATAGCAGCGCTTCGGCAGCCTCGGCGACGAATAGATAACCCTTGCTGCGCACGGTCTTGATCAGGCGTGGATGCATCGGATCGTCGCCGATCTTCGGCCGTATCCGCGAGATACGCACGTCGATGGAGCGATCCTGGCCGTCGTACTCGATCCCGCGCAAGGCATTGAAGATCTCCTCGCGCGAGAGAATCCGCCCGGCGTTGGCCGTCAGCAGCCAGAGCAGGTCGAACTCGGCGCTGGTCAGCTCGATGCTCTGCTCGCCCAGCCAGGCCTCGCGCATCGCACTGTCGATCACCAGCGGACCGAACTCCAGGCGCCGCGCCCCTTCAGCCGCCGTCGCCGCGACGCCCTCACGGCGCCGCAGCAGCGCCCGGATCCGCGCCAGCAGCACCCGCGGACGCACCGGCTTGTACACATAATCGTCGGCGCCCATTTCCAGGCCGAGCACCTGGTCCATGTCGTCGGTGCGCGCGGTGAGCATCAGGATAGGCCCGTCGTATTGGTCGCGCACCTTGCGGCAGATCGTCAGGCCGTCTTCGCCCGGCAGCATCAAATCGAGAATCACCAGATCCGGCTGCTCTTTGATAATGCGCGCGGCCGCCTGCGCGCCGTCGCCCTCGATGCTTACCACCAGGCCATTGCTCTGCAGGTAATCACGGGTCAGCTCGGCCAGACGCTGGTCGTCTTCGACGATAAGGATGTGCCAGGTGTCTTGCTGCTGCACGGCTGCCTCCGGGGGACAGATCAACGACGACGAAAAAGACCCTGATTGTAACAACGCCGAGCGCCATGGCGCAGGTCTGACGTGAGTGGCCTGTTTGCTCACACTTTCGGCGCCTGCGGCTCTGCTACTGCGATGCGGCTTTTTGCCATAGCCGGCGATGACTCGGACTCAGCACCTCGGTCAGCCGAAGGTGAATTAATTCACTAACCGCACAGAACACTGACGCGTCGAAAGCGCCGCGAGGCAGCTGCACAGAGCAGGCCAAAACGCCACAAAAAAAACTACATATTGTGTTTCTGTGGCGGACTTAAAAACTCGCGTCCGAACGCAAAAATAAACCCATAACAACGACGAACGGCACATGGCTGCCCATCCCAGCAAGCACGCGGGTTTGCGCAAGTTACCCCACGTTAACCCACAGCTTTATCCACAGGTTGGAGGACTTGCCATCCCCCCAAGACCGCACTATCTTGTATCTCTAACGCAGCAAACACCTACATGTTGGGTTTTGACCTAAAAAACGGCACAAGCACAATTGCCCCCAAAAGGTCTAGACCTCAACCCCAATCGGTGTACGAAAAAACCTCGATGGCGGCCACCGCACAAGCGCAGCGGCCATTGCTCCAGCAGCGCGACTTGCCTGCCAGAGCCAGAATAACGGTAGGTAGCCTTTGCGCGCCTACCACTACATATAGTAGTGCCGGCCATGGCCGACACAAGACATGAAGCCAGGAAGGCGCTTTCACTCAGACCCTTCCAGCCAGTTTGCAAGCCCCCTGCTCCCAGCCTCTGGCTGCGTGCAGGCATTGTTGAAATGGTAATGAACGGCAGTAGATCCATCGCAAAGCGCCCGACTCGACAAATTACAGATCACGGAGACACGCATACATGCATACCGACACCTCTCGCGAGAACTCGCAGGCCCAAGCGCCACAGGCTACCGATGGCAACCTGGAACTGAGCGCCACCGCGCCGGGCCAGTTGCGTGTGATCAAGCGTAACGGCACCGTGGTGCCGTACACCGATGACAAGATCACCGTCGCCATCACCAAAGCGTTTCTCGCAGTAGAAGGCGGCAGCGCCGCCGCGTCGTCGCGTATCCATGAAACCGTTGAGCGCCTGACCGAGCAGGTCAGTGCCACCTTCAAGCGCCGCATGCCCTCTGGCGGCACCATCCACATCGAAGAAATCCAGGACCAGGTCGAACTGGCCCTGATGCGTTCCGGCGAACAGAAAGTCGCCCGCGACTACGTGATCTACCGTGAATCGCGCAGCCAGGAGCGCAAGCGCGGCGTCGCCGACGGCATCGCCGAGCCGCACCCGAGCCTGCGCGTCACCCACCTCGACGGCACTGTGGCGCCGCTGGACATGGGCCGCCTCAACACCATCGTCACCGAAGCCTGCGAAGGCCTGGCCGAAGTCGACGGCGCGTTGATCCAGAAAGAAACCCTGAAGAACCTCTACGACGGCGTGGCCCAGAGCGACGTCAGCACCGCCCTGGTGATGACCGCCCGCACCCTGGTCGAGCGTGAGCCGAACTACAGCTACGTCACCGCGCGCCTGCTGATGGACAACATCCGCGCCGAAGGCCTGGGCTTTCTCGGTGTGGCCACCAGCGCCACCCACCACGAGATGGTCGACTTCTACGCCAAGGCCCTGCCGGCCTACATCGACAAAGGCGTCGAGCTGGAACTGCTCAACCCGATACTGAAAACCTTCGACCTGGAAAAACTCGGTCAGGCGATCAACCACGAGCGCGACCAGCAGTTCACCTACCTGGGCCTGCAGACCCTGTACGACCGTTACTTCATCCACAAGGACGGCACCCGCTTCGAACTGCCGCAGATCTTCTTCATGCGCGTGGCCATGGGCCTGGCGATCGAAGAGCAGCAGAAAGAAGACCGCGCCATCGAGTTCTACAACCTACTGTCGTCGTTCGACTACATGTCGTCCACCCCGACCCTGTTCAACGCCGGCACCCTGCGCCCGCAGCTGTCGTCGTGCTACCTGACCACCGTGCCGGACGACCTGGGCGGCATCTACGACGCCATCCGCGACAACGCCCTGCTGAGCAAATTCGCCGGCGGCCTGGGCAACGACTGGACCCCGGTGCGCTCACTCGGCGCCTACATCAAGGGCACCAACGGCAAATCCCAGGGCGTCGTGCCCTTCCTCAAAGTGGTCAACGACACTGCAGTTGCAGTCAACCAGGGCGGCAAGCGCAAGGGCGCGGTCTGCGCCTACCTGGAAACCTGGCACATGGACATCGAAGAGTTCATCGAGCTGCGCAAGAACACCGGTGACGACCGTCGCCGCACCCACGACATGAACACCGCCAACTGGATCCCGGACCTGTTCATGAAGCGCGTGTTCGACGACGGCCAATGGACCCTGTTCAGCCCGAGCGAAGTGCCGGACCTGCACGACCTCACCGGCAAGGCCTTCGAAGAGCGCTACGAGTACTACGAAGCCCTGACCCAGTACGGCAAGATCAAGCTGTTCAAGACCATCCAGGCCAAAGACCTGTGGCGCAAGATGCTCTCCATGCTGTTCGAAACCGGCCACCCATGGCTGACCTTCAAAGACCCATGCAACCTGCGCAGCCCGCAGCAGCATGTTGGCGTGGTCCACAGCTCGAACCTGTGCACCGAGATCACCCTGAACACCAACGCCGATGAAATCGCCGTGTGCAACCTGGGCTCGGTCAACCTGCCGAACCACATCAAGGACGGCAAGCTCGACCGCGCCAAGCTCGAGCGCACCATCAAGACAGCCGTGCGCATGCTCGATAACGTCATCGACATCAACTACTACTCGGTGCCGCAGGCGAAGAACTCCAACTTCAAGCACCGTCCGGTCGGCCTCGGCATCATGGGCTTCCAGGACGCCCTGTACCTGCAGCACATCCCGTACGGCTCGGACGCAGCAGTCGACTTCGCCGACAAATCCATGGAAGCGGTCAGCTACTACGCCATCCAGGCCTCCTGTGACCTGGCCGACGAGCGCGGCAGCTATCAGACCTTCCAGGGTTCGCTGTGGAGCCAAGGCATCCTGCCGCTGGATTCGCAGCAGATCCTCATCGAGCAACGCGGCCAGAAGTACATCGACGTCGACCTGACCGAGTCCCTCGACTGGGCGCCGGTCCGTGCCCGTGTGCAGAAAGGCATTCGTAACTCGAACATCATGGCCATCGCACCGACCGCCACCATCGCCAACATCACCGGCGTGTCGCAGTCGATCGAACCGACCTACCAGAACCTCTACGTGAAATCGAACCTGTCGGGCGAATTCACCGTGATCAACCCCTACCTGGTCCGCGACCTGAAAGCCCGCGGCCTGTGGGACTCGGTCATGATCAACGACCTCAAGTACTACGACGGTTCCGTGCAGCAGATCGATCGCATCCCGCAGGAGTTGAAAGACCTCTACGCCACCGCCTTCGAAGTCGACACCAAGTGGATCGTCGACGCCGCCAGCCGCCGCCAGAAGTGGATCGACCAGGCGCAGTCGCTGAACCTGTACATCGCTGGCGCCTCGGGCAAGAAGCTCGACGTGACCTACCGCATGGCCTGGTACCGTGGCCTGAAAACCACCTACTACCTCCGCGCCCTGGCTGCGACCAGCACCGAGAAATCCACCGTCAACACCGGCAAGCTCAACGCCGTATCCAGCGGTGGCAACGATGGCCTCAGCGCTGCTGCTCCGGCGGCTCCGCAGATTGAAATGTCGGCAGGCCCGGCACCGGTACCCAAGGCCTGTTCTATCGACGAGCCAGACTGCGAGGCCTGCCAATAGGGTTTGGCAGCGCGCGGATCTGAGCGGCATTCGCGGCGTTACCTGCCGGAGCGGCCCCATCACGTACAGGCGTACGCTCAGGGGCTCCACTCCAGCAGGTGCCTAGCGACTACTCGCTCAGCTACACGCTCGATTGTCGGGCGAAGCGCCAAAGCGCGATTCGTAGGATGGGTTGAGCGCAGCGATACCCATCAACCGAATAACACCAGATAACCCGCCGTTTGCGTGCACCCGACAACAGACTAGTATTTTACTGTACATCCACACAGGTCGGTTATTTCACCGGCCCTGAAGCAGGAGCCAAGCCATGCTGAGCTGGGACGAATTCGACAAGGAAGACGGCGCAGACGCAGCCGTTTCCAGCAACACCACCGCGCAAATCGCCGACATGAACATCGACAAGCTCGACCAGGTCGGCGGTGCCGCCGCGGTCGAAGCGCGCGCCATTGCCGCCGACGACAGCGCCGCCGTGGCCCGCGCCAAGGCCGCCCTCGATCAGCTCGACATCGCCGAAGGCCTGGCCGAGCTGGAGGGCGCCTCCGCCCGCGTCGCGGTCGACGAGAAGCGCATGATCAACTGCCGCGCCGACCTCAACCAGCTCGTACCCTTCAAGTACGACTGGGCCTGGCAGAAGTACCTGGATGGTTGCGCCAACCACTGGATGCCGCAGGAAGTGAACATGAACGCGGACATCGCGTTGTGGAAAACCCCCGACGGCCTGACCGACGACGAGCGCCGCATCGTCATGCGCAACCTCGGCTTCTTCTCCACCGCCGACAGCCTGGTCGCCAACAACCTGGTGCTGGCCGTCTACCGCCTGATCACCAACCCCGAGTGCCGCCAGTACATCCTGCGCCAGGCCTTCGAAGAGGCGATCCACACCCACGCCTACCAGTACTGCATCGAATCGCTGGGCATGGACGAAGGCGCGATCTTCAACATGTACCACGAGATTCCTTCGGTCGCGAAAAAGGCCGCCTGGGGCCTCAAGTACACCCGCTCGATCTCCGATCCGAAGTTCGAAACCGGCACCGACGACACCGACAAAGAACTGCTGCGCAACCTGATCGCCTACTACTGCGTACTGGAAGGCATCTTCTTCTATTGCGGCTTCACCCAGATCCTCTCCATGGGCCGGCGCAACAAGATGACCGGCGTGGCTGAGCAGTTCCAATACATCCTGCGCGACGAATCCATGCACCTGAACTTCGGCATCGACGTGATCAACCAGATCAAGATCGAAAACCCGCACCTGTGGGATGCCGCGATGAAGGACGAAGCCACCCAGATGATTCTGGAAGGCACCCAACTGGAAATCGAATACGCCCGCGACACCATGCCACGCGGCGTGCTGGGCATGAACGCGGCGATGATGGAGGACTACCTCAAATTCATCGCCAACCGCCGCCTGACCCAGATCGGCTTGAAGGAAGAATACCCAGGCACCTCCAACCCGTTCCCGTGGATGAGCGAGATCATGGACCTGAAGAAAGAGAAGAACTTCTTCGAGACGCGGGTTATTGAGTATCAGACGGGGGGGGCGTTGAGCTGGGATTGATTTTAAACTACCCATCTAAATCATACTAAAAACAGACATCTTAAGACTGTACTCAATGAAAGCCCCACTAACGCGGGGCTTTTCTGTTGCTGCAGATGAACCAGAATTAAGCGGGCGTCCAACCCGGGAATTTTCTCTCGCCATCGCCGGCAGGAATCAAAATACAGTGCAGTGTATTCCCGCTGTCAAAGCCAATAAGGATATTGTCACCCTCTTTGGCCTGATCCATTACGGCATTATTTTGAAAGTAGAGACGGTATTCCGTCCGCGTTGGGTGACCCTCTCTGGAGTCGTACCAAGTAACATTCGCAGTGTCGGCAACGTTACTACCTCGTATCGAAAATGTGGCTAGAAACTCTACCCTACCGCTGCCAAAAACATTCTTTAGCTCTGCTACACCATTAAATTCATGCTGATTGGATCGCTCTGGATGAGCCTCCACCGCAACAAGCGTTTTGATGCACGCGGGCTTCAATACAACTGGCCTTGTATACATTATTTCTTCCTTATTGATGGTTGAAAAACTGCGGTGCTATGGGACAAGAACGCCGAGTACTCCGATGAGGCACCACAACACTATCCATATGATGGCCAAGTCATAAATTTCAACTCGGCTGAGTGATTTTCTTGCAAGCAGCTCTGCGCTCGATTCGCAGCTTAGCCTGACACCAAGGGCACACAGGCGGTGACCAGCTGGCAGCTTTTTCGACCTCATTTAGCACCATGCTCGCCATAACTGGTTGCTTGTACAGTTGTAATTTTTTGTGCAGAATGCACAAAAAATTCCCAGAGGAACCCGTTATGGGCTGCGAGCAGGTTAATTTATATCTTCATGAGGCCTTCAAGGCGTACAGCCGTAGAGACCTTGCCACTGCACTAGAAGTAGACGTCGGCACCGTTCGACGCTGGGAAATCGGTGAGACCAAGCCAAAGCCCTATGTGGTCGATCGCCTCAAGCAGATGGTCATCCCGCTTGATGAAAACAGGGATCCTGGAAAATTCACCTTTATTGACCTGTTTGCAGGCATTGGAGGGCTGCGACTGGCATTCGAATCCATTGGTGGAGAGTGTGTTTTTACCAGTGAGTGGGATGATTATGCACAACGCACCTATCAGGCCAATCACCGCGACCAGCATGAGCTAAATGGCGATATAACCAAGGTCCGAGAGTCGGAAGTACCTGATCATGACGTGCTGCTGGCCGGTTTCCCTTGCCAGCCGTTTTCGATTGCCGGTGTATCAAAAAAGAACTCCCTTGGCCGTGCCCATGGCTTTGAGGACGCAACCCAAGGCACCTTGTTTTTTGATGTTGCGCGCATCATTGCCCACAAGAAGCCGCGCGCTTTCCTGCTGGAAAATGTCAAGAACTTGATGTCGCATGACAAGGGGCGCACCTTTGAAGTGATCCGTCAGACGTTGAAAGAAGAGCTGGGCTACCACATCTTCTGCAAGGTAATTGACGGTGCTCATTTCACACCGCAGCACCGTGAACGAATCCTTATCGTCGGGTTCCGCGAGCAAGTGGCTTTTGATTGGGATGCCTTACCATTACCGGCAAAGGGCACTAAAACCTTGAAAGATATCTTGCACCGTACCGATGGCTCCGAGCCATTACTGGAGTGGGATGGCAAACGTTTTTTTGATCATGAGAACAGCCGCGTGCCGGACAAGTACACCCTCACCCCGAGACTCTGGAATTATCTGCAGAATTATGCAGAGAAACATCGCGCCAAGGGCAACGGGTTTGGCTTCGGACTGGTCGGGCCAGAAAGCGTTACGCGCACCCTGTCTGCTCGTTATTACAAGGATGGTTCAGAGATTCTGGTAAACCAAGAAGATGGCAAGAGCCCTCGACGTCTCACCCCACGTGAGTGTGCCCGCCTGATGGGGTTCCCGGACTCTTTCCGCATTCCGGTTTCTGATACCCGCGCTTACAAGCAATTCGGTAACTCGGTGGTGGTTGGGGTCATGTCCCATGTCGCACGTCTGATGGAGCAATTCCTTGACCCTGCTCGCTTGGAGCCGGAGCTTGCCCTTTTCGCCGAACAAACGAGGTAATGCCATGCAAGCCATTTCCCGTATACCCAAACTGAAAGACCACAACATTAATGCTGCCCGGGAATGGTTCGCAGCAATGCAAGAAGCAGGGCTGCTGTTCCACCCGGATGACGACCCACAAGACATCTCCTTGATCGCAACGAACGAACCGCTTTTCACCACTGCCGAGGTGACGGCTGTACGAGCAATCATGATCCAGTTGTTTGAGGCGCTTGGAGATGAGGTGTACGAAGCCTGTTACCCCATCTTCATGGAGGCCTGCAATCTGGCGGCTGCCTGATGGCCGATATTGTCGACAAGGCCACTCGCAGCCGGATGATGTCCGGCATCCGTGGCAAGAACACCAAACCTGAGCTCATTATCCGGAAAGCCCTGCACGCGCAGGGCTTTCGTTTTCGGCTGCATGTAAATGATCTACCAGGGAAACCAGATCTGGTACTCCCAAAATACAAGGCGGTCATTTTTATACATGGCTGCTTTTGGCACGGTCATGATTGTCGCTACTTCAAGGCACCACAGACACGCCCAGATTTCTGGCTGAATAAAATCGGGCAAAACAAATCAAGAGATGAGTACCAGCAAGCGGTGCTACAGGGTCTTGGCTGGAGAGTCATGGTTGTCTGGGAATGCGCTGTTCGAGCAGTGAACGGTCAAAAAAATGGAACTTTGATTGACCTAATTGCCAAATGGTTGATAAATGGCGGGAGTTATATCCAAATAGACGAATCATCCTTGGTAACTCCGCCATGTTCAACGACCGAATCAGCGATTACTTTGAAGGCGTTGCCGCCAAATATTTAAGCGCCGTGGATGCCAATCCAAAACGCTCAAATCAACACGAAATTGGGGGACTTCCTTCCGCAGGCTTCAAGCGTCACCTCGGAGAACCGAGTAAAGGAGAAGAATACCGCTTCAAAGCGAAGCAGATTTATATTGCAGATGAATCTGAAGCGCCTGAGCTCAGTGACGGCCTTGTCACTTGGTACGATTGTCGTCGAAAACAGCCCCATCGCAGCCCTGAGTATCGTCTCTATTACTATGCGAGCCCTGTAACAGAGTTGCTTGCAGAGGGTGATTTTCTTCTCGTTGCCAAAATGCGTGACGACTCCTTGCTGATGATTTTCACACCCAGTGGCAGTACGGTTGAAAGTCAATTGCGAATATTGTTCGGGCTTGACCGCATTAGTGAAGACTTCCAAGCCGGAACCCTGAATGCGGTACAGCTGCTTTTACCCCTTCGGCTGATGCTGGAAGACCTTGGCATTGAAGTCAGCCGTACTGAAACCGGAGACGATGTCTGGCTGGACCGCTTGATTGAGCAGTTCGGTGGAGAGACCTTCCCTGCAACATCCATATTCTCGGCCTATGCAAGAGCAACAGCCGGAGAAAACATTGATCCACTTCAAAATCCGGATCAAACGATTCTTGGCTGGATGGATCATGAAGAGAAACTTTTTCGCATCTACGAGCGCCACTTGGTGCAACAGCGTTTGCGCTCGGGCTTTGGTGAGAACGGCGATGATGTAGACGAATTTGTCAGTTTTTCCCTAAGCGTACAAAACCGCCGGAAATCTCGGGTAGGCCACGCATTTGAAGGGCACTTGGATCAGCTTTTTCGGCTACACGGCTTACGCTTTGAGCAAGGACGCGGCAAAGGTCGCGTAACGGAAAATAATGCCAAGCCAGACTTTTTGTTCCCCGGCTTTTCCGATTATCACAATCCAGCGTTTGCGACTGATCGACTATCCATGCTGGGTGCAAAGACAACCTGTAAGGATCGCTGGAGGCAGGTTCTGAGCGAAGCGGACAAGATACCTGGGAAGCATCTGGTAACACTGGAAGCGGCTATCAGTGAGGGCCAAACAAAGGAAATGCGGTCGCATGGCTTACAGCTTGTAGTGCCAGCACCTATACAAACCACCTATGCTGATAATCAACGCGAGTGGTTGATCGGGCTGGAAGTTTTTATTGCCGTTATTAAACGTCAGCAAAGGTGAACGGTCTGCTCCACGCCTCAGCTACCGCATCTGCTGCGGGCTGTTCACATCAGCCAGCAGCACGTGGCCGACGTTCCAGTTGCCGGGGTTGAACTCGACGCCGAACAGCGGCGGAATGTCTTCGCGTTGGAAACGTTCGCCGATCACCAACTCCAGCGGGTCCAGCACCGCCTTGAGGCGGGCGAAGGTGTGTAGCTGCTCGCGCAGTTCCTCGGTGACGGCGATATCGGCGTAGTCGGGGTTGTTGGCGCGCAGCAGGTAGCTGCCGTCCGCCGCCTTGAGGATCACCCGCAGCAGGTACTGGTTGTCACCGGCGGCGTCCTGGCGCTCGATGGCCATGGTGGTGCCGGTGATGGAGCCCGCGCTTTTGGGGTTGATCTGCTCCAGCAGCAGGTAGTCGCCGTCCCGCACTGGCTGCTTGCCGCCATTCATCGAGTTGCCGGAGGCGCGGGCGATGAAGTGCCTGGAGCTATCCAGGCGGCCATGGCCCTCGCCGAGCAGGCGGTATTCCTCGCTGTCGGCCGTGCCGGTCTTGAAGTGGCCGCAGGCGATTTTCAGGTTGGGGAAGAATGGCAACTCGGTGCCGCTGCGCGTGGCGACCGGCAAGCTGACCACCGGCGCTGCCGTGACCGCCCTGCGCACCGCATAGGAGGCCAAGCGGAAGTCCAGCAGCTCCTGCACCAACTCGGCAAAGGTTTCTCGCTCGGCTGCGGCGATCTGGAGGCGAGGGACGAAGCAGCCTTGCTCCACGGCGAAGAAGCGCTTGCCGCCGTTCTTCTGGTTGCCGCCGATCCAGGCGTTGATCGGGTTGCTCTGCCAGTAGCGCAGCCAGGCCGGCGCGCTGCCGTCTGCCAATCGAACCTGTTCCTCCGGCAAGTCGGCCAACAGCGGCCGACGCCGTTGCAGGAGCTGCCAGGAGCGCTCGGCCAAGGCCGCTTCGCTGGGCGCCGTGCGCCAGCCGTCCAGCTCCTGGAAGGCTTCCAGCAGGATCATCTTGAAGCTCTTGGTCATGGCGGTGGTTTCCAGCTCACGCAGGAAAGGCCGATGCGCCGAGGCCAAGTCCCGTTGCGTCTCGGTCAGGTCGCCCATCTGCTCCAACAGGGAGAACCAGTCACCGAATTGCTTGCGCATCTGCTGCAGGCTGGCGCCGGAGCGGTAGAACTCGCTCAGGGTGGGGCGCCGGTTCAGTCCCTCGCGCAGGGCCTGGTAGTGGCTCTGCACGCCGTCACCGTCGAGCGACTTGAGGAAGTCGAGCAACTGCAGGTCGTAGTTGACGAAGCAGCCCTCGGGTAACTCCAGCCGCTGCTCTGCGGCGGCGCGGGCAAACGCGGCCAGTTGCCTGTGGCTCATGCTGTTGCCCATCAACGCTTGCGGCTTGTGCAGGAAGCTTTGGTGGTTGCCAATAAAGTCGAGCACCACCAGCTTGTCCTTGCCCTTGGCCTTGCGCAGACCACGGCCCAGTTGCTGCAGAAAGAGAATCTTCGACTCGGTCGGTCGCAGCATCATCACCGTGTCGATGGCGGGCAGGTCGACGCCTTCGCTGAACAGGTCGACCGAGAAGATCAGCGGCAGGCGACCATCGTCCAGTTGTTCCAGCGCCTCGCCCCGCGACAGGGCCGAGCCGGCATACACGGCGGCGGCCTCGACGCCTTGCTTGCGGAAGAACTCGGCCATGAATTCGGCATGACGGATCGATACGCAAAACGCCAGCGTCCGGCTCTGGGCATGCTCTCGCCAGGTCTTCAGCACGTGGCGCGCCCGCCCCAGGGTGGCGAGTTTGTTGGCCAACTGCTCCGGGTCGAAACGGCCATTGCGCCAGGGAATCGCCTGGTAATCCACGCTGTCGTCGAAGATGCCGTAGTAATGGAACGGCGCCAGCAGCTTGCTTTCGATGCCGCGGAACAGGTTGGTCTCGAACACCAGGTTGTCGTCGCACAACGAGAGGATGTTGGAGCAGTCGGTACGGTCTGGCGTCGCGGTCAGGCCGAGCAGGAACGACGGCAGAAAATAGTTGAGCAAGCGGTGATAGGTGGGTGCGGCGGCATGGTGGAATTCGTCGATGACGATGTAATCGAAATGCCGTGGCGAAAAGCGCTCCAGGTGCTCGATGCGCCCGAGCGTCTGCACCGAGGCGCAGAGCACGTCGACCTGGCTGTCGCGCTGCTGCCCCCTATAGAAGCCGACCCGCTGCCCGGGCCGAATTCGCACGAAGGTCTCGGCCGCCTGGTGCAGAATTTCCTCGCGGTGAGCGACGAACAAGACCCGCCGGGCGCCGGCCTGTTTGGCATCGAAAGCGGCGAGCCAGGTCTTGCCGAGGCCGGTCGCCAGCACCACCAGGCCGCGCCGGTAACCGTTCTCGCGGGTCAGGAGCAGGGCTTGCAGCGCTTCGCCCTGGATAGTCGTCGGCGTCGGTGGCGGTTCCACTTCCAGGCTGCCCGGCGCGATGGCGACCGGCGGCGGTTGGCGCCGTGCCTCGTAGTCGTCGATCCAGGCATGGCTCAGCGGCTTGCTACGTGGATTGGCGAACAGTTCCTCGAAGCGGCCGCGCGCCTCGAGGAAGCCGTCGTCGCCGGGATAGTCGATGCGGTAATTCCACTCCAAGCCATCGCGCAGCGCCTGCCGGCTGATGTTGCTCGAGCCGATGAACGCCTGCCCTCGCAGTTGTCCGTCCGCGGCCTGCGCGGCGAACAGGTAGGCCTTCATATGGAAGCTGCTGCCGGCGCTTTCATAGACGCGCACCTGAGCACCTTCATCCTGCAGCAACATCAGGCTGCGCAGCGCTTCGGGGTCGGTAACGTCGAGGTAATCGCTGGTGACCACCCGCACCCGGGCGCTCGGCGCAGCCTCCTCGCCCGGCTTCACCCGCGCCAGCAAGTCGGGCAGCAACAGGCGCAGCCCGGTGCTCTTGATAAAGGCCACCGCCATGTCGACTTCGCTGGCCGCGTTGATCGCTGCACACAGGTGCGGCAGGAAGTGGTCCAGCTTGCCGCCGGTAACCAGGCGCGCCGACGGCATCGGCTGGCGCCGGGTCAACACGTTTAGCCAGGCATCGCTACGCCCAGGGCGCTGGTCGGCGGTGTGCCAGTAACTGACGTCGGCCACCTCGGCCAATGGCGCCAGCCAGGCGTCCATCTGCGCGTCGTCTGCATCGGTGAAGCGGCGGCCCTGATGCTCGCGTTCGCCTTCGCCGAGCTTGAAGCTGCAATAGAAGACCCCGCCCGGCTTCAACGCTTGCCACAGGCGGGCGAGCGCATCAGGCATCTGCGGCTGTGGCACATGCAGCAAGCTGGCGCAGGCCCAAATACCGTCGTAGCGGTTGAGCTCGCCGACCTCGGCGAAGCTGCGCACCGGCACAGGCTGGCCGAGGTGCTGGCTGGCCAGCGCCGCCAACGCCGGCGAGGCATCAAAGGCCGCCACACGATAGCCGCACAGCGCAAACGCCTTGGCATCGCGCCCGGAACCGCAGCCGGCATCCAGAATGGATCCGCCAGCGGGTATCGATTCGAGAAAGCGCGCATACAGCGCGCTCATGTCCACGTCGATGGTATCGGCAAAAAACTGCTCGGCGTTCTGCTCGTAGTAGCTCTGCGTGTCGCTCAAACTTCGCTTCCTTGTGCAACGACCAATGCCAGGGGATCGAGGGGGTGGATCAAGGCGCCAGGGTACTTGATTGCCGCCCGGTGCAGCCACCGGCTACACAGCGGAGTTGGCCAGCACCGCCTGCAGCCGGGCTCCCGCTTGATGCCTGACCTCATGCTATGTAGTCCTTCGTTACGCATCTAGAGTGTTTACGCGTACAGGTAAAGTTTTCGCACAGGAGCAGCAGGCTTCGAAGGACATCAACAGCTACCTGGGCGAGTACGCCCCCGGCAACCAGGACAGCAATACACAGCGCAAAGCGCTGGTTCGGCTTTTGCTCATCAAGCCGCGCTGGAATTATTGGCAGCGGGGCATGACCTGGATTCGGAGCTGAGATCGTCCCGAGCGAGAAGTGATACTCTAGTGCCACTTTTCGGTCGATTCAGGGTTGCCCCCATGAAAGTTGAGCTCGTTACGAACCTCAAGCGTCATGCCACAAAAATCCTGGCGGATCTGCATACCTCGAAAGAGCCGGTGCTGATTACAGAACATGGCCAGCCATCGGCCTACCTCGTCGATGTGCAGGACTACGAATTTATGCAGCGCAGGCTGGAGCTGCTGGAAGGGCTTTCACGGGGAGAGCGGGCCGTACTTGAAGGCAGGACGCACAGCCAAGCAGAGGCCAGGGAGAAAATGAGCAAATGGCTGAAGTAATCTGGACGGAACCAGCCCTTCAGCAATTGGATGCTGTCGCCGAATACATTGCCCTGGATAATCCGCTTGCTGCGAGCAAGCTCGTTGCAGAAGTTTTCGCTAACACGCAGCGCCTGGAAGACTTTCCGAAATCGGGGCGCACACCTGCGGAGCTGCCCAATTCGGTCTACAGAGACGTTGTGGTATCTCCGTGTCGGGTGTTCTACCGGGAAGATGGACATCAGGTATTGGTCCTTTACGTAATGAGGGAAGAGCGCAAGCTTCGCGCTCTTATGCTGGCCCCCAACTAACCATACAAGACCTCGGGGTCGGCCCCGCGTAACGGCATGGCGGAGAAGGAAGAGCCGATGAAGCCGTACCTACTGCTGTTGACCCTGCCGCTCTGTGGTGGCAACGCAGAACGCAGCGGGCTAGGCTCCTACGCGAAGCGTGGGAGCCATCGAAGATAGAGAAGCCGCCCTACTCCATCCACAGCCAGCCGATTCAAGGAAGAATCCAATGGGCCGCAGCCGCTACGTCATCACCGAACCTGAAAAACCGCACTTTCTCACTTGCACAGTGCTGGAGTGGCTACCGCTATTCACCCGCCCCGCTCTGGTCGAAATCCTGCTCGACTGCTGGCGCTATCAGCAGGCCAACCAAGGCTTGCGCCTCTACGGCTATGTGGTGCTGGAAAACCATTTGCACTTCGTTGCCCAGGCCCCTGACCTGAGCAAGTGCGTCAGTGGCTTCAAGTCATTCACGGCACGCCAGATCATTGATCACCTGCAAGACCGAGGCGCGGAACGTGTGTTGGAGCGTCTGCGCTTTACCAAACGTGCGCACAAGGACGACCGTGTGCATCAACTCTGGCAGGAGGGATCAAATGCGGAGCTGGTTTACAGCTCAAAGGTGATGCGGGAAAAGCTCGACTACATCCACCACAACCCAATCAAACGAGGCTACGTGGATCGAGCGGAGCATTGGCGTTACTCCAGTGCCAGGAACTACGCGGGGCAGGCAGGATTGATCGAGGTCGACCGGTGGGATACGTGACGCGGAGTGTCACTGGCTGCGTTCCCACGCTGACGATTCGACGCCTCGACGTGGGAACGATCAAAGCAGAGCATCGCGGCCAAGGTCGCTCCTACCGGGTTGCGGCAGATTTCAGAACCTCAGCAGATAGAGAACAGACGTCCATTAACAGCTATTACTGATTTCGGCCTTACACCGTGCCATAGCTAACTCATCGCGCTAGCGAACCCAGCAGGCCGGGCCGTATAGTTATTGCCATGACGCCAAACCCCCACCTACCCCACGACAAACTGCTGGATCTGCTGCTGGACGTTGTCTGCGTAGTGGATAAAGAGGGTCGTTTTCTATCAGTCAGCGCGGCCAGCGAGCGCGTGTTCGGCTATCGGCCCGAAGAAATGCTTGGCCGAACCACCTTTGAAATGATGCACCCGGACGATCGCGCTGCAATTAGGACACTCGTAGAGCGCATTAACTTGGGCCAACCCTCACAGGATCATGAGAATCGTTATATTCATAAAGACGGTCATGTCGTTCATATCATGTGGTCTGCCCAATGGCTTGAGGCCGAGCAGGTGCGGGTGGGGGTGGCGCGCGATATTACTGAGCGTAAGCGTGCCGAGGCGATGCAAGCCGCGTTGTATGCGATATCGGAAGCGGCTCACGCGATTGGCGATCTGCAGTCGCTCTATAAACGAGTGCACGAGGTAATTAGCCCGTTGCTGCCCGCCGAGAATTTTTCGGTGGTGCTATACGACGCCACGCATGACCAGCTCAGTTTCCCGTATTACGTTGATCAATTTGAGGCGCCGCCATCACCCTTGGCGCTGGGCGCCGGCAGCCTCAGTGCCGAGGTTATACGCTCCGCTGAAGCCCTGTTGTTAACGCCTGAGACGGCCGAGCAGATGCTTGCAAAAATTGGTGCCGTGGCAGGTAAACACGCCCTGGACTGGCTTGGCGTGCCGCTGATATCGGGCCCCCATACCATCGGCGCGCTGGTGCTTCAGAACTATTCCGGGGTCGTGCGTTACAACGAACAGGACAGGGAGCTGCTGCAATTTGTGTCGAGCCAGGTAGCGGCTGCGATAGAGCGCAAGCGCACGCACTCGCGCCTGGAGTTTCTTGCGCAGTACGACCAACTGACTGAGCTATCAAACCGTACGCTGTTCCTGGATCACTTGCGAAGTGCCCTGCAAAGGGCAAAAAGAGACGCCTTACGGATGGCGGTGCTTTATCTCGACATGGACAACTTCAAGCACATCAACGATACCTTTGGCCACACCACAGGCGACCTTCTGCTGCGAGAAGTCGCTCGGCGCCTGAGGCAGTGCGTGCGGGAGTCCGATACTGTTGGCCGTTTAGGCGGTGACGAATTCGCGGTTGTTTTGGACAACATCAGCAGCCAGGAAGATGCCACCGTGGTGGCCGAGAAAATCATTGTCAGCCTAAGCGCGCCTTACCTCCTGGAAGGGCAAACCTTGCTTAGCGCTCCAAGCCTGGGCATCGCGATATACCCAGAACACGGCCAGAGTGATCTGCATCTGGTTCGCCACGCGGATGAAGCCATGTACGTGGCCAAACGCAGTGGGGGCAAGCGTTATGTGGTTGTCGAGAAGCCCGCGAAGGAATAGTCAACCGACCACAATTCATGATGAGTTATGGCTTGGATTTCAGATCGTTCCCACGCGGACGGTTCGACGCCTCGACGTGGGAACGATCGGTGGGCGTTACAATGCCGCCAACGCCGATTCCCCCAATCAGGCACGCCCCGGAGCCAGACTCACGATGTTCACCCTTGTACACCTGGACAACCCGCCACCCGAGTCGCTGAAAAGCCAGATTCTGCAGATGATGGTGGATTACCTCAGCGACATCAGCCCGGTGTCGCTGACGCCCAGCAATCCCCTCTACCAGTTGTACCAATACGTGATTGGCTACGAGATGCACCTGTATCTACAGGCCATGAACAGTGCCCTGGATAGCACCGCGCAGTTGATCCTGGCGCTGGACGATCTGGACCCTTCCCAGGTGCTGGGCTTTGCCCTTTATCTGCCGGCCAAGGATGACCCCGAAGCCTGCACCCTGGCTTATATGGCCGTCCAGGCCAGCCACCGCCGGCGCGGTATTGCCCGGGCCATGCTGCAGCACATGATCACTCGCCATGCCCATGCCGAACTGGCCTGTGTGGCAAGCAAAGTGCCGTACTTCGAGGCCATGGGTTTTCAGGTGCTGGCTGCGCGGGGGCCGCAAGTGCTGATGAATACCCAGGATCATGGCTCGGACGGCATGGTCGCAGTGCAGGACCTGGCCCCCATCTACCAGTCCCAGGAAGTCCGGCAGATCCACGCGTATTTGCTGAAGCAGCACGGCAAGAAGGCCATGAGCGAGGCGGAGAAACAGCGCGACCGTCAGCTCGACCAGATGGCCCAGCAAGCTCAGGCGTTGGTACGCGAGCGTCTTATTCTGCATTAATGTCTATAAATTTCAGTTGCTTGACTAGGCAAGCCCCCGAGTGACCCGGCAGTGAACGGGACGCAACCAGCAGAACGGCCAACAGTGTTTACACGACCAAAACCAAAACGAAATGAACAAAGGTACCTATGCACCCTGTGCATCGTGACCATTGCAGCCGCCTGCCTGCTCACGATGCCGGCCGCTTACTGCTGGTACGCAAACGCAACACCCTGGCCTTTATGCTGCCAGGCGGCAAAGCCGAGCCCGGCGAAGACCCAATAGCCGCATTGACCCGCGAACTGAATGAAGAACTCAACCTCAGCCTGCCAGCCAACGCATTGCGCCCGCTAGCAGCCTGTCGGACTTTCCCCGTCGCCGGTAGAATTGCGCATCGCTCCTGGAATCTGACTGTATGAGCCGCTTTCGACCGATCAACCGCGAAACTGACTACCTGCTCCCGCCGTCGGTGCAAGACTGGCTGCCCGAGTCACACTTGGCGCGCTACGTGGTGGAGGTCGTGGAGGGCCTGGATCTGTCGAGGCTGGAGCGCGCCTATGCGGGCCGTGGCAGTGTTGCTTACCATCCGGCGATGCTGTTGTCGCTGCTGATCTACGGCTATGCCACGGGTGCGTATTCAAGCCGCAAGATCGAGCGAGCCAGCTATGACTCCCTGGCGTTTCGGTTTATCGCCTGCGACCAGCACCCGGATCACGACACCCTGGCCAGTTTCCGCCGCCGCCACGGCGAGCAGTTCGCCGCGACCTTTGTGCAGGTGCTGCAAATCGCACGCGAGAACCAAATCTCGCGTTTTGGCACGGTCAGTCTGGACGGCACCAAGATCCACGCCAATGCCTCGCGGCACAGTGCCCTGTCCTATGGCCACGCCGAGAAGATCGAGGCCCAGCTAAAGGCCGAAGTCCAGGAGATGCTCGACCTGGCGGAAGCGGCCGACCAGAGCGACCTCCCCGACGGGGTCAGCCTGCCCGACGAGATCAAGCGGCGCGAAGACCGTCTAACCGCTATCGCAGAGGCCAAGGCCAAGATCGAAGCGCGGGCCAGGGAACGCTTCGAGCGGGAGCAGGCCGAGTATCAGGCCAAGCTGGCCGCGCGTGAGGCCAAGGCCAAGGCCAGCGGCAAGAAGCCCGGCGGCAAGCCGCCGAAACCGCCGCAGGCCGGCCCGCACGCGCACGAACAGATCAATCTGACCGACGAAGACTCGCGCATCATGAAGGTGACCGGTGGCGGTTTCGAGCAGTGCTACAACGCCCAAGCGGTGGTCGATAGCGAATCCATGTTGGTCATGGCGCCTCATGTGACCCAGGCGGGCAACGACAAGGAACAGGTTGCGCCGATGCTGGCCAAGCTACAGGCGCTCCCTGCGGGGCTGAACCAGCCGGGGCAAATCCTGGGCGATACCGGCTACTTCAGCGAGAATAATGTCGAAATCTGCCACGCCGCGAGGATCGAGCCATTGCTTGCCGTTGGCCGCGACGCCCACCATCCGCACTGGCGCGAGCGTTTTGAAGAGCCGACAGCGCTGGCGGAGCCGGCCAGCCAGGTCGAGCAAATGAAGCACCGGCTCAAGACTAAGGCCGGGCGTGCGACCTATGCACTGCGCAAGCAGACGGTGGAGCCGGTATTCGGGATCATCAAGTCGGTGATGGGCTTCCGTCAGTTCCTGCTGCGCGGGCTGGCGAATGTCCAGACCGAATGGACCTTGGTGTGCCTGGCGTGGAACTTGAAACGCATGGCCGCGTTGCGCCCGCAATCCGTCCAACATGTGTAAAAAGGGGCAAAATCCGCTCGAATTCCGGAAATACAGGGCAAAAACCGGTTAAGGCCGCCTAAATAGTGAGCAGTTTGCTTTGCCTTTGCCATGCCCCGCCCATTGATGAACTCAAGTCCGACAGGCTGCTAGGGCAGTTTCGCGCCGCAGCGGCCAACGAAGCCGATACCTGGATCGAGGCAAGTGTCTTCCAGGCCCGCCTGACCCATAGCGTCAGCGCCGCCGCCGAGCTGGAAGAACTGCGCTGGCTCGCGCCCGGCGACATGTTGCCGGACACACTGGCACCGCTGCTGCGCGAGCATGTGCTGCCGCTGCTGTGGCCAGCGGCTCAATAGCCATAAGACGGGTTGAACGGAGCAACCGTTAGATCAGAAACAGGATAGAAGGCAAAAATCGAACGTGGATGCCAAATGGTGGAAAACGCTTCGCGGTTTTCCGCCCTACTGGCTCGACAGTGAGCAAGGCCGACGGGCATGCGTCGGCATGAGCCCGCAGCAAGCTCGGTCCGGGGTTGCTCGACTAGTGGACGTCAGGCGTCGCTAAAACCCTCGGGCAAGCACCATGTCGAACGCCCCACGCCGGCCCTCGCCGTCTGCCTCCAGCGCGATGACATTATCCGGGTGCACGCTGGCCCAGGGGTCCTTGGCGATGTAGGGGTCGCCGGCAAAGTACAGCTGCAGGGTCACCGGCACGTGCAGCGACTCCATCACCCGGAAGTGGATATGTGCCGGCCGGGTGATCCCCGCGTACTGTTCTAGCCCCGGCAGGTTCGGCGGTACCGGGTAGCGTCCGGGCATCACGGTCTCGATGCGGTAGCGACCCTGGGCGTCGGTGTAGAGCATGCCGCGCAGGTGGAAGTTGCCCTTGTCGGTGAAGTTGCCGGGGGTCTGGGTGTCGTAGAGGCCGGTACTGTTGGCCTGCCAGACCTCGACCAGGGCGTTGGCAATCGGCGTGCGGCAATCCTCGCTGAGCACCGTACCGCTAACTACCAGCCGCTCGCCCGCCTCTTCCGGCCCGACCAGTTTCGCCAGAAAAGGCGAGCCGAAGCGGTAGTAAGGACCGAGGATGTCGCCCGCCGTGGGTCGACATACTTGCTGCGCCAGGGCCGGAGCGGCCAGCAAGCCTGCGCCGAGGACCGCACTGCCATAGAGAAATCGACGCCGTGACAGGCCTGCGCCAAGCCTTTGCCGTTTGTCCACCTCGACCTCCTGGCCGGGGTCTGCCCCGGCATGCCAAGCACCGCAGCCCGTGGCAAGGGCCCGGCCCGAATGCAGTCAGTCTAGTTCGCAATCCAGCTGTCGGCGCGGGCGGACTTGTCAGCTGGACCGACTGCCATGCCGAACGCCCCTCCTGGATAAAGGCGACAGATCTATCGTCAATCCCGAGCTAAACGCCGTGCCGACTCTGGCTGGCCTGGACAATGCGCTGGGCTGGCACCCGCAACGGGGTCAGCAGGTACTCAGCGAACACCGGGGTATAGCCCTGCAACTCTATCAGTTCGTTCCCACGTTCCGGCGTGGGGACACCCCCTCGACACTCCAGCGTCCACTCAGAACAGCGTGCGGGTCGCCAACGTCGTGACCGGAGCGTCACAGGCTTGCTACCACGCGGACGGTTCGACGCATCGACGTGGGAGCCATCAGCAGTCACTGCGTATTCAGGCAATGTTGCATGTGAGCTGAAAAATATAGTTCTGGTCGTAAAACTTCCTGCCAGCCAGCGCCTCAATGGCTTCCAATTGTGTCCCGCCATTACGCAGGTCGGGCGTATTCTCCAGGCAAGCGCGCAGGCTTGCTTCAAATCATCCCCTGTTCGCCCAGCGCCTTTTACAGTGTTAAGCCGACCCACTCAGGAAAGGCCACACCATGCGCTGGTTCCCCATGATGCTTGCTGCACTTCTGGCTACCCATGCTCAGGCAGGATGCCCGCTTGCCGATGCGCCAGTCCTGGAACAATCGCAAAAGGTGTACCTGCAAGCGTATGCCGGCGGCCTGATGCTCTGCGATGGTGAAAAAAATCTGCGCTGGCCGCTGACTAATGCCGATGCAAGCCATGCAGCCACCCAGGTGGATCAGCATTGGCACTTTCCCAATCGACAGAGTTTTGTCGTGGTCAGCGGCGCCTTGGGTGAGGTGTGGGAAATCAGCTACAACCCGCGGGCGCCGGAGATAGCCACCGGCAAGGTGCATGATTTCCAATACCGCGAGGGAGCCTTTGTGCCGGGTTATCTGCACCCGCAGCGAGGACGCATTCCGCAGGCTGTCATCACGGCCAGCCAGGCGCAAGCCGATGAGCACGGTCTATGGCTGGAGCAGGATGGCATGCGCCGTTTCTATCACCTGGATGTGCGCAAGTTTATTCCGCGGCCTGCAAGCTAAAACGGGTTACGCCGCGCCAAACAGCGCCGTCCAAAAAAGCCCCGCATCACTCTGCGGCTCAACCGCATAAGCGGCCGCCAACTCACGGAACTGTGGGTTCATCGGGTGCGAGCGGCGCCACCGGCTCGACTTGTAGGTCGCCGCAGCCGGCGGCCGATTGACGAAATCCGTTGACCTGGCGGATCAGCAGCTGATCGTTGTCGGCCTTGGCCATAGCGCCTGCAGCATGGCCAAGGCTGCCAGGCGGCGTTTGCCCGGCAGTTGCCTGCTGGCGAAAAAAACACCTGTTGCCAGCGGCCTGCTGTCGGTCATCGGCTTCATTGTCGCGGCCAAGAGCTCTGTGGATGCCAGGCCACTGGCGCGCCCTATTGACCACCTGTAGACAACCCTCTGGGCGCGCGAATCCGTTGCGCCCCTGCTGCACCAGCGGGTGCTTTTGGCTCGCGACTGTGGCCCAGGCGGGACGGGCATCCGTCCCGCCTGGGGGCTTTGGGTTACCATGAGCCCATAATCCTCTGCGCAAGAGTCCGCGGCATGTCTGATCGGAATCACGTTCGCCTAATCAAGAAGTACCCCAATCGTCGCCTCTACGATACGCAGACCAGCACGCACGTCACCCTGAGCGACATCCGTAAACTGGTCGTTGAGGAAGAGTCGTTCCAGGTAGTGGATGCCAAGACGGGCGAAGACCTGACGCGCAGCATCCTGCTGCAGATCATTCAGGAAGCCGAGAGCGATGGCGAGCCGATCTTCTCCAGTGACATGCTCAAGGGCATCATCCGCTTCTACGGACCCTTCCAGGGCATGCTTGGCGGCTACCTGGAAAACAGCATCAAGGCGGTGACCGACATCCAGGCGCAGACTGGCCAGCAATCGTCCCAGGCCTGGAGCGACTTCATGAGCGGCCAAGTGCCGATGATGCAGAAGGTGATGGGGCAGTATGTCGAGCAATCTAAGCAGCTCTACCTGAACACGCAGAACCTGTTCGGCATGTTCCCGGGTTTTCCCGGTGCGGCTGGCCAAGCTGACAAAGAAAAGAAGGATGACGACAAGACCTGAACAGGCTTGTCTTGCAGCACTTTCCAGCAAAACCGCGCAATAACCCCGGCATAGCCGGGGCATTGCAGGTCATTCCAAGCCAGGCTTACTTGCGTGCACCGCCAGTCGCCTTGCCCGCCGCGGGGGTGGCCTGACCGGCGGCCGACGCCGCTGCGGCGAGCCCACTCTCGGCCATTTCCGCCGCCTGCTTGGCGGTTTTCTGCGCGTTCTCATAGATGCTGTTGGCGCCCTCGACGGCCGACTTCATCATGGCTACGGCCGGCTCGGAGCCTGCTGGCGCATTCTTGGCAATTTCAGCTACCAGGTCCTGCATCTGCTGGGTGCTCTGGGCAGCCTGACGCTCGCCGAGCTTGGCGATATCGGCCTGAGTACCGGAGAACAGGTCGTAGACCTTGCGATTGAACTCCTGCAGGCGCTCAGCCTGTAGTGCTGGATTGGCCAGGCTGCTGAACGCTGCAGCGAAGCTTTGCGGATCGCGAGCGGAGAACAAGGTGCGGGCGCTGTTGAAGCTTTCCTCGCTGACGACGCGCATGGCGGCAAGCTGCAGCTGGCTGAGCTGCTCAACACTTTTGAGAACCTTGCCATTTACCTGCTCCAGCAGATCAAAGTTGGCTTTCTGGTCAGACTGCAGCTTTTCCGAATCGAAGAAGGACATGGGTGAGTCTCCTGAGGATAGTGACGTTCAAAGGTCGTGCTGCCGCGCGCTTCTGCACTCGACTCGCTGACTCATTCTTGGCGATCCTCGAACAGCGTGCAACTGTTTTTTTTGCACTGCACAAAAAACACCACAAACCAGAAGCAACCGAACGAATCGCATAACTCCACCGCCACACGGGAGATACAGCGCTTCACAGAGCAAGGTTCCATGGCGAACTGGCGACGACGAGCCCTAATACAGGCGCATGTTTTTGCATAACTGAAATAGCCTAAGGCGAAGCGTGGCGCATTGACGCACCATTCACGATCTGACCCATAAGTCGTATTCATCTCTTCACAATTCGCGCGCATGATCGGTTCGCCGGAAGACCATCAGATGAGCCTCGACCGCCGCAAGGCGGGCCAGGTGCTCCGTCCGATCCAGCAACTGTTGCCCCCGGCTTTCAATCGATCAGTGGAGCTACATCAGCATGATGGACAAGCGAATTGCGCTGGTAACCGGCGGCATGGGTGGTATCGGCACGGCTATCAGCCGGCGCCTCTATCGTGACGGTTTCATCGTGGTGGTGGGCTGCAGCGCGCAGTCCACGCGCAAGGAAGCCTGGCTGGAGCAGCAACGGCAAGAAGGCTTCGAATTTCACTGCGTGACAGGCAATATCACCGACTGGGACGACACCGTGCGGGCCTTTACCGAGGTTCGCGAGCAGGTCGGTCCGGTCGACGTGCTGGTCAACAATGCCGGGATCACCCGCGACACCACGTTCAAGAAAATGACACCGGACGACTGGAACGCGGTGATTGCCACCAATCTCAATGGCCTGTTCAACACCTCCAAGCAGGTCGTCGACTCGATGGTCGAGCGCGGCTGGGGCCGCATCATCAACATTTCCTCGGTCAACGGTCAACGTGGCCAATTCGGCCAGACCAATTACTCGGCCGCCAAGGCCGGCATTCACGGCTTCACCATGGCGCTGGCCCGCGAAGTGGCGAGCAAGGGCGTCACCGTCAACACCATTTCCCCCGGCTATATCCTTACCGACATGACCGCGGCCATCCGTGAGGACGTGATGGAGAAGATAGTCGCCGGGATTCCGGCCGGGCGCCTCGGCCAGCCCGACGAGATCGCCTCCATGGTCGCCTGGCTGGCTGGCACAGAGGCCGCCTATGCCACCGGCGCCGATTTCTCGGTCAACGGCGGCCTGAACATGTCCTGAACCTACCCGGCTGATATTGGCGACTGCCCCACCGGGCAATCGCCTCCTCCCTTATTTGTCGCAGAGGTCTGAACATGAACGATGTTGTCATTGTCGCCACCACCCGTACCGCCATCGGCAGCTTTCAGGGCGGGCTGAGCGCTATTCCCGCTCCCGACCTGGAGGCCGGCGTGCAGCCGAACGCCATCGATGAAATGATCCTCGGCCAGGTGCTGACCGCCGGCTCCGGGCAGAACCCCGTGCGCCAGGCCGCGATCAAGCCGGGCCTTCCCCCCGAAGTCCCGGCTATGACCCTGAACAAGGTCTGCGTCTCCGGCCTCACAGTCGTGCAACTGGCTGCCCAGGCGATCCGCTGCGACGATGCCGAGTTAGTGATCGCTGGCGGCCAAGGCATCGCCCTGGCTGTCGACCGCAAATAGGGCCAAACGCCTCGATACCGGCTTGACCTGCGGGTCACGCCGGCACCGCTCAGGCAGCCGCCTGAGCATCAGCAGTCTTTTTAGATAGCGGATACTGGTTATGGAAAACGCTTCCCCCTTTACCCCCTTTTTCTCGTCCAACCTGCCGTTCGGCGTGCGCCTGACCGTAGAACTATTGCGCCTATGGATTCGCCCAAATCCTTGGTTCCAGGGCAACAACACCGATGCCTGGTTCGAACTGGATGGCGCCGTACTCGATCATCTGCAGGCTGAATACAACGGCGAATGGATGCAGCTGAGCATGCAGACGTTAGCCCAGCAGCCGTTTACCTTCAGTGACAAACGCTTTGCCGGCAACGCCTGGAGTCAGCCGCTGTTTGGCTCTCTGGCGGCCCTCTATCTGCTCAATGCGCGTTTTCTCATGCGCCTGCTCGAGGCGCTGCCGATGGAGCCCGGCAAGATGCGTCAGCGCCTGCACTTCCTGGTCGAGCAAACGGTTGCCGCCGCCGCGCCGAGCAATTTCCTTGGCAGCAACCCCGAAGCCCTCGAGCGCGCCGTACAGACCCAGGGCGCCAGCCTGTTCAGTGGTCTGATGAACCTGGCCAGCGACATTAGCGAAGGTAAGCTGCGCCAGTGCGACCGCGGCGACTTTGAAGTCGGCGTCACTCTTGCTACCACCCCAGGTCAGGTGGTCTATCAGAACCCGTTTTTCCAGCTGATCCAGTACTCGCCGCAGAGCGAAAAACAGCACCAGCGTCCACTGTTGATCGTGCCCCCGGTGATCAACAAGTTCTACATTCTCGACCTGCAGCCGGAAAGCTCGTTCGTGCGCCACGCCCTCGAGCAAGGCCATCCGGTGTTCCTGATGTCCTGGCGTAATGCCGACAACAGCATCGCCGATGCCACCTGGGACGACTATGTGGAGCAGGGCATCCTCGAGGCGATCAAGGTCACCCAGCGCATCAGTGCTCAGAAACAGCTCAACATCCTCGGTTATTGCGTGGGCGGCACGCTGCTCGCCTGCGGCCTTGCTGTCTTGGCGGCGCGCGGCGAGAAACCGGCAGCCAGCCTGACCCTGCTGGTCTCGTTCCTCGACTTCGAGGATACCGGTGTGGTGAGCATCTTCATCGACGAAGAATCCGTCAGTTACCGAGAGCGCACCATCGGCGGCAAGGGTGGGCCCTGCGGCCTGTTCCGTGGCGAGGACATGGGTAATACATTCTCGCAAGTGCGGCCCAACGAGTTGTGGTGGAACTACAGCGTCGAAAAATACCTGAAAGGGCAAAAGCCGCGCCCGCTCGACCTGCTGTACTGGAACAACGACAACACCAACCTGCCCGGCCCCATGTACAGCTTTTACCTGCGTCATACCTATCTGCAGAACGACCTGAAGAGCGGCACGCTGCAATGCTGCGGCGAACTGGTCGATTTGGGGAAACTCGACATGCCGACCTACCTGGTCGGTACGCGCGAGGACCATATCGTGCCCTGGACCAGCGCTTATGCCAGCACACGCCTGCTCAAGGGGCCGCAGCGCTTCGTGCTCGGCGGCTCCGGACACATTGCGGGGATCATCAATCCGCCGCGAAATAATAAGCGCGGCTACTGGACCAATCCCGATCTGCAGGCCGATCCGGATACCTGGCTGGCCGGCGCCGAGGAACACCCCGGCAGCTGGTGGAGCGACTGGATCGAATGGCTGAGCGAATACGCCGGCAAATCCGCCGCGCCGGTCACCAGCCTCGGCTCCAAGCAGTACCCGCCACTGGAGGCGGCGCCCGGTCAGTACGTGATGCAACGCGGCTGAGCCGCCGGGCGAGCCAATGCACCTGGGCCGACCCCGGCCCGGTGCGACATGACTGCAGATAGGCCTCGCAAAAAGGCCTTGCGCCTGGCCCGCGCAGTCGAGCAGGGCGCGGCTAACCCGGCTGATTGAGCATCACCACGTTGGTGTCAATCAGGCTGCCGTCACCGGCCCGATACCCGACCAGGTGGAAGTGGCCGGGTTGGTGCGGACTTAAATAGACGCGCAAGGGGCACTCGGATAAGGGCCGGCACTCCGCCGGAGTACTCCGGCTCTTCACTCCCAAAAAGCACGGCCATGTCGAGCACCTGCCGGACTGGCCATATTCCAGCGTCCACCGTGCGGTGCTTCCTCCCGGCTGGGCAGGTAGCTCGTAGGATGGGTTGAGCGCCGCGATACCCATCATCCCGTCAGCTGGCCCGCTCTCTCCCCCCCTAAGCTACATTTCTTGTACGTCCTTGCCGCAATGGCATAACCGTGCCGGCGGCAAAGGTTGCCCAACCAAACTGCCCGCACAACGGGAGTGAGCATGCCAACTTACAGTTCATTTTATCGATGGTTACACCGTCAGCTATTGGTTAGTTTCTTCCTCATGACGGCGAGTTTTTTGGCTTTTGGCTACCTCACTATCGATCTGGTGCAGTTACTCGGCAGCAATGCTGCCTTTATCGTTAGACATGGTTGGCTGGCGCTGATGAGTGGCGGCTTACTACAGTTTGGCGAACTCACGCTGATAGCGCTGCTGGCCATGGCCTGCTACCTGCTCTTTAGGCTGTGTGAGCATGCGTTATTGCAACGGCTGTCGAGTAGCGCTCGCGCAATAACTCGCAGGCTGGGTTGAGCGCCGCGATACCCATCAAGCAGGCGATCCAACAACCGCATGGGTATCGCCCTGCGCAACCCATCCTATGGAGCGGCGGTTCCACCGTTAGCCATTACCCGCAATGGCACAGACGACGCCCACTTCGTCGAAGGCCAAAGCCGGCAGAGCTGTCGTCAATCCCGAGCTAAACGCCGTGGCGGTTTTGACTGGCCTGGACAATGCGCTGGGCCGGCACCCGTAACTGAGTCAGCAGGTACTCGGCGAACGCCGGGGTGTAGTCCTGCAACTCAATCGCCTGCGCCATGCAATTCAACCAGGCATCGCTGCCGGCTTGGTCGATTGGCCACTGGGCGTGGAAGGCTGGAATCGAGATGGCGCCGTACTTCTCGCTGAACAGGCGCGGGCCGCCCAGCCAGCCGCTGAGGAAGCAGGCCAGTTTGTCCCGGGCCGCTTCCAGACTCTGCGAATGCATGCGCCGCAACGCGGCTGCCTCCGGCAACTGGTCCATCAACCGGTAGAAATCGTCGACCAAGCGGCGCAAGCCATCGATGCCCCCTGCGGCCTGGTAAGAGGCGTCATCGACGCCGAAAGGCGGATTGTTCATGGCAAAGCTTCCTGGGGAAAACCACAGTGTACAAGGCTGCCGGGCCTGGCCTGTCAATCGGGATCGGCGGCTGGATTAGTCGGCGCTATGTACGGGACGTTTCGCAGCTCCTGGCGCAATCGCCTG
Organism: Pseudomonas paeninsulae; assembly: GCF_035621475.1. Taxonomy (NCBI): domain Bacteria; kingdom Pseudomonadati; phylum Pseudomonadota; class Gammaproteobacteria; order Pseudomonadales; family Pseudomonadaceae; genus Pseudomonas; species Pseudomonas paeninsulae. The sequence goes on from NZ_CP141799.1 coordinate 3,666,923, forward strand.
CGCATTCTGCGCTGGGAGGAGCTTGCGCGCCGTGTCGACACCGGGCGTGACGATCAAACCGTAGCGCGTCAGGTAACGCTCGTGATCCCCTCGCCTGCCAGCCGAGGTGCTGCTCGCCGCGTTATTGCTGGCGTCGATGTTTACCATCAGCCCAATGAAGTTCTCTTAAAAATCCTCGAGCGTACCATCTGCTCCATACCCAACTAACACCCCCGGAGCACACCACCATGAAACGCCAACTCATCCTCAGCTTTGCTTTCTCTGTACTGGCCGCCAACGTTTTTGCCGCCTCCTCCTCTCAACCCGTTGTCGCTGAAGGCGGCTCGGATCGCCTGATTGAAAGCCGCGTCGCCGAGGGTGGTTCAGATCGCCTGATCGACAGCCGCGTCGCCGAGGGTGGCTCTGATCGTCTGATCGACAGCCGCGTCGCCGAGGGTGGCTCTGATCGTCTGATCGACAGCCGCGTCGCCGAGGGTGGTTCGGATCGCCTGATCGACAACCGCGTCGCCGAGGGTGGCTCTGATCGTCTGATCGACAGCCGCGTCGCCGAGGGTGGTTCGGATCGTCTGATCGACAACCGCGTCGCCGAGGGTGGTTCGGATCGTCTGATCGATAACCGCGTTGCCGAAGGTGGTTCGGATCGTCTGATCGACAACCGCGTTGCCGAAGGTGGTTCGGATCGCCTGATCGACAACCGCGTTGCCTAAGGTAGCTCCGATTGTCTGATCGAGAACTCTGTATGACTGAATCGGAACTGCTGCCAGATATAAAGCCGGCCTCATCAGCCGGCTTTTCTTTGCCTGCCGATTCAAAACAACAGGGAACAGACCACAATTTTCCGTTTGAGCGCAGTGGGCCGGCATACCGCTGCCCACAGATTTCCGACTCTTCCTGCGCCTGCAACTGACTATCTCTGCCTAGCCGATAGTTGCAGCAGTGGATGACTGCTTGGGGTTGCTCCGCGCTCGACTCCGTCGGCAAGTAGCCTGGACATCGACACGGTGGAAAAGGCTTCGCGGTTTCCCACCCTCCGACTCAACCCTCAGGGCGCGCCGAACAGCGCAGTCCAGTAGATCCCCGCATCGCTCTTGGGGTCGGTCGCATAGGCGGCGCCCAGCTCGCTGAACTGCGGGTTCATCAGGTTGGCGCAATGACCGGGACTGGATAGCCAGCCGTCGACCACCTGGCGCGTGGCGTCCAGCCCGGCGGCGATGTTTTCGCCGACCTGCCGACCGCTGTAGCCGGCCAGTTCCGCCCGGTCGCCCGGGGTGCGGCCATCACGGCCTTGGTGGGCGAAGAAGTTACCGTTGGCCATGGCTCGACTATGGGTTTCGGCTGCCGCGCCCAGCGTGGCGTTCCACACCAGTGGCGTCGCCGCGGCGAACGACTGGGCACCGCACTGACGCGGCTGTGCACGCAGCGCGTTGACCTGTTCGAGCAGCGTCTGCCCTTCTGCCTGCCAGTCGCCCAGGCGTCCGCCCAGCAGCGGCCGCGCCAGCACGATGCGCCAGTCGCGCTCCAGCCGGCTCACGCCGATGTCGACGAACTGCGGGTCCAGCAACACCTGGCAGTAGCTCTCCTGCAGCACCTTCATCGCCGCAGACGCATCGCGCGGCCCGGACAGGCTGATGGCCTGCACATTGACCATGGGATAGGCGGTGCGCGCCAGCGCCTGCTGCAGGTCGCCGCCACCGCTGACGGAAAGCACCAGGCGCGGGTCGGCCGTCAGCGGCAACAGCTCTTCGGAGGCTTGCTCCGCGCAGCGCTGCACTTGGCTGCGATAGGCGTTGATCGACTCGACCAGCCGCGCCTCCTCGGCCGCGCCGGCGGCTACGGTAACTACCAATCCCAGCGCGCACGCGGCGAAACGCAGAACGGATGACCTGACATGCATGGCAACTTCCCTCGACCTGAGTGCACCCATTGATGAGCCAAAAGGACTGGCGTCATTTAATACCCGACCAACAAGGCGGCTCGAGCAACGACACATATTCACCGTAGCGGCTCTGTCCTGTACAGCAGGCGTCGAATGCACCACGCCGCGCCGGCAAGCGGTAGGCCACCAGCGCCCACTAGCAGGCCGTTGAAAAACGACTGCGCTAGGCAATGCGGCGTTGAAATAGGCCCGGGACGCGGCGTCTCAAAATGCTCATTTACCACACGTAAACTGCGCTTTTGATTCGCTACGCTCACCCTGCGGGCCAGCCTGTGGCTGTTACTCCGCTTCGCTGCGTTGCGGCCGTTTTCGCCTTGCCTAGCCGTCGCCCGCTACATTTTCAACGGCCCGCTACGAATAGGAGGTCTCGGTGGATTCAGGCGCAACTGCCTGCGCGCGTTTCGCCGGGAATAGCTGGCGAGCTGTGTCGACGAAGGGCGTGACGATCAAGCCATAGAGCGTCAGGTAGCGATGGGCATCCTGCTCGGCGGTGCCAAAGCTGATGGCTTCCGGCTTTGAACGGGTGACGTAGAGCGTGCCGAACATCCAGTCCCACAGCGACAGGTTGGTGCCGAAGTTCTTGTGGAAGTGCCGGGGCGCGTCGCTGTGGTGAATCTGGTGCTGGGCCGGGCTGTTCAGCACATGCTCGATCAGTGGCCCGAACGACAGCCAGACATGGCTATGCCGCAGGTTGGCCGCCAGGGCACTGCAAATGAACACCAGGTAGGTCACGCCGAACAGGGTGTATCGGCTGATTTCTCCGCCGCAGGCGTACCAGAAGGCTCCGGCGTAGGCGCCGAGACAGATGGCGCTGGCCAGTTTGCCGACGATCTTCTCCACGAAGTGCACCCGGCTCGCCGTCACCGGCACCAGCACGGGCGCCGAGTGATGGACCTTGTGGAACGCCCACAGCCAGCGGCAATGAAAGGCCCGGTGAGTCCAGTAATGGGTGAAATCACTCAGCAGAAACACCCCCAGCCCATAGAGCAGGGACAGCGAGAGGTTCTGCCCCAGTTGCGGGCGCGCGCCCCAGAGGTTGCTGAATAAGGCCATGTAATCGGCGGCGCGCAGAATATGCGGGTCGACCAGGCCGACGATGGGTAACACCAGCGCGACTTTGAGGATGGCCCGCACGAAGTAGTAGCGATAATCCAGCAAGGCCGAGCGATGGAAATTGACCCGGCTGCCGCCGATGAACTGCCAGAACGAACGTGCGTCGGTCAGACCGCGCTGCCGCCTGCAGCGAAACAGGCCGTAGGCGACGGCATAGGACACGCCGAGAAACAGCACGCCGAAGCGCCCGTTTAGGTCGAAAATACCGGAAAGCTGCTCGAAAACCGGCTCGATCGCCAGTTCGTTCAGATGGTCATGGATAGTCGAGAGAACACCCACGGCAGGTCGGCCTCAGTCAAAAGGCGCAAATTATAAATACAATCGCAATCGTTCGCCAATACGAACACATCTCAGCGAACGCAACCACCCAGTGTCCTGGCTGGCGTTCTATAAATCTCAGTTGGCTGGGTAGCTCCGCCCCTGAGCCCCCTGGAAGTCATCAGCGCCGCCCCTGATTGTCCCGCGGTAACAGTTTCTGGCCGCGCATAAAAAACCCGGCCATTGGTGACAATGGCCGGGTTGGGTTGCTCGTGGTTCGATCAGGCCTTGTCGACGCCGCGCTTGATCGCGTCCTTGACGTCGCCCTTGAGTTGCTGGCCCTTGCCCTTCACTTGCTGGGCAAGACCTTCGCCTTCAAGGCTAGGATTGTCGGTAGCCTTGCCGATACTTTCTTTCACTTTGCCGATGGCTTCGTTGGTATTGCCGGTGATTTTGTCTTTCGTGCTGCTCATGCCACACCTCAGTTCGATGGGTTATAGAGAGTGGAACCCTGCGCGGCGTTATCGTTCTGTTTATTCACGGGTGAATGACCCAGATGACCGATTGGCTCTTGGCATGGCCGGAGCGCTCGGTCATCCCGACGCCCCGGCCGGCGACTTAGTTGGCCGGGCTGAGCATCTCGATCTGGCGAATCGCGAAGTCGCTGCGCAGGTAATCCATGCGCTGCTCATAAAAGCGCCGCATGTGCGGCAAGGCACTGTGGATGGCCAGGTGCTCCTTTGACTGCCAGACCTCAACGAAGATGAACAGCGTCGGGTCCTGGTGATCGCGCAGCATGTGGTATTCGATGCAACCCGCTTCGGCCCGGCTGGGTTCGACATAGGCGCGGAATAGCGCCTCGAACTCGGCGGCCTTTTCCGCTCGGGTGTGGGCATGCAGGATGAATCCGTATCGGTCAGGCATCGTGGCGCTCCAAGGGTAAGGAATGATTTACCTTACAACGGGAAAAACCACCTGATTCATGCCTTTCAAGCACATATCATTTGCTGCGCACCCGCTGTTTCTCGCCGCCCGCAGCCCATAGCATGCCGCCATCCAATTGACCGAGGCTCATGCCATGAAAAAGATTCTGCTGCTCGACGGCGGTAAACAGTTTGCCCATTCCGAAGGCCGTTACAACGCCACCCTGCATGACACCGCGCTGGCCGTTCTCGACCGGGCTGGCTGCGACCTGAAGCAAACCCGGATCGATGCCGGCTACGACATCGCCGAGGAAGTGGAGAAATTCCTCTGGGCCGATGTGATCATCTATCAGATGCCGGGCTGGTGGATGGGCGCGCCCTGGACGGTGAAGAAGTACATCGACGAAGTCTTCACCGCCGGCCATGGCAGCCTGTACGCCAACGACGGTCGCACCCGCACCGACGCCTCGCAGAAATACGGCAGCGGCGGCCTGCTCCAGGGCAAGCAGTACATGCTCTCGCTCACCTGGAATGCACCGCAGCAGGCCTTCGACGACCCGACGGACTTCTTCGAGGCCAAGGGCGTGGATGCGCTGTACTTGCCCTTCCACAAGGCCAATCAGTTCCTCGGCATGAGCCCGCTGGCGACCTTCCTCTGTGTCGACGTGATGAAGCGTCCTGCCATCGAGGCGGACGTCGCCCGTTACCAGCAACACCTGGCCCAGGTACTCGCGCTGGCGGCTTGATCCGCCGAAGTCATCAGGGGACAACCTCAGCGTTTCGCCTAGCCCACGGCGCGGTCTTTTCACTCTGGATAACCGCCGCCTTGTCGCTGACTCGGACGATCGCCGCGCTCAACGCCATTCGAGATCGCGCAGCGACCCGGCGGATGGTGGAAAACGCTTCGCGGTTTTCCACGGGGTGGCCACCCACTCTTTGCGCACTGTTGTTGATTGCCCACCCTTGAGCATGGCAGCGATCGACCCGGCGGCAACGGAACCTTCGCGGTTTTTCCGGTACTAACCCCGCAACCTCTCCTCCAAAGTCGGGATACCCTGCCATGCGCACCATCGTCCGCCTGCTCCTGCTCAGCACCGCCACCTTGTCCTTATCCGCCTGCTTCAATAATGATGCCCCGCCCATCGATCTGAGCGGCCTGTGCACCTACAACACCGATCCCCAGGCGGAGCGCTGCAAGCCCGGCCAGATGGCCTGGTTCCGTCCGGATCAGGGCAAGTTGATCACTGAGGAAATGGCCCTGAGCGTGGCGGCGGCCTATTGCGACTTCAACCATCAGGTGATGCACAACCGGGCCGGCGTGCTCTGCGTGTTCACCGATCAGCGCCTGGATGCAGCCAAGTAACCCTCCCGATTACCCCCTAGCTGGATCGTTGGCGCAGAACTGAGCTTGCCCAGCAGCCGTGGACGCGAGGTTAAGTCCTCATCCAGGCCTCGACGGCTGCCGGGCTGATGTGCCCCCGCGTGCTGTGGTGTTGCTGACGGCTGTAGTCGACGCCAATGCATTGAACCGCGGCTACAGGTATCTGGACGCTCGTCGTGAAGCACTCGTCGCGGGCGGTCTCAACCGCAGCGGCGGAAACTTTGCCGCAGCAGCGGCCTTTGGCGCTGATGCTGCAAGGCAGATGATGGCTGCGGATTAACCCAGCCTACAAAGCCGTGTTTGTGCTTTTGCTCATCAACCTGCAATAGTTCAGACGACGTTAAGCCCGCGCCCGCAAAAGCTCATACAGTCATCGCCAGCGCAACCGCGCCTGAACGCCAACCCACATAACGCCATAGTTACCGGGCATACTGCCCGGAATTAGCCGTTTTTCAGCGACTGTTCATTCCCTATTGTTTACAAAAGCCAATGATTGCTACCAGCCTCGCCATTATCGCTGCGCTACTGATCGTTTCATTGGCACTTGTGCTGCTGCGCCTGCGCCGAACAGAAAAACTTTTGGCGCAACATCGCGCCTTGCTGCACGCCCTCCCCGAGGGGCTGTTACTGGTGAACCGCGACGGTCGCATCAGCATGCATAACGCTGCGGCAGCACGGCTGCTGGGCCATCCCGCCGCAACGCTGCAGGGCATGCCGCTACCGCGTTGGTTGCCACAACCCGCTAAGCACGACGCAACGCCTACTCGCCAGCACATCCTGCTGCCGGCGGATGGCAAGCCGCAGATGGTGGATGTAAATCGAATCCCTGCGGCCACTCACGGCCATGCCTTCGTCCTGACCCAGGCGACGCATCAGCACGACAATCCCGGCGAAGATGTCGAGCGTTTCAAGCGCAGTCAGTACTTCGCCTGCATTGGTACCTGGGACTGGTCGATCGATACCGACAAGCTGTATTGGTCGGAAGCCATCTACGCCATGTTCGGCTTCAAGGCCGGCGAAGTAACCCCGAGCTATGAGTTGTTCTGTGCCTGCGTCCATCCGGATGACCGCGAGCAAGTGCGGGCCGGCGAGCTGCGCTGCATTGCAACCGGCCATAACCATGACGAAGAGTATCGGGTGATCTGGCCTGACGGCAGCGTCCACTGGCTGCGCGAGACCGGCAACGTGGTCAAGGACGCCAATGGCCAACCGATCAAGATGATGGGCGTGGTACGCGACATCAGCGAAGAAAAGGCGTCGGTCAGCCGGCTGAAAAAAATCGCCCGCCACGACCCGCTGACCGGGCTACCCAACCGCTTGCTGCTGGAAGAGTTTTTAACCCATGCACTGGCGCGCGCGCGCAGCAACGCAACCCGGGTGGCCTTGGTATTTATCGACCTCAATGGTTTCAAGCAAATCAACGATGAGCACGGGCATGCCGTTGGCGATCAATTACTGGTTAGCACAGCACGGCGCTTGCAGCAGACGTTGCGCGAATCCGACATGGTGGCAAGGCTGGGCGGCGATGAATTTGTAGTGATTATCGAGAGCCTGAAACTGAGCAAGAGCCTGCACAACGATGCGCAAATAATCAGCGAGAATATTCTGCAGCGACTGTCCCAGCCGATCAGCCTCGGCAATGCCAGCCATCAGGTCGGCGCCAGTCTTGGCATTGCCATGTTTCCAGAACACGGGCCGAACATCGACAGCCTCATCCACATTGCCGACCAGGCGATGTATGCGGCCAAGCGCAACGGCAATAATCAATATTGCCTGGGCAGGGTGAATACTGGCGAATCCAGCCCTGTCTGGCCAACCCGGTAGTCGACCAAGCTGGCCCTGGTTATACCTTCCGATCTGCGCCCAGCAGATCGTTGAGGCCAACGTGGAGAAACTGGGCCGCTGGCTCTATAACTGAGCAGCTTTATATAGGATTGGCTTACTCGACCGGGTCATATGCCACGCGGGCCAGCAGCAGGCAAACGCCGCCGAGGGCCAGCACGGCCAGGGTGTTCAATGATCCACAGGTGCGGGACGGGAGACGGGATGTGGACACCACCCTTTGCCCGGCCAGCGCAGAGGTCGATCTGTCGCTTTTTCGCAGGTAAGGCCTTGGTACAGATTAATCCTGGGAATGGCTCGTCACCTGGCAGCTGGCAGCTGGCATCTAGCTGCCTAATCAGGGGTAAACCGAACCAGGGCTTCGCGGCCAAAGCCCCCGTGCAATATATCCACCGAGTGCCGCCCTCGGTGTGATCGCGTGCTGCGGCCAGCCCTATGCGCACATTGCGTGCTTGTCAGGCGTTGAGCGTGGTTTGGCCTACTTCTTGTCCTTGTCTTTGCTGACTTCGTGGCCAATCACGCCACCCACCACGGCGCCGGCACCCGTGCAGAGCACGCCACCACAGAGTAAGTTGCCCGCCACGCCACCAACGGCAGCCCCTGCGGCAGTGCCCTTCTCTTGATGCGTCATGCCAGAGCAGCCGCTCAGCCCTAAACCTAAAGCGGAGAGCAGGATGGCGGTGGAAGCAAGTTTGAAAATGTCCATGGGTGATACTCCAGTGCAAAACCTTATGGATGTCCCTGGCGCTCGATTTGCTCACGCGTGGGTAACATTGCATTGTCCATGGGCTTACGGCGAGCCGTCTGTACGCTAGCGAGCATAGGGATCGGACCGCCGCGATTTAACTGGCTCGGACACTGCCGCTTACCCGTGCCATAGAGCTGCGTGCCCATTACCGTGTGCAGGCAGGAGGCGTATGGTGGAAGTCACATCCCCCGTGGAGAAGTCGCTATGTTTAAGGTAATGCGCAACGGCGAGAACCGCATCGACGTCGAGTTTTCCGGCAAGCTCGACAGCGCAGAAATGCGCGTTGCACTGGATGAACTGATCGAGCAATCCGAGGGCATCGAGCACGGCCTGATGCTGTATCGAATTGGCGACTTTAGCCTGCCGACCCTGGGCGCGTTGGCCGTCGAGTTGTCGCGTATCCCGCAACTGTTCCGCTTTGTTCGGCGCTTCGACCGCATGGCCGTGGTCGCCGGCAAGGAATGGCTGAGGAAGGCCAGCGAACTCGAGGGGGCGCTGATTCCGGGTCTGCAGATCAAGGCTTTCGATCTGACTCAGGAGGAGCAAGCCGAAGCCTGGTTGCAAGGCGAGTAGCGGCGCCAGCACTGATCAGCGAGCAGCCGTTGCGAACGTCGCTGAGGCTGTGCGCGGCGACGTCGATCAGGTGACAGGAGACGGGCTAGGGCTTCGATCGGTGCAACCTTAACCTGCGCGCAGTTGCCGAAGCAGGTCGGCACTTGGCTCAGCGGACTTGAATAATCCCTGATCGCTCTCGTGACTGTGGATAACCGAGTGGATCTCGTCCGTGAGCGGGTCAGACGGACGCCCTTGGGTAGCCACGGCTATGCAGTTCTTACTGGATATCGGCGACAGGCTGAGCCGTGGCCTCAGGCATTGAGACCGTTGCCGCGGGTTGGAGGTCCGAGGCGCGCAGATGGGTCAGCAGGCTCGAACTGATGTTGCCGTCATCGAGCAGGCCATGCGAGCGTTGATAGGCCAGGATGGCCGCACGCGTGCGCGCGCCCATCACGCCATCCGCCGATCCGGCACCGTAGCCACGATGGTTCAGTTCGCGCTGGACTTCCAGCACAGTACTGCTGGAGGAGGCTTCGGCTACTTGCACCTCGGCCACGGTATGCAGCCATTCGCCGGATTGCGCGAGGGCCAGGCCAGAGAAGACCGAGCATAGGGAGAAACCACCCAGCAACGCGGTATATCGCCAAAAACTGCGCAAATCGTACATGTTGCGACCCTCGTCAATAGATAAAGGGTCATGAGCCTGTGCTCATTCCCACGCCAGTGAGCCGTCCGAAGCAGGCGGGCCTCGTTCGAGCACCGCGCGTTTCACGACGTATCAGAATTGCCTTTGACCAAGTACTGCGGGACCTGGGAGCCTGTCGGGCGCACAGGTTATGCAAATATCGAACGTCGTTGCGCGAGCGTTTTTTTGCACCACCACTAGGGGCTGCGCTAGTGCCAAAAACCGCGCATTTTGGCATATACACGGTATTGCTTGCGCAATTTTACGTGCCATAACGCGACTATTGGCAGCGAGGGCACAAAAACTCTACGAATGGTGAATGTACGGGTGCTTGTTCAGCGGATGGCTAGCTCTGGGTGGCCGCCCCATAGGTTCTTTCGCTGTGAACGCGAAAAGCCCATGGCATCCTATGATGTCAATTTGTGATCATACGGACGAAATGCGACCCCATCTGTTCGGCAGCACACATAGCTCACGCTGCGCACATACCGGGCAGGCAGACGTTGATCGCAGGTCTTTTGCTCGCCGTGGCTGGCGCCGACTGCGCGAATCTGACGAGCCGGTCCCGACTCGCACCGTGGCTGAGGTGCACTGTCTGCTCGACTCATCGGCGGATTGCCATGCTGCCAGCTGGCACAGCCTAACGCGGGGTGCCGAACACCTGGGTCCAGTAGATGAGCGCATCGCTCTCGGGATTCACCGCGTAGGCGGCCCCCATCTCGGTGAAGTGCGGATTCATTATGTTGGGGCAGTGGGACGGGCTGGCCAGCCAGCCGGCTACCGCCTGTTTCGCGCTGCCCTGACCGGCGGCGATGTTTTCACCGATGCGCTGCCAGCGGTAGCCGGCGTGCTGGGCGCGCCCGCCAGCCTGGCTGCCGCCTTTACTGGTATGGCTGAAGTAATTGCGCGCCGCCATGTCGCGGCTGTGCGCCAGCGCAGAGCGGGCGAGTCGCACATTCCAGGTTAGCGGCGCTGCCGCCGCGAACACCTGACCGCCACAGCTCCTGGAAGTGGCGCGAGCCTGATTAACCTGTTGCAGGATCGCTTGCCCCGCGTGTTGCCAGCCGCCCAAGTCTGGGGATAGCAGAGGCTGTGCGAGTATCAACTGCCAGGACTCGCCCCTGCGCAAAACGCCGACCTCGCTGAGTTGTGGATCCAGCAACGGGCCGCAGTAGCGCTGCTTGAGCGCAGACATCACGGCATTGACGTTAGTGGTTCCCGCCAGGGCAATTACCAGCACCCGGCCGGCCTGATAGCCGGCCCTCTTCAGCTCGCGCTGCAATTGCGCCTCGGAAGCCACCAGCACCCGCGCCAACCTGTCGTCCGGCGCAAGCGGACCCAGCGCCTCGGTCTGCCGGCCGTCGCAGGTTGGGGACGCTTGGCGGTACGTGTTGATCAGCGTCAGCAGGGCTCGCGTCTCGGAGGCTTGCGCCGCAGTGGCAGGCAGCATGGCGACCAACAGCAGCGCAACTGCGCGCAGACGGCAGCGGCCGGGGAAGCTTCTAGGTGCGGACAATGGTTGTCGTATCGCGGCCATGGTTTCTGTCATCACGTTGCATGCATGCGTACTGCTTACCCTGAACAGGCAAAGTGTAGACAACGCTACTCGCGAAAATGCGAAAGCCACGCGCATGCCTGTACCAGGCAGCGTCGCCTCGGGTAGGACGCATCGCCATGGGCCGCGCGACCCTGGCCCGGCGACCTGATCCTACTGCGGCGTGCCGAACAGCTGCGTCCAGTGGTTGGCCGCATCGCGCTGCGCGATTCAGCGCATAGGCGCTACCCATTTCCGTGAAGTCCGGGTTCATTGTCGGGCGGTTGCGCCGCGCGCGCGACAGGTCGAACGTGCGGCATGGTTCGTGTCATCCACGTCATGGCGCTTGATGGCCTCGGCAGGCTTCCAGCCGCGGCGAATATCAGCATTCTAGACCCTATGTTCATATGCAAGGTTTGCGACAGCGGGTGGATAACGCTTTATCCATCCAGCCGGTTCTCATCGCCCGGATCAGCTCCAGGGTAATCCGGGCGGGTTTGCCGGATTGCACCCAGGCTTATCCACGCTGCGCAACCTGCCCTGGAGACAAGCCCGGAATCCTCTTGCGACAACCATCGCCGAGCCTCCGCACCCAGGGTTTCAAGGCTGGACAACCGCCTTCAGCCACCCGCCATACCCCGGCCGGTCATAGCCGCAGGCACATTGCCAGCGCCCCTGTAAAGGCTCCGCGAGCAGGCACACAACCGTGCGGCCAAGCGCAATGACGAGAACCATCCAACGGTTATAAATGAACGTTTCTTAAAAACTTTCTAAACCAATTGGGCAATTTGCTTGCCCAACATGCTGTTCGCATTGCCCAGGCACTCACGCTCGGAGCGGGTCTGTCTATCGCGCATGGCTGAAAAACCCGCGCGATTACCACCCCCGACATGGGTATGACGGTTTCCAGGAGAGAATGCATGAGCCTATCCATAGGTGTGGTACAGCAGGTTATCGGTGAGGTTTCGCTAGTCGGTAACGACGGCGTTACACGCCGTGTGATTGAAGGCGACCGGGTGTTTCTCGGTGACCAGTTGGTTTCCGGGAGTGATGGCTCGGTGGCGATCAGGCTCGACCAGGGCGGCGAACTGGCCATGGGCAGCGCCAGCAGTCTGCTGCTCAGCCCTGCATTGCTCGCCGACGAAGCTGGCGCCGAGCCCGTGGAGCCGCTGATCAGCACCGCGCAGTTGCGGGAAATACAGGAGCTGCAGCGCGCTATCGCGGCGGGTGAAGACCCCAGCACTAATACCGAAGCTCCGGCGGCAGGCGCTCAGGCGGGCAGCAGTGGTGGTAGCAACAGTGGTCACTCGTTCGTCCTGTTGCAGGAGACGGCCGGCCAGCTAGAGGCGCAAATCGGTTTCGACACCGGGCCGCTGGCGTTGGCGAACCTCGATATCGTCTTGCCCAGCATGCTGGCGGACGCCGAGTCAGACGAGTCGATAGTGCCCGGCGAACCGGTCGTGCCGCCAGCTCCTCAGGTCACTGAACCGCCCGTGCTGGTGGTAGGTAGCAACGCCGACGATGTAGCGGGCGCGACTGCCCCCCACCTGCAGCCAAGCCCGCTGGATTCGGAGCCTGCTGGTATGCTGGCGGGTGGTTCAGGCAACGATGTGCTGATCGGTGATGCCGGCGGGACGCAGAGCCTGACCATACCAGGCAAGAACTACAACATCGCCCTGCTGGTGGACACCTCGGGCAGTATGGCCCGCGAGTCGGGTTCGGGAGAGTCGCGCATCCAGTTGACCAAGGATGCCTTGAGCCATCTGGCCAACCAACTCAAGGGTCATGATGGCGTGATCAACGTGCAACTGCTGCCGTTCAACAGTGATGTCGGCTCGGTCACCACTATCTACGGACTCAATGCGGTCAACGTCGGCATCCTGCTGTCCGCCATCGACGCCCTGAGCCTGACGGGGCACACCAATTACGAGGCGGCCCTGGCTGGGGCCAGCCAATGGTTCAACCAGCAGATCATCGGCGCCGGCGCAGACAGTGCTGGCAATTTCGAACAACTGGCCTTTCTGCTCTCCGACGGACAGCCCACCATGTACCTGGATGAACAGGGCAACCCGGTGTTCGACACGGCCAACATCACCAATTTCCGTGACATCGACGAAGCCCTGCAGGCCGGGCGCGGCATGCTGCACGAAGGTATTGGCGGTGAGCAGATCCAACTGCACAGCATCAGTATCGGCTCGGCCAGTACCTCGGCGGTGCTGGATCTTTTCGACAATACCGCGCCGAGCGGTACGAGTTCGGTGAACCTGCCCGATGGCACGGTAGTGACCGCCCCGGCCGGCAGCTCGCAGATCGTCCACAGCGCCGAAGAGTTACAGGCCTTGCTCACGACCGGCTCCACCAGTGCTGGCGCGCTAGCGCTGGGCGATGATCAGCTCTCTGGCGGTGCGGGTGACGACATCCTGTTCGGCGACAGCTTGAACACCGACTTTCTCGCCTGGCCTGGGCACCCTGCCGGCAGTCATGACGGCCAGGGTTATCAGGCACTGCTCGACTACCTGCAGGCCGGCAATGGCGGCGCAGCACCGAGCCTGACCCAGGTACGCGAATTTGTTGTCGATCAGGCCTTCGACCTGAGCCAGACCAGCGCCCCAGGCGGCAGTGATCTGCTCAACGGCGGCGACGGTAATGACATCCTGTTCGGCCAAAGTGGCAACGACAGGCTCATCGGTGGACAAGGCGACGACCTCCTGATTGGCGGCAGCGGCCAGGATGTCTTTATCTGGAGTGCCGGCGAGCAGGGCCACGACCGCATCCTCGACTTCACCGTGGGCGGCCCCGAGGGCGACGCCCTGAATCTGCATGATCTGCTGGGCACAGAGGAATCCGGCGTTCTGGCCGATTACCTGAACTTCTCCGTGCTCGGCAGCGGCAGCTCCGTCAGCACCCTGATCTCGATCAGCGCCGATGCCGGTGGGCCGCCGAGCCAGATGATCGAGCTGTCCGGCGTCGATCTGGCCGCGCACTACGAGGTCACTACCGGCCCAGGCGGCATGATCAACAGCGGCGCGGATACCACGCGAATGATCGACGGGTTGTTCGGCGACAACGCACTGCGACTGGATACGGTCTGAAGACGCACACTGACACAGCCGCTCAGCACATCGAGCGGCTGCCTTACTTTGGCCCATACAAGGTCGTCCATGCATGGGCATGGGCAATATAGGCGCCCTGCGCCACCATCGGCTTATCCCAGCTGATCGACCATGACCGCGTTGGTGTATACCAAATCGCCGCCACTCGCCCGATGCCCGACCAGATGGAATTGGCCGCGTTTATCCGCATCCAGATACACGCGCCACTGGATATCGGACAAGGGGCCGCACTCCGCCGGCGTACTCAACTCCATCGTGGTCACATCGGCATCGACCATGGCTTCTGCCTCGTGAGTCTTCTGCAAGCGCTCTTCGGCCTGTTCCAGGCGCAAATGCTCGGGTTCGCTGACATGAAACTGGAATTGGCCCATCGGCGTGGATTTTGTGGCGCCGCTGGCTTTGCACCAGCCTTCAATGGTTAAGGTATTCATGGCAAGACCTCCTGAAGTGGATGCATGGGAATCGTCATGCTCTCTCGTCCAATTTTAGACAATCGGTGAGGGAGCTTTGATCCGTTGCCCCATGCCGCGAATCAGGACGCGTTGCCAGCAGGCTAGGTCGAAGGCTGCAGAGCAATGATCGAGACGGCGAGACGGCGGCCGTATCTGCCACTAGTCACTAACCGTTGCCTGGCGTTTGAATACCGCAGTGATTGCGGTAGGCTCTGCACCTTATTTAAAAAGGAGTAATCCCCCATGGCTAAAGCCACTGCTCGTCACATCCTGGTTGCATCCGAAGCCAAGTGCCTCGAACTGAAAGCCGCTATCGAAGGCGGTGCCGACTTCGCCCAGGTCGCCAAAGACAACTCCACCTGCCCGTCCAGCCGCAGCGGCGGCGACCTCGGTTCGTTCGGCCCAGGCCAGATGGTCAAGGAATTCGACGCCGTGGTGTTCAGCGCCCCGATCAATGCCGTGCAAGGCCCGGTGAAAACCCAGTTCGGTTACCACCTGCTCGAAGTCACCAGCCGCCAGGACTGACTTTTTCGATCGTACCTGTGCCTTGCACAGGTACGATCACCCTCCCCCTAGCCACTGGCCTCAGCCTTCCCAATCACATCGTCCGCCCAACTCAACGCCGCAATGACTGTCGGGAAACCGATGGTACTGGTGAGCGAGAGCAAGGCGTGATGGATCTGTTCTGCCGTTGTACCGGCTTCCAGCGCCCGCCGGACATGGCTATGCACCGCGCCCTCGGAGCGGATGGCCGCCGCGGCGCCAAGCTGCACCAGTTGAATGACCTGTTCCTCCAGCGGGCCGGCATGCCGCACGGCCTTGCCCAGCGCCTCTACCGCATCGAAATATTCCGGGTGCTGCTTGCGCAAGCGTTGATAGGTCTCGAGTTCTCTTTTCTTTTGCATACTGGTCTCCTCATGCCGGAAGTACGCCGGAGCTTGCCCTTCGGTTCAGGCAGAGCGGCTTTAGTCAGGGTAGTCCCCTGGCGCGAAAGATCATGGATTACGGCCAGACGGCCTCCCGCCACACTGCACGTCGTGGCCCAAGCTGCCGAGCGGAGTATGCGCGGCCATGTCGACCCGCCAGCGCTATTCCAGCACACGCAGTAACCCAGGACAGGCGGGACTGACTGCGCCTGAACGCAGGCTAGAGCATGGCGCAGAGCGCGGACACCGACGAAGAAAGGCCCGCAGGACGCGGGCCAGGGAGCCATGGTGTAAAAAATGCACCTCTATGTCTTCAGTTGAGCAAGACCCCGCCACGCGGCTTGTACTCAATTGCGGCGATAATCGCGCTGATCGCGCTGATCGCGATAATCACGGCGATCGCGATGGTTACGCTGGTCGCGATGGCCACGATCATTGCGATAGTCACCATGAACCTCGCGGACCGGCACGGCCACGTAGCGAACCTGTCGTGGTGCGTAGCCATTGCGATGATGCCGGTTGTGGCGTGGTGCGTAATGCACTACCCGTTGCGGCTGGCGGTAATCATGGCGTTGTCTATCGTCATGCGAATTATTGAACGCAGAAACCAGCAACGCGCCGACTGCAACGCCGGCGATTACGGGAACGACTTGGCTTCGCTCGAAAGCGGAAGCACTGCCTGCCGCCACAAGACAACCGGCCAATAGTACTACCTTGCAAATTCGACTAAGCATAAGTACCTCCTGGTATCCAAGGGGACGTATTCCCCTACGTCCATCAAACAACGGTTACGCGTCAGCTGAGGTCAGCCGTGAGTAAGCCGCGGGTAAAGATTCACAAGGCTACCCGCGATCCAGGGCGATGCGCAGCGGCGCCGACTGGACGCCCACGCTGAAGCGTGGAGCCATCGGTTGCATGGATTGCCAGGGCTGGGCTAAACACTTGCAAGCGGCCAGGGAGTCTGAGGACGCGCACCGACCGCGCCCTCGATCAACGGAATAGGGCCGCGCTTGATAGACAGGTATACTCGCGCCCCACTTTTCCCTCGGCAGCCGCGGACCTTCCATGACCAGCACTCACTCGCCTGACCCAACGCTCGCCGCTCAGCCTGCCGACGTTGAACCCGCTACAGCCGCAGCCAGCGAGCCGACCGCGGCAAAGAAACCCGGCCTGCCAGGCTTTGCCTCGCTGTTTTCCGCCGCAGCAGACGCCTCAGCTAAAAACGACGGCCAGGCCTGGCACCTGAAAGGCAATAAATCCGCTCACGAAAAGAAGATCGGCCCGGCACCGAATGGCACCCGCCGCTCCATGGGCAAGCGCTAACAGCACTAACGCCGCGCCCGGCGCGTGTAGCACGCACCCTCAACCCAGGCGTAGACGCCCGTACAGCCAGCCACCACAGACGTTGATCAGCAGCCCGAGCATGACCAGTAGCGCGCCAAGCACTTGCAGCGGCCCGAGGCGTTCATCGAGCAGCAGCGCCGAAGACGTTAGCCCCACCACCGGCACCAGCAGCGAGAACGGCGCCACCTGGCTGGCCGGGTAGCGCGACAGCAGGCGGCTCCACAGGCCATAGCCGAGAATGGTCGCGCCGAACGCCAGGTAGATCAGCACCAGGATCGAATCCAGGTTGATCCCACGCAGGGCGGCCTCGATCACCTCGGGCCCTTCAAGAAACCAGGACAGCGCCAGGAATGGTAGCGGCGGCACCAGGCTGCCCCACACCACCAGACCCACCAGGTTCACCTTGCCCAGCTTGCGCGTGACGATATTGCCCAGCGCCCACATAGACGCCGCTCCGATGGTCAGGAAAAACCCGGCCATGGTCATCAGCCGGTCGCCCTGCAGGCCGATCAACAGCAAACCAGCCGCCGCCACCAACAACCCGAACAGATTTGCCATGCGCAGACGCTCGCCGAGAAACAGCGCGGCGAACAACAGGGTGAAGAACGCCTGGGATTGCAACACCAGCGAAGCCAGGCCCGCCGGCATGCCCACCGACATGGCATAGAACAGGAAGGCGAACTGGCCCAGCGAGATGGTCAGCCCGTAAAGCAGCAGCCAGCGCAACGGGATCTGCGGGCGCTTGATGAACAGAATCGCCGGAAAGGCTGCGAGCATGAAACGCAACGCACCCAGCAGCATCGGCGGCATGTCATGCAGGCCGATCTTGATCACCACGAAGTTCAGACCCCAGACGATGATCACGACCAGCGCCAACAGCAAATCCTTGGGCGACACAGCGCTTCCTCATCTTCACGGGTGAGCGGCCATTAGAGCAGCGCCGGCATATCGCCTATATACACAGTCGCTAAACAAAACAGCCACACAGTCCGTCGCGCGCCGCTGCGCTGTGGCCTTACTTATGAGCCGGTCTGATTTTCCCCTGCTTGCCCTCCCGCCAGTGTTCCTCAGCGGACTCTGCAAAGGCGGCTTCGGCGGCGCGCTCGGCGTGTGGAGCGGCCGGTGGCTGTAATCGCGGGTCAGTCACCGCTGGTTCTACCGTATCGCCCGCCTGGGCATGTTGCTGGCGGGCGTCCAGCTGATCTGGCGCAACCTCTAATCGCGCGACTCAGGACGAGAGAGGCGCGACTGGCGGATGCTTGACGACGCTGTTATCCAAGCGCCACACCCAACTGGAGACTCCCCATGAGCCGAGCGACGTTTCACCGACAACGCGCCGAACAGGCGGCCGCCGAGGCCAGACGCCTGCTGGCCGAACAGGAAACCTTGGGCGCGCGCTGGCTGCCCTGGGTGGCGAGCGAACTCTACCGCCTGAGCCCGGCCGAATATGCCGCCATGGTGCGCCGTGAACTGGAGCGCCTCACGGCGCAGTAACGCCGTCATGGCTCCTGCAGCCCCAGCTCCTGGCGTAATTGGCGGGCGGTGAGCATTTTTGCCGAGAGGCCGCTGCCGTAGTCGAATTGTTTGGCGCTGCTCAGCGGCCCGACGATCACCGGGTCGAAACCGGCGTCGGTAACCAGCCTGGCCGCCACCTGCAACGCGGCGCTGTTGTCGCCGGCCAGCGGAATCGCCAGTTTCTCCCCGCGGCGATGGGCCTGGCTGCGCAGAGTGAAGGCGGTGATGGCATTGAACGCACGCACCAAGCGCACGCCCGGCAGATAACTCTGGGATGCGAGTCCGGCGCCGAGACTGCGCGCCTCTTGCGCCATTGCACCGTCGCGCGCGGGGATCGGGTTGCCGGCATCGAGCAGCACTTTGCCAGCCAGCTCCGCCGCATAGTCACGGCCGATCTGCGGCGTGGCCGCGTAAGGCACGGCGAGCAGCACCACCTCGCCGAAAGCCGCAGCCTCACGCGGCGTACCGACCCGCGCCCTGGGGCCAAGCTCATCGGCCAACGACTGCAAACGCTCGGGGTGCCGCGAAGAGATCAGCACCTCATGCCCGGCCTCCACCCACAGCCGCGCCAGCGCGCTGCCGATATTGCCGGTACCAATGATGCCGATCCTCGAGACGCCCGCTGCATCCTCGGCGTGCGGCAGATTACCCGCCAGCACCAGGCTGATGCCCAACAGACAGCTGGCAAGCCACTGGAGAGGTAACTTCATCGCGTCCTCCTCGTGCATGACGCAACGGCCGCCATCGGCCTAAGCCACACAACCTGAGGAAAGGATAGAAAAGCAATCGGGATCTTCCGCCGCCGCATGTCGCGACTTGGCGCTTGGCGTGGTGGAGCTGACGAGTGGTTGCCACTCGGCCTTGCCCTTGAACGGGCAAGGCCACCGCCAGCAGGCAATCACCCTCATGTGCTGGCCGGTTACTTCACCAGCAGCACCGGCATCGACACTTCATGAACCACCCGCGTGGCCACTGAGCCCAGCAGCATGCCGGTGAAACTGCCCAGGCCGCGCGTGCCCATCACCACGGTGTCACAGCCCAGTTGATCGGCGAACTCGCTCACCTGTGCCGCCACATTGCCGAGCGCCGTGTGCGCCTTGTAACTGATACCAGCGGCCTTTAGCTGATCGGCCGGCCACACGAGGGTCTCGGACGCGGTGGCCTGCAGTGACTGCTGCATTTGCTCGATGATCGCGCCAGTCACGTACTCGCCATACAACACCGGTTCGTGTTGCACATTGAGCAGATGCACCTTCAGCGTCGCAGCATGATCACGGGCGAAGTCGATGACGTACTGCAGAGCACGCTTGGAGCTGTCCGAGCCATCGAATGCAACCAATACCTTGCGCATAGCCTGTCTCCTCTGCTGATTCACGACAAGCATAGACCAGGGTATCGAGCAGTCAGTTGCGCCAGGACAATGTTGGCAGCAATGCACATTCGGCCCGAGCGGCCAGCGCCTGGACGATTTGCACCGATCAAACGGCGGCCAGCAGCCACCCGCTAGCGCTGCCGAAGGGGTCATGGTCAATCAAAGGGTGCCAGGCGCAGGCGGAGCGATTAAAATCCGTGGTCTAACTCCGTAGCCCTGGTTTTCTGCTGGCCGCCGCTCATCTGGACGTGGCATCACCGGTAAAACCTCACGGCCGGCTACTTACTCACCCGCACAGACCAAGAGAATCCGCATGGGCGCACAATGGAAAGCCAAACCTAGAGAAGCCGCCGCCAACGCCAGAGGCAAGATTTTCGGCCGCTTGGTGAAAGAAATCATGATCGCCGCGCGTAACGGCGCCGACCCGGACATGAACCCCAAGCTGCGCCTGGCCGTGCATCAGGCGAAAAAAGCCTCGATGCCCAAGGACACCCTGGACCGGGCGATCAAGAAAGGCGCAGGGCTGAGCGGTGAAACCGTCAACTTCGAACGCACCACTTATGAAGGCTTCGCGCCGCATCAGGTGCCGGTGATCGTCGAATGCCTGACCGATAACATCAACCGCACCGTGGCCGAGATCCGCGTCTTGTTCCGCAAAGGTCAGATGGGTGCTTCCGGCTCGGTGACCTGGGACTTCGACCACGTTGGCCTGATCGAAGCCTCCAGCGACAGCGGCGCCGACCCTGAACTGGCCGCCATCGAAGCCGGCGCCCAGGATTTCGAGCCGTCGGATGAGGGCAACACTCTGTTCATCACCGAGCTGACCGATCTCGACGCGGTGTGCCGCGCCCTGCCCGACCAGGGTTTCACGGTCAACTCGGCCAACCTGGGCTATCGCCCGAAGAACCCGGTCAGCGGCCTGACGGACGCCGAAATGGAAGAAGTCGAAGCCTTCCTCGAGGCCATCGATGGCCACGACGATGTGCAGAATGTCTACGTCGGCCTGGCCGGCTAGGCGCGGAAGTTGTGAAAATATCGAGCGCAACGCCGCAGCGGGCGTAAGTAGCCTCTCAATACTTAGAGCCTGTCCGCGTAACACACCGCCGAGCTCGGCTCGCCTCGGCGGTCCAGTTCCTCTTCGAGAAACTCGGCCAGCACCTGAGCGTTGTTCGACTGCTGCGCACGCGCGGCGAACAACAGGGTCAGGGTGCCTTTCTCGGCAATCTCCAGCAGCCCTTGCCAATATTCCGGATGGCCGGCCAGTTCGCGCCGATAGCGCTGACGAAACTCGGCGAACCGCTCTGGCGCGTGGCCAAATTGGCGGCGCAACTCAGTGGACGGCGCCACCTCGCGCAGCCAGGCGTCCAGTTGCAAGGTTGCCTTGCTGCAACCGCGCGGCCATAGCCGGTCGACCAATACCCGCCGGCCGTCCGTTGCGGCCACCTCGTCGTATACCCGTTTGCACTGAATCATCAGCCTCTGCCCTTGTGATCGCCCATATGCCTGAGTACCGTGGCCGCTCTTGCCAGGAGAGCTTCGATGCACGCCAGTCGTATTTTATTGTTTGCCCTGTTGCCGCTATTTGCCAGCTGCCAGGTGTTCAACGAAAAACCCAAGGCCGATTCGGCGCCACACACCCGCCTGCAGGGCGAGCTGAGCCTGGACGCCGGCCAACTGCTGCTGCGCCCCTGCCAGGAGCAGCGGCGTTTTGTCATCGCCAATGACGGCGCGACCGGCATCATGCACGATGCGGCCGAACTGCTGGCCGACGGCCCCAGCCCGCTGTTTGCCGATCTGCGCGGCCAGTTGGCGGCCAGCCAGCGAACCGGCGTCGATGGTCAATTGACGCTCAGCCGGGTGTACCGCCTGCAACACGAAGGCCCGGGCTGCGACGACCCCAACTTCAAGCGTACCACCCTGCACGCCAGCGGCCAGGAGCCAAGCTGGAGCGTGACCGTCAGCAGCCAGGGCTTGGTCCTCAATCGCGCCGGCCAGAAACCGCTGGCCTTGCCTTATCTGGAAGAACAGTTGCCGGAAAGTCGCTTCAACCTGACCAGTGAAGCCAACGGCCAGCGCCTGGAGCTGTGGGCCGCGCCGCAACGTTGCGTCGACAGCATGAGCGGCGCCGTACAGCACCTGTCTGCCGAACTGCGCCTCAATGGTGAAGTGATGCGCGGCTGCGCCTATTTCGGCGGCGCACGCGACGATTGAGTAAATTGATGTTTGTGGTGGGCTGCATGATGGATCCAGGCCAGCGCCGCGTGCCCCTTCCGGCCCAATAGCGCCTATAATCGCCACCTTGTCAAAGCTGCCGGGTTGCCTCCGGCCCTGATCCTGGATTGCCTCATGCTGCGTATCACCGAACTCAAGCTGCCTCTCGATCACCCCGAAGAGGCCCTGCGCCCAGCCATAGTCAAGCGCCTGGAGATCGGCGATGACGACTTGCTCGACTTCAGCCTGTTCAAGCGCAGCTACGACGCACGCAAGAAGTCCAGCGAACTGCAGTTCATCTACACCATCGACTGCAGCGTGCACGACGAAACGGCGCTGTTGGCCAAATTCGCCGACGATCACCACGTAACCCCCGCACCGAACATCACCTACCAGCCGGTCGGCCAGGCGCCGGCAGGCCTCGAGGAGCGTCCGCTGGTGGTCGGTTTCGGCCCCTGCGGGATCTTCGCCGCCTTGATCCTCGCGCAAGCCGGGCTCAGGCCGATCGTGCTCGAGCGTGGCACCGAAGTGCGCCAGCGCACCAAGGACACCTGGGATCTGTGGCGCAAGAACGTGCTCCACCCGGAATCCAACGTGCAGTTCGGTGAAGGCGGCGCCGGTACCTTCTCCGACGGCAAGTTGTACAGCCAGATCAAGGATCCCAAGCACCTGGGGCGCAAGGTCCTGCAGGAATTCGTCAAGGCCGGCGCACCGGAGGAGATCCTCTACGTCAGCAAACCGCACATCGGCACCTTCCGCCTGACCGGGGTGGTCGCCACCATGCGCGAGGAAATCAAGGCCCTGGGCGGCGAAGTACGCTTCCAGCAACGGGTCAGCGATCTGCTGATCGAGGACGACCAGTTGCAGGGCGTGGTGCTCGACAGCGGTGAGCAACTGCGCAGCCGCCATGTGCTCCTGGCCCTCGGCCACAGCTCGCGCGACACCTTCCGCATGCTGCACAGCCGAGGCGTGTACATGGAAGCCAAGCCGTTTTCGGTAGGCTTTCGCATCGAGCACCCACAGTCGCTGATCGACCGTGCGCGCCTGGGCAAGTACGCCGGCCACCCCAAGCTTGGCGCCGCCGACTACAAGCTGGTGCACCACGCCAGCAACGGCCGCTCGGTCTACAGCTTCTGCATGTGTCCGGGCGGCACCGTGGTCGCCGCCACCTCGGAACCCGAGCGTGTGGTGACCAACGGCATGAGTCAGTACTCGCGCAACGAGCGCAACGCCAACGCCGGCATCGTCGTCGGCATCACCCCGGAGCAGGATTATCCGGGCGGCCCACTGGCCGGCATCGAGCTGCAGGAACGCCTGGAATCCCAGGCCTACCTGCTCGGTGGCAGCACCTACGAGGCGCCGGGGCAACTGGTTGGCGACTTCATCGCCGGCCGCCCCTCGACCAAGCTCGGCAGTATCGAGCCGTCCTACAAGCCAGGCGTCAAGTTGGGCGATCTGGCGCTGGCCCTGCCGGACTTCGCCATCGAAGCGATCCGCGAAGCGCTGCCCGCCTTCGACAAGCAGATCAAGGGCTTCGCCATGGCTGACGCGGTACTCACCGGCATCGAGACGCGCACCTCCTCGCCGCTGCGCATCACCCGTAACGCCGACCTGCAGAGCCTCAACGTCAAGGGTTTGTACCCGGCCGGCGAAGGCGCCGGTTATGCCGGCGGCATTCTCTCGGCTGGGGTCGACGGCATCCGCGTGGCCGAGGCACTGGCGCGGGATATGTTGGGTCTCAACGAAGACTGAGAGCTAGGGTGGACAACGCTTAGCGTTTCCACCATTGGCGTACTTGCTCAGGGGGAGGGATGAGGCGCCATCTACCCTACGGCATGCGCAGGCAGCAGATCGTGGTGCGCCCTGCGTATCTGCAATTCACTCATTTATCCTCCCCAGCGTCGGCCTACTAGTGGCCTGTACGGCTCGGATGACTGAGGTTCTGAGACAAGGCGCTGCGACGCAGTATCAGGGCCGCAGACGCCGACATTGACTAGTTGAACTCGCCACGCAGACCGCTAGATTCCAACTGTTGGCAAATCACCCGGCAATGCCACCCCCCGCTCGGCGCACGCCGCCACCGCGTCAATCAGCGGCGCCAGCGCGAAGCCCTGAGCTTGCAGCCAGCTCTCGTCGTAATAGGTGGTGGCATAGCGCTCGCCGCCGTCACAGAGAATCGCCACCAGCGAGCCCGATTCGCCGGCCGCGACCATGCGTTGCGCAACCAGCAGTGCGCCGATCAGGTTGGTGCCGCTGGAGCCTCCGACCCGCCGCCCCAGGCGCCGCGCCAGGTAGTGCATGGCCGCCAGCGACAAGGCGTCCGGCACCTTGCACATGGCGTCGATCACCGTCGGCAGGAAGGACGCCTCGACCCGTGGCCGACCGATGCCTTCGATGCGCGAGCCGCAGTCCAGGGTCAGGCTGGCATCGCCGCTGCGGTAATAGTCGAAGAACACCGAGCGCTCGGCATCGGCGCACAGCACGCGAGTGGCGTGACGGCGGTAGCGCACATAACGGCCGAGGGTGGCCAGGGTGCCGCCGGTGCCGGGGCTGGACACCAGCCAGGTCGGCTCGGGAAAGCGCTCGCTGCGCAGCTGCTGGAAAATCGATTCGGCGATGTTGTTGTTGGCGCGCCAGTCGGTGGCGCGCTCGGCGTAGGTGAACTGATCCATGAAGTGGCCGCCGCTCTCACGCGCCAGCCGTTCGGACTCGGCGTAGATTTGCGTCGGATCGTCGACCAGGTGACTCTGGCCACCATAGAAGGCGATCTGTGCGATCTTCTCCGGCGAGGTGGATGCCGGCATCACCGCGATAAAGGGCAGGCCCAGCAGGCCGGCGAAATAGGCTTCGGAAACGGCCGTGGAGCCGCTGGAGGCTTCGATCACCGGCGCGCCAGGCTTGAGCCAGCCATTGCACAGGGCATAGAAAAACAGCGAACGGGCCAGGCGGTGCTTGAGGCTGCCGGTGGGATGGCTGGACTCGTCCTTGAAGTACAGCTCGATGCCCGGCAGGCCAGGCAGCGCCAGGGGAATCAGATGGGTGTCGGCGCTGCGCTGAAAATCCGCCTCGATGATGCGGATCGCCTCGCGCGCCCAGAGTCTGCAATCGTTCATCAGTGTCTCCTCAATCCAGCACGCCAACCGGTACGGGTGGCGCATTGCGCCATTGGCTCAAGGCCACTCCGCCGAACACCAGCGCAGCGGCGAGCAGTTGCAGGGTATTCAAGCGTTCACCGAGCAGCAGCATGGCAAACACCAGGGTGAACAGCGGAATCAGGTTGGTAAAGCCCGACGCCTGACTGGCCGGCAACTGGCTGACACCATAGTTATACAAACCATAGGCGCCAACCGTGACCACAACGCCCAGGTAGACCACGGCCAGCAAGCCCAGCGGCGAGATGCTCGCCGGTAGGGGCGCGCTGAGCAGCGCCAGCGGCAGGAAGAACACGCTGCCGATAAACGCCTGCATGGCCGTCAGGATAAAGGCCGAATAGCGCGCGGACAGGTGTTTGAGCAGCAGGGTGTAGCCCATGGCGCAGAGCATGGCGAGCAGTTCGTAGAAGTTACCGAGCAGCGGATTCGGCGCATGAGCATCGGCATTGCCGGCCAGGCTCAGCCAGACCGCCCCCACTACCGCCAGGAGAAAGCCGGCCAGGGTGGTGCGGCTAATACGTTCGTGCAAGAAGACGAAGGCGCCCATGGCCACCAGCAACGGCAGCAGCGCGGTGATCATCCCAGCCTGCGAGGCACTGGTGCTCTGCAACGCCAGGGCCTCGAAGATGAAGTACAGGCAGGGTTCGCAAGCGGCCAGGCCGAGCAGGTACTTCCAGTCGCCGCGGCGGTAGCGAAGACGTCCGCGCCAGCGCCAGGCGAGCAGGAACACCAGGCTGCCGAGGGCCATGCGGGCGAAGATCACCCACATCGGCGGCAACTCGGCGAAGGCCCATTTCAGGGCGATGAAGGAACTACCCCACAGCGCCATGGCCACGACCAGGCAGACCACTGCCAGTGCCCTGCCCTGACCGCTCATATGCCGCTCCACGCAAAAGCTGGAGTGTAGCCAGGCCAGTGCGGCGCGGACAGGTACAGTCGGGCGCAGGAATTGTGTGCTTGGCAATGGTTGCGTGGGTAATAGGACATGGTTCGCAGGCTGGGTCGGGCCGCACAGATGCAAGGCGTCGCGTAACCCAACAGGCCGGCGGCAGGCACACCGCTATGATGGGTTACCGCGGCGCGCCAATTCCGAGGTCAATGTACCGGCCCTGCTCTGCGTCGCGCCCCTACTGCTCCCAGGGCCTGCCGCGGGTCTTGGTGCTCAGGCGTAGTTTCTGCTGCAAGGCGGCCTTGGCCAGCATATGGGCGCTGACCGGCGCGGTGATAAACAGAAACAGGGTGATCAGCAACTCGTGCAGGCTGATGCCATCGCCACGGCTGCCGAAGTAGATCATGGAGGCGATGACCATACAGCCTACGCCCAGGGTGGTCGACTTGGTCGGCCCATGCAGGCGCATGAAGAAGTCCGGCAGGCGGTACAGGCCAATGGCGCCGACCAGGGCAAACAGGCTGCCGAGCAGCAAAAACAGGGCGACCAACGCTTCGATCCAGCTATGCATGACAATTCCTTACTCGATGATGTCGCCGCGCAGCAGGTATTTAGCCACCGCCACCGTGCCGATAAAGCCCATCACGGCGATCAGCAGCGCCGCTTCGAAATACAGATCCGAGCCCAGCCAGATACCAAACAGCACCAGCAAGGCGATGGCGTTGATGTACAGGGTGTCCAGGGCCAGGATCCGGTCCGGCATATCGGGTCCCTTGATCAGGCGTGCCAGGGTCAGTATCAGGGCCAGACCCATGATCGCCAGGCACAGCGGAATCACGTAGGCGAGCATGCGAATACCTCCAGCAGCGGTGCTTCGTAGCGACGCTTGATCTGCTCGACCAGAGCGGCCTCGTCGTCCACATCCAGACCATGCACCAACAGGATTTTGCGGTCGTCGCTCAAGTCGGCGGATACCGTCCCTGGGGTCAGGGAAATGATGCTGGCGAGCATGGTCAGGGCCAGTTCGTCCTCCAGCAGCATGGGGATCTCGACAAAGGCCGGGCGCAACCGGGAGCTGGGGCCAAGAATCAGCTTGGCCACCTGCAGGTTGGCGATGACGATATCACCCAGTACCTGCAGGAAGAAAAAGCACAGCTTCAGCGGTTTGCGAATGCGTGGCGGGTTGATCCAGAACACCTGGGTCACCAGCGGAATCAGCCAACCGAGCAGTGCGCCAAGCAACCAGTGGCCCACGCTCATGTCATTGGCCAGCAGCAGCCAGACCAGCAGCAAGCTCAGGCTCAGCAGCGGATGAGGCAACCAGCGACGGGCTTTCATGACGCACCTCCCGACAGGACGATCTGGCGATACAACTGCAGGTCCAGCAACTGGTTGGCCGTGGCGTCGACATAGGCCAGCAGAGGCGCGGCCAGACCGACCAGCAGCGGACTGAGCAGCAGCAGCCCGATGCAGGCCAGCAAACGCCCGGTGTCCAGTTCGGCGCTGTCCAACTGGCTCTGACCGACCCGCCAGAACAAGGTGCTGCCGGCGCGACTGAGTGCGACCAAGGTGGCCAGGCCGCCGACCAGCACCACCGGCCAGAGGAACAGCGCCTGCAGGCCCGGCTCGACCGCACGTAGCAACAGCAGCTTGCCGATGAATCCGGACAGCGGCGGCAAGCCGGCCACACTGATCGCTCCGACGAAGAATAGGGTCCCCAGCAGATGCGGATTTTGCAATTCCGGCCCCTGGATCAGCTGGGTGGTTTTTACCCCACGCTGGCGCGCGATCAGGTCGGCCAGGAGGAACAGGCCACCGGCAATCCAGGTGCTGTGCAGCAGGTAGAACAAGGCAGCAGCCAGGGCTTGTGGCGTGCCCAGGGAAATCCCCGCCAGCACGGTGCCGACCGAGACCACCACCAGGTAGGCGAGCAAGCCATGCAGGCTGCTCGCCGCCAACGCGCCGATGACGCCCAGGCCGATGGTCAGCAGCGCCAACGGCCAGAGCCATTCCTGGGCCATATTGGCCAGCATGCCGGCATCGTCGCCGAAGATCAGCGTGTACACGCGCAGGATCGAGTACAGGCCGACCTTGGTCATGATCGCGAACAGTGCCGCCACCGGCGCCGTGGCCGAGGCATACGCCCTGGGCAGCCAGAAATACAGCGGCAGGAACGCCGCCTTCAAGCCGAACACCACCAGCAGCAGCAAGCCGGCGGCCCCCAGCAGTGGCGCCTGATCGGCATTGGCTGCGGCGACCCGCACGGCCATGTCGGCCATGTTCAGGGTGCCGGTGAGGCCATAGAGCACACCGACCGCCAGCAGGAACAAGGCCGAACCGACTAAATTGAGAATCACGTAATGCAAGCCGGCGCGCACCCGATCCGGGCCACCGCCATGCAGCAACAGCGAATAGGAGGCAATCAGCAGAATCTCGAAGAACACGAACAGGTTGAACAGATCGCCGGTGAGGAAGGCGCCATTGATGCCCATCAACTGGAACTGGAACAGCGCATGGAAGTTACGTCCGCGCTCGTCATCGCCGCGTGTCGCATAGAGCAGGGCGAAAAAGGCCAGCACCGCGGTGGCCACCAGCAGCAGCGCACTCAGCCGATCGAGCAGCAGGATGATGCCGAACGGCGCTTGCCAATTGCCCAGGGCATAGACCTGCAGCACGCCCTGGTCGGCCTGCCACATCAGCCAGAAGCTCAGCGGCACCAGCACGGCGGCGGAGGTCAACGACAGGGTGCGTTTGACCGGCATGCTCAGCCGAGCACCGAACAGCAGCAGGCAGCCGATGAACATCGGCAGCAATACCGGCAGGATCAACCCGTGATTCATCGGGTGGACTCCCGGCCATCGACGTGGTCGGTTTTCATTTCGCCGACGCTGCGCAGCGCCAGCACCACCACGAAGGCGGTCATGGCAAAGCCAATCACGATGGCGGTCAGCACCAGGGCCTGCGGCAGCGGATCGGCATACTCGGCGTTAGCGCCAATCACGGTGGTCACCCCGGTCTGCAGTCGGCCCATGGCGAACAGGAACAGGTTGACCGCGTAGGAGATTAGCGTCAGGCCCATCACCACGGGAAAGGTGCGCGCCCGCAGCAGCAAGTAAACACCGCTGGCGGTGAGGATGCCGAGGGCCCCGGCAAACAAAGCTTCCATCTCAAAGTACCTCTTGTCCGGCCTTTTCCTGGGTCAGCTTGCCCAGGTTGGCGAGAATCAGCAGGGTCGCACCGACTACGGTCAGGTACACGCCCAAGTCAAACAGCATGGCACTGGCCAGTTCGATTTCGCCGATCAGCGGGATCTCGAAATGACCGAATGCCGAAGTCAGGAACGGCCGGTCGAATAGCCAACTGCCGAGCCCGGTCAACCCGGCGATCAGCACCCCGGCCCCGGCCATGCGGTGATAGTTGAGCGGCAGCCGCGACTGGGTCCACTGCACGCCGCTGGCGACGTATTGCAGGATCAGCGCCACGGCGGTGATCAGACCGGCGATGAAACCGCCGCCCGGCAGGTTGTGCCCGCGCAGGAAGATGAACACCGAAATCAACAGGGCCATCGGCAACAACACCCGCGACAGAGTGACCAGGATCAACGGATGCCGATCACGCGCCCAACTGCGGCCATGCGCATCGGCGCGCGGCTGAAACAGGCGCAGGCCATCGAGCATGGCGTAGATGCCGACGCCGGCAATCGCCAGCACGCTGATTTCCCCCAGGGTATCGAAGCCGCGGAAGTCCACCAGGATCACGTTGACCACGTTGCTGCCACCGCCGCCGGACAGGCTGTTCTCCAGGAAGAAACTGGAAATGCTGTCATAGGGCCGGGTCAGTACGGCAAACACCAGAATCGCGACCATCAGCCCGAAGCCCACCGCCAGGATGAAATCGCGCAGACCACGGATGCTGCTCGACTCGCTGCGCGTCTGCGCCGGCAGGAAGAACAGCGCCAGCATCAGCAGGACGATAGTCACCACCTCCACCGAGAGCTGGGTCAGGGCCAGATCCGGCGCCGAGTAGCGGGCAAAGGCCAGCGCCACCATCAGGCCGACCACACTGAGCATCAGCAGAGACACCAGGCGCTGGCGATGAAACACCACCGTTGTCAGTGCGGCCAGGGCCAGGATGGCCAAACCCAACGCGGTGATGCCATCGATTGGGGTCATTGCCAGCGGGCCGGTAACTTGCGGCAAGGAGCTGAGCGCGAAAGTCACCACCAGCAACGCCACCCCCAGCAGCAACCCCAGGTAATGCTGCAACGATCCGTTTTCCAGACGTTTAGTAATCGCTACGCAAACCCGCACCAGCAGCAGCATGCCCTGCTCGAACAACAAGCGGGCATCCATGCTCGGCAAGCCGGAATACCAGCGGAACAACGGTTGGCGACATAAGTACACGAGAATCCCGCCAAACAGGGCGATAAAGCTCATCAGCAGCGGCAGGTTGAAGCCATGCCAGATCGCCAGGCTGTATTCGGGCAGGTTCCCGCCCAGGGTCGACGACGCTGCCGCGGCGAGCAGCGGCGCGACCGTGTAAGCCGGCACTATGCCAACCAGCAGACAGAGGAATACCAGGACTTCCACCGGCAGCTTCATATAGCGCGGCGGCTCATGAGGGGGGTACTTCGGCAGATTGATCGGTTCGCCGTTGAAGAACACGTCATGGATAAAGCGCAGCGAATAGGCCACCGAGAATACCCCGGCCAGGGTCGCCGTCGCCGGAATCACCCAGTTGAAGCTACCGAGCAGGTGCTGGTTGAGGGTCTCGCTGAAGAACATCTCCTTGCTCAGGAAGCCGTTGAGCAAGGGCACCCCGGCCATCGCCGAGGCCGCTACCATCGCCAACATGGCGGTATGCGGCATGTATTTCCACATGCCGTTGATTCGGCGCATATCGCGGCTTCCGGTCTCATGGTCGATGATCCCCGCAGCCATGAACAGCGAAGCCTTGAAGGTCGCGTGATTGATGATATGGAACACCGCGGCCACCGTCGCCAAGCGAGTATCCAGACCAAACAGCAGGGTAATCAGGCCCAGGTGGCTGATAGTCGAGTAGGCCAGCAGACCCTTGAGGTCGTGTTGAAACAGGGCCATACAGGCGCCGACCAACAAAGTCACCAGGCCGGTGATGCTGACCAGGTAGAACCACCACTCGGTGCCGGCCAACGCCGGGTACAGCCGCGCGAGCAGAAACACCCCGGCCTTGACCATGGTCGCCGAGTGCAGATAGGCCGAAACCGGCGTCGGCGCGGCCATCGCATGAGGCAGCCAGAAGTGGAAGGGAAATTGCGCGGACTTGGTGAACACCCCGAGCAGCACCAGCACCAGGGCCAAGGGGTACAGCTCATGGGCACGAATCGCATAACCGGCGGCGAGCACCTGCGACAGCTCGAAGCTACCGGCGATATGACCGATCAGCAAAATCCCCGCAAGCAGGGCCAGGCCGCCGCCACCGGTAATCGCCAGAGCCATGCGCGCACCAGTGCGAGCATCCGAACGGCCACTCCAGAAGCCGATCAAGAGGAACGACGAGAGACTGGTCAGCTCCCAGAACATCAGCATCAGCAGCAGGTTTTCCGACAGCACCACACCGAGCATCGAGCCCATGAACAGCAGCAGGAAAGCGTAGAAACGCCCCATCGGCTCCTGCTTCTCCAGGTAGTACCGGGCGTAGAGGATCACCAGCAGACCAATGCCGAGAATCAGCAGGGCGAATAGAAAGCCCAGGCCATCCAGGCGCAGGCTCAGGTTCAGCCCCAGCGACGGCAACCAGCTCAGTTTGACCCTGATCAACTCACCGGCAAACACCGACGATTGTTGCGACAGCAGCAGGATCAAGGCCGCCATTGGCGCCAGCCCCGCCGCCACCGAGCAGGCCGAACGCCCCAGCCGATCAGCCAACAGTGGCAGGATCATCCCCAAAAATGGCAAGGCGACAATTAGCGCAAGCGCCATACACAAAACCCCTTTTTTGCATGCCCGCCAGCCAGATCGTGGCCGACGGCTAGCGTCCAAACTGCTACGCCAGCCCCATGACATGGATTCACCGTCATGGGGCTGGCGTGCTTTGTTGTATTGGCAGGTCTACGCCTGCTGCATGACCTGCAAAGGCCAGGGCCCCGGCCCTCATTTGCTTCAACTGGCGCTCGCCAACTCTGATCAGAGCCAGCTAAGCCTTTGTCGGCACAGGATTATTTCCCGATTATCCATATCTATCGGTGCGACGTCATGATTATAAGTATTACTAAATCGCAACCTGAGCGATTGCCTGACTCTAGCGGGCGCCAGGCGAGCGGGTAGACATCATTGAATTACACACACGAAAAAGCCGGATCAGCTGACGCTGACCCGGCTTGAACACGGGTTACAGGGCGACGCGACTGGTGCCGTTGACGGTCATGATCCGTACACGCTGGCCAACCCGGAAGACCTGATTCTCTTCGACGGCCTGCACATAGGCACGCATGGTGCCGTCGTCTTCACGCACGGTGATTTCCACGCCCTGGGTGCGAGTGAAGCCCTCTTCAGTGGCAGCACCGAGCAAACCACCGGCCACCGCACCGATCACCGCCGCTACGGCACTGCCGCGACCGCCACCGACACCACTACCCGCCACGCCGCCCACCACCGCACCAGCACCGGCACCGATCGGCGTCTTGGTGCCTTCGATTTTCACCGGCCGCAGCGATTCGATAGTTCCCATGCGCACGGTTTGCACCGCGCGGGCTTCATCGCGCGAATAGCTGTCACCCGTGAGGCTGGACGCACAACCACCCAGGATCAGAGCCAATGCCGTAAAAACTGTAACCAACGCGACTGGCTTACGCATGAGAACCACCTCCGTTTTCAATATATAGCTCATTAAACCGGCAAAGCAGGCACCTGTCATCCTGACCATGGAAAAACCCGGCGCGACAACCTGTCCGCTTCAGTCAGTTTAGGCTATCGGTTAGGCTTCGCCGCAGGAGGAAACACCCATGGATTATTTCATCATCATCAGCCTGACCTGCGCCGGACTCTATTTCCACTGGTGGCTGTTCGTGCGCATCAAGCGCTGGGCAGACCGCGACCTAGCCTTGTCGATGGCCGGCAAGGACGCAGCGAAGAAGAACTATATGCTCCAGCGCCTGGCCGAAGCCCAGACAGGCAAGGTCAAACGTCGTGAACTGCACGCCTGGCTGGAACGTGCCGCCGCCGATTACCGCGCGCCCTGAGGGGTAGAGACAAACCAAGACCATGCAGCGAGGGTTTCTTTACCCGCGCAGAAGCAGTGAGGCGCCCGCAGGCGCCCCGTATGCAACAGATCACATCCACCTCTGCGATCAGGGTGCCAGACGCTCGCGAGCCCAGACATCGTTGTGCAAGCGATAGTCGAGACGGTCATGCAGACGACTGCTGCGGCCCTGCCAGAACTCGACTCGCTCGGCCAGCAGGCGGTAACCGCCCCAGTGTGGCGGACGGTGTGGCGCCTGACCGAGAAAGCGTTCCTCGACTTGCGCCAGCAGACTTTCAAGCTCGGCGCGATCCTTGATCAACTGACTCTGCGGTGAAGCCCAAGCGCCCAGGCGACTGCCCAGCGGACGCACCTTGAAATAAGCATCAGACTCGGCCGGGGTGACGCGCTCGACCCGACCTTCGATGCGAACCTGACGCTCCAGGCTCGGCCAGAAAAAAGTCATGGCGGCATACGGTCTGACAGCCAATTGCTCGCCCTTGGCACTGTCGTAGTTGCTGAAAAAGGTGAAGCCGCGCTCGTCCAGGCCTTTGAGCAGCAGCACCCGACAATGCGGACGGCCCTCGGCATCTACAGTGGCCAGAGTCATGGTATTGGGCTCAACCGGCGGTTGCTCGGTTTTCAGCGCATCGGCAAACCATTGTTTGAACAAGCCAAATGGCTCGGAAGGCGCTTGCGCCTCGCTCAAGCCATCACGGGTGTAGTCGCGGCGCATATCGGCCAGGGTCTGGGTCATGACGAAGCCCTCGAAAACGGAGGCTGCCTAGCTTACCCGGACACACCTGACTTGGCTTGATCTAGGGCAAGTCTCTACTTCTTGGCGGCAAGCGAATCGGCACTGTCTTGCTGCTTGCCTCTGACTGCGACCAACTCTGGCACAGCAGCTGGAAGCGGCTGGCTGTATTTGGCAACCAGCGCCTGCATGGTGTCCTTCGAGGTCAGCAGAATTTCCACCCGCCGATTGAGTGCGCGGCCCTCGACGCTGTCATTGGCCGCTCGCGGCATGTCCGAGCCCATGCCTTTGACCATCAGGCGATTCTGCTTCAACCCGCTCAAGCGGAAGATTGCGGTAAAAGCCCGTGCTCGCTCATGGCTGAGCTCACGGTTGGCCGCGGCGGCGCCAGAGGTGTCAGCATGGCCGAGCACGAACACGGCAACGCTCTGGTCTTTTTCCAGCAACTTGGCAACCCGGCTGATCGGCCCAAGGGTCACCGGCAATAGCATAAATGGCCGGTCCGGGTTGAAGGTGCCCTGCACCGGGGCCGTCACCACCAGCAGGTTCTCGCGCCGCTCCAGCTCGAAGTGGCTGTCCTTGATCGCCTCACGCACGCGCGGTTCGTAATCGTCCAGCCAGGCCTGGGTGACTTTCGGGTCGGGCATGGCGGCCGCCACTGATTGCTTGCTCTTTTCAGAGCCAGCGCAACCGGCAAGGAGCAGACACAGGGCGAAGGCGAGAGATTTGTTGGCGCGCATCGGTTATCCACATACAAAATAGTCTAAAGAAACCGGCGACGGGCCGGCATGAGCACTTAAAACAACCACACTGTGCCCGGAGTTTAGCCGAGCCTTCTATAAACAATCTGCCAAAACACGCGCAAGTTTCTGCGCACGAGGGTCCATCAAGACGAACGGTCCCAGATTGTTGACCACGAAACCAAACGCCACATCGCGCTCCGGATCGGCAAAACCGCTGGAACCACCCGCTCCCGGATGACCGAAAGCACGCGCACCCATGCCATAGGTAGCGTTGGCCACCCCGGGCTGATCAAGCATGCAGCCCAAACCGAAGCGCGTGCGGGTCAACAGGGTCTTGTCTTCGCCGACACCATGCTCTCGGGTCAACTCATCGAGCAGCTCGCTTTCCAGCAAGCGCCCATCGAGCAAACCGCTGTAAAAACCGGCCAGACTGCGCGCATTACCGTGACCATTGGCCGCCGGTTGCTGCATTTGACGCCACTGCGGCTTATTAGTGCTGGTCATGATCGACGGCGGATTAGTGAACGCTCGCGTACTCATGGCCGTCGAGTCGCTCATCATGACCTTGAGCAGGCGCTGGGCAGCGGCATCACCCATGCTGCCCTTGCCGCGCGAGATATGCGCCACGCGGTCGAATTCTTCATCGGCCAGGCCGACATGAAAGTCCAGGCCCAGCGGTTTGGCGGTGCGCGCGACTATCGACTCACCCGGGCCGCGGCCTTCGATGCGCCGCAATAGCTCGCCAACCAGCCAGCCATAGGTGATGGGCGCATAACCATGCCCCTCGCCGAGTGGCCACCAGGGCTCTTCGGCCGCCAGGGCGTTGGTCATCGTCTGCCAGTCATACAAGGCTTCGGCCGGCAACATCTGGTGCAACGCCGGCAACCCTGCCTGGTGACAGAGTATATGACGCAGGGTGATCCTGGCTTTGCCAGCGGCGGCGAACTCTGGCCAATAACGGGCCACGGGCGCGTCCAGCTCGAGTTTGCCCTCGCCCACCAGTTGCAAGGCGGTCACGGCGGTAAAGGTCTTGGTGCAGGAAAACAGGTTGAGGATGGTGTCGCTGTGCCAGGCCTGCTGACCGTCCTTATCGGCCACTCCGGCCCAGATATCCAGCACCGTCTCGCCGGCGATCTGCACGCAGAGCGCGCCACCACGCTCCTGCGGATCGTCGAACAGGGCGGCGAAGGCGTCCTTGACCGCCTCGAACTTGAGGTCGAAATAGCCCTGAATCTGCACAAGCGGCTCCTTGGTCTGGGGAATGGATGATCAGCCACGCATTGTTCCAGCCCTGCATGCGCTTGGGAACCCGCGCAGCCGGCTAACTGATCTCCCGCCGAAAAGGCGGTAGCGCATTGAGGATTGCCTTGCCATAACGCTGGGTCACCACTCGCCGGTCGAGCAAGGTGATGGTGCCGCGGTCTGCTTCGGTACGCAGCAAACGTCCGCAGGCCTGGACCAGGCGCAGCGAGGCGTCGGGTACGGCGATTTCCATGAAGGGGTTGCCGCCGCGCGCTTCGATCCACTCGGCCAGCGCCGCCTCCACTGGGTCATCCGGCACCGCGAAGGGGATTTTGGCAATCACCACATGCTCGCAGTAGGCGCCGGGCAGGTCGACGCCTTCGGCAAAACTGGCCAGGCCGAACAACACGCTGTCTTCGCCGCTGTCGACCCGCGCCTTGTGCTTGTTGAGGGTTTCCTGCTTGGACAGGTTGCCCTGGATAAATACCCGCTTGCGCCAATCGCGCTCCAGCCCCTCGAACACGTCCTGCATCTGTTTGCGCGAGGAGAACAACACCAGGGTGCCGCGCGAACCCTCCACCAATGCTGGCAGATCGCGAATGATCGCCGCCGTGTGCGCCACCGCATCACGCGGATCGGCATGCAGATTCGGCACCCGCAAGACGCCGGCATCGGCATGATGGAAGGGGCTCGGCACCACGGAGGTCACCGCCACCTTGGGCAGGCCGGCACGCATCCGATAACGATCGAAGGTGCCCAGCGCGGTCAGGGTTGCCGAGGTCACCAGGGCGCCATAGGCCACGTTCCACAGGTTGCGCCGCAAGGTCTCGGCAGCCAGGATCGGGCTGGCGTTGACCTCGATGTCGAACAGCGCACCGCTGTCGGCCAGGGTCAGCCAGCGCGCCATCGGCGGGCTGTCTTCGGGGTCTTCGGCGGTGAAGGCCAGCCACAGCTCCCAGCTACCATGGGCACGCGCCAGCAGGCTGCCGAACAGCGGGTACCACTCCTCGGCCTGGTGACTGGCGATGCCGATGGTGGCCTCGCCATCCATGGCCTCCTTGAGTTTCTCGGTCACCCCGGTGAACAGATCGGACAGCTTGGAAAAGCCCTTCTTCAACTCCGTGCCCAGTTCACGCAGGTGCTCCGGCACCTGGCCACCAACGAAACGATGACGCGGTCG
Source organism: Pseudomonas paeninsulae (assembly GCF_035621475.1). Lineage (NCBI taxonomy): Bacteria > Pseudomonadati > Pseudomonadota > Gammaproteobacteria > Pseudomonadales > Pseudomonadaceae > Pseudomonas > Pseudomonas paeninsulae. Next base: position 3,704,009 of record NZ_CP141799.1, read on the forward strand.
TTCGCGGCCCTGCATGTCTTCGCCGGGTTTGAATTCGGCCACCTGCTCGCAGGCGCTGAACATGAACTGCTGTTGGATCTTGATCTCCCGCGCCAGCTCCGGGATCTGCTCGATCAAGCGCCCCAGATCTCCCGGCAACGGGTGCTGGGCCAGCAGCTTGCTGAGGTTTTTCGCGGTCTGCTCCAGCCAGTCGGCGGTCGAGCGCAAGCGGGTGAAATGGGCGAAGTGACCGATGGCCTTGTCCGGCAGATGGTGTCCCTCGTCGAACACATAGAGGGTTTCCCGCGGATCGGGCAGCACCGCGCCGCCGCCCAGCGCCAGGTCGGCGAGCACCATGTCATGGTTGGTGACGATCACATCGACCTTGCTCATACCCTCGCGCGCCTTGTAGAAGGCGCACTGCTGGAAGTTCGGGCAATGCCGGCTGGTGCACTGGCTGTGATCGGTGGTCAGTTGCGACCAGCGCGTATCCTCCAGTTCCTCGGGCCAGTTGTCGCGATCGCCGTCCCATTTGTTGCCGGCGAGCTTTTCCATCATGAGCACGAATAGTTTCTGGCTCTGCTCGTCGACGTCGATGCGGAAGCCCTCTTCCTCGAACAACTGGGCAGTGGCGGTTTGCGCATGGCCCTCCTGCAACAGCATGTCGAGCTTGGACAGGCACAGGTAGCGGCCACGGCCCTTGGCCAGGGCGAAGCTGAAATTCAGACCGCTGTTGCGCATCAGGTCGGGCAGATCCTTGTGGACGATCTGCTCCTGCAGGGCCACGGTCGCGGTGGCGATCACCAGACGCTTGCCGGCGGCCTTGGCCACGGGAATCGCCGCTAGACAGTAGGCCACCGTCTTGCCAGTGCCAGTCCCGGCCTCGACCGCCACCACGGCCGGCTCACCCTCACGCCGACCTTCCCCGTCGACCTTGATCGCCCCCAACACCTTGGCGATGTCGGCAATCATCAGCCGTTGGCCATAGCGCGGCTTGAGCGACTTGGCTTCGAGAAAACGCGTGTAGGCGCCCTGGATCTGGGACTTGAGTTCGGTACTGAGCATGGGGTCTGGACGTGGGGTCTGGGCGCGAAAAGGCTGGATAAATTTTCAGTGTCTGGCAACGGCCGCTATCATAACGCGCTAATCGACAATGCGCAGAACCCAGACTGGAGTTTTACATGACACCTTACGCTGTAACCTACGCCCTGCATCTGCTCGCCGCACTCGTTTGGGTCGGTGGCATGTTCTTCGCCTGGATGATCCTGCGCCCCGCCGCGGTCAGCGCACTCGAGGCGCCGGCTCGATTGAAACTGTGGCTCGAGGTATTTCAGCGCTTCTTCTACTGGGTCTGGGCGGCCGTGATAGTGCTGCCAATTACCGGCATGGGCATGCTTCATCTGCGTTTTTCCGGTTTCGAGGCCGCGCCGCGCTACGTGCACATCATGATCGGTCTGTATATCGCCATGCTCGCGCTGTTTCTCCGTGTGCAGGCCCTGCAACTGCCTGAACTGCGTCGCGCAGTGGCCGCCGAAGACTGGCCGAGCGGCGGTGCCGTGCTCGGGCGCATTCGCCGCTTGGTGGGGATCAACCTGATTCTGGGCCTGGCACTGATCAGCATCGCTGCCACCCGCCCAGGCTTTTGAGGACGAGCCAGGAGCGCATGGCGCTCCTGGCCTTGGAGCCGCAGAGTTAAAAGCGCACTACATCCAGATTGCCGTCCGTCCCCGCAATGCCCGACTGGCCGGTCTGACCGGAGCGCCCATCACCGGCATGCGCCGTGCTGTACAGCCAGCAGCCCTTGCTCGCGCCACCGGCCCCAGCGTTCCCGCCATTGCCGGCGGCGCCACCAGCGCCGCCATCGAGGAGTACCTGCAGCCGCTGCAGGGGAAAGTCCAGCGGCACTTCCAGGCGCACCTGGGCACCCCGGGCGCCGACCTGGCCATCGCCACCGTTCAACCCATCATGACCGCGACTGGCCTGACCCCAGGTACAGCCACCCGGTTTGCCATCCGCACCATCCAGGCCGGAGTAACCTGGTGCTCCTATGCCACCTCGAGCATCGACCAAGAGGGCCTCGGTCACCACGCTCACCAGGCGAAGGCTCAGCGTACGGCCCGGCAATGCCGGTTGCAGGAACGAACCTGGGGCACCACGCACGCTGATCTGCGCGCCGGCAGCGACCTCACCGCGCTCCACGGTCAGACGAAATGCCTGCTCACCAGGTGCAACGGCAATCCGCGCGCCACGTCCCAGGCGCAGCTCCGCGACATGCATGTCAGTCAGCCCGGACGGAATCAGCAAGGTGCCATGATCGGCGATGTGCAAACGCTCCACCCGCAACACGCTGGTTGTCGCCGGCAAGCGCAGCAAGGTATGCGGCTGCACATCGATCAGGCTCTGCGCCAATGCCAGCGGGCTACAGAGTGAGGCCAGCAGCAACAGGCTACGCATGTTCGATCTCCAACTGCGCCAGCTCCGCGCTCACCGGTTGCGCCGGTGCCGATGACAACCCCTGCAAGTGAAAAATGCCGAACAGTAAAATCTGTACGCGCTCGAGCCCCAGCCGAGTACGCCCGCTCACGCGCTCATTGAATAGCCACAACTCCAGCCCATGGATCAGCACAAGCACAGCACCCGCCAGATTCAGCAGCAGTGCGAAAGGTTGCGCGAACGGATCGATCAGATTGGCCAAGACCACGCCCCAAAATATCGCGGTCAGCACTTTCCCCAGCCCCAACAAGATTTTCATGTCCGCCCCTGGCAGTTTTTTTGGTCCGCCGCACCTTAACTGCTTTGCGCCGGGCTAGCAAAAACTGCAGAGGCCTGCCGCCGCGCCAGATACATGGCCGGTCAACGACCGGCCCGCATTAGGCAACGTCGGCTACGGCCGCACTTCGACCGCGGCCTCGACCCTTCGGTTGATAGCGCGTCCAGACTCGGTGTTGTTGTCGGCAACCGGCCGTGATTCGCCATAACCTACCGCCGAGACCCGCCCGGTTCCGATGCCATGTTGCTCGACCAATACATCACGCACGGCATTGGCACGCCGCTCGGACAGCCCCTGGTTATAGGCATCGGAGCCAACGGCATCAGTGTGTCCCTCGACAGTCGTGGTGGTCTGCGGATACTGCTTCATCAAGTCAGCGAGACTTTTGATATCGGCATAACTGCCTTCCTTGACGACCGACTTGTCAAAATCGAACTTGACGTCCAGCTCGACGCGAACCGGCATTGCAGGTTCATCAGGTTCAATCACTTGCGCGGGACTCGCGTACTCTGGGAGTGGGCAGCCATTGTGGCGCACCGGAGTATTGGGCGGTGTATCGGGACAACGGTCGCGACGATCAAACACGCCGTCGCCGTCCTGGTCACCGTCCTGGGCATAGCAAATAATGCTGCCTATAACCGCACCGGCCACGGCACCACCTGCTGCCCAAGCCGAACTTTCGATTGCGCCCAGGCCACCACCGGCCAGACCACCAATCGCACTGCACAAGGGCCAGTTCCCCTGGTTAAGCGCCGCGTCTCCCGTACTGGAAGTCGTGACACAACCAGAAAGAACACTACTGGCCAAGAGAAGGGGAAAAGCAACTCTGAAGAGTCTGGTTCTCATGGCGGATCTCCTGTGTCACCGGCGCACTGCCGGTAACACAGGAGTTAAGTCGCCCCCTCGGGATAGTACAAGCGCGCCCTCGTGAGGGCGCATGATGAAAGTAGTTAAGGCCGCGCCTCGACTTCAGCCTCGACTCGACGGTTGATCGCGCGTCCGGCATCGGTTGCGTTGTCGGCAACCGGTCGAGTTTCGCCATAACCTACTGCGTTGACACGACTACCTCCCACACCATACTGGTTGACCAACACATCGCGAACGGCGTTGGCACGACGCTCGGATAGCCCCTGGTTGTAAGTATCGGTACCGACGGAGTCGGTATGCCCTTCAACCACGGTGGTGGTTTGCGGGAATTGCGCCATGAAGTCTGCAAGGTTTTTGATGTCGGCAAAACTGCCTTCCTTCACTTGAGCCTTGTCGAAATCGAACTTCACATCCAGTTCGACACGAACAGCTTCTGCGACTGGTTCAGGCATGACAGGCTCCTCGACCATCACCTCCTCGACCATCACCATTTCTTGCGCTCCGGCGCCATGCACCCAGCAATAGGCTGCCGCCATGCCGGCACCGACCAACGCGCCACCACCCGCCCAGGTAGAGCTCTCAATCGCGCCCAGTGCCGCGCCACCCACGCCACCGACTGCCGCACACATCGGCCAATCGGTTTTCTGCAAGCCGGCGCAGCCCGTCAAGAAGCTGGTCGCCAGAATCAGGGGTACAGCGTTCCTTACGATGCTCATATGCATATCTCCAGTGGGAATCGGACCAAAACCGATACTTATGGAGTAAAGACCTCCGTTTTAGAATCCGCCAGAGTTGATTTACTTACCCGGCAAGAATGATGGCGCTAGGCCTACACGCAGCCACACGTTAGTCTTTTCAGAACCGATCGAGGATTATCGATGACTGAGCGCATTTCTTCCCGCACGCCACAACAAGCGCTGGCTGCTCTACTGGAACGTTACTCCCCCAGCCGCCTGCTTTTGATAGGCGCCAGCGAACTGCCAGCACTGGCCGCTTTTCAGGCCGCGCATGCCGATTGCCAGGTCGCACACGCCGCCGCAGGTGCCCTGCCGGCCGAACTGGCCGCACAACGGTTCGACCTGGCGCTGGTCGTCGACTGCCTCGAACACCTGCCCAAACGCACGGGACTGGAGCTGCTCGGCGGCATCCGCAATCTGAATGCCAGCCGCCTGGCGGTGCTGGTCGACCTGCAGGCCTGCGCCTGGCAGGACACCGATTTCTTTGCCCTGGCCCTGCAGTCCAGCGAGCGCTTTCAGCGGGGGGAACAGACCCTGAGCCTGTTCACCTACGACCTGCTCGACTACAAACAGGTACCCGACTGGCTGAATGCCAAGTTCTGGGCCAACCCGGAAAACTTTGGCAAATACTGGTGGTAAGCCACATGACGACAGTCAATGCCGAGACCCTGCCAAGCTGCCCGTGCGGCAGTGGCGACTCACTCAGCGAGTGCTGCGGCCGCTACCATGCCGGGCTGCCGGCACCGAGCGCCGAACTGCTCATGCGTTCACGCTACAGTGCCTATGTCCTGGGACTGGTCGACTACCTGCTGGCGACCACCCTGGCGGCACAACAGCCGAGCCTGGATCGCGCCGCCATCAGCGCCTGGAGCCTGCAAAGCACCTGGCTTGGCCTCGACGTCGAAACCACTGAAGTCCTGGGCGGCCAGCCGGAACATGCATTCGTGACCTTTACCGCGCGCTGGCACGATAGCGGCGGCGAACATGCCCACCGCGAACGCTCAGCCTTCGTCCAGCACAAGGGCCAGTGGTACTTTATCGATCCTACGGTGGCGCTACAGGCTGGTCGCAATGACCCCTGCCCTTGCGGCAGTGGACAGAAATTCAAGAAATGTTGTGCGGGCTTTGTCTGAAACAAAACGCATCAGACCGATCCGTGCAGGCCATAACACAATCCAGTTGCGCTAATTGACCACCTCCCTCGTTTGCTGCACACCAGGTGCTCGGCGCGTAGCGCGGGGAGCGCGGGGAAAATCCGGCAGTGGCGCTGCAGACTGCAGCCCCCCGTATTTCATCCACGCGACCCAAAAGCCCGCACTCACCTTTAGTCAACGGCCCTGCGCGCCTGCCGGGCGCGGCGACAAGGCCGGGAGCTAACCCGGTTCGACCTATTCCTGTAATTTCAAATGGGATACGTCTGGCGGTGGTGCGGCAGGTGCGGCCTTTATCTCACCCATGTCGCTGCCGGCAGGCGCCAGACTGAATTGCGCCAGATCGAGAGGCGGTGCTTGCGCCGCAGGCTTGTCATCTTGCAGGTCCTCACCGAGTGGGGCGATTTCAAAATCTGGCGCATCGACCTCGGAGAACGCCGCCATATACTCATCCCGCGGCAGCACTTTCAGCCGCTTTCCGGCCGGCGTCTGCGGGATTGTAGCCGGCACAGCTTCGGCCGCTGCAACGGCAGGCGCCGCTGCCAATTCAATCGCTTCGATCTCTTCCGCCATGTCCCTCACTTCGACCAGAGCACCGGCGCGCAGCAAGCTGCTGCGATATTTCTCCGCGCCAGCCGCATCCAGATTGTTCTTGATCACAATGCGCCGCCCAGAAAACAGCAAGGCAATACGCTGAGCATCGGCCTGGAACAACTTGGCCAGATTGGCTTTCACCGACTCCAGCTGCGTCCCCGCCACTAGCTGGCCGGCAAAGGCGATCTCATAACGAACCATGGTCACACTCCTGTCTTCATCGGCGCCCAGTATGGCGCAGGTTTTTTTACCCTCACAACACGTTGCAGCCAAGCACCTGCTTGTTACACTGACGCGTCCTTTGGAGTATGAAATGTTTTCCCAGGCGCTAACTATAAGAATTCTCAGCCTATTAATGTTTTTCGGCCTGTTTTCCAGCATCGGCGGATGTTCCACTTGGACGAGCGGAGGGTTCAAGGATCCGGATGTCCGCTTGCTCAAAGTCGAAGTAATCAGGGCCAAGTTGTTGGAGCAGCAGTTCGTCCTGCGATTTCGTATCGACAACCCCAACAGCATGAGCCTGCCGGTACGCGGCCTGGATTACCGAGTGCACCTCAACGAGGTGGAACTGGCAGAAGGCGAAACCAATACATGGTTCACGGTTCCGGCCTATGGCCACCATGTGTTCGATGTCCCGGTGCGCACCAACCTCTGGCGGCACCTACGACAAATCGTCAAATTGCTTGAACAACCTGAAGAGCCGATCCGCTATCGACTCGAAGGTAAGGTAAAAACTGGTTTGTTGTTCGGGCGCAGCGTGCACATGTCGCGGAATGGCGAGATAATCCCCGGCGATTTCATTCCTGAGTAAGCGCACATGAACCAACAAGCCCACGTACACGGTCCCGACTGCAACCACGCCGAGCCCGATCATCAGCATGATCATGACCACGGTCACGTGCATGGCCCAGACTGCAACCATGCTCACCAGGAGCCGGTGCGCAACACCCTGAAAGATGTCGGTCGCAACGACCCCTGCCCATGCGGTAGCCAGAAGAAATTCAAGAAATGCCACGGTGCCTGATGTGCCCATGAGCACCATGAATCTGCTGCTTCTGCTGGCCGGCGCCCTGCTGGTGACGGCCCTTGCGCTGTATGCCTTGCTACTGTGGCGCCGAGTCTGGGCGCAACGCCGCAACTTGGCGCAGGCAGAAAGCCAGCGCCGTGGACGTCTGGCTGGCGACTTGCTGATGCTCGCCAGCAGCCTGCTCGATGGCCAGCTGCCGTTGATCGAAGGCGCTATTCGCATCAAGGTGCTGCTGGACAACTACGACACTGCGCTGAGCCAAGACCCCCACTGCCAGGTGTTTCATCTGCTGTTCGCAGCCACCGCCCAGGTGCCGACCCATGCAAACTGGAAGGCATTGGAGCCGAGCGAGCGGCGCCAGCACGAAAAACGCTTCAATGAACTGGAGCTGCAGCACAAGGCTGCCACTCGCACAGCCGCACGCTGGCTGCTCGATGAAGGCCTGAAGCAACCCGGCAACTGACCCTGGCGGGCTTTCAGGGTTTGCCCAGCATTCTCATCCACCGATCTTTCCAGTCCTGCGTTCTGCAAGGAGCTCGCTGCATGCTATCGCGCGCATTCCGTCCCATGGCCCACTTGGGCCTCGCCGCCACCCTTACTACCGGCCTGGCGTTAAGCGGCTGCCAGTCATTTCTCGACAACCGCTACCGCGATAGTCTGCACCCGGACCAGGGCAGCGTGCGCATTCAGGGCCTGGCACAAACCGTTGTGGTTCGACGCAATGCTCTGGGCATGCCGCTGATCGAAACCAATACCTTCCACGACGCGCTGTTCGCCTTGGGCTATGTGCATGCCAGCGACCGCCTCAGCCAGATGATCGGCATGCGCCTGTTGGCCGAAGGCCGATTGGCGGAAATGGCGGGCCCCGGCGTACTGGAAATCGACCGCCTGATGCGCGCGGTCAACCTGAAAAAAAGTGCCGCAGTGCTCTATGCCAACGCCTCGCCACGCCTGAAGAAGTTCTTCGAGGTGTACGCCCGCGGCGTCAATGCCTACCTGTTCCGCTATCGCGACAAGCTGCCGATGGACCTGGCCCAATCCGGCTATCGTCCGCCCTACTGGAAAGCCGAAGATTCAGTGCTGGTGTTCTGCCTGCTGAACTTCGGCCTGGCGGTCAACCTGCAGGAAGAAATCGCCTCCCTGGTGCTGGCGCAGAAAGTCGGCAGCGAACCCCTCGCCTGGCTGCTGCCCACCTACCCGGACGAACCGTTACCGTTCGAGGAGGCCGAAAAGCTCAAGGGCCTGACCCTGAGCGGACAAATCCCCGGTTTGGCCGCCGTCAACAATGCGGCCAGCCAACTCGCCAGCACCCACATGCTTGGCGTCGCCGCGTCCAATAACTGGGCCATCGCCCCGCAGAACAGCCGCAGCGGCAAGAGCCTGCTGGCCAACGACACCCACCTGCCACTGTCGATGCCATCGGCGTGGAACTTCGTCCAGATCCGCTCGCCGAAATTCCAGGCCGCCGGCGTGTCGATCGCCGGCGTGCCCGCCATCGTCGCCGGGTTCAACGGCAAGCTCGGCTGGGGCATGACCATGGTCATGGGCGACAACCAGGACCTGTTCCTGGAGAAAATCCGACGCCAAGGCAACCGCCTCTATTATCAGGCCGACGGCAAGTGGCTACCGGCCCGGGAGCGCCAGGAAACCTTCTTCATCAAGGGTCAGCGACCGATCCGCGAAACCATCTTCGAGACCCGTCACGGCCCGCTGCTCAACTCGGTACTGGGCGAACGCAAACACCCTTTGCAGCCGCTGCATCTGAGCAGCGGTTACGGCCTGGCCCTGCAAACCACCCAATTCGAGGCGGACCAGAGCCTCGATGCGCTGTTCGATCTGTCCCGCGCGCAATCGGTGGAGCAAGCCTTCGAGGCCACCCGCGACGTGCGTGCCATGCCATTGAATATCGTCTTCGCCGACGCCCAGCACATCGGCTGGCAGGTCACCGGGCGCTTCCCCAATCGCCGCGAAGGCCTTGGCCTGATGCCCTCGCCTGGCTGGGATAGCCGTTACGACTGGGATGGCTTCGCCGACCCGATGCTGCATCCCTACGACCAGGACCCGCAGCAAGGCTGGTTGGGCACCGCCAACAATCGCACCGTGCCGCGCGGTTATGGCATGCAATTGTCCAATTCCTGGTTCTACCCGGATCGCTACGAGCGCCTCGCGCATCTGGCTGGCAGCGGCAAGCACGACACGCGCAGCATGATTGCCATGCAGTACGACCAGACCACGCCCTTCGTCAGCAAGCTGCAACGCATGTTCGAAGCCCCCGGCATGGCCGAGCCGCTGCAAAAAGCCATCGATGCCCTGCCAGCGCAGGAGCGCGCAAAAGCGCGCGAAGCCTACCGCCGACTGATGGCGTTCGACGGCAATCTCAGCGCAAGTTCGGGGGATGCCGCACTCTACGGCGCCTTCCTGCACGAAAGCGCGCGGCAGATCTTCCTCGATGAACTGGGCCCCGATACCAGTCCGGCCTGGCTGGCCTTGGTGGAGACCGCCAATCAATCCTATTCGGCCCAGGCCGACCACCTGCTGGGCCGCGACGACAGTCCATTCTGGAACGATATCGGCAGCGCCCAGCAAGAAGACAAGCCGGCCATTCTCGCCCGCAGCCTGGCCGCCGCCGTGAGCTTCGCCGAAACCAAGCTCGGCACTGAGCGCAGTGCCTGGCAATGGGGCAAGCTGCACAGCTACAGCTGGACCAGCGAAACCAGCAAACTGGCGCCCTACATGAGCACCAGCCAGCACGCCGCAATCAACGCACTGAAGGGCTATCTCGACCGCGGCCCCTACCCGGCCGGTGGCGACCACAGCACCCTCAATGTCTCGGCCTACAACTGGGGGCAGGATTTCGACACCTGGCTGATTCCAGCCATGCGCATCGTCGTCGACTTCGGCCGCGAAGAGCCGCTGATCGGCCTGAACAGCTCCGGCCAATCCGGCAACCCGGCGAGCGAGCATTACGCCGACGGTATCGAGGCCTGGCGCAAGGGCCAGTACATGAGCTTCCCGTTTCAGCCGCAGAACCTCGAGAAGGTCTATGGCACTAAACGACTGATCCTGACCCCCGGAAAATAATTACCGCTCATCGGCGGTTGCTGAACCAACCTGGCAGGCCCCGCTCTGAGTTAACGGACTTACTCCATAGATCATCATTTTAGGGCGCCTTTGGGCGCCCTTTTTTTGTGCGCGATTTAGCCGTTTGATCGCCCGCCCCATTCTGCCGGGCGGCTGACAAGGGTCAGACCCGAGTAATTCCGGTGATGGTGATGCAGTAACACTCAGCCAGACGCACGGCCGGGGTCTGGATTTCATTGGGAAGGTCTTTTGGCTCTTCGCGCTCGTAGACCTGCTCGGCCATTTTGAGCAGATGCATCACCGCCTGTTCCAGGCTCGGTTTACTGGCGGACTGCAGCTCGAACACCTCGGTGCGCTCATCTTTACTGTATGTGATCTTCCAGGTTGTCATGACTGATTCCTCCCGCGCTAAAAAACTCGACCATCCGCATGTTGACGGACACGGTCCTTATTAGACCCACCTTACCAAAGCCGCCCGGACACTGTGGGCGACACCCCGCCGGACAGGCTTTCCAGATGTTTCAGCGCCGCTAGCTCGGCAAGACTGCAATGCTGTTCATTTAAGCCAAGTTAGCGGCATTTTTGTAGCCGGATGAAATTGGCGAAAAGCCACGGACAACAGGCCGCGACGGACGTGGAAGCGGAGGATGAGCGCCCCTCAAGTGAACAGCATTACCGCCAAGACTGAACCTTGTGCGCCGACATGCCTCAAAGCAGATGCATCGATTGATTCTCCGGGCGCCTATGGCGCCTATTTTTTTGCTTGAAATTCAGCCTTATGCACGGTCATTGACGATTAACGCAAGGCCACAGTTGGCTTATGATCCTGCAGCGCCTGCGCCAAGCCAGCCCAACTGGACGCAATGCCCCAACGAGCAGGTTGTCACCTTCTGACCACTATCTTCCGCGTAACCGACTTGCACTAAGGAACCACCATGAGCAGCCGCCAAGCCGAGATCGCCACCGCCCTGAACGTGGAGCCCCCCTTTGCCGACGAAACCGCCCTGCTGGCAGAGATCGAGCGGCGCAAAACCTTTATCAAGAATTGCCTGCGTAACGCGGGCCTGAAAGTACTGGTACTGGGCATCAGCGGAGGGGTCGATTCGCTGACCGCTGGACGCCTCGCGCAACTGAGCGTGGAAGAACTGCGCAACGAGACGAACGACGCCGCGTATCGCTTCATCGCCGTGCGCCTGCCTCACGGCACCCAGCACGACGAGCACGACGCCCAGGCGTCACTGCAGTTTATCCGCGCGGACGAAGAAGACACGGTGAACATCGCCGACAGCGTGTACGCACTCGGCGAGCAGGTCAGCCACCTGCAGACGCTCAGCGATGCACGTCGCGACTTCGTCGTCGGCAACATCAAGGCGCGCATGCGCATGGTCGCCCAGTTCACCATTGCCAACGCCAATAACGGCCTGGTCATCGGCACCGACCACGCTGCCGAGGCGGTGATGGGCTTTTTCACCAAGTTCGGTGACGGTGCCTGCGACCTGGCGCCGCTCAGCGGCCTGGTCAAAGGCCAGGTACGCGCCATCGCCAAGCAGCTTGGCGCACCGGAAAACCTGGCCTTCAAGGTGCCCACCGCCGACCTGGAGGAGCTGCGCCCAGGCAAGCCGGACGAAGAAGCGCACGGCGTCAGTTACGCCGAGATCGACGCGTTCCTGCATGGCCAGCCGGTTCGCGACGAGGCTTACGCCATCATCACCCGCACCTATGACAACAGCCGGCATAAGCGCGAACTGCCACTGGCGCCCTGATCACGAAGTTGCAGGCAAGAAAAAGCCGGTTTCCACGTAGTGTGAAAACCGGCTTTTTCTTGATCCAGCAGATCGATCAGGCTTTCGGCAAGGTCACGCCGAGTTGCCCCTGGTATTTACCACCGCGATCCTTATAGGACACTTCGCACTCTTCATCGGACTCGAAAAAGAGCATCTGGGCCACGCCTTCGTGGGCGTAGATCTTCGCCGGCAAGGTTGTGGTATTGGAGAACTCCAGCGTCACATGACCCTCCCACTCGGGTTCCAGCGGGGTGACGTTGACGATGATGCCGCAGCGTGCGTAGGTGCTCTTGCCCAGGCAGATGGTCAGTACATTGCGCGGGATACGGAAGTATTCGACGGTGCGGGCCAGGGCGAAGGAGTTTGGCGGAATGATGCAGACATCGCTCTTTACGTCGACGAAGCTCTTTTCATCGAAATTCTTCGGGTCGACGGTGGCCGAATTGATGTTGGTAAACACCTTGAATTCATCGGCGCAGCGCACATCGTAGCCATAGCTGGAAACACCGTAAGAGATCAGCGCCTGACTGCCTTCGGTGCGCACTTGGCGCTCGACGAAAGGCTCGATCATGCCGTGCTCTTGCGCCATGCGGCGAATCCATTTATCCGATTTGATGCTCATGGCGGGCGTCCTGATAAGCGGGTGATGAAAAAGTGAGCGCATCTTACCGGGGCCGGCCACAGGGTTCAAAGGCTGTCGACCAACGTCAGTGCGCAAGCCTAGCTTTACTTCACCCGTCGCCAAATAACAAAAAGGCCTACAGAGCGTTCGCGCTTAGCGTTAAAACCGCGTACAGTAGCGCCACTGTGCTGCATGTGTCACCGCGAATCGCTACTTGATGCCTAGATCTCGATCCAAACATCGTCCGACTCCTAGTACTCGTTGCACTCAGTCCCGGCCTGGGCTTTTCCAGGGCTGTTATTAAAAATTGTTAGGAGACATAACATGTCGAATCGTCAGAATGGTACCGTCAAGTGGTTTAACGATGAGAAAGGCTACGGCTTTATCACTCCGCAATCCGGTGATGACCTGTTCGTACACTTCAAAGCTATCCAGAGCGATGGCTTCAAGAGCCTGAAAGAAGGCCAAGCAGTGACTTTCGTGGCCACCCGTGGTCAGAAAGGCATGCAAGCTGAGGAAGTTCAGGTTGCATAACCTGATCTAACCTCGCTTGAGAAAAAGCCCCGCCATGTGCGGGGCTTTTTTGTGGGCGCTGATCCGTCGCCGACGCCGTGCGCACTAAGCGCACGGCGCTGACTCATTCAGTCCTCGCTGACTACGATGCTCGGCATGGCCTGCACCTGCCGTTCACCCTGGGCGATACGCGCGCCAACATTACGGGCGATCTCCTGATAGATCATGGCGATCTGGCTTTCCGGGTCGGCGACTGTGGTCGGCTTGCCGCCGTCGGACTGCATGCGGATGGCCATCGACAGGGGCATGGACGCCAGCAGGTCGACACCGAACTGCGCCGCCAGCTTCTCGCCACCTCCTTCACCGAACAGGTGTTCGGCATGGCCGCAGTTCGAGCAGATGTGCACCGCCATGTTTTCCACCACACCAAGCACCGGGATATTCACCTTGCGGAACATCTCCACGCCCTTCTTGGCATCCAGCAGCGCCAGATCCTGCGGCGTGGTGACGATCACCGCGCCGGACACCGGCACCTTCTGCGCCAGGGTCAGCTGGATGTCGCCAGTGCCTGGGGGCATGTCGACCACCAGATAATCCAGGTCGCCCCAGGCGGTCTGGGTGATCAACTGGATCAGCGCACCGGAGACCATTGGTCCGCGCCATACCACCGGGGTGTTTTCGTCGGTCAGAAAGGCCATCGACATGACCTCGACGCCATGGGCCTTGAGCGGCACGAACCATTTCTGATCCTTGATCTCAGGCCGCGTGCCCTCGGGGATACCGAACATGATGCCCTGACTCGGCCCATAGATATCCGCATCGAGAATGCCGACCTTGGCACCTTCGCGCATCAGCGCCAGCGCCAGGTTGGCGGCCGTGGTCGATTTGCCCACGCCACCCTTGCCCGAGGCCACCGCGATCACGTTCTTCACGTTGGCCAGGGCCGGTATTTGCTCCTGCGCCTTATGCGCCTCGATCACGCAATCGACCTGCACCTGCGCACTGTCGACGCCGTCGAGGTTTTCCAAGGCCATCTGCAGCATCTGCGCCCAGCCGCTCTTGAACAGGCCGGCGGCGTAACCCAGTTGCAGACGCACGCTGACTTTGCCGCCCTGGATATCCACTGCACGCAGACAGCCGGCGCTGACAGGGTCCTGATCAAGGTGGGGGTCGGTGTATTGGGACAGTGCAGCTTCGATCGCTGCGCGGGTGACGGACATAGAAAACTCCCAGGGAAAGACCGAGCAAAACAGGCGGGTATATTACCCCGTAGGCTACGCCGCGCGCACCGCCTCTCTGGCTCATCGTCGCCCTTGGTCGACGCCGCGCAGCCTGCCCAGACGATCCAGCGGGTGAAAAAAATCCGCGCCGCCTATATAGTTGCCGACTTCTTTCGTTATACCAGTGCAGCCGATTCCCATGAGCGAAGCCCGCAAGATTCTCGTTACCAGCGCCCTGCCCTATGCCAATGGTTCGATTCACCTTGGCCATATGCTCGAGTACATCCAGACCGACATGTGGGTGCGTTTCCAGAAGCTGCGCGGCAATCAGTGTGTGTACGTCTGCGCCGACGACGCCCATGGCTCGGCGATCATGCTGCGTGCCGAGAAAGAAGGCATCACCCCGGAACAGCTGATCGACAACGTCAAGGCCGAGCACACTGCCGACTTCGGCGACTTTCTGGTGAATTTCGACAACTACCACTCGACCCACTCCGAAGAGAACCGCGAGCTATCGGCGGCGATCTACCTGAAACTGCGTGACGCCGGGCATATCGCCACCCGCTCGGTAACCCAATACTTCGACCCGGAAAAGGGCATGTTTCTCGCCGACCGCTTCATCAAGGGCAGCTGCCCGAAGTGCGGCGCCGAGGACCAGTACGGCGACAACTGCGAGAAATGTGGCGCCACCTATGAGCCCACGGAGCTGAAGAACCCGCGCTCGGCCATCTCCGGCGCCGTACCGGAGCTGCGCGACTCCAAACACCTCTTCTTCAAGCTGCCGGACTTCGAGGCCATGCTGAAAAGCTGGACCCGTGGCGGCGCCCTGCAGGACGCGGTGGCCAACAAGATCGCCGAATGGCTGGACTCCGGCCTGAAGGAATGGGACATCAGCCGCGATGCGCCCTACTTCGGCTTCGAGATCCCCGACGAGCCCGGCAAGTACTTCTATGTCTGGCTGGACGCACCTGTTGGCTACATGGCCAGCTTCAAGAACCTCTGCGCACGCACCCCCGAGCTGGACTTCGACGCCTTCTGGGGCAAGGACTCGACGGCCGAGCTGTACCACTTCATCGGCAAGGACATCGTCAACTTCCACGCCCTGTTCTGGCCAGCGATGCTCGAAGGCGCCGGCCTGCGCAAGCCGACCGCCATCGCCGTGCATGGCTACCTGACCGTCAACGGCCAGAAGATGTCCAAGTCGCGCGGCACCTTTATCAAGGCGCGCACCTACCTGGATCATCTGAACCCGGAATACCTACGTTACTACTACGCCGCCAAGCTGGCACGCGGCGTCGACGACCTCGACCTCAACCTCGAAGACTTCGTGCAGAAGGTCAACTCCGATCTGGTCGGCAAGGTAGTCAACATCGCCAGTCGCTGCGCCGGCTTTATCCACAAGGGCAATGCTGGCGTGCTGGTCGCCGGCAACGCCGCCCCCGAGCTGACTGAGGCCTTCCAGGCCGCAGCGCCGAGCATTGCCGAAGCCTACGAGGCGCGCGACTTTGCCCGTGCCATGCGCGAGATCATGGGCCTGGCCGACCGCGCCAACGCCTGGATCGCTGACAAGGCGCCCTGGTCCCTGGCCAAACAGGACGGCAAGCAGGACGAGGTGCAGGCCATCTGCGCCCTGGGCATCAATCTGTTCCGGCAGCTACTGATCTTCCTCAAGCCGGTGCTGCCGAAACTGGCCGCCGACGCAGAAGCTTTCCTGAATGTCGCGCCGCTGACCTGGAACGACCACCAGAGCCTGCTGGCCAACCATCAATTGAACCCGTTCAGCGCCCTGCTGACCCGTATCGAGCCTGCGAAAATCGACGCCATGATCGAAGCCTCCAAAGAAGACCTGGCCGCCAGCCAGACCGACAGCGCGCCGCAAGGCAATGGAGAACTAACCAAGGAGCCGCTGGCCGCGGAAATCGCCTTCGACGCCTTCGCCGCGGTCGACCTGCGTATCGCCCTGATCGAGAAATGCGAATTCGTCGAAGGCGCTGACAAGCTGCTGCGCCTGACTCTGGATATCGGCGATGGCAAGCGCAACGTGTTCAGCGGGATCAAGAGTGCCTACCCGGACCCGAGCAAGCTGGAAGGCCGCCTGACCCTGTACGTGGCCAACCTGGCCGCGCGCAAGATGAAGTTCGGCGTGTCCGAAGGCATGGTCCTGGCTGCCGGCCCCGGCGGCGAGGAAATCTACCTGCTCAGCCCGGACAGCGGCGCCAAACCAGGCCAGCGGGTCAAGTAACGCTACTGCGGCGTATTGGCGCAGCGTGCCCCAATACGCTGCGCTAGCCTTATGCTAGCCACTCAAGGACGCTGATCCGGCTTGTGTGGCCGGATCGGCTTGTCGATAATAGACACCCCTTTTCCCACGGCCTTGCCTGTCCACCAACGGAACCCGCAATGACCGAACTCGCCTTGATCATGGTCAGCGCCATCCTGGTCAACAACTTCGTACTGGTGCAGTTCCTCGGCCTGTGCCCGTTTATGGGCGTGTCGAGGAAGATCGAGACGGCCATCGGCTTGTCCCTCGCCACCACCTTCGTCCTGACCCTGGCCGCCATGTGCAGCTACCTGGTCCAGCAATACGTGCTCAAGCCGCTGGATATCGAATTCCTGCGCACCATCAGCTTTATCCTGGTGATCGCCGTGGTGGTGCAGTTCACCGAAATGGTGGTGAACAAGACCAGTCCGCTGCTGTACCGCGTGCTCGGTATCTTCCTGCCGCTGATCACCACCAACTGCATCGTCCTCGGCGTGGCCCTGCTCAATGCCAACAAGGCCGAGTTCACCTTTATCACCGCCACCGCCAATGGTTTCGCCGCCGGGCTCGGTTTCTCCCTGGTGCTGGTGCTGTTCGCCGCCATGCGTGAGCGCATCGCCATCGCCGACGTGCCGAAAAACTTCCAGGGTGCAGCCATCGGCATGGTTACGGCCGGCCTGATGTCGCTGGCGTTCATGGGCTTTACCGGCCTGATCAAGCTATGAGCCTGTTGCTCAGCGCGGTTCTTGCCCTGCTGGCGCTGTGCCTGGTGGCCGGCGCCATCCTCGGTTTCGCCGCCGTGCGCTTCAAGGTCGAAGGCAACCCGATCGCCGAGCAGATCAACGCCTTGCTGCCGCAGACCCAGTGCGGCCAGTGCGGCTATCCCGGTTGCAAGCCCTATGCCGAGGCGATTGCCGGCGGCGACAAGATCAACAAGTGCCCACCGGGCGGCGAAGCGACCATCCAGGCACTGGCCGACCTGCTGGATGTCGAGGCTGAAGCCCTGGACGCGGTGGAAGGCGAAAAACCGCAGATGGTCGCCTACATTCGCGAGGCCGAATGCATCGGCTGCACCAAGTGCATCCAGGCCTGTCCGGTGGACGCTATTGTCGGCGCGGCCAAGCAGATGCACACGGTGATCGTCTCCGAATGCACCGGCTGCGACCTGTGCGTCGAACCCTGTCCGGTGGACTGCATCGACATGCTTCCGCTGGACAGCAGCGTGCAAAGCTGGAAGTGGAGCAAACCCCTGGCACCTGGCCAGTTGATCGCCACCGATCGGGAGCAGGCGGCATGACGGCGATGCAACCCATGGCTTGGGATATCCCCGGCGGCATTCATCCGCCGGAGCGCAAACAACTCTCCAACCGCACGCCGATCCAGCCCGCACCGTTGCCCAAGCGCCTGGTGTTGCCGCTCAACCAGCACATTGGCGCTGCGGCCGAGCCGGTGGTTAGCCTGGGCCAACGGGTACTCAAGGGCCAGCTGATCGCTGCTGCCAATGGTTTCGTCAGCGTGCCGCTGCATGCCCCGACCTCCGGCACTATCAGTTTTATCGGCCCGCAGCCTTATCCACATGTTTCCGGCATGCTTGCCCCGGCCATCGTCATCGACAGCGATGGCCTGGATCAGTGGTGCGCACTGACGCCCTGCCTGGACTACCGCCACCTGGAAAACAGCAGCCTGCTGGAGATGATTCGCCAGGCCGGGATCAGCGGCCTGGGCGGCGCTGGCTTCCCCACGGCGGTCAAGCTCAACGCGCGACCCACCCAGAAAGTCCATACGCTGGTGATCAACGGTACCGAGTGCGAGCCGTACATCACGGCCGATGACCTGTTGATGCGCGAACGAACCGAGCAGCTGATCTCCGGCATCGACATCCTTGCGCAACTGATCCAGCCCGATCAGGTGCTGATCGGCGTCGAAGACAACAAGCCTGAAGCCATCGCCGCACTGCGCACGGCCTTGAGCGAGCGCAGTTATCAACTGCGGGTCTTCCCGACCAAATACCCCTCGGGCGGCGAGAAGCAACTGATCCAGATTCTCACCGGCGTCGAAGTACCCAGCGGCGGCCTGCCGGCGGATATCGGCATCCTCTGCCAGAACGTCGGCACCTGCAAAGCCATCCACGATGCGGTGATTCTCGGCAAACCGCTGATCTCGCGCATCACCACCCTTACCGGCGAGGCTCTGGCGCAACCAATGAACGTCGAGGTGCTGCTCGGCACCCCGGTCGGCGAACTGCTGGAGTTTGCCGGCCTCGACCGCAGCAAGCTCAACCGCCTGATCATGGGCGGGCCGATGATGGGCTTTACCCTGCCCGACTTCGACGTACCGCTGATCAAGACCACCAACTGCCTGCTCGCCGCGACCAGCGCCGAATTGCCAGCGCCGCCGCCGGCCATGCCCTGCATTCGCTGTGGTGAATGCGCCGAGGTCTGTCCGGCCAGCCTGCTGCCGCAGCAATTGCATTTCTTCGCCATCGGCCAGGAACACGAGCAGCTCAAGGCGCACAACCTGTTCGACTGCATCGAATGCGGCGCTTGTGCCTATGTCTGCCCGTCGAGCATTCCCCTGGTGCAGTACTACCGTGCGGCCAAGGGCGAAATTCGCGACCTTGAACAGAAGCAGCTCAAGGCCGAGCAGTCCAAGCAGCGCTTCGAGCTGCGCCAGGAGCGCCTGCGCCGCGCCGAAGAGCAGAAAGAAGCCGAGCGCAAGGCCCGCGCCGAGAAAGCCGCCCGCGCCAAAGCCGCCCAGGCCGAAGCATCAGCGAGCACTGACGATGACGCGCAAGCAGGCAAGCCGGCCGGCCTCGGCGATGACCTGAAGAAACTCAAGATCGAAGCCAGCATGGCCCAGGTCGCACTGAAGAAGGCCGAGAAACAACTGGTGGCCCACGTCACGCCCGAGATGCAGGCCCAGGTCGACCAGCTGCGCAGTGCCGCAACAACCGCACAGCAGGCTCTGGATGCCGCCGTAGCGGCCACCCCACCCGCCGCAACAACGCCTGCGGTGGACGACGGCGGCGCCCTGAAGAAAGCCAAGATCGACGCCGCCATGCTCCGCGCCCAGCTGCGCAAGCTGGAGAAAGCCGAGGCACCAAGCCCAGAACAGCAGAACGAACTGCAACAACTGCGCGAGCAGCTACAGGCGGCAGAAAAACTGCTGGCTGAACTGGAAACCCAGGCTCCCGCCGCGTCAGCCAAACCTGTCGCCGACGACGCCCTGAAAAAAGCCAAGATCGACGCCGCCATGCTCCGCGCCCAGCTGCGCAAGCTGGAGAAACTTGAGGCGCCAAGCCCTGAACAGCAGAGCGAACTGCAACAACTGCGCGAGCAGCTACAGGCGGCAGAAAAACTGCTGGCTGAGCTGGAAACCCAGGCTCCCATCGCGTCAGCCAAACCTGTCGATGACGGTGCGCTGAAGAAAGCCAAGATCGACGCCGCCATGCTCCGCGCCCAGCTGCGCAAGCTGGAGAAAGCCGAGGCACCAAGCCCAGAACAGCAGAACGAACTGCAACAACTGCGCGAGCAGCTACAGGCGGCAGAAAAACTGCTGGCTGAACTGGAAACCCAGGCTCCCGCCGCGTCAGCCAAACCTGTCGCCGACGACGCCCTGAAAAAATCCAAGATCGACGCCGCCATGCTCCGTGCCCAGTTGCGCAAGCTGGAGAAACTTGATGCACCCAGCCCTGAACAGCAGAGCGAACTGCAACAACTGCGCGAGCAGCTACAGGCGGCAGAAAAACTGCTGGCTGAACTGGAAACCCAGGCTCCCGCCGCGACAGCCAAACCTGTCGCCGACGACGCCCTGAAAAAAGCCAAGATCGACGCCGCCATGCTCCGCGCCCAGCTGCGCAAGCTGGAGAAAGCCGGGACACCCAGCCCTGAACA
This sequence comes from Pseudomonas paeninsulae, assembly GCF_035621475.1. Classification (NCBI taxonomy): domain Bacteria; kingdom Pseudomonadati; phylum Pseudomonadota; class Gammaproteobacteria; order Pseudomonadales; family Pseudomonadaceae; genus Pseudomonas; species Pseudomonas paeninsulae. The sequence goes on from NZ_CP141799.1 coordinate 3,724,507, forward strand.
GCAGAGCGAACTGCAACAACTGCGCGAGCAGCTACAGGCGGCAGAAAAACTGCTGACTGAACTGGAAACCCAGGCTCCCGCCGCGACAGCCAAACCTGTCGCCGACGACGCCCTGAAAAAAGCCAAGATCGACGCCGCCATGCTCCGCGCCCAGCTGCGCAAGCTGGAGAAAGCCGGGACACCCAGCCCTGAACAGCAGAGCGAACTGCAACAACTGCGCGAGCAGCTACAGGCGGCAGAAAAACTGCTGACTGAACTGGAAACCCAGGCTCCCGCCGCGTCAGCCAAACCTGTCGATGACGGCGCGCTGAAAAAAGCCAAGATAGAACTGGCGATGAAACGCGCTGCGCTGAAAAAAGCCGAGAAAACCGGCAGCGATGAAACCGAACTAGGCAGTCTGCGCGATGCGTTGGCCCAGGCCGAACAGGCGCTGCACACTGCCGAAGCAACATCCCGCAAGCCTGCGCCGACGCTGGTACGCACCGACAAAATCCCGACCGACGACACCACCCGCGCCCTTAAAACCGAAGTAGCCTTCGCCCGCGCCGACCTGCGCAAACTGGAACGCGACGAGAGCAGTGCCACCGATGCCCTGGCGGCAGCCCGTCAACGCCTGGTAGAAGCCGAACAGAAATTACAGCAACACGCAGGCTAACCGACACCCTGTAACCCGGATGCAATCCGGAGGCAGTGTCGAGCATGCCCGCTGGTAATACCCCGGAGTGCATCCGGGCTACGATTTTTAACAGCCTTTATGGCGGCGCACCGCGCAGCCTACGCAAGCCACTAACCGGAGTGCCAATGGCTCTGCCCCGTATCACATCGCCCCACGCCAAGGGCAGCAATCGTACCCAGCAGGTGATGCTGCAGGTACTGCTGGCCACCGTGCCGGGGATCCTGGCGCTGACCTGGCTGTTCGGCTTCGGCACCCTGACCAACCTGCTCTGGGCCAGCGCCTGCGCCCTGGGCTTCGAAGCAGCGATCCTGGCCCTGCGCCAGCGACCCCTGGGATTTTTCCTCAATGACTACAGCGCCTTGGTCACCGCGGTGCTGCTGGCCCTGGCCCTACCAGCCTATTCGCCTTGGTGGCTGACCCTGATCGCCACCGGCTTCGCCATCGTCTTCGGCAAGCAACTGTACGGCGGCCTCGGGCAGAACCCATTCAACCCGGCAATGCTCGGTTATGTAGTGGTGCTGATCTCCTTCCCAGTGGAAATGACCAGTTGGCCAGCGCCGCACACGGTCGGCCTGCTCGATGGCCTGCAGCACATTTTCGGCCTGGCCGCCCTGCCCGATGGCTGGACCCAGGCCACGGCGCTGGATGCCATCAAGATCAATAAAAGCCTGACCATGGACGAACTCTGGGCACAAAGCCCGGCGTTTGGCCGCTTCGGCGGCGCCGGGGCTGAAGCCGTCAACCTAGCCTTTCTCGCCGGTGGTCTCTATCTGCTCTACAAGCGCCTGTTCACTTGGCACGCGCCCGCGGGCATGCTCGCCTCCCTGGCCCTCATGAGCCTGCTGTTCTGGCATGGCTCGGGCTCGGATTCCAATGGCTCACCGCTGTTTCACCTGCTCACCGGCGCCACCATGCTGGGCGCCTTCTTCATCGTCACCGACCCGGTATCCGGCGCCACCAGCAATCGTGGCCGCCTGATTTTCGGCGCAGGCGTCGGCGTGCTGGTCTATGTGATCCGCGCCTGGGGCGGCTACCCGGATGCCGTGGCCTTCGCCGTGCTGCTGATGAACCTGGCAGCGCCAACCATCGACTACTACACCCGACCGCGCACCTACGGTCATCGCAAGCCGACTCGCGGCTTCAAGTTGGGAGAATAGAGAATGCTCCCGGAAATCAGCCGTTCGATGCTGAAAAACAGCCTGGTGCTCGGCCTCTTTGCCATCGTCACGGTGGGCCTGGTGACACTGATCCAGCAGGCCACCGCCACGCGGATCGAGGCCTCTGCGCGCGCCGCACAGGTCCGTGCGCTGGGCGAGATTCTCCCCCCTGGCAGCTATGACAACCACTTGCTGGATAACAGCATCAGCGTGCACGACCCCTTGCTTGGCAACCGCAGTCCGCAGCCCGCTTATATCGCCCTGAAAGATGGCCAAGCCAACGCGGTGATCCTCCAGGCCACCGCACCGGACGGTTACAGCGGTGCAATCCGCTTGCTGGTCGGTATTGGTGCAGATGGCCGCCTGGCCGGTGTGCGCGTACTCAGCCACCGTGAAACCCCAGGTCTGGGCGATAAGGTCGACCGGACGAAAAGCAACTGGATCCTGGGTTTCGCTGGCAAGTCACTCGACAATCCAGGCGAAACCGGCTGGGCGGTCAGAAAGGATCGCGGCGAGTTCGATCAGTTCGCCGGCGCCACCATCACGCCGCGCGCGGTGGTTAAAGCGGTGCATAACGCGCTGCTGTATTTCGATCAGCACCGCGCCGAACTGCTGGTCACCCGCACTACTGACGCTGCCAGCGACACCGCCTTGCAGCACAAGGCTGAGGCCGACTCCGAGGTCACCCATTCGCGCGCCGGCAGTGCCGCTAGCCGCGAGGGCGACAGCAGCGCCCCTGATGATCGAGGAACCGCGCCATGAGCAGCCCCAGCTATCGCGATATCACCCTTAACGGCCTGTGGAAGAACAACCCGGCCCTGGTTCAGCTGCTCGGTCTCTGCCCGCTGCTCGGCGTCAGCAACTCCACGGTCAATGCCCTGGGCCTGGCCCTGGCCAGTGCGGTGGTACTGATCTGCTCCAACACCGCGGTATCGCTGGTGCGCGGCGTGGTCAATACCGCCGTGCGCCTGCCCGCCTTCGTGATGATCATCGCCGCGCTGACCACCTGCATCGAGCTATTGATGCAGGCCTACACCTACGAGCTGTATCAGATCCTCGGCATCTTCATTCCGTTGATCACCACCAACTGCGTGATCCTCGGTCGCGCCGACGGTTTTGCGGCGAAGAACGATCCGGGGCGGGCCGCCTATGATGGCCTGGTGATGGGTATCGGTTTCGGCGTGGTACTGGTCATGATTGGCGCCCTGCGCGAACTGCTCGGTACCGGCGCACTATTTGCCAACATGCACTTGCTGTTCGGCCCGATCGCAGCAGATTGGCAGCTGACCCTGTTCGCCGACTACAAAGGCTTCCTCCTGGCCATCCTGCCGCCGGGAGCCTTCATCATGCTCGGCCTGCTCATCGCCGGAAAGAACCGCATCGATGAAGTGCTAACCGAACGGGCCAAGGCAAAACAGGTCGACGTGCCGGTGCAAAGCCGTCGGGTGCGGGTCACCGGAGTGATCGAGTGAACGCCGCCAAGCGCCACGAAATATTTCGTCGCCTGCATGAAGATAATCCAGAGCCAAAAACCGAGCTGGCCTACAGCTCGCCTTTCGAGCTGCTGATCGCAGTCATTCTCTCGGCCCAGGCCACCGATGTTAGTGTCAACAAGGCGACCGCCAAGCTTTACCCGGTGGCCAACACACCAGAAGCTATCTATGCCCTGGGTGTGGCAGGTTTGAGCGAATACATAAAAACTATCGGCCTGTTCAACGGCAAAGCGAAGAATGTCATCGAAACCTGCCGCCTGCTGGTCGAGCTGCACAGCAGCCAGGTACCGCAGACTCGCGAAGCCCTCGAAGCCTTGCCAGGGGTCGGCCGCAAGACCGCCAACGTGGTGCTCAACACAGCCTTTCGTCAGCTGACCATGGCGGTGGACACGCATATTTTCCGGGTCAGCAACCGCACCGGGATAGCTCCTGGCAAGAATGTGCTCGAGGTGGAAAAGCAGCTGCTGAAGTTTGTGCCCAAGGAATTTCTCCTCGATTCACACCACTGGCTGATCCTCCATGGTCGCTATGTTTGCCTGGCGCGCAAGCCGCGCTGCGGCAGTTGCCGCATCGAAGACCTGTGCGAATACAAGGACAAAACCTCGGACGATTGAGCTTTCCATCGCTCAGCGTCTGACCGATAGAAAAAATCTTTTTTACCCGCCTCGGTTTTGCGGCTATAAGGTGCGCAAATGGCCCTTGTCGCCGGGAGTGGAAAACATGAGCACTGGTAAAGAAGACCTCGAGCTCGACGAAGACTTTGTCGCAGAAGATGCAGACGATGGCGATGCCCCTGTGGAGGTTGCCAAAACCAATCTGACCAAACGGCGCGTCATCGACAATTTCCTCGACGAACGACGTTTGAACAAACAGTTGAGCGAATACGACTTCGATTTGTAGTTGCGCCAACCCCGCGTCTAGGGTCTTGCGCACCCTAGGTTGCGGATTGGTTATTTCAAGGGCGTTCGACCTTTACCGAGGATGGCAACCCATTGACTCTTGCCACAAGGCACGGGGCGTGCAGCAGGGCTAAATACTCAGCCTTCCCTGCATATAATGGCCTGCTTGATGGGGGGCTGTGACTGCCTAGCCCATCGACCGCCTTGCGCTACCTACCGGTATTAAACGTTGCTTGGCCTGGATCAGCCATCCAACCGCCCCCCCTCTCAGGTCAAGTCTTTGCAATCGACTTGCAGAATAACCGAGAAGGGTTGAGCGCTCTTCCAGCCCTATCTCGACTATCGCGAAATGGCGCAAACCCTGGGTTAGCCCTGATTAACTCCTGAGGAAGATGGAATTTATGTATATAGGACAAGCCGCCAAGCTCTCAGGGGCCACAGTCAAAAGCATTCGCCATTACGAGGATATAGGCCTCATCCCTCCGCCCCAGCGTGTTGGTAAATACCGTATCTATCGGCAGGAATGCGTCGATGTGCTGCGTTTTATCAAATGCGCCCAACAGCTCGGTTTCAAACTGAAGGAGTTGCAAGACATCCTGCGAGACTATAAAGGTTTGGATTTCCCCTGGAATCTGGCGCAACTGGAAATCACTAGAAAGAAACAAGAGCTGCTCACCCGGATTGATTCCATGCAGCAACTTTACCAAGGCCTAGTGGACTTCGAACAGAACCTGCATGGCGCAAAAGAGCAATGCCATTTTGCTCAAAACAGCGATCAAACAAAAAAGAATCTTCCCGAACTACAGAGCTAGGTCATCTGCTAGCGGTGCTGAAAAAGCCGACTGCATCGGCAGTGGTTTTTTCCGCTGGAGGCGGCCTAGACCGCCGCCTCACCAGCAGCCGGATAGCTCTCTTGCGTTACCGGCATCACCTTGGCGAAGAACCACGGCGAGATCAGCGTCACCACCAGAATGGTCATCACCTCGCTGATAAACAGCGCTAGCGCCACCAGCCCACCCATATCGATGATCGGCTTGTAGTCGGAAAACAACAGCGCCAGGAAGCCGACCGAGAAAATCACCACGTTGATCACGGTCGAGCGCCCGACACTGTGCATCGCTTCGAGTATTGCCGCGTCGATATGCATGCCGCGCTGTACGAATAGCTTGATCCGCGAGATCAGATGCACCGCGTAATCGACTACCCCAACGACCAGGAAGGTGACCAGCGCGGTGCCGATATTCAGTTCGATCTCGAACAGATACATGCAGCCGTACAGGCTGACCGAGGTGGTCAACAGGGTGAACATGCCGAGCAGGCCCAAGCGCAACGAGCGCAACCAGAACATCATCATCAAGGTAACCACCAGTAGCGCCAGGGTGAAGCTGAGCACCTGGCCGCGGGCGATTTCCTGGAGCACCCCGGTCCAGATTACCGGCGTACCCGCATGCATCGGCTTGGGTCAGTAATTGCTACAACCCCTCACCCACCTGCAAGGAGGACTCGGCGATGCCGACACTCAGTGGCAACGGCCGGCCACTGCGGCGACGGAACTCATCAGCGCCTGATTCAGGCGCTGCAACAGCTGTTCGCTGCTGTTGTAATGGCAAGCTCGTCGCCACCCAAGCGCGCCGCCACATCGCCGGAGCGAAACACGCCCTTGAGCACCTGCGCCGCATCGACCAGCATGCGATCACCACCATCATGGCCAAAGCTGTCATTGTCCCGCGTCAGGTAATCCAGATCGGCATACAGCAGCAGGCTTCGCCGCTGACGCCGCCATGCCGCCAGCAGCTCGCGTTCGGCCAATAGCAGGAAGTCGCGGCGGTTATACAGCCCGCGGTCAACTCGTCGATCAGAAAGAGCTGGCGCACGGCCTGCTCGGCGCGCTCACGCTCGGCGATCTCCGCATGCAGGCGCTGGTTGGCCTCGGCCAGTTGCGCCGTGCGCTCCTCGACCCGGCGCTCCAGCTCGGCATACACCTGGATATTCTCCAGGGCGACCGAGGTGGAGTCGGCCAGGGGTCTGCAGCATCTCGACCTCGGCCGCGCTGACCCTATGCTGCCTGGCCCAGTAGGCGCCAATAGCCCCTATGGGTTCCGGAGCACGGATAGGCACCATAACCAGGCTCTTGACGGAGGTTGGCCAATAAGCCGCATGGGGGATGCGCGGGTCAAAATAGATGTCTTCGATGACCGCGGCCTGACGGTTGAGCATGCTCCAGCCGCTGATGCAGGCCTGCAGGGGGAAACGCTGCCCCTCCACAAGGGGCTGATGGCGCCATAGGCCCCGACCAGTTCACGCGCCGCATGGCGAACCACCGGCGCAACAAGCAACCAGGCGCTTTGCCAAGGACAGCTCCTGCACGGACTGGATCAGCCTCCGTGCATAGTTCTCGCTCGTCATGGAACACCCTGTCTGACGAGCTATATAGCTATGAAATAGCTAAGTCTTTACTGATACGGAATAGCAGTTCTCAGTCTGCACGCCGCGGCGATAACAGCTCGATTTTGTAGCCGTCCGGGTCTTCGACGAAGGCCAGGATACTGCTGCCGTGCTTCATCGGCCCCGGCTCGCGGGTGATCTTGCCGCCACGGGCACGGATGTCGTCACAGGCCTTGTACACATCCGCCACTTCCAGGGCGATGTGACCGTAACCAGTACCCTGCTCGTAGGTGTCGACGCCCCAGTTATGGGTCAGCTCGATCACGCTGTTGTGCGCTTCGTCACCGTAGCCGACGAAGGCCAGGGTGAACTGGCCGTCCGGATAGTCCTTGCGCCGCAACAGGGTCATGCCCAGCACGTCGGTGTAGAAGGCGATGGATTTATCCAGATCGCCGACTCGCAGCATGGTGTGCAGCAGTCTCATCAGGTTTCTCCTCATTCCTGGCCGTTGGTAACGGTCTGTAGAAAGCACAACCCCGGCCAGTGGCCGGGGTTGGCGAGCGCTTTACGGGAGCGAGTTTGCTCGCGATCACTCACGAGCAGATACACCGCTCACGTTATCAGAGCAGCTTACGGCCCTTGCCCGCCGCGATCCGCATGCGCAGCGCGTTGAGCTTGATAAAGCCACCGGCATCGGCCTGGTTGTACGCGCCGCCGTCTTCTTCGAAGGTGGCGATATTGGCATCGAACAACGAATCGTCGGACTTGCGCCCGGTGATGATCACGTTGCCCTTGTACAGTTTCATGCGTACCACGCCGTTCACGTTGGCCTGGGAAGCGTCGATCATCTGCTGCAGCATCAGACGCTCTGGGCTCCACCAGAAGCCGTTGTAGATCAGGCTGGCGTATTTCGGCATCAGCTCGTCTTTCAGATGCGCGACTTCGCGATCCAGGGTAATCGACTCGATGGCGCGGTGGCCCTTGAGCATGATAGTGCCGCCGGGGGTCTCGTAGCAGCCACGTGACTTCATGCCGACATAGCGGTTTTCGACTATGTCCAGACGGCCGATGCCGTTCTCGCCGCCGATGCGGTTCAGCTCGGCCAATACGGTAGCCGGGCTCAGCTCCTTGCCGTCGATGGCGACAATGTCACCGGCGCGGTAGGTCAGCTCGATATAGGTCGCAGTGTCCGGCGCAGCTTCAGGGGACACCGTCCACTTCCACATGTCTTCTTCATGCTCGGTCCAGGTGTCTTCCAGCACGCCGCCTTCATAGGAGATGTGCAGCAGGTTGGCATCCATGGAGTACGGCGACTTCTTCTTGCCGTGGCGCTCGATCGGGATTTCGTGCTTGGCGGCGTAGTCCATCAATTTCTCGCGCGACAGCAGATCCCACTCGCGCCATGGGGCGATGACTTTCACACCTGGCTTGAGCGCGTAGGCGCCCAGTTCGAAACGTACCTGGTCGTTACCCTTGCCGGTGGCACCATGAGAGATGGCGTCGGCGCCGGTCTCGTTGGCGATCTCGATCAGGCGCTTGGCGATCAGCGGACGGGCGATGGAGGTGCCCAGCAGGTACTCGCCTTCGTAGACGGTGTTGGCGCGGAACATCGGGTAGACGAAGTCGCGGACGAATTCTTCGCGCAAGTCGTCAATGTAGATTTCCTTGACGCCCATGGCCTTGGCCTTGGCGCGTGCCGGCTCGACTTCCTCGCCCTGGCCGAGGTCGGCGGTGAAGGTCACCACTTCGCAGTTATAGGTGTCTTGCAGCCACTTGAGGATCACGGAAGTGTCCAGGCCACCGGAATATGCCAGGACTACCTTGTTTACGTCGGCCATGCCAATCAACTCCACGGGGTTGTTCGGGAAAACCCGTGATTCTACTGGTCACGCAAGATGATTTACAGCACTGCGACAGTCTGTGACGACGAAGCGGCACAGCCGGCAGTCGGCCCGCCCCACTCGCAGCGATTGAGAGCGCCGCTGCAGGTAGCGCTACAGCGGGGTTTCAGGCGTTTCATCCGCCTCGGCAACCCGGGCCAACCCCATGGTTACCCGGCGATTCTTCGCCCGATTGGCCTGACTGTTATTCGGCGCCAGCGGGTAACGCTCGCCATGAAAGCGCAAGGTGATCTGCTCGGCCGACACGCCATTGGCTTGCAGATACTCCATCACCGCCAGGGCGCGTCGCCGCGACAGATCACGATTGGTCAGGCGATTGCCGCTGTTATCGGCATGACCGTCGAGCTGGATACGATTGACGCTGGGGTCGGCCTTGAGATAACTCAGAATGATGTCCAGCTTGGCCTTGGCCTGCGGCGCCAAGTCCACACCCCCGCCTGGGAAGCCGACATGGGATTGGCGGATTTGTTCGAAATTGACCGGCAACAGCTTGGCCGTACACGCCAGGTAATCGTTGTAGGCCTTGCGAAACCTGACCGGCAGCAAGCGCACTTCAAGGCTATCGCCAGCCTGCCGGGTGCGATGGCGGATCAACGGGCTACGCCCCTCAAGCAAGCCGGTGAGCAGACGACTGGCCTGCTCCTGAGTGCTACTGAAAGGCATCTCCCCGTCGCCAACCCTGACCGCCCCCAGGTTGATATCGCCGCGCCCTGGCTGCCAAGGGGCAGCAGCCGCCAGCAGCGTTGCCGAACCGACGCCCAGCCAGCGTTCAGGTACCTGCAGATTAAAGGTCGCCTGCTCGCCAGCCCGGCGCACGAAGATTCCTGCACCGAAGTCGGTGATCGGCTGGCTCAGGCGGCACTCGAACTGATCACCCGCAACCGCCCACTCGACCTTTTCCAAACGGGTCTGGAAGGTGATGGCTAGCGCTGGCTGACTGGCCAACAAGCACAATAGGGCGAGTGAGGACGAACGCACGGAAGACTCCAGGAAATACCACGTACCCCCTGACTATCGGTGCCGCCGGGCAAAACTTGAGGCTTACATTGAGCCAGCAGGCTCAGCGAAACCGGCGCGCGCACCTGGATTTCCGTTTGCACGGTTGTTCGACCTGGTTTTAACCGCGACAGCTCATCGCACACGAGCCGCTTTCGGCGTGCCCTGACAGGGCTTTTCCGGTAGCATTCCCGGCACGTTATGCCCGCCTGGAAACATCCATGACCGACCACCTCACTTTGCTGCGTCCCGACGACTGGCATATTCACCTGCGCGATGGCGCCGTGCTGCCACACACAGTCGCAGACGCCGCCCGGACCTTCGCCCGCGCCATCATCATGCCCAATCTGGTACCGCCGGTACGCAATGCCAGCGAGGCCGATGCCTACCGCCAGAGGATTCTCGCCGCACGCCCGGCAGGCAGTCGTTTCGAGCCCTTGATGGTGCTTTACCTCACCGACCTGAGCAGCCCGGCCGATGTGCGCGCCGCCAAGGCCTCGGGCTTTGTGCATGCCGCCAAACTCTACCCGGCCGGTGCCACCACCAACTCCGATTCCGGCGTGACCAGCATCGACAAGATCTTCCCGACCCTCGAAGTCATGGCCGAAGTCGGCCTGCCACTGTTGGTGCACGGCGAAGTGACGCGCAGTGAAGTCGATGTATTCGACCGCGAAAAATTCTTTATCGACGAGCAACTGAGCCGGGTGGTCGAGCGCTTCCCTACCCTCAAGGTGGTGTTCGAGCACATCACCACCCGCGACGCAGTCGAGTTCGTCAATGCCGCATCGGCCAACGTCGGCGCAACCATCACCGCCCATCACCTGCTGTACAACCGCAACCACATGTTGGTTGGCGGTATCCGCCCGCACTTCTACTGCCTGCCGATTCTCAAGCGCAACGTGCACCAGGAAGCCCTGCTCGACGCCGCCACTAGCGGCAACCCGAAATTCTTCCTCGGTACCGACTCGGCGCCACATGCACGGCACGCCAAGGAAGCCGCCTGCGGTTGCGCCGGTTGCTATAGCGCCTATGCCGCCATCGAGCTGTATGCCGAGGCGTTCGAGCAGCGTAATGCCCTGGACAAACTCGAAGCCTTCGCCAGCCAGCATGGCCCCGACTTTTACGGCCTGCCGCGCAACAGCGAGACCATCACCCTGATTCGTCAAGACTGGGTCGTACCTGGCGAACTACCGCTGGGCGATCAAACCGTAATCCCGCTGCGCGCTGGTGAAAAACTGCGCTGGCGCCTGCTGGAGGAAAACGAGTGAGCGGCGAACATTTCGACACCGAACTGGATCACCCTAATGCCGGCAGCGGCTCGCGTCATCCGATGGCGGAACGCTTTCGCGGCTACCTGCCGGTCGTGGTGGACGTGGAAACCGGCGGCTTCAATTGCGCCACCGATGCCCTGCTGGAAATCGCCGCCACCACCATCGGCATGGATGAAAGCGGCTTCCTCTACCCCGAGCACACCCTGTTTTTCCGCGTCGAGCCCTTCGCCGGCGCCAATATCGAACAGGCGGCCCTGGACTTCACCGGGATCAAACTCGATCATCCGCTGCGCATGGCCGTCAGCGAAGAACACGCGCTGACCGAGATCTTCCGTAGCCTGCGCAAGTCGCTGAAATCCAACGGCTGTAAGCGGGCGATCCTGGTGGGGCATAACAGCAGCTTCGACCTCGGCTTCCTCAATGCCGCCGTCACGCGCTGCGACATGAAGCGCAACCCCTTCCACCCCTTCTCCAGCTTCGACACCGCCACCCTCGCCGGCCTTGCCTACGGTCAGACCGTACTGGCCAAAGCCTGCCAGGCCGCCGATATCGACTTCGATGGCCGCGAAGCCCACTCGGCGCGCTACGACACCGAAAAAACCGCCGAACTGTTCTGCGGCATCGTCAACCGCTGGAAGGAAATGGGCGGCTGGCACGACTTCGACGACTGAAACCTGTGTTCAATCTGTAGGACGACAGCTCGCTGGCTCCTACAGAAAAACCACAAAAAACCGGCAGCGAGCCGGTTTTTTTGTGCCACGCAGAATGCCTTACAGGCTGTCGGCGTTCTCGGCCAAATACTTGGCCACACCTTCCGGCGAGGCGGTCATGCCTTTGTCACCTTTCATCCAGTTGGCCGGGCACACTTCGCCATGCTCTTCGGTGAACTGCAGGGCATCGACCAGACGCAGCAGCTCGTCCATGTTGCGGCCCAGCGGCAGGTCGTTGACGATCTGCGAACGCACAACGCCATTCAAGTCGATCAGGAACGCGCCCCGGAAGGCCACGCCGTCTTCGGACTCGACGTCATAGGCCTTGCAGATTGCGTGATTGATGTCGGCCGCCAGAGTGTACCTGACCGGGCCAATGCCGCCCTTGTCTACCGGGGTATGGCGCCAGGCATTGTGGGTGAAGTGCGAGTCGATCGACACGCCAATCACTTCGACGTTACGCTCGCGGAACTCGGGAATGCGGCGATCCAAAGCGATCAGCTCGGATGGGCAAACGAAGGTGAAGTCCAGCGGATAGAAGAACACCAGGCCGTACTTACCCTTGATTGCCGAGGACAGGCTGAAGCTGTCGACGATTTCGCCATTGCCGAGCACCGCAGCAACATCAAAATCAGGGGCTTTCTTACCGACGAGTACGCTCATTGAATATCTCCTTGAGTCATGGGGATCAGGTGCGAGCCAATTTAACCTTGAAGCCGCCTGACGGCAGCATGATGACAACGCCCGCACCACCAGGGCCGGCCATCATACACCGCGATTTTCAGCCTCGCCCACCGCTTTACCGACCCCCGGCCCGGGGCGTTTGACCCACCCCACCTCGACCGTTCGCCTGCGGCACAGGACTTAGAACGCCAGCCTGAAATATAGTTTTGACAAGCATTCTCATTAGCATTAGTATCCAACTCAACAACCACTGCCATGCGACGAGTCTTATTTATGTACGTCTGCCTCTGCGAAGGTGTCACCGACAACCAGATCCGCGACGCAATCTTTGCAGGTTGCTGCAGTTACCGTGATGTTCGCACGACCCTCGGTGTCGGCAGCCAATGCGGCAAATGTGCCTGCCTGGCCAAGCAAGTGGTTCGCGAAACCCTCAGCGAAGTGCAGAGCAGTCAGGTCGCCTTGGCCTATCCAGCGAATTTTGTCGCGGCCTGAGTCAGACGATGTAAAACAACCGGGCCTCGCGTCCGGTTTTTTATGTCCGCAATTCAAGAGCTTAGGCTCTGGATGCGGAGGAAAATCGTTCTTGTTAATATTTATTTCTGCCTAAATTTCAAATACTTAGATTTGACAGACGCTATTACCCGGCCCAAAATTTCCTATCAACTTTCCCAGCAAGGCAGCTCAGACCATGAAAGGCGATAAGAAAGTCATCCAGCATCTGAACAAGATCCTCGGTAACGAGTTGGTCGCCATCAACCAGTACTTCCTGCACGCACGGATGTACGAAGACTGGGGCCTGAAGAAACTCGGCGAGCACGAGTACCACGAATCCATCGACGAGATGAAGCATGCGGACAAGCTGATCAAGCGCATCCTCTTTCTCGAAGGTCTGCCGAATGTGCAGGATCTCGGCAAAATCCTGATCGGTGAAAACACCCAGGAAATGCTCGAATGCGATCTGAAGATCGAGCACAAGGCCCACATCGACCTGAAAGCTGCGATTGCCTACTGCGAAAGCACCGGCGACTACGCCAGCCGCGAGCTATTGGAAGAAATCATCTGCTCTGAAGAAGACCATATCGACTGGCTGGAAACCCAGTTGAGCCTGATCGATAAAGTTGGCCTGCAGAACTACCTGCAGTCGCAGATGGACGAGTAGCAGCCTGCTTGCTGCATGATAACGGGAGCCTCAGGCTCCCGTTTTTTATTCAAGCTCAGGGCCCGAATGAAACGACTTGCCGTGGCCTTGGCGAAAAATTCCGCGCACAAAAAACCCCGCCGCAGCGGGGTTTCTTTACAAGAAACCGACTCAGGCGTCAGTTTTTTGCATGGCGCTCTTGATCAGGGTCTGCAGCTCACCCTTCTCGAACATCTCGGTCACGATGTCGCTGCCACCAACCAGTTCACCGCCAACCCAGAGCTGCGGGAAGGTCGGCCAGTTGGCGTACTTCGGCAGATTGGCGCGAATTTCCGGGTTCTGCAGGATGTCGACATAGGCGAATTTTTCACCACAGGCCATCACGGCTTGTGCGGACTTGGAGGAAAAGCCGCACTGCGGGGCATTCGGCGAGCCTTTCATGTACAACAGAACGGTGTTGTTGGCGATCTGTTCTTTGATGGTTTCGATGATATCCATGGGGCACCTCTGGACTTAACTTCCCGACTCACGGGTCGGCACGATGGCGGCATTGTAACGAAAAGCCGAGCGCAATGCTTGGTCTTGGCCCGAAGGACCCCGTCGAGTGGATAAAAGGCCATTCGTGCGCACGACTCCGCGCATAGCGGTGCGCAATCCGGAGTCAGGCAGCGCAAACCTCGACCGGCACGCCGTTGAGCGCAGCATTGCCGGACAAGGCGTCAAGCTGGCGCTCGTCGGTCAGGTCGTTGGCGCTGGCGCCCGGCTGGGCACTGGCAATGGCCATCTTCACCCCAGGTCGCGCATGGCCCCAGCCATGCGGCAGGCTGACCACGCCGGCCATCATTTCCTCGCTGGCGGCCACTTCCACCTCGATGGCCCCGACCCGCGAACGCACCCGCACAACCTGACCATCGCTCAGACCACGCAGGGCCAGATCCTCTGGATTCATCAATAGTTGATGGCGCGGCTTGCCTTTCACCAGGCGGTGATAGTTGTGCATCCAGGAGTTGTTGCTGCGCACATGACGACGACCGATCAGCAGCAACTCACCCGCCTTCACCACGGGCTGCGCGGCGAAGCGCGGCAAGTCGCTCAGGAGCAAGGCCGGAGCGGCCTGCACCTGCTTTCCTGGAGTGTTCAAACGTTCGGCCAGGTTCGGCTTGAGCGGCCCGAGGTCAATGCCATGCGGGTGCTCACGAAGCGTGGCCAGGGACAGTTTGTACTCGGACTGGTCGCCATAGCGACCCGCGCGCAGGCCCAAATCGATCATCTGATCGGGCGCCATGGTCGGTTTCAGCTCAACGCCAATCTTGCTGGCGAAAGCCTTGGCCAGGCCAACGAAAACCTCCCAGTCATGCAGCGCACCGGCCGGTTTTGCCAACACCGGTTCGTTGAAGCGGCTGACGTTGCGCACGGCGAAGCTGTTGAAGGTCATGTCGTAGTGATCATGTTCCAGCGGTCCGGTGGGGGGCAGGATCAGGTCGGCGTAGCGGGTGGTTTCGTTGATATAGGGGTCGATGCAAAGCATGAACTCCAGGCCATCCAGTGCCTGTTCCAACTGACGGCCATTGGGAGTGGACAGCACCGGATTACCGGCGATGGTAATCAGCGCCCGGACCTGCCCATCGCCCGGGGTCAGCATTTCTTCGGCCAGGGCCGCCACCGGCAGCTCGCCGCCGTATTCCGGCAGGTCGGAGACGCGACTGCGCCAACGGTCGAAGTGGGTGGCGGAACTGCCCGTAGTCAGGTCGATGGCGGCCTCGGTGCACAGCACCCCGCCCTCGCGGTCGAGGTTGCCGGTGACCAGATTGATCAACTGGATCAGCCAATGGCAAAGCGTGCCGAAGGCCTGGGTGGACACCCCCATGCGGCCATAGCACACCGCCTTGTCGGCAGCGGCGAAGTCGCGGGCCAACTGGCGAATGGTGTCGGCTGGCACACCGCAACGCGTGCTCATGGCTTCGGCAGTAAAGCCGGCGATGGCTTCACGGGCTTCGTCCAGGCCGGCGGCCGGCAGATGGCTGGCGCGCGTCAGGCCCTCTTCGAACAAGGTATTGAGCAGGCCGAACAGCAGCGCGGCGTCCTCGCCCGGGCGCACGAATACATGCTGGTCGGCAATTGCCGCCGTCTCGCTGCGCCGCGGATCGACCACCACCACCTTACCGCCGCGCGCCTTGATCGCCTTCAGGCGTTTCTCAACATCCGGCACGGTCATGATACTGCCGTTGGAGGCCAGCGGATTGCCGCCGAGGATTAGCATGAAGTCGGTGTGGTCGATATCCGGGATCGGCAGCAACATGCCGTGACCGTACATCTGCAAACTGACCAGGTGATGCGGCAGTTGGTCCACCGAGGTGGCGGAGAAGCGGCTGCGCGTTTTCAGCAGGCCGAGGAAATAATTGCTGTGGGTCAGCAACCCGTAGTTATGCACACTGGGGTTACCGTGGTAGATGGCCACGGTATTGGCGCCACGCCGCGCCTGGATATCGCTGAGGCGCTCGGCAACCAGGGCAAAGGCCTCTTCCCACTCGATTGCCTGCCATTCGCTGCCAACACGGCGCATCGGTTGACGCAAACGGTCCGGATCGTTCTGGATGTCCTGCAAGGCCACCGCTTTAGGGCAGATATGACCGCGACTGAAGCTGTCCTGGGCATCACCCTTGATCGAGCGGATCTGCGTTGAGCCGTCAGCTTGAGTTTCGGTTTCGATGGTCAAGCCGCAGATGGCTTCGCACAGATGGCACGCACGGTGATGGAGGGTCTTGGTCATGGCCTAGCCTCATATTCTTGTTCAATACAACCGCAATGGTCGGCACGAACATGACTATGGAGACTGGAGGGGAACTGCGCCAGCAGCGTTCGTTTCATGAATCGGCCGGCATCATGCCGGCCGATTCAGGCGTGCAGACAACTAATCCTTAGCGGATAGCCGTCACGGTGCCTTTTTTGCCAGTCACTTTTACGTTGACGGTTTTGTAGACAAAGTAATCTTCAACGCTCACTTCGTAACGCGGCGCAACGATCAGGTCGGCACCCGAAGACATGACGGCTTTGTAAGCAGCTGCGGATTTTGCGGAAGCAACCGGGTCGATACCCAGTGCGAAACCACCCTCGCCACCACCGTAAGTCACGCCATCGGCGAACTGAGTGTCGCCACCCAACTTGATCACATTGAACAAGATGTTCACCGAGGATTGACCGGAGATGGTCTCACCTACTTTGACATCGGCCTTGAGGTTAGTCTCAACGGTGCCGTTCAACGGCGCGGTCGGTTGACTAACGTTCTGGCTGGCACAGCCAGTCAACAGGGCGAGGGCAGAGAAAGCGGCGGCGTAGGCTACGTGTTTCATGTGAAACTCCTTGTGTATAACATTCCATGGGAACCCCATTGCGGGGTAATGCATTACCTGCAAAAGGCGCGGGCATCCTAGAAGCCAGGCATCCCCTGGGCAAGCACAGATGTCAAAAATGTGACATCTCGCACAACGAATGAGGTAAATGCTTACACGGCACCGACTTATCCATGACCGACCGGACAATTTGCGCATGCTCGTCATTTCCTTATAAGATCGCGCCCTCCCCGTTTCGTCGCACTGTGCGGCTTCCAGCCGCAGGTTCTGCCGTTTTCTCTGTTTATCCGGCCCTTGAACCTGCGCCCTGCTGTCAAAAGGTAGTTAACCATGAGCGCAAGACACTTTCTCTCGCTGAAGGACTGCACACCGCAAGAACTGGTGAGCCTGATCCGCCGCGGCATGGAGCTGAAGGACTTGCGCAACCGTGGCGTGCTGTTCGAGCCGCTGAAGAACCGCGTGCTGGGGATGATTTTCGAGAAGGCCTCGACCCGTACCCGTCTGTCCTTCGAAGCCGGGATGATCCAACTGGGCGGCCAGGCGATCTTCCTCTCGCCCCGCGACACTCAACTCGGCCGTGGCGAACCGATCGGCGATGCGGCCATCGTCATGTCGCGCATGCTCGATGCGGTGATGATCCGTACCTTCGCCCACAGCACCCTGACCGAGTTCGCAGCGAGTTCGCGAGTGCCGGTGATCAACGGCTTGTCCGACGACCTGCACCCCTGCCAACTGCTGGCCGACATGCAGACCTTCCACGAGAAGCGCGGCAGCATCAAAGGCAAGATCGTGGCCTGGATCGGCGATGGCAACAACATGTGCAACTCCTATATAGAAGCCGCGCAGCAATTCGACTTCCAACTGCGCGTAGCCTGTCCCGAAGGCTATGAGCCGCACCCCGAATTCCTGGCTCAGGCCGCGGATCGGGTGACGATTTTCCGCGACCCGCGCGAGGCGGTAGCCGGCGCGCATCTGGTGAGCACCGATGTCTGGGCCTCGATGGGCCAGGAGGAAGAAATCGCCGAGCGCCTCAAGTTGTTCACCCCGTATCAGGTCAATCGCGCCCTGCTCGATGCCGCCGCCAAAGACGTGCTGTTCCTGCACTGCCTGCCAGCCCACCGTGGCGAGGAAATCAGCGAAGACCTACTCGACGACCCGCGTTCGGGGGCCTGGGACCAAGCGGAGAACCGTCTGCATGCGCAAAAGGCCCTGCTCGAGTTCCTGGTCGAGCCGGCGTACCACCACGCATGAGCCACCCCCTGCTGCTGAATTTGCGTGACTTGAGCTGCGGCTACCCCGAGCACAAGGTGGTGCAAAACCTCCACCTGCACCTCAACGCTGGCGACATCGGCTGCCTGCTCGGCCCCTCAGGCTGTGGCAAGACCACTACCCTGCGTGCCATTGCCGGCTTCGAGCCGGTACTCGAAGGCGAGATCCAACTGGCCGGCGAGGTGATCTCCCGCGCCGGTTTCACCCTGGCGCCAGAGAAGCGCCGGATCGGCATGGTGTTCCAGGACTACGCGCTATTCCCACACCTGAGCGTGGCGGAAAACATTGCCTTCGGCATTCGTCAGCAGGCCAACTGCGAACGCATCACCGGCGAACTGCTGGAGCTGGTCAAACTCAGCCACCTGAGCAAGCGCTATCCCCACGAGCTGTCCGGCGGCCAGCAACAACGTGTGGCCCTGGCCCGGGCTTTGGCCCCGGAGCCACGCCTGCTGCTGCTCGACGAACCCTTTTCCAACCTCGACGGCGAGCTGCGCCGACGCTTGAGCCACGAGGTTCGCGAGATCCTCAAAGCCCGCGGCACCAGTGCGATTCTGGTGACCCATGACCAGGAAGAAGCCTTCGCCGTCAGCGATCATGTCGGCGTCTTTCATGAGGGTCGACTACAGCAATGGGACACCCCGTACAACCTCTACCACGAACCACTGACCCCCTTCGTCGCCAGCTTCATCGGCCAGGGCTACTTCATTCGCGGCCAGTTGCTCAGCCCGGACACGGTGCAGACCGAGCTGGGCCTGATTCGCGGCAACCGCGCCTATACCTGGGCGAGCGGCAGCGCAGTGGATGTGCTGCTGCGCCCGGACGACATCGTCTACGCCCCAGACAGCGAGCTGAAAGCACTGATCGTCGGCAAGACCTTCCTCGGCGCCGCTACCCTGTATCGCCTGCAGCTTGCTACTGGAAGTCTGCTGGAATCGCTGTTCCCCAGCCATGCCGACCACCGCACTGGCGAACACGTCGGCATTCGCGTGGCAGCCGATCACCTGGTGGTGTTCCCCGTCCCTGGCAGCATCGCCGCCCACATCAACCTCGGCGACTCCAGCGTGCGCCGCTACAGCAGCGCCAGCTGAGTCCGAACCAGAACGCTTAGGGCGTCCATATACCCCTACGCTACGGGCTCAGGCTGTTAGTCCTCGCTCAAGTACAAGCGTCCGCTGGCCACCAACAGCGCCTGACCGGCGATCTTGACCCGCTCCCCCTCAAGCCGGCAGTGCAACTCGCCGCCACGGGCCGAGCACTGGTAGGCACTCAGTTCAGTCTTGCCCAAGCGCTCTGCCCAATAGGGCGTGAGCATGCAATGGGTCGAACCGGTGACCGGGTCTTCATTGATACCGATTGCCGGGGCGAAGTAACGCGAGACAAAATCATGCCGTTCGCCTGGCGCCGTGACCAGCACACCCAAACCCGGCAACTCGGCCAGGGCTGGCAAATTCGGCTCGAACGCACGCACCGCGGCTTCCGACGCCAGAATCACCAGCAGTTCCTGAATGCCCTGCTGGCCTTGCAGCGCCAATAGCCCTTGCACCGGCATGCCTATGGCCTGCTCGACCTGCGCGGTCAACTCACAGGGCTCGGCCCTGCGCAGCGGGAAATCCAGCACCAGCCTGCCCTCCTCGCGACTCACCCGTAGCGCGCCAGACAAGCACGTAAAGTCGATGTGCTCACCCGGCTCGGCATAGCACTCGAACAGCACATGGGCACTGGCCAGGGTAGCGTGCCCGCACAACGGCACCTCGGCGAGCGGGGTAAACCAGCGGATATGCCAGGCAGCACCCTCCTTCAGCAGAAACGCGGTTTCCGCCAGATTGTGTTCCGCGGCAATCTGCTGCATCAGGGCGTCGCTGAGCCAGCTATCCAGGCGATAGACCATGGCCGGATTACCGGCGAAAGGGCGATTGGTGAAGGCGTCGACCTGATGGAATTCGAGTTGCATGGGTGAAGCTCCTGGCATGTGATACGGCTAGCATGCCGTGGCCGCCTGCATTGCACCCGCTACAGTCGCCCCGGATAAAGGCATTACAGCTGCACTGTATCAATGCGCAACGAACAGGGACGGTGCGTAGATTGATCGCGAAAGGTTATTAAAAAAACAACTAAAACTATAAATATCATGCGCTTGTAAATTATGGCACGCCATCTGCTTTGACCAGCTTCGGTCAGCACAATGGCGTGTCTGCCACACATCCGACAACGACGTCACGGCGCCCCGCTCATCTTTGAGCCGCGGGCACTGTGACGTTTTTTTTTGCGATTTTGGCCCATATAGGAAGCATGCCATGCGCCCGATAACGCTCTCCATCTTGTCCCTGGCCATCGCCAGCAGCACCTTCAGCCACGCCGCCTTCGCTACCCAACCGTTGAGCACGCTGATCACCGAAGGCAAACCGATCCTCGACCTGCGCTACCGCTACGAGCACGCCGACCAGGACAACGCGCTGAACAACGCCAACGCCCAGACCCTGCGCACCCGCGTCGGCTTCCAGAGCGGCAAGTGGTACGGCCTCTCCGCCCTGATCGAGGCGGACAACGTCAGTCGGATCGGTGACGCCAGCTACAACAGCACGCGCAACGGCCAGGGCGACTACTCGGTGGTCGCCGATCCGGAAGGCAGCGAAGTCAACCAGGCCCTGCTGCGCTATGACCACAGCCTGGGCAGCGCGGTCGTTGGCCGCCAGCGCATCAACCTGGACAACCAACGCTTCGTCGGCGGCGTCGCCTGGCGGCAGAACGAGCAGACCTATGACGGTGTGCTCGGCCAGCTCAAACCGCTGGACGGCCTGACCCTGACCTACGCCTACATCGACAACATCAACAGTATCTTCGGCCCCGGCAACGGCCGCTTCGACACGGCGGGCAACCCAGCCAACATCGAAGGCCACAGCCACCTGCTGAATGCCCAGTACGTGGTCATGCCCGAGCTGATCGCCACCGCCTACCAGTACCGCCTGGGTCTGGATAACCTGGCGCTGGGCAATCAATCGAGCCAGACCAGCGGTGTACGCCTCAATGGTGCCATCGCGGGAGTCAGCTATGCCCTGGAATACGCCCAGCAGAAGGATTACGCAGACAACCCGCTGGAACTGGACAGCGATTACTACCTAGGCGAACTGGGTTACACGATCAAGGGCATCGCGCTGAAAGCCGGTTACGAAGTGCTCGGCGGCGACGCAGGACCAGGCAACCGCGCCTTCCAGACCCCGCTGGCGACCAAGCACGCTTTCCAGGGCTGGTCCGACATCTTCCTGCTGACCCCGGCCAATGGTGTCGAGGACGCTTACGTCGGCTTTACTGCCCCCCTGCTCGGCGGCAACCTGGCGGCCTGGTACCACGACTTCAGCGCCGAACAGAGTAACGGCCAGTACGGCGCTGAAATTGATGTTTCCTACGCCCACCCGATTCCCGGCGTGAAGGGCCTGGTCGGCCTGGTGAAATACGCCAGCTATGATGCCGCTGAGTTCTCTGTGGATAGCGACAAGTTCTGGGCGCAACTGCAATACAGCTACTGACGACCCGGCCCCGCTGTGCGGGGCCTTTCCCGTGGATCTGCTGCAGTTATGCGCTGCCTGGATGACCCTAGCGTCCGGTAGGAGCGGCTTGAGCCGCGAACTGCGCGGATATCCCCTCCGCTCACCACAGCGCAGCGCAGGCAGACCACGGCCTTGCGCTTGCGCCCGCGCCGCCAGTCGTCGCGGGCCTCAAGGAGATGTTCCCATGCTCAATCCCATTATTGCCGGCCTGCTGTTCGGTCTCGCCCTGCTCAGCCCGCCGAGCTGGGCGGCCATCAACGCCGCCGAAGCGATGAACCTGTCCGGCATGCAGCGCATGCTCAGCCAGCGTATCGCCAAGACTTACCTGATGATCGGCGCCGAGGTGCGCCCGGACCGGGCCGAACAGCAGCTCGACCAGAGCATCGCCAAATTCGAGAGCAACTACCTGGCCCTCGGCGAATACGCCCCCACCGCACAGATTCGCAGCGCCCTGGAGCACGCCGGCAAGACCTGGCAGCGCTACCGCGAACTGGCACTGTCACGTCCGGACAAACAGCAGGCGCTGGTCATCCTGGAACTCAGCGACCAACTGCTGGCGCAGAGCGAACAGGTGGTGCAACTGCTCGAGCGCCACAGCGGCGGGCAAAGCGCCCGCCTGGTCAACCGCAGCGGCCGCCAGCGCATGCTCAGCCAGCGCATCGCCAAACTCTACCTGGCCATGAGCTGGCGCCTGCCGGTCGCCGGTCTGGAGCAGTCGTTCAATCAGGCGGTGGCAGAATTCGACCAGGCCCTGCAGGAGCTGCAGCAGGCCAGACAGAACACCCCGGCCATTGCCAAGGGCCTGCAGCAGGCCGAAGCGCAATGGCGCTTCACCCGCGCCGGTTTCAATCTCTCCAGTGACTCGCGCTTCGTGCCGACGGTGATCGCCACCACCAGCGAAACCCTGCTGTGGCAGATGAATGAGCTGACCAGCCAGTATGAAAGGGTGATGCTGGCGGGCTCCTGAGCTGGTCGGCGGCTGGTTTCGGGGATAGGCACGACGGCCGATGTACAGGGCCTGTGGGACCGTGAATGACGCTTGATCCAGCCATCAATGCCGAGGGTGGATGATAGAGCTGTCATCCACCCAGATTCCGTAGTCCGGGTGCAATCCGAGAAGCTAGTTGCCCGAGCCTGCGGCTCTTATCCGTATATGGACTGGGCGACATTGCCCCCTCAGCCCTCGCTACGTACCCGTTGCACGGCATCCAGCCAGCCGTGATACAGCTTGCTGCGGTGCTCGGGGTCCATCCGTGGATCGAAGCGCTGCTGGCGCTGCCAATGCCCAGCGATCTCGTCGAGGTCGCGGTACACGCCGGCCTTGAGTCCGGCCAGATAGGCCACCCCAAGGGCAGTGGTTTCGGTGATCTCGGGCCGTTCGACCGGCACCCCGAGAATGTCGGCGAGAAACTGCATGACCCAGTTGTTTTCCACCATGCCGCCATCCACCCGCAGCGCGCTGGGTTCGGCGGCGCCGTCCTGGCGCATGGCCTCGAGCAGGTCGCGGGTCTGGTAGCAGACCGATTGCAGGCCGGCGGTGACGATCTCCTTGATCCCGGTATCGCGGGTCAGACCGAAGATCGCGCCGCGCGCCTTGGGGTCCCAGTAAGGCGCACCCAGGCCGGTAAACGCCGGCACCAGGTAGACTCCGCAGGCATCGCCGGTCTGTTCGGCCAGGGCCTCGCTGTCACGCGCATGGCTGATCAGCTTGATGCCGTCGCGCAGCCACTGCACCGCCGCGCCGGCGACGAAGATGCTGCCCTCCACCGCGTAGGTGACCTTGCCATCCAGGCGGTAGCCGACGGTGGTGAGCAAGCGGTTTTTCGAGGCTACCGGAGTGGCGCCGGTGTTCTGGATCATGAAACAACCGGTGCCGTAGGTGCTCTTGACCATACCCGGCTGGAAACAGGCCTGGCCAATCAGCGCGGCCTGCTGGTCGCCGGCCATGCCCAGCACCGGAATAGCCGCGCCGAGCAGTTCGGCCTCGAGGGTGCCGAACTCTGCCGCGCAGTCCAGTACCTCGGGCAGCAGGCTGGCCGGAATCTCCAGCAGCTCAAGCATCTGCGCATCCCATTGCTGGGTGTGGATATTGAACATCAGGGTGCGCGAGGCATTGGTCGCGTCGGTCTTGTGCGATTTACCGCCGGTCAGGCGCCACAGCAGGAAACTGTCCACCGTACCGAAGCGGAGTTCGCCACGTTCGGCCCGCTCACGCGCGCCGGCCACGTTATTCAGCACCCAACGCAGCTTGGTGCCGGAGAAATAGGGGTCGATCAGCAGGCCGGTATTGGCCGTCACCACCGCCTCATGGCCGGCGGCCTTGAGTTCGGCACAATAATCGGCGGTGCGCCGGTCTTGCCAGACGATGGCCGGATAGATAGGAATGCCGGTTGTGGCGTCCCAAACCAGGGTGGTCTCACGCTGATTAGTGATGCCGATAGCGGTGATCTGGCTGGCCTCAAGACCACTCTGGGCCAGCGCCTCACGGCACACCTGCAGAGTGCTCTGCCAGAGTTCCTCGCCGTCATGCTCGACCCAGCCGTCCTGCGGGAAGTACTGCTTGAATTCCTGCTGCGCCCGCGCCACCGGCAAGCCCTGGGCGTTGAAGACGATGGCGCGGCTGCTGGTGGTGCCTTGGTCGATTGCGAGCAGGTAATCGGACATGCGGATTTCCTTGTTGTTATGGCAGTTGCAATTGAAGCGGAGTGTGTGGCGGTCGGGCCGCGCAGGCTGAGCGGCGTGAAGCCCAGCACGTTGCGGCGCGACTCACTGCCGGCCGATGGCCGCGAATGGCGCCTGGGTCAGTTGCGCCAGCACCTCAGCCGCCAGTTCCACCTCCAACCCGCGCCGCCCGGCGCTGACGAAGATGCTCGGATACTGTTGCGCCGATGCGTCGATGAATGTGCGTAGACGCTTTTTCTGCCCCAGCGGACTGATCCCGCCGAGCAGGTAGCCGGTGGCACGCTGCGCGGCATTAGGTTCAGCCATGTCGGCCTTCTTCACCCCGGCGGCCTGGGCCAGGGCTTTCAGGTCGAGGCTGCCGGCCACCGGCACTACTGCCACCAGCAACTCGCCTTTTTCAGTCGCGGCGAGCAGGGTCTTGAACACCCGGGCCGGCTCGAGATTGAGTTTTTCCGCCGCCTCCAGACCATAGGACGCGGCCTTGGGATCATGGCTGTAATTGTGTACCCGGTGGGCAGCCTGGGCTTTTTTCAGCAGGTCGATGGCAGGAGTCATGTTCGAATGTGAAAACAATCTGATGAAGTCTGCGTACCTTAGCCGAAAATTTACCGAACGACAGCCTATAATGCCGTGCACAACAAGGATCGCCCCCATGACCCTGGCACCACGCCAACACGACATTCTCAACCTCGCCCGCGAACGCGGCTACGTCAGTATCGACGAACTGGCCCAGGCGTTTGCCGTCACCCCGCAGACCATCCGCCGCGACATCAACCAGCTGGCCGAGCAGGGCTTGTTGCGGCGCACCCATGGCGGCGCCGCCAGCGAAGCCTCGAGCACCCAGAACACCGCTTACGCCATGCGCGCCGGGCAGATGCGCGAGGAGAAGCAACGCATTGCCGAGGCCATCGTCGCGCATATCCCCGACCACGCCTCACTGTTCATCAACATCGGCACCACCACCGAGGCGATTGCTCGCGAGCTGCTCAAACGCAAGGGTTTGAAGGTCATCACCAACAATCTGCACGTCGCCGCCCAGCTCAGCACCAGGGCGGATTTCGAGGTTCTAGTGGCGGGCGGCACGGTGCGCAGCGACGGCGGCGTGGTCGGCCAGTCGACGGTGGATTTCATCCAGCAGTTCAAGGTCGACTTCGCCCTGGTCGGCATCAGCGGCATCGATGAAGACGGTAGCCTGCTCGACTTCGACTACCAGGAAGTGCGGGTCTCCCAGGCCATCATCGACAACGCACGGCAAGTCTTTCTCGCCGCCGACTCGAGCAAGTTCGGGCGCAATGCCGTGGTTCGCTTGGGCTCGATCACCCTGGTCGATCGAGTATTCACCGACGTAGCGCCTTCTGCGGCGATCAGCCGCCTGCTGGCCGAGAACAAGGTGCATCTGGACCTGGCCTGAGCAACCCTGAAAAACGCTCGCCGACTGCGCTCGATATATTCACAACCCCTGAGCACGGCAACCCATCCCCAAGAAAACTTCACGACCACTCGGCACGAAAGCGCGCTTTGGGGTGGCGAAGCTGTGCATATTCGACTAGCATATTTTCGAAACTGAACATCAATAAGTTCACTTTCGACTTTACGGTGCTGCCATGCCTACGCTCTCCAACCACACTGCCCCTCTCGCCGAAGTCTACGATCTGGCGGTCGTGGGCGGCGGCATCAATGGCGTCGGCATCGCTGCCGACGCGGCCGGTCGCGGCCTGTCGGTGTTCCTTTGCGAAAAGGACGATCTGGCCGAGCACACTTCCTCGGCCAGCAGCAAGCTGATCCACGGCGGCCTGCGCTACCTCGAACATTACGAATTCCGCCTGGTACGCGAAGCCCTGGCCGAACGCGAAGTGCTGCTGGCCAAGGCGCCGCATATCGTCAAGCCGTTGCGTTTCATCCTGCCGCACCGTCCGCACTTGCGCCCGGCCTGGATGATTCGCGCCGGCCTGTTTCTCTACGATCACCTGGGTAAGCGCGAGAAGCTGCCGGGCTCGCGCAGCCTGAGTTTCGGCGCGGGCAGCCCGCTGAAGGCCGAGATCACCCGCGGCTTCGAATATTCCGACTGCTGGGTCGACGACGCCCGCCTGGTCGTGCTCAACGCCATGGCCGCTCGCGAACAGGGCGCCCATGTGCACACCCGCACCCGTTGCGTCAGCGCACGGCGCAGCAAGGGCTTGTGGCATATCCACCTGGAACGCGCCGATGGCAGCCTGTTCTCGATCCGCGCCCGCGCCCTGGTCAACGCCGCCGGCCCCTGGGTGGCACGCTTTATCCGCGAGGATCTCAAGCAGGATTCGCCCTATGGCATTCGCCTGATCCAGGGCAGCCATATCATCGTGCCCAAGCTGTTCGACGGCGAAGAGGCCTACATCCTGCAGAACGAAGACCGCCGCATCGTCTTCGCCATCCCCTACCTCGACCGCTTCACCCTGATCGGCACCACCGACCGCGAATACACCGGCGACCCGGCCAAGGTGGCGATCAGCGATGAGGAAACCGCTTATCTGCTGCAGGTGGTCAACGCCCACTTCAAACAGCAACTGAGCCGCGACGACATCCTGCACAGTTTCGCCGGGGTGCGGCCACTGTGCGACGACGAATCCGACCAACCTTCCGCCGTCACCCGCGACTACACCCTGGCGCTGTCCGGCCAACCGGGCGAGGCGCCGTTGCTCTCGGTATTCGGCGGCAAGCTGACCACCTACCGCAAATTGGCGGAGTCGGCACTGGCGCAATTGGCGCCGCACTTCCCGCAGATGAAACCGTGCTGGACCGCCACTGCCCTGCTCCCCGGCGCGGAAAACCTGGAAAGCCAAAGTGCCATGGTCGAAGCCCTGTGCGCACGCTGCGGCTGGCTGCCGACCGCCCTCGCCCGGCGCTGGGCCAGTTGTTATGGCAGCCGCAGCTGGCTGCTGCTCGAGGGCGTGCAACAACAGAGCGACCTCGGCGAACACCTGGGTGGCGGCCTGTATGCACGCGAAGTGGATTACCTGTGCCAGCACGAATGGGCCATCGACGCCGCCGATATCCTCTGGCGGCGGACCAAGCTGGGGTTGTTCATGACGCCCTCACAGCAGGCGCGTTTGAGCCGCTACCTGGGCGTGCATGCGCCGCACAGCCCGGAAGATGCCCACGCCATCTGATTGCCTGCGAGTCCTGAATTGCAGTTCCCTTTGCCCCGCCGATCGCCCGAGACGCGGGGCTTTTTTTCGACGCGAATTATTGGGGACGCCAGTCGCGCAGGAACGCAGCGGACAGTCCGTCTGTTGTGCCGGATGCAGCCAGACGCTGGGGGATGGCTTCGCGAGAAGCCCCGTTCTCAGGGCGCAGATGATCCGCTCAGCCGTCCTTGGCCCTGCCCCGCGCTACAACTGCGCCCAATGCCCATCCTGGCGATGCGCTCGTAAATGCGGCAGCACCGCCGCCAGCAACGGCTCCTTGAACGCCTCCTGGAACCGATGGGCCAGGCCGGGAATCAGCTTCAGCTCACTGCCCTTGATATGCGCGGCGACATGCACGCCGTGCATCACCGGCAGCAGCGGATCGGCGGTGCCGTGCACCACCAGGGTCGGCACGCGCAGACGGTTGAGCAGTTCAACCCGGCTCGGTTCGGCGAGGATCGCCAGCAACTGGCGCTCCACCCCCGCTGGATTGAAGGCGCGGTCGTAGGCGATCTCGGCCTGTTGCAGCAGCGCTCGGCGATCATCGCTGACCAATGGACTGCCAAGGGCGGCGAGCAGATCAGCTTGCTGTTCCAGCGCCACTTCGCGGTTTGGCGCCTCGCGTTCGGCCAGCAAGGCCAGCAATGCCGGATTTGGCGCCGGCAGGCCCTGGGCGCCGGAGCTGGTCATGATCAGGGTCAGGCTCTGCACCCGTTCGGGGGCCAGGTCGGCCAGATGCTGGGCGATCATCCCGCCCATGCTGGCGCCGAGCACATGGAACTGGCGCACGCCGAGGGCATCCATCAGGCCGAGGGCATCGCCGGCCATGTCACGTAGGCGGTACGGCGCCGACACCGACAAACCGACCCTATAGCGCAGCGCCTGGTAGACGAGATTGGCCGGCGGCGCAGCCTGAACCCAGGTGCTCAGGCCGACATCGCGGTTATCGAAGCGAATCACCCGCAAGCCCTGCTGGCATAGGCGCGCGACCACCTCGTCCGGCCAATGGATCAACTGCCCACCGAGTCCCATGACCATCAGCAGCGCCGGATCGCTGGCGCGGCCGATGCTTTGATAGGCCAGTTGCACCTCGCCCATTTCGACCTTGACGGTCGGCACCCGGACATCACAACGTTCGCTGGCAAAAACAGGCAAGCCGCAAAGCAGAGCGGCAAGAAAAATCAACACACGCATAGAAACACCGAAACGCAGAACCCCATTGAGACGCGAGTTTGCTGACATTCAGGCGAGCGCGCTGCCACACAAGCATGACAATTTGATGAATCTTGCCGAGCGGTGGCTATCCGGCCACGCTCACTGCGGCAAGCCGAAATCCGCTTTCGGCCTGCCCGTCAGGTTGCCTGACGCATAGCTATCAGGTTTGCGGCAGGGCTTCGGCGCAGGGTAGCGGTGCGCGCTTCTGCACGGAGCGATACAGCAGGCTGGACACCATAAAACCTATCACCGCCAATATGCTCATCAAGGAGAAGACATAGGTGTAGCCCTGCTGACCCGGGAAGTGATCGAGGATCGAGCCATAGATGACATAGGCAAACATGCCGGGGGCATAACCGATCAGGCAGCCGATACCGAAGGCCGAGCCGGTGATATGCGGGGCGATCCCCACCTCACTCATGGGCGCCCAGAACACGCCACGCATGGTGAACACGATCAAGGCGAAGGAGAGCGTGGCGGCCATGCCGGCGTAGATGAAACTGTTGCCCTTGGGGATCAGCATGATTAGCGCCATGGCCGGCAGCAGCGCCAGGAATGCCCACTTCAGGTAATGACTCGAACTCTTCAGGCGCTTGTCCGCCATGTAGCCGCCCGCCGGCCCGCCCAGCACCTTGAGGAAGTACTGGTTGATGATGCCGTATGCACCGACCAGCGCCACCGGCAACTCGTACATGTCCTTCAGGTAGGGGATGAAATAGGTCAGGCCGCAGTAGACGATGTAGACCATGAACACGTTGAAGCTGACCAGCCAGACGCCCGGTACGCGCACCGCTTCGAGCAGCCCGGAGAGGCTGGAGCGCTGAGTCGCGGCCGGCCGCTGCGCGCTGTCACTGAGCAGGAACCAGGTAAAGATACCGGCGAGAATATCGACCAACGCATAGAACAGGATGGCCGACTTCAGGCCCGTCTCACCCGAACCCATGGCAACAAACACCCCCAGGGCAGAGAAAGCCACCAGGGTGTCGACTACCCCGCGCCCGCCTTCGAGCAAGCCGAACATGCGGCCCTGTTCCTGATCATCGCCCAGGTTGCGAATGGCCTTGAGCAAGGAGGGCCAGAAGATGCAGTCGGCGCAGATCGCCAACAGGCTGAAGACGATCAGCAGCTTGTCGAAACCGGGAAAGGTCGCCAGGTACAGGCCCAAACTACCGGTACCAATCAAGCCCAGGGGAATCAGTTTGCGGGTATCGAAACGGTCGGCGAGCATGCCGCCGACCACGAACAGGGCGGTAGCGACAATGGCGTTGGCGCTCAAGAGCGTACCGATTTCGGTGTGGCTCAGCCCCATAAACTCCTGCATGGGCACATAGAAGGCGTCCTTGAGGCTCGCCAGCTTATAGATAGTCCCGCCACCGAGGACCAGAACCAGGAATCGCAGCCATTTGGCTTTGGCTTCTGCTGTCATTGTTGTTCTCCACAGAATGATTGTATGTATGCCGAGCACTGCGCGATTCAGGCGCAGGCAAGCGGCGTGTCTGCCAGGGTCAGTTCGCACAGCACCCTGAGTTCGCCGAGCAGACCGCGCACGTAACGGATCTGATTGTTCGCCCAACGCCGTTCATCTGCGGCCATCCGCTGCGCCGTGTAGCCGGGCGGCAGGGCCGTCTCGCTCATCTCGCGGTAGGCAATAAAGGGGTCTGGCGCCTCGTCCGACTGGCGGAAGGCTGGGGCGACGTAGTGATTTTCCTGCTCGAGGATGAAGGCGATGACCTGCGGTGCCTGCTCACCCAGCATCAGCAGTTCGTAGAGCATCCGCGGGCCAGGCAGATCGTCCTCGGCGCTGCCCTGCAGTACACCGTAATGGCCGAAACCGTTCTGTTCGGGCACGATGCGCACCCCCTTCAGGTGCACCTGACGGATGTGCGGGGCCAGGGTCTGCAGGGCCGCGAGGGGCCGCTCGCAGGCGTTGATCATGTTGCCGAAGTCGAACAGGGCATGCAGGCGCGGGTGCTTCAGGCGTTCGAGGAATTGGGCGATCTCGCCACTCTTGAGCTCCTCGTGCTGCTCGAAGTCGAAGAACAGATCGTGCTGATCCGCCAGTTTGGCCAGGTAATGCAGGTCGGTTTCGATCAGATCCATCACCCGCGAGAGATGCCCCTCGTAGCGCGAATAGACGCGGATATTGCGTACACCCAGGGCTCTGGCGATGGCCACCACCTGATCCACGTCCTCCTTGCGCGTGCTGCTGATCTCCAGATGCAGGTCGAGGCCCAAGCGTTCGGCCTTGGCGGAAAATGCCAGGAGCTGCTCCCGGTTCATCCTGCCCAGGCTGTTTTCCTCGCCGTCGAGCAGGTGCAGGCTCACGCCCTGGAGCTCATGGGCGTAGGCGAAATCGAGTAGGTCGGACGGTTTGAGGCAACCCTGGGTGAGATTGCTCAAGAGCGGATAGGCATGGGCGAACAGACGCAGCTGGTTCAGTCGCTCGAGCAGTTTACCGGCCACTGCCGGGGTGAGTAGCGGGGGTGGGCTGTGGCCGCTGGCCTTGTGGCTCAGCAGGGCGTTGAAGCGTGCTTGGATAGCGTTCATTCGAGTCATTCCTAGGGTAGGCACCGGGCTGGCCGGTGGTGCCTTTATCGCGCGGGAATGAAACTCTCCATATAGCCACTATCGCCTATTTGTTATGACCACTTTCTGCTGCGGGCAACGACTCCACGCTAACCAGTGGTACCGGCGTCAAACCCGGTGCCCCATAGCCCTCAGGGCTTGGGCCAGGGCCGCGACCTTAGCTTCGGCCTGATCCTCGGGCGTACCGGCAAACCCGATCAGCAGCCCGGGCGGCAGGTAACGCTGGATGCAATAGTCGCTCAAGGCATAGGTATAGATCTGCTGGCTGGACAGCCCGCTGGCGACGGCGGCGTCATCCAGTTCGGGCGCCAGCCAGCCGATCACGTGCATCCCGGCGGCCACCGGTTTGACCTCGATAAAACCGCCCAAGCGTTGCTGCAGCTTCTCCAGCAGGCAGTCCTGGCGGGCCTGGTAGAGGGTGCGCATACGCCGGATGTGACCGAGAAAATAGCCTTCACGCATGAAGTCGGCGGTGACCGCCTGCAACAGCGTGGCGGGACTGCGATCCATCACCGCACGCATGGCGCAGAACGGCTCGACCAGCGCCTCGGGAAGAATCACGTAACCCAGGCGCAGCGAGGGGAACAGCACCTTGCTGAAGGTGCCGACGTGAAGCACCCGCGCCCGCTGATCCATGGCGTAGAGCGCCGGTTGCGCCCTCCCCTGGTAGCGGTACTCGCTGTCGCAATCGTCCTCGATGATCCAGCCCGACTCACGCCCGGCCCACTCGATCAGTTCGAGTCGCCGCGCATAGCTCATGGTGGTACCGAGCGGGTGCTGGCGCGCGGGCGTGGTGAAGGCCAGGCGGGCCTTTGGGCACTCGCGCAGCCCTTGCTGCACGTCCATGCCCTCCTCGTCGATACGCAGGGGCACGACCCGGCAGCCCTGGGCCTGGAAGGTGATGCGCGCAGCGATATGCCCCGGATCCTCCATCCACACGCTGTCCTGCGGGTCGAGCAAGAGCATGCTCAACAGGTTGAAGGCCTGCTGGGCGCCCGACACTATCACCACCTGTTGCGCGCTGCAGTCGATGCCGCGCGCGTCATACACGTAGCCGGCAATCGCCTCGCGCAGCGCCTGCTGGCCCATCAATTCGCCATAGCTGAGCATGGCCTTGGTCGGCTGGCGCAGGTGGCGACTCAGCAGGCGCTTCCATAGCGCCAATGGAAAAGCGTCGTAGGCGGCGTGGCTGGGCAGGAACGAAGTCGGACAATCCGGGTTCCAGGCCGTGTAGTTGATCCCGCTGAAATGGTCGCTGCGCATGGACAGCAGCGACTGACTGAGACTGGACAGGCGCGGCGCCTTGCGTGGCTCGTCGGCAGCCGCGGCACGGCCTTCCCACTCGGCGCAGACATAGGTGCCGGCACCGGTGCGCGATTCCAGGAAGCCTTCCGCGGTCAGCTGGTCGAAGGCATTGAGAATAGTGATCCGCGACAAGCCCAGCTCGCTGCACAGGGTGCGCGTCGACGGCAGACGCATACCGCCATGCAGGTGGCCGGCGAGGATCTGCTGGCGTATCTGCAGGTACAACTGGCGATACAGCGGCACCGAGCCCGTGCGATTGAGCTCGACACTCGCCAGCAGCATGCCACCGGGAGCTTTCATCGGTTACCGGCCTCTCATGGGCGATTGGCCTGTACGGCCGTATCTAGCGGTGCTCACCGCCGAGATTCACCTGAATGGCTGATCCATCAGGGTGGCCACAGGCGCTATGCAAGCCGCAAATGTTAGCAAAATGAAGCCCCTGGGGATTCAACGATGAGCCTCCTCCTCCACCGCAACCGCGCGACCTTGTCCGCGTCTCCACTGCGGTGGGGGCTGCCTCCGGTTAGACCCGGACATCCCGCGCCGGCGCTTTCGTGCGCTGCTGGGTTTGCCAGTTCTCGGCCAGACCGACCTCCACATCCGCAGCCGGTAGCATGCCGCGCCCGCGCAGCAGATCGGACGCCCGCTCGGCGAGCATGATGGTCGGCGCGTTGAGGTTGCCGTTCGGTTCGGTGGGGAACACCGAGGAGTCGATCACCCGCAGCCCCTCGAGGCCGCGCACGCGCAACTCAGAGTCGACCACCGCCAGTTCGTCCTCGCCCATGCGGCAGGTGCCGCAGGGGTGGTAGGTGCTCTCCAGGTTTTCACGGACGAAGGCGTCGATCTCCGCGTCGCTCTGCACGGATGGCCCCGGCGCTATCTCGCCGTCGCGGAAGGCGTCCATCGCCGGCTGGCCGATGATCTCGCGGGTCAGGCGCACGCAGCGGCGAAAGCCCGCGCGATCTTCCTCGCGCTCCAGGTAGTTGAACTGGATACGCGGATGCTCGTAGGGGTCGGCCGAACGTAGCCGCACATGGCCGCGACTCTTGGGTTTGTTCGGCCCGGTGAGCACCATGAAGCCGTGGCCCTTGATCGGCTTCTTGCCGTCGTAGCGCATCGCCGCCGGGAGGAAGTGGAACTGGATGTCCGGCCAGCGCAGCCCCTCCTCGGAGCGGATGAAACCGCCGGCCTCGAAGTGGTTGGTGGCGCCCAGACCGTCCTTGAACAGCAGCCAGCGCAGGCCGATCAGCAGCTTGCTCAGCGGGTCCATCTTGCTGTTGAGGGTCAGCGGTTGCTTGCAACCGAACTGGATGTAGACCTCCGCGTGATCCTGCAGGTTCTCGCCGACCCCGGGCAGCTCGTGCTGCAGCGCCACCCCGGCCTGATTGAGTACCGCCGCCGGGCCGATGCCGGAGCGCTGCAGCAGATGCGGCGAGCCGATCGGCCCGCCTGCCAGGAGGATCTCGCGGTTGCAGAAGACCTGCTGGGTGCGCCCGCCGTGGTCGTATTCGATGCCCACCGCGCGCTTGCCGTCGAGGATGATCCGTCGGGTCATGGCCTGGGTCACCACGGTCAGGTTAGGCCGATCCATGGCCGGGCGCAGGTAGGCGTTGGCGGTAGAGCAGCGCACGCCGTTCTTGACCGTCATGTGCATGGCGCCGAAGCCTTCCTGCATGTAGCCGTTGCAGTCGGCGGTCTTGATGTAGCCGGCCTCAGCGCCGGCCTCGACCCAGGCGCCGTACAAGGGATTCTGCATATGGTTGCCGTTGTTGGTGTGCAACGGCCCGCTATCGCCGCGGTAGGCGTCGCCGCCGGCCTCGTAATGCTCGGCGCGGCGAAAGTACGGCAGGCAGTTGCGATAGCCCCAGCCGTGCGCGCCGAGCTGTTCCCATTCATCGAAGTCGTAGGCGTGGCCACGGATGTACACCAGGCCGTTGATCGACGATGAGCCGCCGAGCACCTTGCCCCGCGGGCAATGCACACGCCGGCCGTCGAGACCGGGCTCCGGCTCGGTCTCATAACGCCAGTTGTACTTCTTGGTATTCATCGGGATCGAGAAGGCGCTGGGCATCTGGATCAGCACGCTGCGGTCGCTGCCGCCGAATTCCAGGACCAGCACCGAGGTGTCGGCATCCTCGCTCAGGCGGTTGGCCAGCACGCAGCCGGCCGAACCGGCGCCGATGATGATGTAGTCGTATCGCTTAATCATTGCTCAAGCCCTGTGTATTGAGATTCAGGGAAGTGGGCTTGACGCTGCCGCGTGGCGCATAGGCGCCCCAGCCCAGTCGCGCGGCGAATGCGCGGGTCAGCCCGTAATGCACCACCCCGGCCAGCAGGCAGGACGGCAGCGAGGCGGAGATGAAGCTGAACAACGAGGTATTGGCCAGGGTCTGCGGGTTGAACAGCAGCACGTAGACGCCGACGCCGACTACCAGCGCCAGCAGCGCAATCGGATTGAAGCCCTTCCAGTAGCGGTACGGCGACTGCTCCTCGGGCGCATAAATGTGCCGTAGGTTCATCCGCTGCCGGCGCAGGAAGTAGTAATCGGCGATGCCGATGCCGGCCAGCGCGCTGTTCAGCGCCGAGGTCCATACCAGGAAGATGAAGAAGCCGTCGTAGATTCCCGGGGCGACGAAGACGATGATCGCCGGCGCCACGCAGAACAGCGCCACCAGCAGCTCCCACCGCATCTCCCTGAGCTTCTGGCCGGCCAGTTGGCGCAGGCCGACGATCGAGGTGTAGAGGATGTTGATCATGCTGGTGACGTTGGCGAAGGCGACGAAGCCCAAGGCGATGACGCCGAACGCCAGGCCACCGATATGGGTCATCCAGATGGTCGGGTCGCTGTCGCCCAGGGCGGCGGACGCCAGCAGGCCGACCACCTCGCCGAGCACCGCGGCGCCGAAGATGCCGATGATGTTCGGCCAGAACGCGCTGCGCTGGTTCTTGCTCAGGCGCGCCAGGTTGCCGATATAGGGCCACCAGGACAGGCCCGCCGCCATGTTCACCTCCACCGCGATCATGAAGTTGACCCGTTTGTCGGCGAAGGGCGCGTCCAGGGCCGGCAGGGCCAGCAGTTCGGCGACGCTACGTTCGCTGAGGATCAGGTAGAGCATCGCGCCCATGATCAGCACCAGCGCCGGGGCGACTATGGTGTTGAACACCTTGATCGAGGTGGGGCCCCTGGCGACCACGAAGCCGGCCAGGATTATCGCGAAGAAACCCGAGAGCAGCACCAGCAGCCCGGTCGGCTCGGTCTGATGCTCGCTCAGCAGGCCGGTCAGGCCGTCAATCGAGCGGCCGAACATCAGGCCCAGAACCGCCAGCCAACCCATGGTCAGGAACACCACTGCCAGCACATAGACCAGACGGCTGCCGTTGCTGCCAAACATGCTGCGCAGGAAGGTGAACTGCTCGGTGCCGTACTTGCCGCACGGCACGCAGGTGGCGAAGGTCGCCAGCAGCACGCCGAGGATGTTGCCGATGACGATGGCGGCGATGCCTTCGGTGACGCCGACGAACAGCGCGGTGGCGCCACCGATGAGGAAGGCCCAGGTGGCGATGGCCAGGGCCGAGTTGGCGTAGGTGAACTCCCAGAAGCCCCACATGCGTTCTGTGGGCAGTAGCGGCGTATCGCCGCGTTCGGCTTCGAGGCTGATATCGACGGGTTTTGACGTGGCCATGGCTCAGTACCCCCAGAGGTAGAAGCCGGTGACCAGTACCAGCGTCATCAGGGTGATTGCGAGGTAGTCGATGGCGCTCAGCGCCCCCGGCCAGTTATTGGCTTGCTCCATCTCCTCATAGACGCGGATGCGTCTTTCCAGGTCCTGCGCACGTACACTTTCGGCTTGACTGTTCATCTGGGCATAACCTCGTCTGATTTGTTGTTATGAGCGACGCGATGTATCCGGCATACCGACGTTTGTAACGACTGATGGTTAGGGCCTGCCCTGCATCTCAGGGCAGGGTGATCCACACCGCCTTGGTCTCCAGCAGGTAATCGAGCTGTTCGGCACCGAGGTCCTTGCCATAGCCCGACTGCTTGTAGCCGCCGAAGGGCATGCACGGGTCGATGGTGCTGTGCGCATTGACATACACCGAGCCGGCGCGCAGCCGCGGAATCAGGCTGTGTACGCGACCGAGGTCGTTGCAGTAGAGCGCGGCGGCCAGGCCAAACGGTGAATCGTTGGCCAGCGCCAGCGCCTCCTCTTCGTCATCGAACGGCGCCGTCACCAGCACCGGGCCGAAGATTTCCTCCTGGACGATGCGCATGTCGTTGCGGCAGTTGGCGAAGATGGTCGGTTGGACGAAGTAACCAGGCCCCTCGACGGCCTCGCCGCCGTAATAGACCTCGGCGCCCTCGGCCTTGCCGGCCTCGATATAGCCGAGCACCCGTTCCTGCTGCTGGCGCGACACCAGCGGGCTGATGAAGCAATCGGGATCGAGGCCCGGCGCCATTTTCAGACTGGCGGTGTAGGCGGCCAGTTCGCCCAGAAACTCGGCGTAGATGCTGCGATGAATGTAGGCACGGGTACCGGCATCGCACACCTGCCCAGAGTTGAAGAATACGCCGTTGGCTACCGCCTGCGCGGCCGCCTTGAGGTCGACATCGGCGAAGACGATCACCGGCGACTTGCCGCCCAATTCCAGGGTCAGGCGCTTCATCTGATCCAGGGCCGCCTTGCCCACGCTGCAACCGACCGGGGTCGAGCCGGTGAAGCTGAGCTTGTCGATGCCCGGATGGCTGGCCATGGCCGCGCCGACCACGCTGCCGCGCCCGCTGACGATGTTGACCACGCCATCGGGGATGCCGGCTTGCTGCACCAGCTCGGCGAAGCGCAGGGCCGACAGCGAGGTCAGCTCGGCCGGCTTGACCACCACGGTGCAGCCAACCGCCAGGGCCGCGCCGAGCTTCCAGGCCATGGTCTGCAGCGGGAAGTTCCACGGCACTATGACCCCGACCACGCCCACCGGCTCCTTGCGCGTATAGGCCAGGTAGTTGCCGGGCAGCGACGGCTCGACGGTACGCCCGTGGATCTTGCTGGCCCAGCCGGCGAAGTAGCGGAAGGTGTCGATGGTGCCCTGGATGTCCACGGCGCGCGCCTGGGCCACCGACTTGCCCACGTCGATCGATTCGATCTCGGCCAGCTCGTCGGCATTGGTTTCGATCAGGTCGGCCAGACGATGCAGCAAACGCTCACGCTCCAGCGGCTTGAGCAGGCGCCAGGCGCCGCCATCGAACTGCGCGCGGGCAGCCTGCACGGCGCGGTCGAGATCAGCTGCGGTGCCCATCGGGATGCGCCCGAGCACGCCCTCGGTGGCAGGCTCGATCACCTCGGCGCTGCCGCCATCGGCGGCATCCAGCCAGGCCCCGCCGATAAACAGCTTGTGCGGTTTGCTGAGGAAGCGCTGGGTGGCTTCGCTGACGCCGAATTGCTGCAGATACTGTTTGACCTTGATGTCCACTGTAATTTCCTCGGGCGCCGCCTGCAGGCAGGGGCGCCACTCATTGTTCGATGATCCCCGTGCCCGCGCCGGGCACGGGGATTGTTGCAGGCGTTAGCGCGCGCGGGCGCGCTCGTGGAAGATGAAACCGATGCTGTTCAACAGCAGTTGCGCGGCCAGAATCGAGGTGACCCCGGCCGGATCGTAGGCCGGTGCGACCTCGACCAGGTCCATGCCGACGATCTTGCCCTGGCTGCGCTTGGCCAGTGCCTGGATGATTTCCAGCACCTCGTAGTAGAGGAAACCGCCATGGCTGGGCGTGCCGGTGCCGGGCGCGATGGACGGGTCGAAGCCGTCGATGTCGATGGTGATGTAGTAGTCGATGCCCTGCGGGATCAGCTCCAGCACGCCCTCGCAGCCGAGGCGCCGCACATCGCGTACCGAGAGGATCTGCGAGCCGGCATCCCGCGCCGCATCGTAGTCATCGCGGTTGGACGAGGACACGTTGCGGATGCCCAGCTGGGTCATGCCGACGATGTGGTCCATTTCCGAGGCGCGCCGCAATGGGTTGCCGTGGCCATAACGCACGCCGTGGCGCTCATCGACAAAATCCAGGTGCGCGTCGAAGTGGATGATGTGGATCGGCCCGTGCCCTTCGTAGGCCTTGATCACCGGCGCATGGATCGAATGGTCGCCACCCAGCACCACCGGCATCGCCCCGGCCTGGAGAATCTTGCGTACGGCGAATTCGATATTGGCGTTGCTCTTGTGCATGTCGGTGTGGACGATGTCGGCATCCCCCACATCGACCATGCGCACGTCCTGCGCGGCCAGGTAGAGCACGTCGTCCTCATGGTCGTAAGCGCCGGCATGGCCGAAGGAAAACAGCGTCGATGCCTCGCGAATCCCACGCGGGCCGAAGCGCGCGCCGGGCCGCCACTGGGTGCCCATGTCATTCGGGGCGCCGAGAACCGCGACATCCGCGTCGATGGCCTCCCAGTCGGTGCAGACCGGCGACTTGGCAAAGGTGCAATGGCCCACGAACGGCAGGTTCAGGCGACCGGACTCGTAACTGTTACTCGACATGTTCAGGCGTCTCCAACTCTTGTTATTAGTGAGTGGCGAAGCGACTAGGCATTCGCCGTTGGAGTGACTATGGGCGCAGTTTTTTCTGGAAAAAATCCTGAACATCAGATACTCATATCGGTGTTCCCGATGTATCGCGATACCGGAGGTTTGGGTGATCCAACTGCATGATGTCGACCTGAAACTGCTCAGGGTCTTCGCCACCATCGTCAAATGCGGCGGCTTTTCCGCGGCCCAGGCGGCGCTCAATGCTGGCCAGTCGACCATCAGCGAACAGATGAGCCATCTGGAAACCCGGCTCGGGGTCAAGCTCTGCCAGCGCGGGCGCAGCGGTTTTCACCTGACCGAACAAGGCGTGGCGGTCCACGAGGCGACCCTGCGCCTACTAGGGGCGGTGGAGAATTTCTGCCTGGATGCCGACGTGCTCAAGCAGCACATCAGCGGCCAGCTCAACCTGGGCATCATCGACACCACCATCACCGATCCCGACTCGCCGCTGCCGCGCACCACCCAGCGCTTCGTCTCCCGCGGGCATGACGTGCATCTCAACGTCTATATCGGCTCGCCGGCGGAACTGGAGGAGCGTGTGCTCGACGGTCGCCTGCACCTGGCGGTGGGGCACTTCCCCATCCATGTGCCCGGGCTGTCGTACTCGGCGCTCTACCAGGAGGCGCTGGGGCTGTATTGCGGTCGCCGCCACCCGCTCTTCGCCAGCCAGGCCGAAGGCGCCAAGCTGCTCGAGGAAATCCGCGCCAGCCGCATCGTCGCCCGCGGCTACATGCAGCACTATGACCTCGAGCAACTGGGCGTGAGCAAGGCGGCGGCGACGGTGGACAACATCGAGGCCCTGGCCATCCTGATCATCTCCGGTGCTTACCTCGGTTTCCTGCCGGTGCACTTCACCGCGCAATGGGTCAAGAGCGGCGACATGCGCCAACTGGCGGCAAGCCAACTGCAGCTGATGTCACCATTCGACGTGATCACCCGGCGCGGCATGGCCCCGCCGCCGATCCTGCGCGCCTTCCTCGAAGACCTGGCGACCTGCTCACCCACCGCCAATCACGCTTGAAAACCGCAGCAACCGCTGCGTCTCGTCCGGCGCCCAGCTGATCCGGGCATGGTTTGAGCAGAAAAAAGGCGACCCGTGGGTCGCCTTGTGCTTGCTGCCAGGCCGCAGGCCGCTAGGCCAGCTCGCCACGCAGCTGCCGTGCCGCCGCCACCATATTCACCAGCGCCGCTTCGGTTTCCGCCCAGGCGCGGGTCTTCAGGCCGCAGTCCGGGTTGACCCACAGGCGCTCGGCGGGGATGCGCTGCGCCGCCTTGCGCAGCAGCTTGAGCATCTCGGCGCTGTCCGGCACCCGCGGCGAGTGGATGTCATAGACCCCGGGGCCAATATCGTTGGGGTAATCGAAGGCCTCGAAGGCCTGCAACAACTCCATACCCGAGCGCGAGGTTTCGATGGTGATCACGTCGGCGTCCATGGCGGCGATCGACTCGATCACGTCGTTGAACTCGCTGTAGCACATGTGGGTGTGGATCTGCGTTTCGTCGCGCACGCCGCAGGCAGCCAGGCGGAAGGCCTCGGTGGCCCAGTCCAGGTAGTCCTGCCACTGCGCCCGGCGTAGCGGCAAGCCTTCGCGGAACGCCGCCTCGTCGATCTGCACGATCTTGATCCCGGCCGCTTCCAGGTCCACCACTTCGTCACGAATCGCCAACGCCAGTTGCCGCGCCTGCTGCTCGCGGGAAATGTCGTCCCGCGGAAAGGACCACATCAGCATGGTCACCGGGCCCGTCAGCATGCCCTTCATCACCTTGCTGGTGAGGCTCTGGGCGTAGCGAGTCCACTCCACCGTCATCGGGCGCGGACGACTCAGGTCGCCATAGATCACTGCCGGCTTGACGCAGCGCGAGCCGTAGCTCTGCACCCAGCCGAAACGGCTGAAGGCATAGCCGTCGAGCTGCTCGGCGAAGTACTCGACCATGTCATTGCGCTCGGCCTCGCCGTGCACCAGCACGTCCAGACCGAGGTGTTCCTGCACCGCGACGGCATGGCGGATTTCGCGGTGCATGGCCTCGGTGTAATCGCTGGGCGACAGCTTGCCCTGCTTGAACGCCTGACGCGCCAGGCGGATCGCTGCGGTCTGCGGAAAGGAGCCGATGGTGGTGGTCGGCAGCGCCGGCAGTTGCAGGCGTGCGCGCTGCTGGTCGATGCGCTGCACGAAAGGCGACTGGCGCCGGCTGTCGGCCGCGGTAATGGCCGCCAAACGCGCCTGCACCGCCGGTTTGTGGATACGCGGCGACTGCGCGCGGCTGGCCTGCACGGCGCGGCTCTGCGCCAACGCGGCCAGCACTTTGGCGTTCGGCGGGTCATTCAGGGCAGTCGTCAGCAGGGCGACTTCCTCGCACTTCTGCACGGCGAAGGCCAGCCAGCTTTTCAGCTCCGCATCCAGCTGGTCTTCACGGTCCAGGTCGACCGGGCTGTGCAGCAACGAGCAGCTCGGCGCCACCCATAGGCGATCACCCAAGCGCTCCTGCGCCTGTTGCAGGATGGCCAGGACTTTTTCCAGATCGGTGCGCCAGACGTTGCGCCCGTTGACCACGCCGAGCGACAGCACCTTGTAGGCCGGCAAGCGATCGAGAATGCTCGGGAATTGCTCGGGGGCGCGGACCAGATCGATATGCAGGCCGTCGACCGGCAGGTTGGCGGCCAGGCCGAGGTTGTCTTCCAGGCCGGCGAAGTAGGTGGCGATCAGCTTCTTGCCCGGCTCACGCTGCAGCAGGTTGTAGGCACGTTCGAAGGCGTTCTTCCATTCTTGCGGCAGGTCGAGCGCCAGGATCGGCTCGTCGATCTGCACCCACTCCACACCTTGACTGGCCAGGCGCTGGAGGATTTCACCGTACAGCGGCAGTAGACGCTCGAGCAGGTCCAGGCGGTCGAAGTCGTCGCCCTTGGCCTTGCCCAGCCACAGGTAGGTCAGCGGTCCGATCAGCACCGGCTTGATCTTGTGCCCGAGGGCGTGCGCCTCGTCGACCTCCTCGAACAGTTGTTCCCAGCTCAGCTGGAACTGCTGGTCGGCACTGAATTCAGGGACCAGGTAGTGGTAGTTGCTGTCGAACCACTTGGTCATCTCTTGAGCATGGGCACCGCCACAGCAGCTGTTGTGGCTAACGCCCCGCGCCATGGCGAACAGGGTATCCAGGGTCGGCTTGCCGCTGTGCGGGCGGAAGCGCTCGGGGATCACACCGAAGGTCAGCGAGTGGGTCAGCACCTGGTCGTACCAGGCAAAGTCGCCGACCGGCAGCAGGTCGATTCCGGCGTCCTTCTGCAGCTGCCAATGGACGGCGCGCAGCTGGCGACCGACCGCGCGCAGGCCGGTTTCGTCCAGCTCGCCCTTCCAGTGAGCCTCCAGGGCCTTCTTCAATTCACGGTCGCCGCCGATACGCGGGAAACCCAGGGAATGGGACAGGGCCATGTCGAAACGCTCCATAGATAAACAAGATGGTGGCTATTCTCCGTAAGCCAGCATCGTGAGACAAACTCAACATATTCGCCTTGATCTATAGTTTTACTCATGTAGGCTGGATGACCCTGCTTTCATCCAGCACGTGCAAACACCCCCTGTGGTGGATGGGTGAAGCCACATCCACCCTACCCTCCCGCCGAGGCCGCCATGCTCGAATTGCGCCACCTGAAAACCCTGCACGCCCTGCGCGAAAGCGAGAGCCTGGTCGACGCCGCCGAACGCCTGCACCTGACCCAGTCGGCGCTGTCGCATCAGTTCAAGGAGCTGGAGGAGCGCCTGGGCATGCAGCTGTTCGTGCGCAAGACCAAGCCGGTGCGTTTCACCAGTGCCGGCCTGCGTTTGCTGCAACTGACCGATGCGGTGCTGCCGCTGCTGCGCGGCGCCGAGCGCGACCTGGCGCGCCTGGCCGGTGGCACCGCCGGGCGCCTGCATATGGCCATCGAGTGCCACAGCTGCTTCCAGTGGCTGATGCCGACCATCGACCAGTTTCGCGATGCCTGGCCGGAGGTGGAGCTGGATCTGGCCTCGGGCTTCTCCTTCGCCCCGCTACCGGCCCTGGCCCGCGGCGACCTGGACCTGGTGGTAACCAGCGACCCGCTGGAACTGGCCGGCATCACCTATGTGCCGCTGTTCACCTACGAGGCCATGCTCGCGGTGGCCAACCAGCATCCGCTGGCCGCCAAGTCCTGTATCCAGCCCGAAGACCTGGCCACGGAAACCCTGATCACCTACCCGGTCGAGCGCGACCGCTTGGACATCTTCACCCGCTTCCTCGAACCGGCCGACGTCGAGCCGGCCCAGGTGCGCACCTCAGAACTGACGGTAATGATGATGCAACTGGTGGCCAGCGGCCGCGGCGTCTGCGGCCTGCCCAACTGGGCGCTGCACGAATACAGCTCGCGCGGCTACGTGACAGCAAAACGCCTGGGCGACAAAGGCCTGTTCGCCACCCTCTACGCCGGCATCCGCACCGATATGCTCGACTCGCCGTTTATGCGCGACTTCCTGCTCACCGCCAAGGACACCTCCTTCGCAAACCTGGAAGGGGTCAGCGTGGCGCGCTGAGCCAGCAGCCGCAGGGTCTTGCACGTGCCCCTGCCCTGGCGGGTTTCACCCGCCCTACGACCGTAGCCAGCTAGGCTCCGGACGGACATACCATTTCCCCGGATTGCATCCGGGCTACAGCTCACGCGCTCGCCCAAGCGTGCGCCGGCGCATCAAGAGGTAGGCCGCCGGCATCCCGACCATAGCCCGACTGCCCGCGCACGCCACCGGCGTCACGCTCGGCGCCCCCAGGGCTTTGCCCACCCACGCTCATGACCTGGATCAATAGCGCCTGGCCGTCGCCGAGCTTTAATCAGCACAACAGCGCGAAACAGTTGCGGAAGCCAACTTCATGATCCAAGTGATGCGTAGCCACCATAGAGGGTTCGCCAGGAATCTGCTGGCGCTCTGGCTCGTGCTGCTTTTCGCCTGCGCCTTCTCTCACATGCAGGCCGCGGCCAGCAGCGCGATGGCTGCAGCCTCGCTCAGTTTGCTCAGCCCAGCACACAGCGACCAGGGCGATTCCCAGCATGACCAAGGAGCAGCGGATACCGGCTGCTCCTTGCAGAACGCCCCGTTCAACCAACAACTGCTGGTGATCCTGGCATTCACTGCCCTGTTCGGCCTGGCCAGCAGCGCCGGCCTGCTCAGCGACTTGAACCGCCAGTGCAGCAACTTGCTGCCCGTGCCGCGGCTCAGCCCCGGCCTGCCCACGCCCGTGCGCAAGCACCTACATCGCTATAACGAATAGCGCACTCTGCCCCGCTGAAATCCGCAGCCTTACTGCGACAGCCACATCGGCTGCTACCTGGAAGCCCGCGCCAAGGGCCGCGCCTCCCAGGCTATCGACAAGATGCTGACACCGGGGCCAAGCGCGCAGTGCTGCTGCGGTCGTCAATTCCCTACTACTGAAGAGAGTCACCCTGAACACCACCCGCAAGACTCATTAAACCAAGCAGGAGAACCACCATGAGCACTTTCACCTACAAGACCCTGACGGCTATCGCCCTCACCGGCGCGCTATTGGCCACACCCTCTTTCGCCGCCGAGGAGCACCATCCCGCACCACTGGCGCAGAACGAGCAAAGCATGCCCATGGGACAAGGCATGGGCATGATGGACATGTCCAAGATGCAGAAGATGATGGCGCAGATGCACGCCGCCAAGACTCCGCAGGAGCGTCAGAAGATTCGTGGTGAGCATCGCCAGGCCATGCAGTCGCAGATGGGCATGATGCGCAACCGCATGCAGCAGAGCCAGTGCCCTATGGCCAAAGATGCGCCCATGCAGCAGCAATGCATGCGAGATATGCACGAGAACATGCAGAACATGCTGCAGATGATGGAACAGATGCTGGAAAGCCAATCCATGCCAAACGGCCAATAAGCCTGGTGTAGCGCCCAGCCCCGCCATGTTCACGCGCCGCAAGCGTTG
The DNA here is from genome assembly GCF_035621475.1 of Pseudomonas paeninsulae. Lineage (NCBI taxonomy): Bacteria > Pseudomonadati > Pseudomonadota > Gammaproteobacteria > Pseudomonadales > Pseudomonadaceae > Pseudomonas > Pseudomonas paeninsulae. The sequence goes on from NZ_CP141799.1 coordinate 3,769,466, forward strand.
CCTTGGCGGGTTGATCTACCCTCTGCCTTGGCGCGGCGATGTGGCTCATGGTCTCACTGCCGCCCCCCTTTTGGGCGCAACCGGCCTTGGGCCGGAACCCGAGCATGTTGCCTATGGCACGGGAGTAGGCTCCAAGGTCGGCGATCCTTCAGCCGGGATCAATGGTTGCAAACATATCGAGCGCGGGTGTTTGGGGACGGCCGCAGTAGGTCTGTGTTTTTCACCAGCGCTCACTCTAATGGCTGACCGGCCTTGGCGATCGCGCGCCAGGTCGCGCCGGCGTCCTGCGACAGGTAGAGGTCGCGCTTGAAGGTGGCCATTGCCCACTCCTGCAATTTGGCCGGATTCTGCGCGAGGTAGGCGACGGCATCCTCGCGCAGTTCGGGCACGCCGAGCGCGGTGATCTGGCGTGTCTGCAAATCCAGCCTGGATAGTTTTGCCGCGCTGCCGTAACTGCCGAACCATAGGCTGTTACCGTCGAGGCTGAAGGTGGCACTCACCACCTGTTCGCCCTGACTGAGCGGTACAAAGCGCTGGCCCGCATCGCGCGACAGGTACAGGCCGGCACCTGTCACCACTGCAACCATGCGCTCGTCGCGCGGGTGCACCGCCAGGGCGGTCGGCGCCTGGCTAATTCCCTGCGCGGCAGCGCGCCGCCAGTCGGCGCCGTCGTTGCGGCTGTAATACAGGCCGGGAGCGCTCATCCGCGAGTTCGGCTGCCCGTTGTAGACATACAACGTTGCGCTGTCGAAGCCGCTGGCCAGCAGGTGAAAGTCCGCCTCGCCCTGCAAACCCAGCGGCTGCCAGCTGCGTCCGTCATCGCTGCTCTTGATCAGGCCCAAGGGGTTGGCGAGGCGGCTGTCAGGGGCCGGGTGGCCACTGCTATAGATCGCCCGACGCGTCACCGCATAGCCCATGTAGTCGTGTTCCGCTCCGGCGGCCTTGCGCCAGCGCCCCTCAGCGTAGACGGCCAGCCCGTGGTGACTGGGAATTAACAAGCGCTGACCATCCGGGCTGAACGCCAACCCGTGCACATGGGTGAGGGTTATTGCCGGGTCGCCACAGGCGGCGAGGATGGCGAAAGCAGCCAGCAAGCCGAGCGCCGCCACACGCCGTAGAGTCTGCCTGAGGTACGAGGTCGAATCTCCCCGAGCATTGAGGATTTTCTTCATGTTATTTCTCCCAAAGGGATGGTTGCTGCGGCGGGGAGACGCCGCCGACGCATCAGCCGATAGGCCGCCGGCAAGACGAACAGCGACAGCAGCGGCGCGCTGAGCATGCCGCCGACCATAGGCGCGGCGATGCGGCTCATCACTTCGCTGCCGGTGCCGCTGCCGAGGAGAATCGGCAACAGGCCGGCGATGATCACCGCCACCGTCATGGCCTTGGGCCGTACCCGTTGCACCGCGCCTTCGCGGATCGCCTCTATCAGCCCCAGCTCGCTGCTGTCGCCGGCTTCCTCGCGTTCGGCCCAGGCGTTCTTCAGGTAGAGCAGCATGATCACGCCGAATTCCGCCGCCACCCCGGCCAGGGCGATGAAACCGACGCCGGTGGCCACCGACATGTGATAGCCGAGCAGGTAGAGGAACCAGACCCCGCCGGTCAGGGCGAACGGCAGGGTGGCCATGATCAACGCGGCCTCGCTGAAGCGGGCGAAGCACAGGTAGAGCAGCACGAAGATGATCAGCAGCGTGGCCGGCACCACCAGTTTGAGCCGCGCATTGGCGCGCTCGAGGAATTCGAACTGCCCCGAGTAGCTCAGGCTGATGCCTGGCTGCAACTTCACCTGGGCATCGATCGCAGTGCGCAGGTCGGCCACCACCGAGGCCAGGTCGCGGCCGCGCACATCCACATAGACCCAGCCCGTGGGCCGCGCATTCTCGCTCTTGAGCATCGGCGGGCCGTCGCTGACCTTGATCCGCGCCACCGTGCCTAGGGTGATCTGGCTGCCCTGCGGGGTGTAGATCGGCAGCTGTTCGAGGCGACTCAAGGAGTCGCGCCATTCACGCGGGTAACGCACGCTGATCGGGAAACGCGCCAGCCCTTCGATGGTCTCGCCAACATTCTCGCCGCCAATCGCGCTGGACACGATCGACTGCACATCGGCGATGTTCAGGCCATAACGCGCCGCCGCCGCCCGGTCGATATCGACGTCGATATAGCGCCCGCCGGTCAAGCGTTCGGCCAGGGCCGAACTCACGCCGGGCACGTTCTTGGCGACTTTTTCGATGGCCAGGGTGGCCTCGTCGATCTGCGCCAGGTTGGTGCCGGCGACCTTGACCCCGATCGGGCTCTTGATCCCGGTGGCGAGCATGTCGATGCGATTGCGGATCGGCGGAATCCAGATATTGGTCAGGCCGGGCACCTGCACCACTCGGTCCAGTTCCTCCACCAATTTGTCCGCGGTCATGCCGGCACGCCACTGCTCACGCGGCTTGAACTGGATGGTGGTCTCGAACATCTCCAGCGGCGCCGGATCGGTGGCGGTCTCGGCGCGCCCGGCCTTGCCGAACACGTGGGCGACTTCCGGTATCGTCTTGATCATCCGGTCGGTCTGCTGCAACAGCTGCGCGGCTTTTTGCGCGGACAAGCCGGGCAAGGCCGAAGGCATGTAGAGCAGATCACCTTCATCCAGCGGCGGCAGGAACTCGCCGCCCAACTGCGACAGCGGCCACAGCGTGCTGAGAAATACCAGCAGCGCGACCAGCAGGGTGGCCTTGGGCCAACGCAATACCGCATCCAGTGCCGGCTGATAGATCCTGATCAACCAGCGGTTCAGCGGGTTACTCGCCTCGTCGGGAATCCGTCCGCGAATCCAGTAGCCCATCAACACCGGCACCAGGGTCACCGACAGCCCCGCCGCCGCCGCCATGGCATAGGTCTTGGTGAAAGCCAGCGGGCCGAACAGCCGGCCTTCCTGGGCCTGCAGGGTGAACACCGGAATGAACGACAGGGTGATGATCAGCAGGCAGAAGAACAGCGCCGGGCCGACTTCCACCGCCGCGTCGGTAATCACCCGCCAATGCTGTTCGCCCTTGAGCTCCTCGCCCGGATGTTGCTCACGCCAGGCCTCGATCTTCTTGTGCGCGTTTTCGATCATCACCACCGCCGCATCGACCATGGCGCCGATCGCAATGGCGATGCCGCCGAGCGACATGATGTTGGCGTTGATGCCCTGCTGCTGCATCACCGCGAAGGCGATCAGTACACCGACCGGCAAGGACACAATCGCCACCAGCGAAGAACGCAGATGCCAGAGGAAGGCCGCGCAGACCAGCGCCACGACGATGAATTCCTCCACCAGTTTCTCACCCAAATTGCGCACCGCACGGTCGATCAATTTGCTGCGGTCGTAGGTGGTGACGATCTCCACCCCCTCCGGCAGGCTGCTTTTCAGCTCGTCGAGCTTGGCCTTGACCGCGGCGATGGTGCTGCGTGCGTTCTTGCCGCTGCGCAGGATCACCACGCCGCCGACCACCTCGCCCTCGCCATCCAGTTCGGCGATGCCGCGGCGCATCTCCGGTCCCAGCTGTATATGCGCCACCTCGCCGAGCGTTACCGGCACGCCGCCGGCATCCAGGCGCAGCGGGATGGCGCGAAAGTCGTTGAGGCTTTGCAGATAACCCGAGGCGCGCACCATGAACTCGGTTTCTGCCAATTCCAGCACCGCGCCGCCGGTTTCCTGGTTGGCCTGGCCGATGGCCGCCGTCACCTCGGCCTGGGTGATGCCCAGGCTGGCCAGCTTGATCGGGTCGAGTTGCACCTGATATTGCTTGACCATGCCGCCGATGGTCGCCACTTCGGCGACGTTGGCCAGGGTTTTCAACTCGAATTTGAGGAACCAGTCCTGCAGCGCACGCAACTGCGCCAGGTCATGCTTGCCCGTGCGGTCGACCAGGGCGTACTGGTAGATCCAGCCAACCCCGGTAGCATCCGGTCCCAGCGACGGTTTGGCGCTGTCCGGCAGGCGACTCTGGACCTGGCTGAGGTATTCCAGCACCCGCGAGCGCGCCCAATACAGGTCGGTGTCGTCATCGAACAACACATAGACAAAGCTGTCGCCGAAGAACGAATAACCGCGCACCGTCTTCGCCCCTGGTACCGAGAGCATGGTGGTGGCCAGCGGATAGGTCACCTGATTCTCGACGATCTGCGGCGCCTGGCCCGGATAGGGCGTGCGGATGATCACCTGCACGTCGGACAGGTCCGGCAAGGCATCGATCGGCGTGTTTTGCACCGACCAGACGCCCCAGGCGGTGGCGAACAGGGTCGCCAGCACCACCAAGAAACGGTTGGCCACCGACCAGCGGATCAGGGCAGCAATCATGGCTGCATCTCCTGGTGTCCGTCATGCGTGTTATTTTCCTGGGGCGTGGCCGCCAGGTGCTCGATGCGTTCGATCAACATGCCATCGTCATTGGCGCGCACGCCGACCCGTACCCGATCACCGGCCGCGAAGCCCTCCAGCAGCGCCTTATCGGCGACCGGAAACAGCATGCTCATACCCGGCATGCCCAGGGTCTTGAACGGGCCATGGGTGAGCATCACGCCGTCCGCTTCGATGGCGTCGATCTGCCCTTCGGCTTCATGCAGCGCCGCTTCCAGCTTGACCTCAGTCGCCGGCGCGCCCAGTTCCTGAACCATGATGCCGCGCAGGCTGGCCTCGGAGTCGAGCAGGAACTGCCCGGAAGCGACCACCTGCTGGCCCTCTTCCAGCCCCTCGAGGATCTGGGTATTGCCCTCGGCCTCGTGACCCAGGCGCACTTCCACCGGGCGGTAACGCCCCTCGCCTTCGGCCAGCATCACCAGAGCGCGACGACCGCTGCGGATCACCGCCTCGCTTGGCACCAACAAGGCATCGCGCTCGGCCGGGCGGGTCAGGCGCACCTGCGCGGTCAGGCCTGGACGCAGCCGGCCATCTGGGTTGGCCAGTTCGACCCGCACGCGCAGGGTGCGACTGTCGAGATTGGCCTGGGGCAGAATGGCGTCGATGCTGCCGCTGAGCACTTCGCCAGGAAATGCCGGCAAACGCGCTTCGACCACCTGACCTTTGTGCAGGCCCAGGGCCTCGGCCTCGGGCACCGCCACGTCCAGCCACACACTGCGCAGGCCATTGATGGTCGCCAGGGTGTCACCCGCCATCAGGCTCATGCCCTCGCGCACGTTAAGTTCTTGCAGCACGCCGGAGATGGGGCTGGTCACGGTCCACAGCGCCTGTACCTTGCCGCTGCGCTCGAACTGGGCGATCAGCGCCGCCGGCATGCCGGCCAGACGCAGGCGCTGACGCGCCGCCGCCAGCAGGCCAGGATCGCCGGCACCACGCAGGGCCAGATAGTCTTCCTGGGCGCTGACCCACGCAGGCACCAGCAGGTCGGCCAGTGGCGCGCCGACGGCGAGCAGATCTTCCGGGGCACGGGCGTAGACCCGCTCGACGAAGCCGTTACTGCGCGCCTGGACCACGGCGATATCGCGGCTATTGAAGGTCAGGTTGCCGACCACCTGCAGGCTGTTGGACAGCGCCCCGCGGGTCACTGGCGCCAGGCGCATGCCGAGGTTCTGGGTGATGCTCGCATCGATGCTGACGGCGGCGTTGTCGCCGCCCTCCTCGGCATAGCGCGGCACCAATTGCATGTCCATAAACGGCGACTTGCCCGGCTGGTCGAATTTTTGCTGCGGCATCATCGGGTCGTACCAATAGAGCACCTCGCCCTTGTCTACCTCCTGGGCAGCCGGGGCAGCCTCGGCGGTGGTCGAGTTGTGGCCGACGCTCATCGACTGTTGGGCGAGCCAGTAGCCGCCGGCCGCGCCGATACCCAGCACCAGGGTGGCCAGCAGCGCACCTTTTGCGATTCGAGCACTCATTGGCTAATCCCTTCGTAAGCGAAATACAGGCGGGCGCTGGTCAGCGCGCGCGCTTGGGCAAAGTCGATGTGTTTCAGGCGTGTCTCGATCAGTTCACGCCGGGCGGCGATCACGCCGGCCAGCTCACCGGCACCGGAGCGATAGTCGGCCAGGGTCAGCGCGACCTTTTCCTCGGCCAGCGGCACCAGGCTGTCCTGGCTGCGGCGCAGCGCACGTTCGAGCCTCTGGTACTCGGCCAGATCATCGGCCAGCTGCTGCGCATGCTCGCGTTCGCTGGCTTCGCGCTCGGCCTCCAGCTGACTCAGCTTGGCCTGTTTGGCGGCGATTCTGGGGTTCTGCCGGGAGCCAGGAAACAGCGGCAGATCGAAGCTGAACTGCACGCTCATCATGTCGCCAAAGGCCGGGTCACGCTTCTGGTAGGCCAGCTGCCAGCTCCAGTCGGATTTCTTGTCCGCCACGGCCTGGCGCACCTCGGCTTGCGCCTCATCGGTCATGGGCTCGAATAGCGCCAGCTCAGGATGGCGTTGCAGGTTGTGCTGATAATGCTGGGCATCCACCGGCCAGTTTGGCAGGCGACCCGCCAAAGGTTCATCGGCACGCGGGCCGATCCAGCGCCGCAGGGCGGCGCGCTGCTGCGTCCGGCTTTGCAGCAATTGGTCTTCCTGCTCGGCCAGCAGCGCCGCTTCCTGCCTCGGTCCGACGCTGTCGGCCGCCTGGCCGCGGCCACCGGCGAGGCGGGCGCGCACGGCTTTGACCAGCAGCTCGTTTTCGCCATAGAGGGTCTGGAACAGCGCCAGCTTCTCCTCGACGGCGAGCGCCGAAATCCAGGCCAGCGCAGTTTCCCGGCGGACCTTGAGCAGTTCGACCCGCTGCTCCAGCGTAGCGCGCTCGATCCCGGCCTGGGCCACCTCCACCCGCGCCCGGCGTTTGGCGCGGTTGGGTACCTCTTGCATGACTCCGACCATCTGCATGGTCATGGGCTCGCGGTCGAAGCGACCACGGTTGTCACCCTCGATCGGCACGTTCTGCAGCCCCAGTAACAGCTTGGGATCGGGCAACTCGCCGGCGGGTATCGCCGAACTGCGCGCCGCCTCGACTTGCGCGGCTTGTGCCGTCAGCGAGGGCGCTTCACGTTCAGCCTGGCGCAGGGCTTCGTCGAGAGTCAGGGCGGCAGCCGGCTGGCTGAGCAAGGCAGTCGCCAGTACCCCGGCCGCCAGGCGCCCAAGGAGGGGGGAAATGTTGGACATGCACGTGATTCCTGTCGATATCCCGCGCCCCATGGGACGCGCAATGGCCAGCGGGCAGCCGGGGCCGCACAGTGGGGTTTACAACGGAGCAGGAATCAGGCGCGCGGGGGGCGCCAGGGGGAGGTAAGCGGCCGCGACGGAAGTACGGCCTGGGCATGCAGCAGGGAATGAGAGGAGACCGGCAGCAGTTTGAGCTTCAGCCGCTGACTGTCAGCCAACGGCAGGCCGGCAGTCGGGCATTTAGCCATATCCGGGCACAACTGACCGTCAGCCTGCATCGTCGTCTCGTCACAGCAGTCAGTCAGCTGTGCAGCCTTCTGGCCCATCGGGCAGGGTTCACCGGCCAGCAGCGAACCCGCAAGGCTCTGCAAGGGCAGAACCAAGGCCAGGAGCAGCACTAGACAGAGACGACGGAAGGCATTCATGCCGAGCAGTCTAGCCCCGCGCCAGGCCGCGGACAATTGATAAGGATCAATTGAGCAGAGTTTGTTGTATCTGCATTGACCTGCATAAGGTTGCGCCGCGCGCGCCCAAGGGCTGCGGCCCGCGACCTTACGTCAACAGAACCGGGCCGAGGCTGGCAGCGGGCCTATACTTTTTTCTCCAGCAACCCGGACTGGCGAGCTGCAGTGTTGGCAAGTCGGCCGCGCACCCGCAAGAGGAGCAGACCATGAGTATCCGCATTGGCGACGAAGCCCCCAACTTCAGCGCCGAAACCACCGAAGGCCCTATCCACTTCCACCGGTGGATCGGTGACAGTTGGGCCATCCTGTTTTCCCATCCCAAGGACTTCACCCCGGTGTGCACCACCGAACTGGGCTACATGGCCAGGCTCAAACCCGAATTCGACAAACGCAACACCAAGATCGTCGGTCTCAGCATCGACCCGGTCAGCGACCACCGAGCCTGGGCCGGCGACATCGAGGAAACCCAGGGCCATGCGGTCAACTACCCGATGATCGGCGACCACGACCTCAAGGTGGCCAAGCTCTACGACATGATCCACCCCAACGCCAGCGGCGGCCCGCGCACCGCGGTGGACAACGCCACGGTACGCTCGGTGTTCATCATCGGCCCGGACAAGAAGGTCAAGGCCATGCTGATCTACCCCATGAGTGCCGGGCGCAATTTCGACGAGGTGCTACGCCTGCTTGACTCGCTGCAACTCAACGCCAAGCACGCGGTGGCCACGCCGGTGAACTGGAAACCAGGCGACGATGTGATCATCCCCACCTCGGTATCCGACGAAGAGGCCAAACGCAAGTACCCGCAGGGCTTCAAGACCCTCAAGCCCTACCTGCGGGTAGTGGCGCAACCCAAGTAACGGCGGTTGCCGAGGCGGAAAACCCGCTGGGGTTTTCCGCTAGCAGCGGGCGCAGCCGGGCACAAGCGGTGCGGCGGTGCAATTCCCCGGCTGGTATTGGCTGACGAGCGCTGGGTCGGCTGGATGACGCTTGGTTCATCCACCAGCGCGACCTGGTGGATGGATGGAGCGTCCGCTGTCGCAGCCCTCAGCAATGATCCAGCCGTCGCCAAGCGCTGTTACAACTGCGCGCTTGCTCGCCGTGACCGACAGTCATAGCATGACCGTCAGTCACAGCCAGACAAGTTCCTGCCCATGCGCCTTCAAGACCAACTCTTCCTGCAGCGTGAAAGCGTCCTCCTCGACGCCGCGCGCCTGCTGTTTCGCCAGCAACCCTGGGATCGGGTGACCATCGCCGAAGTGGCGACCCAGGCCGGTATCGGCAAGGGCACGGTGTACAAGCACTTCCCCAGCAAGGAGGCGCTCTATGCGCGCCTGGCGCTGGACATGAGCCGGGCAAATCTCGCTGAACTGCGCGCGTTGCATGCCACACAGCCGCCGCACCTGGCGATGCGCCAGGTGATCCGCCGCGCCTTCGAGCAGATGCTCGCCGACCCGATCCTGGCGCAGCTGTGCCAGCACTGCGACCGCCCGGCCTTTCAGGAGCGGCTGGATGCGCCCTGCCGCGAGCAGTTCCTGCAGCTGGAACGCGACTACATAGACTTCTTCGGCCAGTTGCTGCACGACACCTTCGATGATCGCGCGCTCTGCCCCGCCGACTGCCAGTACCTGTTGTGGGGCGTGGAGGCCTGCGTCAACGGGGTGATGGCACGTATCGCCTCCGGCGGCTTCGAGCACTGGGCCGAACCCATTGCCCTGGGCGACTACTTCGACCGCGTCACCGATTTCATCATTGCCGGCCTGCGTGGTCAGGCCGCCAGCCTTTGTGCCCTACCCGCCAACCACGAGTAACCGCTCATGTTCAGTCAAGTGCCTAAACGTCCGTGGTTGATCGCCGTCGCCATCAGCGTCTTGCTGCTGCTCTGGTTGCTCAGCGGCTCGCTGTTCAAGGCGCAGAAAGTCGCCAGCGCCGATCAACCCGTCGCAGAGCAAGGTCTGGCGAAAGTCGAGATCCAGTGGCTGGAGGCCCAGCCGATGCAGCGCCAGCATGTGGTCCAGGGCCAGGTCGAAGCCTGGCGCCGGGTCGAGTTGCGCGCGCGGATCAGCGCCAGCGTGGCGCGCCTGGATCGGGACAAGGGCCAGCCGGTCGAACAGGGTCAGTTACTCCTCAGCCTGTCGCCGGACGACCGCACCGCCCAGGTGGCGCGTAGCGAAGCCGAGGTGCGCCAGCGCGAGACCGACGTCAGCTCAGCCAAACGCCTGCGCGAACGCAACCTGTTTTCCGCCAACGAACTGCTGCGCCTGGACAGCGAGCTGGCCAAGGCCCGGGCCGAACTGGCAACGGCCCGCCTGCACCTGCGCAACACCCGGATCGAGGCACCCTTCGCCGGGGTCTACGACGCGCGCCAGGTCGAACTGGGCGACTTCGTCCAGCCCGGTCAAAGCCTGCTGACCCTGGTCGATATCAGCCAGCTCAAGGTCAGTGCACAGATTGCCCAGCAGCAAGTGACCCAGCTGACCCTCGGCCAGCAGGTCGCAGTGCAACTGCTCGACGGCCGCGAACTGAACGGTGAGCTGCACTTCATCGCCGCCGCCGCCGACCCCGACTCACGCAGCTTCCGCATCGAGGTACGGGTCGACAATCCCAAGCTGCTGCGTCTGGCCGGAGCCAGCGCCACGCTGCACATCCAGACCGGCGAGGCCATGGCCCATCGTCTTTCGCCGGCGTTGCTCAGTCTCGATGAGGACGGCCGCCAAGGGGTGAAGTGGGTCAACCAGCAGCAACGGGTCGAGTTCACCCGGGTATCGCTGATCAGCGTCGACAACCAAGGCGCCTGGGTCAGTGGCCTGCCGCCGCGGGTCGCGCTGATCACCCTCGGCCAGGGCTTTGTCGAGCCCGGCCAAGAAGTGCTCAGCCAACTCGCCAAAGAGGGCAGCTGAAATGCACGCCCTGATCGCCGCGGCGCTGGACCGCAGCCGCACCAGCCTGCTGCTGCTGGCCTTCCTGATCATCGGCGGCCTGGCCGCCTATGTCGCCATCCCCAAGGAAGCCAACCCGGACGTCAGCATCCCGATCATCTATGTCTCGGTGGCATTGGAAGGCATCAGCCCGGAAGACGCCGAACGCCTGCTGGTGCGCCCGCTGGAGCAGGAGTTGCGCAGTCTCGAAGCGGTCAAGGAAATGCGCTCGATCGCCAACGAAGGCCGGGCCTCGGTGACCCTGGAGTTCGATGCCGGCTTCGACGCCAAGGCGGCTCTGGTCGATGTGCGCGAAAAAGTCGATACCGCGCGCAGCAAACTGCCGGAAGAAGCCGATGAACCAATAGTCACCGAAGTCAACGTGGCGCTGTTTCCGGTACTGTCGATCGGCCTGTCCGGGCCGATCGCCGAAGCGCAACTGGTGTATGTCGCCCGCCAATTAAAGGAAAACATCGAAGGCATCGCCGAGGTGCTCTCGGTGGAGATCGGCGGCGACCGCGAAGACCTGCTGGAAATCGTCGTCGATCCGCAGGTACTCGACAGCTACGGCATCGACTACACCGAGCTGTTCAGCCTGGTCAGCCGCAACAATCGCCTGGTTGCCGCCGGCAGCCTGGATACCGGCGCCGGGCGCATGAGCATGAAGGTGCCCGGGGTCATCGAGGACCTGCAGGATGTGCTGTCCATGCCGATCAAGGTGGTCGGCGACAGCGTGGTGACCTTTGGCGATGTCGCGACCATCCACCGCACCTTCAAGGATCCAACCGGCTTCGCCCGGATCAACGGCCAGCCGGCCATCGTCCTCGAAGTGGCCAAGCGCAGCGGCGCCAACATCATCGCCACCATCGAACAGGTCAAGTTGCTGATGGCCCAGGCCCAGCCGTTGCTGCCCGAAAGCCTGCACGTCAGCTACATCATGGATCAGTCGCAACAAGTCGAAAGCCTACTTGGCGACCTGCTCAACAACGTGATGACCGCCATCGTCCTGGTGCTGATTCTGGTGATCGCCAGCATGGGCCTGCGCTCGGCGCTGCTGGTCGGCCTGACCATTCCCGGCGCCTTCCTGACTGGCATCCTGCTGATCTGGACGCTCGGTTTCACCCTCAATATCGTGGTGCTGTTCAGCCTGATCCTGGTCGCCGGCATGCTGGTGGATGGCGCCATCGTGGTCTCCGAACTGGCCGACCGTAACCTGCACCAGGGCCAGAACCCGCGCCAGGCCTGGGCTAATGCGGCAACGCGAATGGCCTGGCCGGTGATCGCCTCCACCGCCACTACCCTGGTGGTATTCCTGCCGCTGTTGTTCTGGCCCGGGGTGGTCGGCCAGTTCATGAAATACCTGCCGGCCACGGTGATCGTCTGCCTGCTCGCCTCCCTGGCCATGGCCCTGGTGTTCCTGCCGGTGCTTGGCGCGGTGACCGGCGGGCGCCCGCAACCACTGCCGAGCACGCCCAGCCGTGGCGCCCAGGCCTACCGCAAACTGCTCGACAAACTCCTGCACCGGCCGGGCCTGACCCTGCTCGGCATACTCGCGCTGGTTGCCCTGATCTATGTCGGCTACGGCCGTTTCAACCATGGGGTGGAGTTCTTCCCCGAGGTCGAGCCGGAAAATGCGCAGATATGGCTGCGCGCCCGCGGCGACCTGTCGGTGCAGGAAAAGGACGCCCTGCTGCAACAGGTCGAACGCCGCCTGCTTGGCATGAGCGAGGTCAAGGCACTGTACGCCCGCTCCCTGGCTCAGCCGGACGGCCAGCTCGGGGTCGACGTGATCGGTACCCTGCAGTTCCAGTTCGTCGACTGGCATGAGCGCCGTCCAGCCCGGCAGATTCTCGCCGACATGCGCCAGCGCAGTGCCGACATTCCTGGCGTGGTCCTGGAGTTCCGCGAGCAGGACCAAGGCCCCAGTGGCGGCAAGCCGGTCAAGCTGCAGATCAGCGCCCTCGACCCGGCCAAGGCCGACCAGTTTGTCGATAAGCTGCGCGCCAACATGCTCACCATCGGCGGTTTCAAGGACATCGAAGATGACCGCGCCCTGCCCGGCATCGAGTGGCGGGTCAAGGTCGATCGCGAGGCCGCTGCGCGCTTCGGCGCCGACGTATTGAGCGTCGGTAACGCCGTGCAGATGATCACCAATGGCCTGAAACTGGCGACCTACCGGCCGGAAGACGCCACCGACGAGGTCGACATCCGCGTCCGCCTGCCCGGCAACTGGCGTTCCCTCGACCAGCTGGGCCGCCTGACCCTGAACACGCCAAGTGGTCAGGTGCCGCTGGCGAACTTCGTCACACTCCAACCCGCGCCCAAGGTCGGCACCCTGCACCGGGTCGACGGCAGTCGCACCATCACCCTGCAGGCCGATCTGGCCGACGACGCGCGCCTGGATGAACGCCTGCAAGCCTTGCGCGAAGCCATGGGCGAACTGCCGACGGACATCCAGCTGAAATTCGCCGGTGAGGATGCCGACCAGCGCGAGGCCGCAATCTTCCTGGCCACCGCCTTCGGCGTGGCGATCTTCCTCATGGCCCTGATCCTGGTGACCCAGTTCAACAGCATCTACCAGGCCCTGCTGGTGCTGTCCGCCATCGTCCTGTCCACCGCAGGAGTACTGATGGGCCTGCTGGTCAACGGTCAGTCGTTCGGTATCGTCATGGTAGGCATGGGCCTGATCGCCCTCGCCGGGATCGTGGTCAACAACAACATCATCCTCATCGATACTTATAACCAGCTACGTCGCCAGGGTCTGGAACCACGCGAGGCGGCCCTGGAAACCGGCAGCCTGCGCCTGCGTCCGGTATTGCTGACCGCGGTCACCACCATTCTCGGTTTAATGCCCATGGTGCTGAGCGTTAACGTCGATCTGTTGACGCCAAGCCTGGGCGTAGGCGCGCCCTCGACCCAATGGTGGACCCAGCTGTCCAGCGCCATCGCCGGCGGCCTGAGCTTCGCCACCGTGCTGACTCTGCTGCTGACCCCCTGCCTGCTGGTGCTCGGCTCACGTTTCGAGCGCCGCCCACCGCCGCTGGAAACCTACGACGACGACCTGCTCGATTTACCGGAACACTTGCTCGCACCGCGGCCGGGCAAAGCCCGTCTGCGCAGCGACTAGCCGCAACCAAAAGGAGCAATGGATGGACATCCGTGACATCCCCTTCGGCGTCACCGACTGGGAGCAGATCGAGCGCAGCGAACATGCCGGCACAACCGGCAGCGCCTACTGGCGCACCCAGCTGTTCGGCTCGCTGCGCGTGCGCATGGTCGACTACACGCCAGGCTACCTGGCCGACCACTGGTGCCAGAAGGGCCATATCCTGCTGTGTCTGGAAGGCGAGCTGCACACCGAACTGGCAGACGGCCGGCGCTTCGTCATGACCGCGGGCATGAGCTATCAGGTCGCCGACCAGGCCGAAGCGCACCGCTCCTCGACGACCACCGGCGCACGCCTGTTTATCGTCGACTGACTCGCGCCGACGCCACCAGACCGCAACGTGCGCACGGCACATCCTATTCGGCCCGACGGGTGATCGCGGCATCGTCGGCGCAGCTGCGCCAGGCCGACAGGTATTTAGGAAAGTTTTAGGGATTACATAGGGTCTATTTCGCAATGGCCCGGCGCGGCACGCTCTAGCATGGAGCTCCTCCAAACACCCCAAAGGAGTACCCCGATGAGTCCCGTTTCGCGTCGCTGGATCTATGTCGCCATCGTTTATTTCTGCCTGGCCGTCAGCCTGGGCGTGTTCATGGGCACCAGCGGTGATCACCGCCTGATGAGCGTGCATGCCCACCTGAACCTGCTCGGTTGGGTAAGCCTGACCCTGGTCGGGATTATCTACCACTACTTCCCCAAGGCCGCCGCCAGCCGCCTGGCCAGCCTGCAGTTCTGGCTGCACAACCTGTGCCTGCCGGTAATGATGGTGGCGCTGACCCTGGTGATCAACGGCAAGTCGCAGGCTGGACCGGTGCTTGGTGGCGCCGCAGTGGTGATGTTGCTGGCGGTGCTGCTGTTCGCCGGCAATGTCCTCTGGCGCCGCGCCTGATCAGCGGGCAGCGATCTGCTGCAGCAGTACCGGGCGTTTGAGCAGCAGGCGCAGACGCCCACGCCCGATCTTCTCCAGCAGGATGTCGTGACTGCGTTCCGCCAGCCGGCGCTGCAGCAGAATCAGCCGCGCCTCGAGGTTGTCGTCGAGCTCCGGCAGCTTCAACGCCGGATCGATACGCAGTTCGCGGTTGCTGAACTCGCTGCGCTGCTCCTCGACATGCAGGCTCAGCAGGCGCCAGAAGATGGCGCCAGCCACGCCCTTGATCAGGTAGTCCTCACCGAGGAACACGCTGCTGTTGGCCAGGTAGTAGCGCACCGTCAGCGGCGCTCCCGGCAAGGGTGGCGCGAGCGGCAGCGCGGCGCCCTCCTCGCCTGGGCAATCGGCCACCTGCTGCAGCGCCAGGATCGAGGCGCCGAGCAGGCTGGCCAGGCTCATCAGGCTGTCTTCCTCGTCGTAGCCGAAACGGTGTGGTTCGGCGCTTTCGACATGCAGCACGCCGAGCAGGCGCCCGGCAGCGAGGATCGGCACCGACAGCTGGCTATGCGGTTCGGCCAACCCGGGAAAGGCGATCTCGGTCTCCAGCCGGTTGCCAAGCCCGGCCGCAGCCAGGTGCTCGTGAATGGCCCGGCTGTAGGCGTATTCCGAGGCCAAATGGGCGATGCGAATCGGCGTGCGGAATTGCGCCGCCACGCCGATGATGCCGCGTCCCAGGGGAAACTCCGAGCCGACCCCCGACAGCGGGTAGCCGTGGCTGGCCACGGTGTAGAGTTTCTGCCCCTGGCTATCGAGTAGTAAAACCATGGCCTGCGCTATCTCGAGCTGGCTGGCCAAGCCCTCCAGGCACTGCTCCAGCAGGCTGGCCAGATCGCTGCAACCGGACAGGCGCTGGCTCAGCTGGCGCAAGCGGGCGATGTGGCAAGGCGCGCACTGCGCTGGCGGCACCTCGACGCCAGGCACATGCTCGACATCCAGCACCTGATAGACATCCGCGCCACGCAGGCGGAACACCTCGCTCATCCCCGCATTCGAGGCGATTCCAGCGAGCTTGGCCTTCATGCTCTCGAACAGCGGACCCTCGACTTCGGTGCGCCGGTAGAGCAGCGCCAAGCGGTAGCGCGCGCTGGTCTGCGGATGCAGGAGGAAGACCGTGACCTGCGGATTGACCAGGATGTTCTCGCGAGTCTTGTTGAAAAACTGGAAGGACAGCGCGACATGGCTGGCGTCCACGTAGTGCACCTGGGAGACCAGGGTGACGTTGGGTGTGCCGTCCGCCCCGCAGGTGGCGACCGTCGCCGGCACCGCGCCCTCCAGGCAGGGCCGAATGGCATCCAGACTCCGGCCGGACTTCATCACCCCTGCTCCAGGCGCGAGCCGGCATTGGGCCCGGGAGTTTGCTCGAACAGGTCGCTCAGGGTGAAACACAGCGCCCGCAACTGCTGCGCCTGGAACTCGTGGGTGGCGCGCGCGAAGGGCAAGGCGTAGCCCAAGGGCAGTAAATCCTCGGCAAACGCATCACGGTGACGCGCCGCCAACGCGGCATCGCCCGGCGCCAGCGCTACCTGACAGGCATCGCGACCCTTGAGCTGCAAGGTGCGGTGGCTGCTGGGCAGACAGAAGACGACGGCCAGTGCCTTGCTCGCCTCGACGTCCTCCAGCAACTGACCCGCCTGCGCAGCGTCGACCAGGACCGTAATCTGCTGCCGGTCCGTCGCCACCCGGCAACCCACCACCTTGCTCACCGAGGGCACCCGGCGCACATCGCGCGAAGCCGCACTGATGGATACGCCGCTCTCGATAAAGCGGACTTGCTCGTCGTTCAGGGTGGCGCCGGACATGTTGTTCAACCCTCGCTGACAAGAAGCTAATCCTGCGCATCCTTGCCCGGCTGAAAACCCGAAATCCCCAGGCCGCCGGGGCAGTTCGCCGATAGCACGCCCCCGATTGCATCCGGGCTACTAACGGAGGATCGGCTGAAATGTCGGACCACAGCAGGCCGGCGCCTACACCATCTGCAGAGACTGTTTGCAGGTCGGCGCCGGGTAAGCGGCATCGATCAGGGCCAGGTCTGCGCCACTCAGTTGCAAGGACGCCGCGGCGGCGTTCAAGCGCAGATGCGCCGGCTCGACCGCCTTGGGGATGGCAATCACCCCCGGCTGGCGCAACAGCCAGGCCAGCGCGACCTGCGCCGGGGTGACGCCGTGCGTCTCGGCCACCTGGCGCAACGCCGGATGGCGCAGCAGTTGCCCAGCCTGACCCAGCGGGCAGTAGGCCATCAGCGGCATGCCCTGGCGTTGTTGCCAGGGCAGCAGGTCGAACTCGATGCCGCGCGCCTCGGGGTTGTACAGCACCTGGTTGGTGGCGCAGCCAGCGACGCCCAGATTGTGCAATTCCTGCAAATCGTCCAGGTCGAAGTTGGACACGCCCCAACTGCCGATCTTGCCCTCCTCGCGCAGACGCTCGAAGGCCTCGACGGTTTCCGCCAGCGGGTACTGACCACGCCAGTGCAACAGATAGAGGTCGATCCGCTCGGTTCTCAGCCGTTTCAGGCTACGCACGCAAGCCTGCGCCATACCTTGGCGGCTGGCGTTGTGCGGATAGACCTTGCTGAGCAGAAATACCTGCTCGCGCAAGCCCGCAAGCGCCTCGCCCACCACCAGTTCGGCGCCGCCTTCGCCGTACATCTCGGCCGTGTCGATCAGGCGCAGGCCCAACTCGATGCCCTCGCGCAGCGCCGCCACTTCCGCGCGCCGCTGGCTGGCCACCTCGCCCATGTGCCAGGTGCCCTGTCCGATCACCGGCACCGACACACCGGCCAGTTCAAGCGTACCCATCGTCTCGTCTCCTCGTTCAATCCGCTCGCCAGGAATCATAGCTGCCGAACGTCCACAGATGCCCTTACAGGTCGCGACAGCTGAAAGCGCGGCCACCGTAGTCTTCGTCCTTGAGTTCGTTAAGGATCTCGGTGCCCGCGGCCTAGGCACCCAACACATCGGCATCCTCGACCACTAGTTAGAGGCTCTGGGTGCAGCCGTCAGGCGCATCAGCCGGCCATAGGCCGACTCGGCCAGCGAACCGAGCATCAGCATGCCGTTGCCGCCGCTGAGCTGGCCGTGGGCGATGCAGCGCCGTTGTGCGCGGAGCTCAACAGCAGCAACAACGACACCGGCTGTTCGCTCTCCGGGTGCAGCGGTTCCTGCAGCCTTTGCAGGCGCCAGCCGCTGGCGTTGAGCAGGCTCAGCCAGGACTCCAGGGTGCGAAAGAACCAGGGCATCGGCTGCTCGAAGCCCGCGCCGAAGCCGGCGAAGGTTTCCACCCGCCACCCATCGCGGTAGCTCGCATCGTCGCAGGCGCGCCAGGGGTGCAGGGTCTGGATCAACAAACGGCCACCCGGCGCCAACACCCCATGCAGGGCATCCAGGGTCGGTGTCAGCGACTCTTCGAGCAGGGCGAAATTGCACACCAGCACATCGAAGCGGCCCAGCTCGCTGGCCTGGCTTGCCAGCTCGGCATAGCCGCAGACACGGTAACGGGCGCGCGGATCGTCTGCCGCCCGCGCCACCTCGATCAATGGCGCCGAAGAGTCCACCCCCACCACCTCAATGCCCCGCGCGGCCAGGCCTCGGCACAACCACCCCTCGCCACAGCCGACATCCAACACCCGCGAAGGCGTCAGTGCCAGCACCGCCTGCAGAATCGCCGCATCGGTGACCAGGCGCCGGTTTTCGCTGCGCTGCTCGCGCACCGCAGCGGTCCAGGCATCGGCATTGGCCTGCCAACTGAGGGCAAGCTGCTCACGATAATCGCGCGGCATAAGTCACTCGCCGATGAAATTTATTGTAGTAGCCGTGCCAGCGCCCTTGTGGCACCGTCTCGGCCCAGTGTCGCTCGATCGCTAACTTCGCCAGCGCATGCAGGCCCAGATGAAATCTTTGCGACTTGACCAAGGACACTGGCGTCTAACTCATCAAGCAGCGACTAAGCTGTTGTGAAGTGCTACTTGAGGGCAGACCAAGCAATTATGGGCGTATTCTCGAAATCCGACGCGTCAGAAAAGGCGCTTCCGACGAACAAACAACCGGCGTACCAGCTGAAGCCGGTCAAACGCACCAGCAAGCTGCGCATCGCCATCTGGTTGATGCTGTTACTGCTAGTGGTGGCGGCTGCGCTGCTGGTCATTTTCGAGATGCGTACCGCGTATTTCCAGGCCCACTACTTCAGCCGCTACAGCGATAGCCTGAGCTACCGCGTGCAACCTGGCCCCAGCCCGGCGATCATCTTCCCGCAGGACGGCCCCTTCGATAAACGCCAGGGCTACAGCTATCTGCCGCTGATGCTGGAGCGCCTGCAACAGCGCGGTTTCCAGATTACCCAACAGGCACAGTTCTCCCCGGCGTTGCTCGACTACACGCAACGCGGCTTTTTCACCCCCTACCCGGAAAAAATCCAGGCCGGCCTGAACATCAGCGACTGCCGTGGCACGCCCTTCTACCAGTTCCGCTACCCGCAGCAGCACTACCCAAGTTTCAGCGCCATACCGCCGCTGGTGGTGGGTAGCCTGCTGTTCATCGAGAACCGCCACCTGCTCGACCCCGAACCGGCACAGGCCAACCCGGCGGTGGACTGGCCGCGCTTCGCCAAGGCCGCCTGGTCGCAGGTCGGCAAGGTGCTGGACGTCCAGGATCAGTCCGCTGGCGGCAGCACGCTGGCCACTCAGCTGGAGAAATACCGCCACTCACCGGGCGGCTTAACCTCTTCCGCCTCGGAAAAACTGCGGCAGATGGTTTCCGCCAGCGTGCGCGCCTACCAAGGCGGCCCACTCACTCAGAGCGCGCGGGAAAACGTCGTGCGCGACTACCTCAACAGCGTGCCGCTCTCCGCCGCGCCGGGACATGGCGAAGTGAATGGCCTGGCCGATGGCTTGCGCATCTGGTACGGCGCCGACTTCGCCGAGGTCAACCGCCTGCTCGACCCCAGCCGCTCACCCAAGGCGAGCAATGCCGAACGCGGCCTGGCCCTGCGTCAGGTGCTGTCATTTATGATTGCCCAACGGCGACCCTCGTATTACCTGGCCCAGGGCCGACATGAGCTGGACGAGCTGATCGACAGTCATATCCGCCTACTGGCGGGCGACGGTTTGATCGATATGCCACTGCGCGACGCAGCCCTGGCCAGCCAACTGCGCTATCGCAACTGGGAGCTGCAGCCAAACCTGCAAACGGTGGACGGCAACAAGGGCATCAGCGTGGCCCGCACGCGCCTCTCCAGCCTGCTCAACATGCCGCTGTATGACCTCGACCGCCTGGATCTCTCCGCCAGCACCACCCTCAACAACGAACTGCAACAAGCGGTCAGCGACTACCTCGAGCAACTCGCCGACCCTGTCTTTGCCGAGCAGATCGGCCTGTTCGGTGAGCGCCTGCTGTCTGCCGAAAAAACCGGCGAAGTGCGCTACAGCTTCACCCTGTTCGAACGCACCGCCAATGGCAGCCGGGTGCGCGTGCAGACCGACAACACCGACCAACCCTTCGACATCAACGAAGGCAGCAAACTGGAACTCGGCTCCACCGCCAAACTGCGCGTGCTGGCCACCTACCTGGAAATCATCGCCGAATTGCACCAGCGTCATGTCGGGCAGAGCGTGGCCGAGCTGCGCGCCGTGGAGGTCGCCGACCAGGACTACCTGACCCGCTGGGCCCTCGACTACCTGCGGCAAAATCCCGCTGCCGAGCTGCCGGCCATGCTCGACGCCGCCCTCGAACGCAAGTATTCCGCCAGTCCCTTTGAGCGCTTCTTCACCGGCGGCGGCCTGCATACCTTTGCCAACTTCCGCCGCGAAGACAACGGCCGCAACCCGACCCTGCGCGATGCGCTGCGCGAGTCGATCAACCTGCCGTTCATTCGCCTGATGCGCGACCTGGTGCGCT
This sequence comes from Pseudomonas paeninsulae, assembly GCF_035621475.1. Classification (NCBI taxonomy): domain Bacteria; kingdom Pseudomonadati; phylum Pseudomonadota; class Gammaproteobacteria; order Pseudomonadales; family Pseudomonadaceae; genus Pseudomonas; species Pseudomonas paeninsulae. Next base: position 3,789,939 of record NZ_CP141799.1, read on the forward strand.
ACAGCACCTACCAGGCACCGGGCAACAGCGCCGAGCTGCTCAAGGACGACAAGGACCCGCGCCGCCAGGCCTACCTCAGCCGCTTCGCCGACCGCGAAGGCAAGACTTTCCTCCTGCGCTTCTGGCGCAAATACCAGGGCCAGCCGTCCCAGCAGCGCCTCGATACCTTCTTGAGCAGCCTTCGCCCTACCCCGGTACGCCTGGCCGCCGTACACCGTTACCTGATGCCGGAAGCCGATCAAGCAACCTTCACCGCCTTCCTGCGCGCCCACCAGCCCCAGGCCAAGCTGACCGACAAGCGCATCACCCAGCTCTACCTGAACTATGGGCCCGGCGCCTACAGCCTGCCCGACCAGGGCTATATCGCCCGCGTGCATCCGCTGGAGCTGTGGCTGCTCGGCTACCTGCTGGAAAACCCCGAAGCCCGCTTCGGCGATGCGGTGGTCGCCAGCCGCGACCAGCGCCAGGAAGTCTACGGCTGGCTGTTCCGCAGCCGCCACAAGAGCGCCCGCGACAGCCGGATCCGCATCATGCTTGAGGTTGAAGCCTTCCTCGATATTCACCGCCGCTGGCAGAAACACGGCTACCCCTTCGAGTACCTGGTTCCGTCGCTAGCCACCGCCATCGGCAGTTCCGGCGACCGCCCGGCGGCACTGGCGGAGCTGATGGGCATCATCCAGAACGATGGTATCCGCCAACCCACGGTGCGTATCGACAGCCTGCATTTCGCCGCGGCTACGCCCTACGACACTCAGGTCGAGCGTAACGCCCTGAACGCCAAGCGGGTGATGCCCAGCGAAGTGGCCGCGGCCCTGCGTGGCGCACTCTCGCAAGTGGTTGAAGGCGGTACCGCACGGCGCCTGCAGGGCAGCTTCAGCCTGCCCGATGGCCGCCTGCTGACTCTCGGCGGCAAGACCGGCACCGGCGACAACCGGGTCGAAACCGTCGGCCGCGGCGGGCGCGTACTCAGCTCACGGGCGATGAACCGCACCGCCACCTTCGTCTTCTTCATCGGCGCGCGCCATTACGGCACCCTCACCGCCTTCGTGCCCGGTCGCGCCGCGGAGAAATTCACCTTCACCTCGGCGCTGCCGGTGCAGGTGCTCAAAGGCATGGCACCGATCCTCGCGCCTTACCTGGAGCCGGGCAGCCACAGCCAATGCGTCCCCCCGCTGGCAGCGGTGCAGGCCAGCTGGAAGTAGGCATTTGGATGAGGCATTAACCATCCAGCGATAACCATGGTGGATGAAAAGGCAGCGTCCACCCGGCTCTTGTCGTCCGGATCAGCCCAGGCGCAATCCGCAGTACGGCAGCGGCAATAAAGCCAAGCCCCGGATTGCATCCGGGCAGAAACAGTGGCGCTGTTTAGCGCTTCTTCTGCTGCTGGATATACAGCGTCTCGACCTTCTCCCGCGCCCAGGGGGTTTTGCGCAGGAAGGTCAGGCTGGACTTGATGCTCGGATCGCTCTTGAAACAGCGGATATCGATGCGCGCTGCCAGGCCATCCCAACCCAGTTTCGCCACCAGCTCGGTGAGGATGGCTTCCAGGGTGACACCATGCAGCGGATCTTTCGGCGATTGAGTCATGCGGAACCTGTGTCGACAGCGTGGCGAGGCGCACCGGCTGACAAACTTGTGGCACGCGTAGGGGGGATATTCTGACCTGACTCACCAGCCAGCTCCAGCGCAAAAGCACCGCCCCGGGCTCGGCGGCCCCAACCAGCCTCAACGAGCATCGATGATGAACGGCAGCTCGAGGTTGTGTTCCGGGTCGAACTGGCGGCGAGCGGTATGGTTCAGGTGACGGCCGTAGACATGGAACGACAGGCTGGTGTGCGAGGTTTCATTGATCACGCTATGGATGCTACCGCTGGGCATCGCCAGCACCTGCCCTGCTGAAATGCACTGCTCGTCAAGGCGCTGCAGTTCGGCATAACCGGGGCGCGTGGCATCGTCCAGGCGTTGCCAGAAAATATTGCGCTCATTGCCCTCGACGCCCACCACCACCGCCCAGGTGTCGTGGTCATGGGGCGGCACGCCGCGTCCGGGCAGCCAGCTATCGACCACCACGAACAGCGACTGATCGGCCTCGACGTGCAGCAGACTGGTGCCAAAGCCCAGGGCCGGATCGGCGCTGTACATGTCCGCCCGCAACCAACCGCGTTCGGCGACGACCCGCTTGGCCAGCGGTGCGACTTGCGCCAGCAAGCTGGCTTCATCGGCGGCGGTCGCGACGATGCGCCGCAGATCGTCGATAAAGCGTTCCAGGTTGTAACTATCGATGGTCATCCACTTTTCTCCAGCCCAGTCGCAAGTCCGACCGGCTGCTAGGCAGCCGTTATAAAAAAGGCCCGCCTCCGAGAAGGAGGCAGGCCCTGGTTTCACCCCACTCGCGAGGCTCAGCTGGCCGAGGCGCGCGGGTCGTCAGCGGTGGTCAATTGCAGGCTGGCCGCAGGTTCGCTCAGCAGCGCGCGATGCAGGGCCATGGCCATCAGCATCAGGATCACCGCGATCGGCAAGGCAGCGCAGATACTCGCGGTCTGCACGCTCTTGAGTCCGCCCGACCACAGCAGGGCTGCGGCGATGGCACCCACCATCAGCCCCCAGGCCACGCGACTCCAGGTCGGCGGATGCATATTGCCGCGCGCGGCCAGGGTACTCACCACCAGGGTTCCGGAGTCGGCCGAGGTGACGAAGTAAGTCACGATCAGCAGCGAAGCCAGCGCCCCGAGCAGCGTGCCAAGGCTGGCACCGGCGCTCTGCTCGATCTTGTCGAACAGGGTAAATAGCGAGGAGGTGGCATCGGCCTTGGTCGCCAGCAGGATGGCACCGCCGCTGAACTCGGCGGCTTCACCGCTCAGCGCCTGACTCGCGACCTGTTCCTGGTGAGCCAGGCGATCGGCCTTCTCGTAATACAGCGCGGCGCCGCCGAAGGTACCGATCCAGACGAAGCTGAACAGCACCGGAATAATCAACGACCCCATCACCAACTGGCGAATGGTGCGGCCACGGGAAATCCGCGCGATGAAGGTGCCGACGAAGGGCGCCCAGGTCAGCCACCAGGCCCAATAGAAGGCGGTCCACCAGTTCTGCCAGCCGGCATCGTTCTGGGTGTCGCTCCACAGGCTCATGCCGATCACGCTCTGGGCGTAACCGGAGGTGCCTTCGAGAATGGTGTTGAGAATGTAACGAGTCGGTCCGAACGCCATCACAGCGACCAGGATGACCAGCGACAACAGCATGTTCCACAGCGACAGCAGTTTGATGCCGCGGTCGACGCCGGACACGACCGACATGATCGCAACCAGGGAAATCGCCAGGATCAGGCCCATCTTCAGGCCGATGCCCAGCTCGAAGCCGCTCAGGGTCTTGATCCCGGTCGCCAGCTGCTCGACGCCGAGGCCGAAGGAGGTGGCGATGCCGAACGCGGTGACGACCACGATCAGGATGTCGAACATGCTACCCAGCCAGCCGTTCATCCGCGCCTCGCCGAACAGCGGGGTCAGGGTCGAACGGATCGACAGTGGCTTGCCCTTGCGGAAGGAGAAGTAGGCCAGGCACAGCGCCGGCAGCAGGTACAGCGCCCAGGCGTGCATGCCCCAGTGGAAGAAGGTCACGCGCATCGCCGACTCGGCCGACTCGGCACTCAGCGTGGTGACGCTGAAGGGGTTGCCGGCGTAATGCCACATCGGCTCGGCCACCGACCAGAACAACAGGCCGATGCCCATGCCGGCACTGAACAACATGGACAACCAGGAAATCGTACTGAACTCGGGTTTTTCGCCGTCCTGGCCGAGGGTGACATTGCCGTAACGGCTGGTCATCAGATACAACAGGTAAACCAGCACGGCCGAGGCCATGGCCAAATAGAACCACTTGAAATTCTGCAGGATAGTCGTGGAAAGCTCGCCGAATAGTGCCCCGGCTTGCTCACCCATAACGGCGCAAAAGCCGACGAAGGCCGCAATTATCAGGATCGAGATCAAGGTTATCCCGGCATCGACGCCGCGAAAAACCCCGCTGGAATTACTCATAGCATGTGCTCCATTGTTATTGTCGGTATGCCTCTGGGCACGCTGGGCTCAGGGCGAGCTAACAGGCCGTTGAAAAACTACTGCGCTCGGTTATGCGGCGTTGAAATCGGCCTAAAAATGCTCATTTACATCACGTAAACTGCGCTTTTGACTCACTACGCTCGCCCTGCGGGCCAGCCTTTGGCTGTTACTCCGCTTCGCTGCGTTGCGGCCGATTTCGCCTTGCCTAGCCTTCGCTCGCTACATTTTTAAACGGCCTGTTGATGAATCTGTGCGGCTGCCTCCAGGCTGTTTTATCAGCCCCGATAATTCGATAAAAAACAATTTCTGACACATGATTTTTATACGTGCAATTAATGCGTTTTAGTCATTAATCGACGCGCAACATCGCGTGTTTCCGCCGCACGAAAAAGCACTCGAGTTTGCACGCGGAAACCACCCTGACCGGGGCAATATCACTCTTCATAAGTTTGCTAAGTGAATCCGCACGCCACGCCGAAACATAACGAGCGGATGATTATTTCGCGGCTGACTATAGGGTCATGGGGCAACCCAAAAGTATTCTATCCACGTCCTCCGCCGATCCATTCGCGCCAAATCCGGCGGTTCAGCGGACGCTAGAGGCAGGCTAGTGGCCTGTACGGCTAGTTGGTTAACTCAAGTTCGGATGACTGAGGTTCTGAGACAAGGCGCTGCGACGAGTCATAGCTGGCTATGGCGAGGAGCAGCAACGCAGTATCAGGGCCTCAGGCGCCGAAATTGACTAATTGAACTAGCCACACAGGCCACGAGCAGCCTGCCTCCTCGACCATGCGGCGAAGCCGGAGGTCAGCCGCGCGGCTCCTGACTCAGCGCCTTGAGAAAGCCGATCATCAGGAACAGCATCAGCACCATGAACGGCAGGCCCATGGCCACGGCCCCAGCCTGAATGCCTTTGAGCGCCGTATCACCGCCAATCACAAATAGCGTGATGGTCACCAGGGCAATCATCACCAGCCACAGCACGCGCTGCACCGGCGAGGTACCCGGATCGCCACCCGCCGCCAGGTTGTCGACCACCAGGGCACCGGAGTCCATGGAGGTGACCATGAAGATGACCAGCAGGACCACCACCAGCACCGAGGTGATGGCCGCCAGCGGCAGCACTTCGAGGAACTGGAAGATCGCCATGTTGACGTCCGTCAAACCGGCGGCCAGCGCGCCACTGCCGTCAATTACCTGGGCAATTGCACCGCCACCGAAGGCGCTGAACCAGAAGATCGCCACTATGGTCGGCACCACCATGACCACCCCGACCATCTGCCGCAGCGTGCGGCCCCGGGAGACGCGGGCGACGAACACCCCGACCAGCGGACCCCAGGTGCACCACCAGGCCCAATAGAACACCGTCCAGCCCTGGAACCAGTCCTGATCCGGACGATCGACCCAGTTGGCCAACGGCAGGAAGAACTCGACAAAGTCGACGGTCGTATCCAGCACGCCCGAGAAGAAGCTCAGCACGCCAATACCCGCGACCACCAACAGGAACAGGCCCAGCGCCAGCAGCATGTTGATGTTGCTGAGTAGCTTGACCCCGGCATCCATACCGCGCCACAGCGAGAATCCGGCCACGCCGGTCACCACCAGGATGAACAGCAACTGCAGGCCGAAGGAGTTGGGGATGCCCAGCACGTGCGAGATCCCGGCGGTCGCCTGCATGGCGCCGAGGCCCAAAGAGGTGGCAAGGCCGAACACCGTCAGCACCACGGTGAAGGTATCCACCAGTTGCCCGGGCAGCCCCCTGTGCGCCTTGCCAATCAGCGGCTGCAGGCCGGAACTGAGGGAAAACGGCAGACCCTTGTTATAGGCAAAGAAACCCACCACCAGCGCACTGGTCAGGTAGATCGCCCAGGGATGAAAACCCCAGTGGAAGATGGTCGAACCCATGGCCGCATGCAGCGCTTCAGGGGTCTGTTTGGGTACGTTGAGCGGGGTCTTCCACCACTCGGTGTATTGCGCCACCGGTTCAGCCACGCCCCAATACAGCAGGCCGACGCCCATCCCGGCGGCGAACAGCATGGAGAACCAGGACAGGGTGCTGAACTCAGGCTTGGCGTGTTTACCGCCCAGGCGGATCTTGCCGAACGGCGACAGCGCCAGGCCGGCGCAGAACAGCACGGCCAGATTGCCCATGATCATGATGAACCAGTCGCAGTTCTTCAGGATCCAGCCCTTGGTTCCCTCCAGGGCCTCGCCAAAGGCCGCAGGGTCATTCAGGGCCAGCAACACCAGAGCCAGCACGATAGAAAATGAAGCAGGAAAAATAACCCGATGGAAGTTCAAACCCAGTATCTGGATATTGAAATTCCGGGGCACTGAAGCATCGGCAGCAATGTCTTTCACGCAAGGATCCTCACTGTATTGTTTTTGTAGTCATGCCAATACCGAACAGCGTTTTAATGGCGTTAACCGCCAATAAAAACACACCCGCCGAATTGAACAGATAAGTGATGGTCGGGTAGCTACGCGCTCGCCACAAATCATTTTATGTGCGCAATTAATGACTTTTGATCATCCATGCGCGTAACCAATCACAGCATCAATCGCAGACACTGGCGCAGGTCAGACCTGCCGCCATTAGCGCCGGTTAATCAGCCTCCTGAACCCGCGTTCCGGCTATTGTTTATTGGCACATAGGCCCTGACTCAGGACGCGTACTTGGCACGACCGTTCATAACCAATCGTCCTGCCAGGGGTATTGCGACAGTGCCTGGCAGCCATCGCGGGTGATCAGCACCTGTTGTTCGAGCTTGATGCCCTCTTTGCCGCCGCGCTCGCCGATATAACTCTCGACGCAGAGCACCATGTTTTCCTCGATGATCCCGTCGTAGCCGCTGCTGTCCCAGTCCGCCCCCTTATGCGCCAGGGCCGGGTACTCGTCGGCCAGGCCGACGCCATGCACCACGCAGCAATAACGGTTGTGCTGATAGGGCTGGGGAATGTCCCAGGCACGCTGGACGAACTCGCGGTGGCTGATGCCGGGGCGCAGCAGGTCCATGTTGTGATGCACCTGCTCGAAGGCCAGGGCATACAGCTTGCGTTGCTCGGCCGTCGGCGCCACATGGCCGACGGTCCAGGCCCGCGAGATGTCTGCGCAGTAGCCGTAGGGGCCGATCAGGTCGGTGTCGAACGAGACGATTTCACCCTGCTGCATCAGCCGCTCGCTGGACTCCTGCATCCACGGGTTGGTGCGCGGCCCGGAGGCCAGCAGGCGAGTCTCGATCCACTCGCCGCCGTGGCGGATGTTCTCGTAGTGCAGCCAGGCCCACAGCTGGTTTTCGCTCATGCCCGGACGCTGCTCGTCGTGCATGCGCTGGATGCCTTTCTCGCACACGGCGATGGTCCAGCGCATCAGCTGCAGTTCGGCGGCGGACTTAATCTTGCGCGCCTCCTCCATCAGGCTGTGGCCCTCGACCAGGGTCAGACCCTGCGCCTGCAGCAGTTCGAGCCCCTCGAAGTCGGCCTTGTCCACCGCCAGCCGGGCGCCTGCGCCGGCGTGCTGACGCAGCAGCTCGACGATTTCCGACGCCCACAGCTTGGCCTTCTCGGAAATCCGCGAACCGGCGCCGAAGTAGCTCCAGCTCACCGCATGACGGATCTCGTCGAGCAGGCCGTTGCCCTCGTGCAGGTGCTCGCAGTTGTGGAACTCGAAGAGGATCACCGGGCCCGTGGCAAACACCAGGGCGTAGCGGGCGAAGTTGTGCAGCGTCCACACCTGCATGTTCGAGGTGTCGGTGGCGTAGCGGATGTTCACCGGGTCGTACAGCAGGATCGCCGCACAATCGGCGGCCAACAGCTGCTCGCGCACCCGCTGCAGGCGATAGGCCCGCGCCGCCTCCAGGGTCTGGGCGCTGACCGGGTTGCGCAACGGCTGGTTGGCGGACTCGCCGCTCGGGTACTTATTCTTGTTGTCGAACATGCGCTGGATTCCAGTGAACAGACTCGGATTAAAGGGACGCTGTTAGGTCAAACGCCCGATCGCTCGGGCAGTGCAGTCATCGCCGGCTGGGCTGCTGATTGCGGCTCTGCTTCGCTCGGGCTGGCCGGCTCGATCGCAGCGGCCAGGGTGGCGCTGGCCAAGCCGACTGGCGTGGCCTGGTGATGCAGCGGCGCATCCTCCTGCAGGTGCGCGCCGCTGACCTTGCCCTGGCCGACCGATAGGGCCAGTAGCGCAGCGCAGGCGGCGGAAAAGTAGTACAGGCTGGAGGCGCCGAACCACTCCATCAGCGCGCCGGCCAGCAACGGGCCGATAGCGGCGCCGACGCCGTAGGTCACCAGCAACAAGCCGGCCAGGGACACGCGCAGTTCGGCTTCGATATTGTCGTTGGCCAGGGCCACGCCCAGCGGATACAGGCAGAACTGCAGAAAGCCGATGCAGGCGCCGACCAGCAGCAGGACGCCGAAGGACGGTTGCTGAGAGAAACCCAACGGCAGGCAGGCGAGGACCAGCAGCACCGCCACGCCACGGATCAGGCTGGCTCGCGGCAAGCGATCGGACAGCCAGCCCAGGGGCAGTTGGGCGAGCAGGCCGGCGCCGATGATCATCGCCATGAACTGGCCGACCTCGGTGGTATCCAGACCCTGGCGACTGGCATAGATGGCCGCCAGGCCGAAGAAGGCGCTGTAGATCATCCCGGCCATCAGCACGGTGACCAGCGACTGCGGCACCCGCTGGATAAACAGCTTGATATCGACAGGCGCCGGCTGCAGCGCGGCCGGGTGCATGCTGCGAGTCAGGGCCACCGGCACCAGGCACAGGGCAAAGGCCATGGCCACGCCGAGCAGCGCGTGGATGCCCAAATCGCCCTTCCAGCTCAGGGCCAGCTGGCCGAGCACCATGCCGACGTATATCGCCACCATGTAGATGCCCAGCACCTTGCCACGCTGGTCGCTGCGGGCGCGGTCGTTGAGCCAGCTTTCCAGCACCATCAGCTGGCACATCATCGCCAGACCGACCAACGCGCGCAGGAATAGCCAGAACGGCAAGGCACTGCTGAATTCGTGGGCCAATACGGCCGCGGAAATCACCCCGCCACAGGCGACATAGGTGCGGATATGCCCGACCCGCTGGATCAGCACGCGCCCGACCTTACCGCCGGCCACCATGCCCAGGGCGTTGGCGGCCATCAGCGCGCCACCCCAGAACTCGGCCACCCCGTCGGCGCTCAGGCGCAGCGCCAGGTAGGTCATCAGCAGGGTCGAGCCCAGCTGCATCAACAGGCTGGCCAGGTACAGGGCGCCGAAGGTCTTAGTCAGTCCGAGCATGCGTGGCTCCTTGGCCAGAACGAAGAAAGCCGCCGCTCCCGGTTAGGGGAATGCGGCGGCGAACAGATAGTGGCCTGTGTGGCTAGTTCACTTAGTCAAGTTCGGCGCCTGAGGTCCCGAGGCTGCGTTGCCGCTCCTCACCATAGCCAGCTATGACTCGTCGCAGCGCCTTGCCTCAAGCCCCCAGTCATCCGAACTTGAGTTAGCCAACTAACCGTACAGGCCACTAGGGCGAAGGCCTGTCAGGCCAAACCGTGACGCTGCTTCCAGTCGCCCGGATGGACCACGTAACCGAACAGCGCATGGCCGCCGTAGACCAGCTCGGTGCCTTCCGGTATCCACAGCAGCTGGCCCGGCTTGACCCGGTACAGCTCACCGTTGGCCTGCAGCTCGAAACAGCCTTCGATGACGAAGATCACCTCGTCATACAGCAGGGTCCAGTGGACCTCGGCGCCCTCCCAGCGGGCAAAGCCGATACCGATATTCGGCGACACTTCATTGCTGATGGCGCGGGCGACAAAGGCGGCGCCGGGCGGACCGCCACGCGGGATGAACTCCAGGTCATGGTGATCGACCAGCAGCACCGGACCTTTTCCAGAAACGACCTGACTCATAACTCACTCCGACTGTTCCAGGCCGCCAGGCGAATGCGCGAGCGCACGCCGAGACCGAGGAAGGGTTCCGGCGGATTCAGCGACGGCATGCCGGTAACTGCCTGGATGTCGCGCAACTGCGCCGAATCGGCACCCACCGCCAGATCGGCCAGCAGGGTGCCGGAGATGGTGCCCCAGGCTGCGCCGACGCCGTTGTCGCAGGCCGAGGCATAGACGCCCTGCTCCAGCTCGCCGAAGAAGTTGGTGAAGTTGCGCGAGATGGCGTAGACGCCGCCCCAGGTGTGGCTGAACGGTACGTTGGTCAGTTGCGGGAAACGCGCCAGGAAGGCCTTGCGGTGATCCTCGCGCACACTGGCGCGCATGGCATCGCTGGTGCTCTGACCGTACTTGGGCACGTGCTTATAGGTGTTGCGAATGATCAGACGGCGATCCTGAGTCATGCGCACCGTGGTGCCGGCGTGGTCGGCTGGGGTCAGGCCCCAGTCGAGCTGGCCGCCATACACCTGCAGTTCGCTGTCGGTCAGCGGCCGGGTCCAGCTGGCGAAGGTCATCACCGGCAGCAGGCGGTTGCGCAGGTAGCCGAACTCCTGGGTGAAGATGCTGGTGCCGAGCAACAGCTGCGGGGTGCGGATGCGGCCGTTATTGCCGTGCAGAATCCAGCCGCCCTGACCGTCACGCTCCAGGCGCTGGATCGGCGACTCTTCCAGCAACTCGACGTTGCCCGGCAGCGAGCGGCCAAGGCCGGTGACCAGCGCCGCCGGCTGCATTAGGTAGCAACCCGGGGTGTAGATCGCCCCGCTGTAATGGCCGGTGCCAAGCACCTTGGCCAGCTCGGCACGCTCGACCCGGTGGAACGGCTCGCCGAGGTCGCTCATCAGCTTCTCGAAATGATCGAGGTAGGCCAGACCACGCGGGCCCACCGCGCCCTGGTACTTGCCGGCATGCGACCACTGGCAGTCGATCTTGTGGCTCTGGATCAGCCCCTGCAACTGGGCGATGGCGGCGCGATTTAGCGCCAGCAGGCGCTGCTTGTGCGCCGGGTCTGGATGCTCCAGGGCGAACTTGTGCGGCAGGTCGATGACGAAGCCGGAGTTACGCCCGGAGGCGCCATAGGCCACGCGCTGAGCGTCGACCAGCAGGATGCGCGCCTCTGGATGGTGCTCGGCCAGGCGCCGCGCGGCAGCCAAGCCGGCGAAGCCGGCGCCGATCACCGTGTAGTCGGCGCGCTGCTCGCCCTGCAGGCGGGTGCAGGCCGGTTGCTCGGGCAGAGCCGCATACCAGCCGCAGCTGGCGTCGTCGTAAGGCAACTTGATGGTATTTTTCATGCTACCGCCCTCAGGCCACGGCCCGTTGCGCGTTCTGACAGGATTGCAGCCAGCTGTTGCGCTGCAATTGTGCTTGGCGACCGAGCAGGACGAAGCCGTGCAACGCCCCCTCGGCATCGTAATAACCGGCGCTCAGGCCATCGTCGGTAGCCGTGCAGCGCCATTCGCCGGTTACGCCAACAGCAGGCGGCAACAGGCACAGCGGCGCGGCCGGGGTCTTCACCGTCACCGGCATCAGCGGATAGCTGACCGGCGTCGGCTGGCCGAGCAGGGTCTTGCTCAGGGCCTGGATGCCCTGGTTGATCGGCGCCAGGTAGGGCAGCAGCTGACCGTTGATCTCGATGCAATCACCGAGGGCGAAGATCCCCGGCTGCGAGCACTGCAACTGGGCGTCCACCTGAATGCCCCGACCCACGGCGACGCCGGCCGTCTCGGCCAGGCCCAGGTTGGGCCGCAGACCGACGGCGGACAGCACCAGGTCGGCGTCCAGGCTCTGGCCATCGGCGAGTGTCAGGCGATAGCCCTGCTCGGCCGAGTCGATGCGCTGCACGGTGTTTTGCAGGTGCCAGCTCACGCCCATCTCGCCCAGGGCGGCCTGTAACTGCTGACCGGCCTCGACCGGCAGCAGACGCTCCATCGGCCACTGACCGAGGCCGATGACGCTGACTTGGAAGCCGCTGCTGGCCAGATCGTTGGCAAACTCGCAGCCGATCAGGCCGTCACCGAGGATCGCCACCCGCTGCACGCCGACCAGGCGCTCACGGAAGCTCTGATAGTCGTGCAGATTGTTGACGCTGAGCAGCGCGCCAGTGTCGCCCTCGATCGGCAGACGAATCGGCGCCGCACCGCTGGCCAGCACCAACTGGCCGTAGTCCATCTCGCCGATGTTGGTGTGCAGGCGCCGCGCCACGGCGTCGATGCGCTCGACCGTGCAATACGGGTAGACGCGGATCTTCAGGCGCTTCTCGATCGCCAGGGCCGACTCGCCCGACAACGCTGCGGCGCTCTTGCCCTGGGCCAGGCCGATGGACAGCGCCGGCTTGGAATACAGATGACCCGACTCCTGGGTCAGTACGCGGATCTCGACCAGCGGATCGGCCCGGCGCAAGGCCTGAGCCAGGCCATAGCCGGCGTAACCGCTGCCGATGATCACGATCGGCTGACGCAGCTGGGAGGCGGCCGGTTTTGCCGTTGCTGTCAGCGCCTGCGCCGACACGGGAGCGGTAACCGGCACACTGACGGCGGCGACAACCACAGGGCTGATATCGAGCATCTCGAAATCGTCCTTGCCGACGCCGCACTCGGGGCACTTCCAGTCCTGCGGCACATCGTCCCAGCGGGTGCCGGCAACGATGCCGTCATCCGGCCAGCCGAGGGCCTCGTCATAGATCAAACCGCACACTACACAGAGCCAGGTCTTGAACATGTCGCTTACTCCCCCGCGATGCGGATTGCCACGTTCTTGGTACGCACGTAGCTGTACAAGGCTTCCTGGCCCTTTTCCCGGCCAAAACCGGACAAACCGACGCCGCCGAACGGCGTCTCGATGCCGCCGGCATACCACTCGTTGACGAACACCTGGCCGGCCTTGAGGCGGCGCGCGCAGCGCATGGCGCGGCTAATGTCCTGGGTGAACACGCCGGCGACCAGGCCGAACTCGGTGCCATTGGCAATCGCCAGGGCCTGTTCCTCGGTATCGAAGGGGATGATCGCCAGGACCGGGCCGAACACCTCTTCCTGGGCGATGCACATCTCGGGGCTAACGTCGCGGAACACGGTCGGGCGCATGAAATGCCCGGCCCTGTCGCTGAAAGCCTCACCACCGGTGGCCGCTACCGCGCCCTCCTCGATGGCGCGTCGGCACAGGGTTTCGATGCCGGCCAGTTGCCCGGCGCTGACCACCGGGGTGAGGTCAGGGTTGTCCTGGCCGAGGCCGACACTGAGGCCTTCGGCCAGGGCGACGACGGACTCGACGATTTCTTCATAAATCTCGCGTTGCACCAGCAGGCGCGACATGGCCGAGCAAACCTGGCCGGCGTTGAAGAAAATGCCGCCCTTGACGCTGGCCAGCAGCTGCTGACGATCGGCGTCGGCGAAGGCAATCGCCGCCGACTTGCCGCCCAGCTCCATGACGCTAGGAATGGCGTGCTCGGCGGCGTCACGCAGGATGGTCTGGCCAGTCGGTACCGAGCCAGTGAAGACAATCTGATCGATATCCGCATGGCCAACCAGATGGCTGCCGACCTCACGGCCACGGCCGCAGATCAGGTTGACCGCGCCCTGCGGCAGGCCAGCCTTGGCGATGGCGCGAATCAGTACGCACATGCCCAGCGGCGACAGTTCCGGCGACTTGATCACCACCGCATTACCGGCGGCCAGGGCCGGAGCCAGCGAGCGGGCACAGATCGACACCGGGAAGTTCCAGGGTACGATCTGCGCCGAGACGCCCATCGGGTCATAGAGGGTGAAGTCCATGTAACCGTTGCCCAGCGGGATCGAGGTGCCCTCGATCTTGTCGGCCATGCCGGCGTAGTACTCGAAGTAGCGCGCCGCCTCGGTGAACTCGTCCTTGGCGTCATTCAGGCTCTTGCCGTTTTCCTGGCACAAGACCCAGGCGCCCTCGTCGGCCACCGCGCGAATTTCTTCGGCGATGCGCAGCAGCCAGGTGACCCGCTGCGCCGGACGCACGCTGCTCAGCGCGCCACTGTCGGCGCAACGTCGGGCCGCCTGCACGGCACGCTCGGCATCGGCGACAGAGGCCTGAGCGATAGTCGCCACGGGCTCGGCGGTGCCGGGATTGTTCACCGTCAGGCGCGACTCGCTATCGAGCCACTCACCGTCGACGTAGTTCAGCCAATGTTTGGCAATCGGATACATGCTGGCCTCCTCAGGCGGACGGTACGGTGGCCAGCAGCTGACGCGCAGCCCACTGATGGAAGAAGTGGGTCGGTACATCCATCTCCGGGGAGAAGGCGCCGCCCTTGTAGCCCGGCGAATGACGACCTTTCTGCATGCCCTCTACCGAGCTGATGTCCTCGGCGAACACCACCTTCCAGGATTCCAGAATGGCGTTACGGCAAGCCGCGTACTCGTCGCCCAGGGCCTCGTCGCCGACGTAGAACAGGCGCAGGTGCTCGATGGTGCGACCCGGCGCGACCGGCTCCAGCTGCATGGCGAAGGCGTGGTCGGCCTGGATGCCGAGCAGCACGTTGGGGAAGATGGCCACGTACTCGGCGTTGCGCAGACGGTCCTGCGGCCAGCTCGGGAACTTCGGCAGGTGGGTGCCGGCGACGTCAGACAGGTTGTAGGCGTAGCTGCCCTGACCGGCGAAACGCTCGTCGAACAGGATGTTGTAGTGGTCTTCCAGGCGCGAATAGGCGTTCAGGCTCGGGTGCACCCACGGCAGGTGGTAGGCCTCGCAGTAGTTCTCCACTGCCAGCTTCCAGTTGCAGTTGATGTCCAGGGTGGTGGCGTCCATGTGCGCGCGGCGGCGCAGCAGGCCCATGCCGTCGTCACCGAGGAACTGGCTCCAGCGCGCAGTCAGCGGCGCGAGCATGTCTTCCAAGGCCTCGGCATCGCCGGACAGGTTGACGAACACCATGTCCATCCAGATGGCACTGCGGATGGCCTTCAAGCCGTGCTTTTCGCAGGCGAAGCGCTCGTCCTTGTGCACGTCGATGCCGCCGACGTGCGGCGTGCCGCGCAGGCCGCCATTCAGGTCGTAAGTCCAGGAGTGGTAGGGGCAACGGATCACGCCCTGCACGGTGCCTTCTTCCTGCACCAGCTTCATGCCGCGGTGGCTGCAGACGTTGTGGAACACCTGCACCAGACCCTCGCGATTGCGCATCAGCAGCAGCGGCAGGCCCATGAAGTCGACCGGCTTGACCGAGCCGTTCTGGGTCAGGTCGCTGGCGAAACCAACACAGGCCCAGGTCTTGCCCATCACCTGATCGCGCTCCAGCTCGAAATGACGCTGCTCGATATAAAACTCGTTAGCCAGGCCAGTGGCCTCATGGATCGGGTTGAGGACAGTTTCCAGTTGTTGCACCGGAATATGTTGAGCGATGGAGTTGGTCATTGTTGTTCTCCCCTGCTGGGCACGGTGACTGATTGATCGGCAGGCTCGCTGGCCAGGTCCGTTGGCAGCGAGTTTCGAGAATCTGGGGATAGTTCGACAAACGATTTTTAACAGCTGGATTTATGACTTTTAATCATCCGTTCAGCAGTACATGTTCAGCGGCTTGATTGGCCGCTGCCAGCCCAGTAACGGGGACTTGCATATGCGCAACGATCATCAATCCATGACAATAAATGGCTTGCTCGAGGGGCCGGGGAAACGCAACTGTAGCCACCACCAAACCAGCCACGCGGAATCAACAGGAGGCCTACATCAGCGGACCGCTGCAGCACCCGACTGCGCGCGACAGACGCCCACACGGGTTTGCCTGCCCTGGCGCAGGTCGATAGATTTGAACGGATTTATCGGGTGCTATTGGTGATGCCGGCAGGCTGGAAAGCATCCAACAGCCATCGATCAGCGAATTCATCCTGCACCTGAGTTTTGTCACGACGCGTTGCTTGCGTCAGGCAGCTCCGCTGGCCTTCCCACGCCATCACCGGGATACCAGTCGCTAACGCAGGAACACTCCCAGGACGACCCCGGCATTGCGCCTAGGGTCGTGCTGGGCGGGGCCACTCCCCTCGCGCTACCCGCGCGAAAGGCCTGCTGAGGAATAGCCGCGCATAGTCCAAAACTAGCGCCGCGACTGCTCCATGCAACGCTGCCGCAGGCCACAAGCCTGCGGCAGCGTTCGTTTCGGCCCGCTAGTTATGCGCCAGCACCGAGCGTTGCGTCGTCCAGCGCAGGCGGCAACTGCTCAAGTAACCAGGCGCGGAAGCACTTAACGCTCTGACGCATCGCACCCCGCCCGAGCGGCTCGAGCAGGCAGAACTGCGCATCCGACTGCAACACGGTATCGATCGGCCTAACCAGGGCGCCGGTCTGCAGGTGGTTGTCGACCAGGTTCGACCAGGCCAGCGCGATGCCCTGGCCACTGAGCGCCGATTGAATCAGCATCGAGTAACTGTTGATATTGATCCGCCGCCTGGGTTCGATGCCTTTAAGACCCAGGCGCTGGAACCACTCGGACCAGCCGATCCAGTCGCGCTGCGGATCTTCCAGCCACAGCCAGGTGCAGTCGGCCAGCTGCTGCGGGGTGCTCAGCGTCGGGTTCTTGGCCAGATAGCCCGGGCTGCACACCGGGAACACTTCCTCGGCAAACAGCGGCGTCACCTGCATGTCCTTCGGCGGGGTGCGGCAGTAGTACAGCGCCAGGTCGCAATCCAGGCGGGAGAAATCCTTGACCTGGTCATAGGCGATGATGCGCAGGTCGATCTCTTCGTTATCGCGCTGAAACTCCGCCACCTTGGGCAGCAGCCACAACGAGGCCATCGCCGTACTGGTGACCACGGTCACCTGCTGGGCGCCCTGCCAGTGGCGAATCTCACCGGTGGCATGGGCCAGTTGCATCAACGCGGTTCGCACCGTCTCATAGTACTGGCCACCGGTCGGGCTCAAGTTGATCGCCCGTGTAGTGCGTTCGAACAGAGTCTTGCCCAGGTAGTCCTCGAGCAGGCGCACCTGGCGGCTGATCGCGCCCTGGGTGACGTTCAGTTCGTGCGCGGCCAGGGTAAAACTCAGGTGGCGCGCAGCCGCTTCGAAAGCCACCAGGCTGTTGAGTGGAGGCAGGGGATGGATTTTCATGCAGGCAAGATCACGCAGTGTTTTAGTTATGTCCCCGCAGTTTAGAACCATGCTTGCGCTAAACACAGCGCGCGAAGAAGCAATCGTGCCAGATAGGCGTAATCAGTGCCGCGGACTAACCGGCCCCGGCCGCCCCGACCTCCTCCTCCGCTGCGGGAGCCGCAGGGTCAGGCCCAACGTCGAGGTACGCCTGGTTTTCCTCGCGAATGCGCCGCGCCTGCTCGTCGTAGAGAAACGGCAGAAACATGTAACGCTGACCGCGCGTCACAGGCATGGCTTCATGCAGCAACCCGCAGGAGAACACCACCGCGCCGCCTGGCGGCGCGGTATACAGGCCCGGGCCAAATTCGGGGAAGCGCAGAAAACCACCGTCGTACTCGCCACTGTTGAGGAACAGCGATATCGCAAACCGTCGATGCGCCGTGCCCTTGGTGGTGTTGTCGCGGTGCGCGCGAAAATGCCCTCCCTCACTGGCGTCGTAGCAGCCGACCAGATAGCGCTCCATGCGCGTGACGCGAAACTGGAAGGCCTTGAGGATTTCCGGCACTACCCGTTCATAAATCCGCCGCCGACAGGCCTGGCGCAGAGCCTCGTCCTCAAGCGTGCAGTCGCGCCGACTCTTGTGGTCCTGACCAAGCACCATCACCGTCTTGCCATTGATGTCCTGCATGAAGCCTGAAGGTTCGCCACCCTGGGTGCGGTAATAGTCCATCAACGCCTGGCATAAACTCGGCTCGAATACCCGTGGCAGCACCAGCACCGGCGCCTGCGACCTGGCCGGGTACGCCGGGCCGATCGCCGGCAAGCGATCCAGCAGCGCCAGCACAGCCGTTACGTGCGCCTGCGCGGTAGCTGCGAACGGCAGCACGGCCATCACCCGCAACATCGGATCGAGCAGGTAGGTCACCTTGCGGTAACTACCATCCTCCTGCAGTGCGCCGTATAGCCCACTGATCTGGCGATCGAAATCCCAGAAGTAACGTATCCCCGGCAACTCGGTGACAACCCGCCGCTGCCGCTCGTCCTCGGGATCAACCGTGACGCCAAACAACGACAGGTTGTAATCATCGAAACGCGCTCGATTGACGGCCAGCAGCGCCAACACCTGGGCACTGATGGGGTCGGCGGCGGAATCGAGGAAACTCAGCAGCAGATAGCGACCGGCGACCGTGTCGAAGACGAAGCGTTCGCGGGTTTCGGTTCGGCAGGTGAACCAGGGGGCAGGCTCGCCTAAGCCCAGCAGTGCAGTGCGCATTATGTACAACCTCCATGAAGGCGTAACCGCCTACCGATTTAGCCACGGATCGTTAACAAGAATAGCTGGCCTGACGCATTCAACCCCCGCCATAGCGCCGCTATGTGTGGGCGAACTGCAGCCATGCGGCGCGAAGCTCTGCGGCCAACAGATCCGCTATAGAAAACGGCCCATCACCAAGGCAATGGGCCGCTAAACACGAGCGTTGCGCCTGCGGCTAGGACAAACCACGCAGGCAAGGCCAGGCTCTAAGGCATGTTGCCGATGATCTTGCGTATCTCTTGCTCCGAGAAGCCGCGCAGTGTCTGCGTACGCGTATTGCCGAGCGAGCCGACTTTCAACAGCAGGGAGGTGGCGGCCTCCTCGTCCCCCTCGACGATCAGCACCAGGTCGTAACTGCCGACGGTCCAGTAGACCGCCTTGACCGCTACGCCCGCCTTTTCACCCAGCGCCTTGAATGCCTGAAAACGATCCGGTGAGTCTTTGACCGATCGAATGCCCTGATCGGTGAAGTTAACCAGCGAAATGAAGGTTGCCATGATTACACCCCTTGTAGGGTTGCCCAATGGCGGTCACAGAGCCGGCAGCGATTACCTGGAAGAGGGCCGCCATTCTTCCAAACCCGCGAGTCCGACCATCGATTACTTGCGCCTGTTGCTGGCGCAGCACTGGACGGGCTGAGGTCACTGCCCCACTCCACCGGTGCGTCTTGTCAGGCATAGCAGGCTACTGCAGCACACGCATGACCACTGATCCGCACAGGCAAAAAAAACCGGCCCAACACAACGAGGTGTGGGCCGGTAAAGCACTATCGGGTCGTCGTGGAGCCCGAGCCGGGCATCAGCATTGAAATCCTGACTCGGGCGCCCCGCCTGCAGACGACCGGCTGCGGGCGGGGATGAAACTCGTTTCCTCAGGCCAGCTTGCGCTCGACATCGTCGAACTGGGCTTGCACTGCGGCTTCCGGCTCTTCGGTCAGCAGGCTGACTACGATGATGGCAACGGTCGCCAGGATGAAGCCGGGAATGATCTCGTACAGATCGAAGATCCCGCCGGACAGTTGCTTCCAGATCACCACGGTCAGACCACCGAGGATGATGCCAGACAGGGCGCCATTGCGGTTCATGCGCTTCCAGTACAGCGACAGCAGGATGGCCGGGCCGAAGGCGGCGCCGAAGCCAGCCCAGGCGTAGGACACCAGGCCCAGCACGGTATTGTCCGGGTTCAATGCCAGCACCAGGGCGATGATCGCAATCAGGACCACGGCGCCACGGCCGATCCATACCAACTCGGTATCGCCGGCATCTTTCTTCAGGATGGCCTTGTAGAAGTCTTCGGCCAGGGCCGAGGAGCTAACCAGCAGTTGCGAGTCGGCGGTGGACATGATCGCTGCCAGCACGGCGGCCATCAGGATGCCGGCCACTACCGGGTGGAACAGGCTGTTGACCAGCACCATGAAGACGGTTTCGGCGTCGGCCAGATCGGTGTCCAGATAACCCAAGGCTACCCAGCCGATGGACAGGGCAGCAACCAGGGTCAGGGCCGTCCAGCTCACCGCAATGCGACGGGCAGTCGGAATGTCTTTGTCATCGGAAATCGCCTTGAAACGCGCGAGGATGTGCGGCTGGCCAAAGTAGCCCAGGCCCCAACCGACCAGCGAGAGAATCGCGATAATGCCCAGCGGTTGGCCTTTGGCATCGTTGAAAAAGGTCAGCAACTCGGGGTTCTTCGCGGCAATTGCCAGGTGTGCGGCGTCGACACCGCCTACTGCGTTAAGGGCGAATACCGGCACCAATACCAGTGCGGCCGCCATCAGCAGGCCTTGCACCACGTCGGTCCAGGCCACGGCGAGGAAGCCGCCGAACAGGGTGTAGGAAACCACCGCCAGGGTGCCGACGATCACGGCTATCTGGTAGTCGAAACCGAACACGGTCTCGAACAGCTTGCCGGATGCCACCAGGCCAGAGCTGGTGTAGAACAGGAAGAAGGTCAGGATGATCAGCGCCGACACCACACGCAGGGCGCGGGATTTGTCGTTGAAGCGATTCTCGAAGTAGGACGGCATGGTCACCGAGTCATTAGCCGTGTGCGAGTACACGCGCAGACGCTGGGCTACGAACAGCCAGTTCAGCCAGGTACCCGCCAGCAGGCCACCCGCGATCCAGGTGGCTTCGAAACCGGCCACCAGGGCATAACCCGGCAGACCGAGCAGCAGCCAGCCACTCATATCGGAAGCACCAGCC
Organism: Pseudomonas paeninsulae; assembly: GCF_035621475.1. Lineage (NCBI taxonomy): Bacteria > Pseudomonadati > Pseudomonadota > Gammaproteobacteria > Pseudomonadales > Pseudomonadaceae > Pseudomonas > Pseudomonas paeninsulae. The sequence goes on from NZ_CP141799.1 coordinate 3,810,478, forward strand.
GACAGCGCCGCCGTGGTCGGACCGATGGAGCGGCCGCCGAGGATGTAATCGGACAGATTGCTGGTACGTTTGTAGGCCACCAGGCCCAACCACAACATCAGCGCCAGGTAGACCACGAAGGTCACCCCTACAACAAAAACGTTCTGCTCGTTCATCTTGTTGTTCTCTTATTTGGCACGGCTCAAGCCGTGGTTCTAGTTTTTAAGCGACTGCTATAGGCGGTCACTGCGTTGAAACCACCGACCCGGCGCACGCCTGAACATCCGGTCGGAGGCGGGGCAGGCCTTGTGGGCCTGTCCCTGGATAAACTCAGTCCTCGTCGCCCAGCGACAGCAGGGAGGCGTTGCCGCCCACCGCGGTGGTGTTGACCGACGTGGTGCGTTCGTTGACGAAGCGCAACAGGTAGCTCGGACCGCCGGCTTTTGGCCCGGTACCCGACAGACCGCAACCACCGAACGGCTGCACCCCGACCACGGCACCAATCTGGTTGCGGTTGACGTAGAGGTTGCCGACGCGCGCCAGCGCCTCGATGCGATCTGCGGTTTCCTCGTTGCGGGTATGCACGCCGAGGGTCAGGCCATAACCCGTGCCATTGATCGCCGCGACCACGTTCTCAAGATCGGCCGCCTGGAAACGCACGATGTGCAGGATAGGGCCGAAGTTCTCTTTCTTCAGTTCGGCGATGCCGCCGATTTCGAACGCCACCGGGGCGACGAAATGACCGTGCAGACCAGCCGGCAGCGGGGTTTCGGCAATCAGCTTGCCCTCGCCCTTGAGCTGGGCAATATGCGCATCCAGGCCGGCCTTGGCTTCGGCGTCGATCACCGGACCCACATCGCTTTCGCGCAGGTGCGTCGGGCCGACTTTCAGTTCGGCCATCGCGCCCTTGAGCAGATCCAGCACGCGCTCGGCGATATCGGCCTGCACATAGAGCACACGCAAGGCCGAGCAACGCTGGCCGGCGCTGGTGAAGGCCGACTGCACGGCATCCTTGACCACTTGTTCCGGTAGCGCGGTGGAGTCGACGATCATCGCGTTCTGTCCGCCGGTTTCGGCGATCAGTGCGGCGATCGGGCCGGCTTTCTCGGCCAGCTGACGGTTGATGATCCGCGCGGTGTCGGTGGAGCCGGTGAAGCACACGCCAGCGACGCGGGCATCGCGGCAGAACACGCCACCCAGGGTGGCGCCATCGCCCGGCAGGAAGGCGATCACATCCATCGGCAGGCCGGCTTCGAACATCAGTTCCAGGGCACGCGCGGCGATCAGGCTGGTCTGCTCGGCCGGTTTGGCCAGCACACAGTTACCCGCGACCAGGGCGGCGGCGATCTGGCCGAGGTAGATGGCCAGCGGGAAGTTCCACGGGCTGACGCAGACGAAGATGCCGCGACCCTCGTGGAACAGCTCGTTGCGCTCGCCGGTCGGGCCTTTCAGCTCTTCGCGACCCAGACGCAGACGCGCCTGCTGGGCGTAGTAACGGCAGAAATCCACCGCCTCGCGCACTTCGTCGATGCCGTCCTGCATGGACTTGCCGGCTTCCACGGTGCACAGCGCCATCAACTCGGCACGGTTGCTCTCGAGCAGATCGGCCAGACGCTCGAAGATACTCGCGCGGCTGTCGATGGCGGTGGCATTCCAGCGCGGCCAGGCAGCGCTCAACCCGTCCAGCGCCTGAGCCGCCTGGGCAGCGCTGGCGAACTGGGCGGTGCCGACGACCTTGCTCAACTCATAGGGGCAATACACATCCTGCGCGGCGCCAGGCAGCGACTGCCCGTTGATCACCGGCGTAGCGTGCCATTGACGGCTGAGGTGCGGCTGGTAGGCGAGTTCAAGCTCAGCCAAAGAGTGCTGGATGTTCATATTGATGCCTTGGGAATTTTTCCGCGCGGCACCGAACTGAGCAGGCGGAAGGGGAATTTTGTCATTACCGAGCGTTTTGAACTTGCGCAGTTGCGTCACCGGATGATCAAGAAGTGACTCAATCGGTGTGCTCGGGTCAACCAGCTGGTGGACGAACGAGGAATTCGCGCCGTTTTCCAGCAAGCGGCGGACCAGGTACGGCAGCAGATCCTTGTGTGCACCGACCGGCGCATAGATGCGCACGGTCTTGCCATGCTTTTCCAACACGGTGTCGTACAGCGCATCGCCCATGCCATGCAGGCGCTGGAACTCGAACTCGCGAGGCTGCTGGTACTCGGCGGCCATCGACAAGATGCAGCTGACGGTATGCGCGTTATGGCTGGCGAACTGTGGGTAGATCACATCACGGGTGAACTCCGACAGCAGGAAGCGCGCACAGGCCAGGTAGGACGTATCGGTGCCTTCCTTGCGGGTGAACACCGGGTAGCCGTCCAGGCCCTGGACCTGACACTGCTTGATCTCGGTGTCCCAGTAGGCGCCCTTGACCAGACGCAACGGCATCTTGGCACCGAGCTCCTTGCCCAACAGGGCCAGCCACACCAGCACCGGCAGGCAGCGCTTGGAGTAGGCCTGGACCACCAGGCCGAACTCGCCCCAGCCTTTGAGGCCCGGGTCGCGCATCAGCTTTTCATACAGTTCCAGCGACAACTCCAGGCGGTCGGCTTCCTCGGCATCCACCGAGATGCCAACGCCCAGCTTGCGTGCACGCACGGCCAGTTCCAGCACATTGGCGAACAGCTCGGTGAGCACGCGCTCGCGCTGGGCCACTTCGTAACGTGGATGCAGGGCGGACAACTTGATCGAAATCGACGGCTTCGGCCCCTTGCCCACCTGCGCCTCGGCACCGACGGTGTCGATGGCCTTGCGGTAGTCGGCCATGTACTTCTCGGCGTCGTCGGCAGTCAATGCCGCCTCGCCGAGCATGTCGAAGGAGTAGCTGTAGCCTTTTTCGCGCTCGGGACGACCGTTCTTCAGCGCTTCGGCGATGTTGCGACCAAGCACGAACTGCTTGCCCATCATCTTCATCGCCTGGTTCATCGCCGCACGAATGACCGGCTCGCCGGAGCGCTTGACCAGACGCCCGATCACGTTCTTCGGCCGGCCATCGGCGGCGGACGGATCAACCACCTTACCGGTCATGACCAGACCCCAGGCGGCGAAGTTGACCAGTACATTGTCGCTCTTGCCGAGGTGGCGTTCCCACTCGGCGGCGCTCAGCTTGTCGCGGATCAGCGCATCGGCGGTGGCAGCGTCAGGGACGCGCAGCAGAGCCTCGGCCAGGCACATGAGCATCAGCCCTTCCTGGGTATCGAGGCTGTACTGACGAAGCAGTGCGTCGAGGGTATCGACGGCATTGTCCCGGCCACGTACATCATGAATCAGGGTACGGGCACCGTGGCTGATAGCCTCGATGCCATTATCACCGGGGTCGGCGAGCTGCAGGAGCTCAGTGAGATAGGCTGCCTCGTCAACGCTGTAGTTGGCGCTGATGACAGGGAAAAAATCGGCGGCCTTGGCGGCCGAGATCCGGTTAAGGAACTCGTCCTGCAAGACGTGACTGGCTTTAAACATCACGCCCATCCTCTTATGGAGACTGTTGTTGTAGGACCTACTGCTAATGGGTTTAGCTCAGATGCACTGGTCTGACCATTGCGACCTGCCAAACACACACGGCAAAGAGTGGATGATGGAATTTAGTTGCATCGTCATGACAGCTTCTTGCAGAAAGCTCTGGAGTTTTTGCGAAAAACTCCAGAGCCTGGAACTAATGGCGAACGGGCGTTCGAGTTTCAGCCTATTTGAGCAGACGCATACCGCACGGCTTTACCGCTGGAACAGGCCCGCTAGCGCCTGAGCAGGTTGATCAGCAGGGTCAAACCGATGCTGACCAGCAACATCGACCTCAGCGCAATGAATAACTTGCCGGGCGATTCGATACGGGTATCGCCCGGCAAGCGGCCAAACCAGTGCGGCAGCCAGGGCGCGAAGTGCAGTACGGCGCCGAGCAGCAACAGCGCCGCACCAATCATCATCAACCAACGCGCCATGCTTGCTTCCCACCGCCACCGCTGCAATCTGCAGCCTGCCGCCTGCCGCCTGCCGCCACACTCAGCCAAACTTCTCGTCATACACCCTAGAGGTCATGCCGGCGCTGGCCAGGCATTCACGCAGGTGCTTGATTTCCTGCCTGCTGCACTCATTGCTGTGGTGCGGATGGTGCAGAAAGAACTCGTACTGGTTCAAGACCACGCGAAAACGCGCGCCGAGAATAGGGTCGATAGTTGCACCGAGGTGATGCAGCAAAGACTCGACCTCGCGCCAGTGGACGTTGCTGGGCAACGGCCCCTGGCAAATCGAGTGCAGGAGACTCTGGTGTTTGTGGCTCATGGCTCGACCTCATATCGACTGCTCGGCTATTGCTAGGATAGCGGAGTGCACAGTTGTGCTTCATGAATCCAGGGGTAATGGCCGGCGCCGGCAGCAAACCGCTGCCGCTCAAGATGCACAAGAGCGGGGGCATGGTGGATAAGCGCTTTGCGGTTATGGCCTAGGGCTCCTAGCGCCGGCTAGGCGTACCCTAAAAATACGTCTCAGTGCGCCCGAGACAGTTAAGGTGACTCGCGGGAGTAGCCCCTTAATGGCGTCCATCCGGGCGGATGTTGTTGCAGGCCATTAGCAGCCTTGAATTTTCTCCAGTCGAAAGTCTGCGCGAATTGATCGGCTTGCTCCGCCGGCAGCGGGCGGGCAATCAAGTAGCCCTGCATCCAGTCACTGCCGACTCTATTCATGGTGCAGTATTGCTCGGCTGTCTCTATGCCTTCGGCAATGACCTTGAGCCCCAAGCGCTGGGCCAAGGTCATCAGGGTTTCGCAGATGGCGAGGCCTTCGTCGGTTTGCATGTCGATGACGAAACTGCGGTCGATCTTCAGCACGTCCAATGGCAGTTGGCGCAGGTGGCTGAGTGACGAGTAGCCGGTGCCGAAGTCATCCAGGGCAATCTTCACCCCGGTCATGCGTATGCTGCGCAGGAGTTGAATGTTGGCCTCCGGCTGCTGCATCAGCATCGATTCGGTCAGCTCAAGACAGAGTGCATCAGGCGCTATGCCAGCTTGATCTAAGGTGTTGAGCAGCGAGTCGGCAAATGCCGGATGCGCCAGTTGCTTGATCGATACGTTGACGCACATGTGCTTAATCGGTGAGCCCTGGTCCTGCCATTCTTTCAGTTGCCGGCAGGCCGTTTCCAACACCCACCGCCCGACGTCTGTGATCAAGCCGGACTGCTCCAACAGATGGATAAAATCTGCCGGGTGCACCAGCCCCAGGAGCGGGTGTTGCCAGCGTATCAAGGCCTCGACCGAGTCGATGTCGCCGGTGGCCAGGTTCAGTTCCGGCTGGTAGTGGAGGACGAATTGTTGTTCCGTTAGGGCCGAGTGCAAGTCGGTGAGCAACTGCAGGCGCTGCCGGGATTTGTCGTCGAATTCCTGCTGAAACACCACCGTCTGCCCACGTCCCTGGCGCTTCGCCAGGTACATTGCCGTATCGGCGCTGCGTAACAACGAAGCACCCGTTTGGCCATGGTCCGGGTAAGCGGCGATGCCGATACTGGCATGCACGTAAATCTTGTCCGGGCCCAAGGCGATGGGCTCGCTCAGGCTCGCGTGCAGGCGTTCGGCCACGCCCATGACCTGTTCGAGGTCGGGAAGATTGGGCAGCAACACCAGAAACTCATCGCCCCCCAGGCGGCCGACCATCGACTCGTTCTCATTCAGGGGACTGCCGCCTGGATTGCCCAAGGGGTTGTGATTATGCAGCTGCAACAGCTGGTCTGAGGCGCGCAGGCTGTGGACGAAGCGCCGCGATACCTCGATCAGCAGACTGTCGCCGACCTGGTGGCCGAGCGTGTCGTTAATTTCCTTGAAGTCATCGAGATCGATCATCAGCACGGCGTACTGATGATCCAGGGTCAGTTTCCGGCTCAACGAATTTGACAAGTGTTCGGCGACCAGGCGCCGATTGGGTAAGCCGGTCAGGGCGTCGTAGTTGGCCATTTGCGACAGCTCACGGGTAGACCGACGCTGCATGGCGAAGACACGTTCCACCGCTAGCGCGAACCCGGCAATCAGCAGGCTTAACAGCGCCAGTCGCTGCCACATGTCTCTGCGGATTGGATCAATTGCCACGTTGAGGTCGGCCACCGACTTATACCGATGCAACTGCCACGCCTCGGAGAAGGGCAACCGGATGGTTTGCTCGAGATGAATGGCCGCTTGCTGCTTACCCGTGAGGAAATCCGGCAGGTCTAGGTTGCGTCTATCCATGATGCGCACGCCGGTCTGGCGATTCTCCAGCAGGTATTCGGCGGCCGGAGTGGCGAGGTCAATCTGCTGCTGGGCCAGAAACGCTTTGTCCGCAGCGGTGATGGGCAGCCTGGGCCAGCCGTTCAGGACGGCCTCCAGTGCATTGGCCCGCAGCACGGCGGTCACCAGCCCTTTGAACTGTTTGTTGGCCTGATCGTAGATAGGCACGGACAGCAGAATACCCAAGGTATCGCGCTCGTCGCCGTTGGCAATCGAGGTGTACTGGGAGTTATCGCAGGTTCGCAGCAGCGATGAAGTCACCGCCGCAATGCCTTCGGGGGCGTCGCGAGGCAATTGGGCATGGTATTGCCGCAAGTAGCTGAGTTGCCGCACATATTCGGCATACTCGGCAGCTTCGTACTCTTCGGGCTCGTCCTGTTCGTGAGTGTTGTCTGCTTCTTGCGCGTTGGCGATACGCTCCAGCAGCACCTGGTCAAACATCAGGAAAGGCACTTCACCCCGTTCGGGGGCGAAGCTGTCATATACCAGATACACCTCAGATACCGCGACATCGGTGGAAACGTGGTTATACAGTTGCTGGATGGTATTGGCGTCACCATCGCCGAAGTGCCCCAGCTTGACGACGTCGTCATGGATGCTGCGGCGATTGCGCGGGGCCGCACTACGCACTGCCGGCAATAACGAGATGGTTTTGATAGTGACGTAGGTTCGCTCCAGCACCCCGGCCAGCTTTTCAGCCATGGTTTGCGCTTCAAGCCGCATCTCGTTGCGGATCTTCTGTTGGGTATTGGCGGCTATCTGCTGGGCGTCACGGTAAATGGCCAGCGCAGCGATTATCCACAGCAGCATGAAACCGGCAAGAATGACGTATTTGCCCCATCCATTCATGCGCCACTGGGTGGATGTCCCCAGAATTGCTCTGCTCGGTTTACTCGTCATAAGCCTGGCGACTCCCCGCAACTACCCGCTTGTTGAACTAATCGAGTTACCGACGCTAAAGGTGTATGCCGACCTGCTCTCGCGAGCGTCTCCAGCCGCCCGGCAATGGAACCTGTTTTTGCTTAGCCTAGCCGCGAGGGAAATTTTAGCGACAACTGCTCCGCAAGACAGCGGCTGCATAGCTGTTTGGCGAGCATCGCGGCCCTGTAATGTCGAAACGATATCATGACGGGGGTTTGCGCTGTAACCAGGGTTAAACGTCCACACCTGGCGGGCATCCGCTGTGACGCACGTCTAGCCCGGATTTTTCATACAAAAAAGGACCCGAAAGGATACGGACTACCTCTATCACCTCGATTTGTCTTTCGCACCCGATACAGTCCATAGCTTACTGATATTTATATATATTTTTAGAATTACATTGTTCGACTTTCGCAGCCCAAATAGGCGGATTCTGAGCCGCTTCGCCCTCATCATCCCGCGACGCCTAAGAGGTTATGAAGGGGATAGATCGGTTCAACTCGAAATGGATCGGGGAACCCAATGGCTAGGCACGCCCCAGCCTGCGGCATTCGTCGAGAGATTTTTAGTCGGGCCTGCGCAACTTACGCATCTGAGCAGCCAAATTGCGTTGGGGCTGATCACCGCTTGCATCATGCTTGACCAGCAGGCGGCAGAGACACGACAGGCAGTGATCGCCTCAATTTTGCCGTTCAGGAACGCAAGAAACCGGCCGAAACGGACTCCCAGCAGCATCGATATCGTGGTCTGCCCCAACTGTTCATCTGGTCAAACTGCCGACAGCCTGCTGACCTCGACCACACCGAGCACCGCCGGTTGGCAATGTTACGGGCGCATCGACATAATTCCGCCGGTCTTCCGTTGAAGACGACGCCCTCAGTTTGCCTTTCGGCATGTTGCCCCACCCGCAGTTATTTTTTATCGCATACCGAAGGACTTCAGATGACCTGCCATAGATCATTGATAGCCATTGCTCTGATTGCCTCAACGTCTGCCTTGATACCCGCCTTCGCAAGCGGCGACACGTTTCAAGCGCAGGCCCGGGCCGCCTACGCACAGGCTATTGAGGAATACAAAATCCCCGGTCTTATTGTGGGTGTAACAAGGAACGGTCAACACCGCTTTTATGCCACGGGTCTGGCATCGCGTGCCGACAACCGTCCCGTCACCCCTGACACCCTTTTCGAGCTCGGGTCGATCAGCAAGGTCTTCAACGTGACGCTGGCAGCTCTGGCCGAACAACGCGGCCAGCTCTCCCTTAACGACAAGGTGGCCCATTATCTGTGCGCGGATGCCTGTTCGATCGGCAACGATATGACACTGATGGACTTGGCGACCCATCACTCGGGCGGGTTGCCTCTGCAGGTTCCCGATAACATCACCGACACCAAGCAACTCGTGAACTGGCTGAAAGGCTGGAAGCCGCCCCAGCCCGGCGCACGTAGCTACTCCAACATTAGCGTCGGCCTTCTCGGCCACATTACCGCTGACGCGATGGGCATGAGCTATACACAGGCGGTACAGACCGTGCTGTTCCCTGAGCTCGGTTTGAAGAACACCTGGATCGATGTTCCCGCGAAAGAGATGCATAGGTATGCCTTCGGCTACGACCGAAAGACCGACAAGCCTATCCGCGTAACGCCCGGCGTGCTTGACGCTGAAGCTTACGGGGTGAAGACGACCGCCAGTGACATGCTCAAGCTCCTGGATGTGGAGCTCGGATACGGGAAAGTATCGCCGCAACTCGAGGCAGCAGTGCGCCGCACCCAAGAAGGCCAGTTCAGCACTGCAAAATTCACGCAGGACATGATCTGGGAGCAGTACACATGGCCGGCAGATATTGAAACGATGAAGTCAGCGAACGGTTACGACTTCATCCTGCACCCGCAGAAGGTCAATAAGATCCAACCCGCGCTCCCGCCGCAGAAAAACGTCATCCTCAACAAAACGGGATCGACAAATGGCTTTGGTGGCTATGTTGCTGTGCTTCCGAGCGAGAACCTTGGCATCGTGGTCCTTGCGAACCGCAACTATCCCAATGAAGCGCGGATTACCGCAACCTACGCCCTGATTAAGGCACTACTTTCGAAATAGACTAGGGGGCGCTCCCAGCAGAGAGCGCAGCAGAACTGGCGACCTGTCATATGTCCGCAATGGTTCGAGGCTGTGTGAAAACGCGGCCATAGCTAATGTTCAAGGGTGCTCTTACCATTCCCGAGTACGAGAAAATTGCATGCCCAGCGTTCTGGCGGGTCGATATTTCCTGATCCGGTTTGTTTCTGCGTATCCACACAGCCTCGACCCATAGCGGCCCTTCGTGATGGGCTGAGAGCGACCAGGAGCGGCCAGTCTGGCCTATAAATAAATCCGCCCCCTTTTCGCGTTAGCCAAGTTGATTAACTTGTTATATGTGCGATTACATTTCTGCTGCGAAATGAGCCATTATTTCAGCTGTTGTCATTTCTTTTGTTTCATTTGAAAAGCAATAATAACCAGGTCGCATGTCACTAAAATATTGCATATCCATTTCCAAACCTTTCAAGTTTGGAAACATGCCTACTGGCATATTATATTCGCCGCTTTCTTTGAATTTATAAAATAAATGAGTCCCACACTCTGTGCAAAACCCGCGAGAGGCCCAAGACGATGATTCATACATTTTAACTTTATCATCGCCTTCAATTTTAACTTTAGTACCGCACTTAACAGCAAAGAATGGTGCGCCTCCCCAAGTTCTACATGATTGGCAATGGCACACTGTGAATTTAGGGTTAATTTCTTCCGCGATAATTTTTACAGCACCACAAAGACACTTTGCTTCTGAATGAGACATTTTGATAACACCTTAATTGATAGACATATAACGTTTAGGTCATGGGGCGAATTTTAGCCCGCCCCAGTAAGCGGAGCGAACGACTCGAACCGTTTGTGATACGCAACCACTTCATTATAAAAAAAGCAGCATTAGCTACTTACATACTCGAAACATAGATTGCTTTCATTAATTCCAGTCTCCCTGAAGCCACTAGAAATCAATACTCTTTTAGACGCTTCATTTACCGGTGAAGTGCGAGCAATAATACTGTTTGTTTTTTCAAAAGACAATGCATGAGCAACTAACGCACTTACTATTTCTTTTGCAAAGCCACGACGCTGCCACTCAGGCAACACAGAATAACCGATCTCAACTACACCGTTACTATCTGGAGGCCCGAAATAACCACCTGAACCAACTAGAGACCGTTCTCCTGAAACAGCATCAATATTGATTGCATACCATCCATACCACCCTTGGACAGCTGTACCGCCGCTTTCGAAACAAGATAAAAAAAACACCATTGCATTTCGGTCGTATTCACCAGACGGCCAGTCCTTTGAAACAACTGAATTCAATTTCTCAGCAAGCAAATGTGGCGTTTCAAGTTCTATGCGAATATGCGTTGCTGACGATGAAATCAATTCAATACGATTAGATTTAATGTTGTCTATAATTTTTATTTACTCCAATGCTGGAATTAGTAGCGTATAACGCTTATGTTAAGGCGCGGGCTTTAGCCCGTCCCAGTGAGCGTAGCGAACGGTTTGAATGCTGGGCGGCACTATTCAACTTCATAACCATTGGCTGAACCATACGCTCTGAACCAATTCTTAGCTCTTCAAGCTGCCCAGCAGCGATAAAACCAAACGATCTATACAAGTTAACTGCTGCTTCATTGCTTGTTGTGACTGCAAGTGCCATAAGGCCACACCCTCTGCTGATAGCCCATGCTTCAATTTCACGTAGCAGTGACTTCGCTATGCCTTTTCCTCTCAGCTCTGGCGAAACCCACATTTGATAGATGTGGGCGATTCGCAAATCTGGCTTATGTATAAAGCCCCAAGCAACACCGACGGGCTTGCCATCTAGCTCTGCAACTAATGGCAGAGCATCAATATCCCGGAATTTAAGATCTAAGCGTGACTGCCATTCAGCATCCGATAATGTGGTTTCCTGATCGTAAGTTGAGCCAAAAGAGTCAGGTGAATCCCTAAGAGAACTCAATCTTGCGGATTTGTATAACTCCCAGTTTTTCGCGGTTAATATTTTTATCTCGAATTCACTCATGGTCAGGGCCGTGTTGCATAACGTTTGGTTAAGGGGCTGACTTTAGCCCGTCCCAGTGAGCGAAGCGAACGATTTGAACCGCTAGTTATGTGCTTCACTTGAGCCATTGGTTTTACTCGTCTTGGTTTGTAGCCTTGGCTGATTATATTAAAACCTCACCGTATTGACGGTATTTCTAATTTCAGTAGAGGTTAGTGCATAACGCCCCAGTCAGCAGCCTAGCAATGTGCCAGCTTTTACGATTTTTTTTGTAAAACATGGGCGGCGCTGTAGGATTTGTTGAATTGATTCGTTACGCATAGGCCTGAGAACTACATTCCAATTTTTCGGTATGAAACTATGTGAGCAAGAAATAGTTTACAGTACCTTTCGTTAAACCTGATTTTGTACTCGTTTTCATCCTCTGATAGCTTCACCCAGCCATCGCCGAAATACTCGTTGATGTTGTCGACAGCTTCACACTTATTAATTAGATGCTTCTTATTCCATTGATAGGTGCATGACAAAACCATAACACCATTGATAGCAGTTGCCTCCTTTAAAGCATCAACCATGCTCTGTGGTGATTCACATTGGTCTAGAACGTTTAAGCAAATTACTAAATCAAACTTCCCTGCAACTAATCCGCGTTCAAAGGGTGCTTTGATTAGAGAAAAATTAATATGACTACAATCTTTTGTTATAGACTCAGTTTGAAAATATAAACTCTCTAATTCGTTTGCGCTCTTGATATAGGGAAATTCACAGCCACTGCCGTCAATTAGTATTCGTTTGAAATTTGAGAGCAGTCGTTGAGATGGTTCAACTACAGTAACGGACTTTATATCAGCATATTTTTTTACTAGCTCGTAGCAATTCCTGCCAAGAGCAGGTCCTACTTCAAGAACAGTTTCCGGAGAAATAGAGTCACTCTCAAGAGCGCTGCTTATAAAGCGAGCCACATTACTAGTGTGATCTGATAAAATAAAATAATCGGGTACTGACTTAGATTTGCTTTTTAGGACTTCATGTACTCCGTCATCTCGTAACTTATCTAGCCACTGCATTTCAAAGTAAGCAGCTAAGCCTTTTTTATCTATGTAAAAATCATCCATGTATTAAACCTGGTAGGTAATTAATGTCTTTCGGAGTGCATAACGTTTGGTTAAGGGGCTGGCTTTAGCCAGTCCCAGTGAGCGAAGCGAACGATTTGAGTGCTGTTAGGCAACCGCTGATTAGCCTGCAGATCGTTCGCATTTGTGGCCTGAAAAAGTATCAAAAATCTGACGGTGTGCGTGGTACGACCATTGATCTTGACGTTCATAGTAGCCGGCAACCCAAGTTTGTAGGTTCTCTAGCATTTCATCTTGAGCTTGCTGAGACGAATACTTATGAGGTTCCCATGGGCGATGTCGGTTGTGCTCAAGACAGACCTCAAGCCCAGGGTTAAGAAAGATCAACTCAGAGCAATAATTTGTAGTTGCTTCAATGAGTTCGCCGTAGCAGCCCTCAATAACCCAATTTTTATGGGTGGTAAGAAATGCTCGAAGTGATTCGCTTACAGCTTCTGGTGCCCGTGGAACAGCAATTTTGCCGGGTTCCCATACGATTGAATCAAGATCGAGATGGGCCAATCCGTGATCTTGAACTAGGCACTGAGCAAGCGTGGATTTTCCCGAGCCGGAGTTGCCAAAGATAAGAATTTTCATTAGGCCTAACGTTTGGTTAAGGGGCGGGCTTTAGCCCAATGTCATCAACTTAAGCTCCCAGCCCTGCCTGGAGCAAGCAAATCCAGGGCTTGAGCGCTCGGTTGCAGCAGCACCGCCACCGGTTTTGCTCCCCGATTCAGCGCATGTGTAACCTTGGCGGCAGCTTAATGGGCGCCAATTCGCCTTAGCGAGCGGGTTTCTCTTTTTCCGGGCGAGCGCGTACCGACCGCTTCTGGCCAGCTTTTTTGCACGGCGTTTTTGGCGGTAGTGCGGGTTCTCAGCGCGTCGGTTTGGCCCCCTCGCAGCCGCGGCTGGCCGGGCGCTTGCGCTTACGCGGGAAGCTGCGCCCTGGACGCACGGCGCTGAGACTGTTGGTCATCAGCGCCAGCACGTTGGCCAGCCCCTGAGCACAGGGGCGCACCAGCAGCTCAACCAAGGTGTTCTTGAGGCGCGACACCCCTTGGGTGAAGTTGACCTTCCAGCGCAACTTGCGGCCTTTGTGGCGCTGCTCGATGACCGGTTGCAGCAGGTAGTTCATCAGCAGCCCCAGATTCTTCAGCAGTTGCCCGGCATGAAAGTCCTGCTTCACCGCTACCACGCTGCGACCGCTGAAGTTGTCCAGACTCAGGGTCTGCTTGACGCGGCGGTAGTCCGTCTCGATGCCCCATCGGCGGTGGTAGAGATCCGCAAACACCTCGGCCGGGAAGGCCTGCCGGTCCAGCAGAGAGGTCAGCAACACTTCGCTTTCACCGCTCGCCAGCTCGACCCGAACCAAGCGTAATTCGACCTGGCCCGTGGGATCGACGCCGGCCTCGGTACAAAACAAGCGCGCTTCTGGATGACTGGCCGCGAAGAACAGCGTGTCCTCGACCTGACCCGACCGGAGAAACTGTTTGACCTGCGCGTTGTAGCCACAAGGCAGGCGCATCAGGAAATGCCGCCGTTGCTGCTCGAACAGCGCGAACAACCAGTGCCCAGGGTAGCCGCGATCAAACAGCGTCAGGCTGTCAGGGGGCAGATGCGCGAGATGCAAGTGGGTGCAATCACGCTCGCCGACTTCGAATGGCACGATCAGGCTGTGCAGCGTTTGGCCGTCGGCGACGTCGTAGAGCATGGACAGGCGGGCAACGGGAAACTCGCTGTGGCTGCCAAAGAAGCGCGTCATGGCCGGCTCCAGCGGTAAATGTACGGTGGAGCCATCCACGGCGAGTACGCGTAGCCCGCACCACGTCTGGCGCAGCCCGAGGCTGTCGATCTGGTGCTGAAGGACTTGGTTAAGGCTCTCGAAGACCTCGGGCTTGAGCTTGCTGCGAGCCTTGCTGAAGGCTTGCGCGGTAACCACCTGGGTCTCGGCCGAGGCCTGATTTAGCACGCGATAGAACTGATCGAGTTCGGTCTGCAAGGCGGTGCGCGGCTGATTGAGCAAGAACAGGACGAGGTTCTTGAAGGTCAGCTGACGTCGGCGGGTAAAGTCTTGAGGGTGCTGGCGGTGGGTATCGATGAAGGCGGGACAATCAAGCTGGCTGGTTATTTTTTGTACAATTTTCAGGCCAGGGTTTGCTGGGCGGTGTCAAACGGTGTGGAATGAGAGGCCATAAGGAGTTTTCCTATGCGCTAATTTGAGCGCTAATTATATGATATTTATAGAGAAACTGCTTAAGTTGATGACATTGGGCTTTAGCCCGTCCCGAGTGAGCGAAGCGAACGACTTGAACCATTTGTTAGGGTTTCCCACGATTTTCGTTAAGCCGCGAGTGCTCTTTAAGCTCTGCCTCAATAAAAGCCGAAATCATGGCGCGGTAGACGCTTTCTACTACCGCAGGGTTAGCTCCTTGCTCTTGTGCAAGTGATATGACTTTTGAAATTACTTGCTCTACCCGGTTGGGTGCTTTTACTTCGCTTGTTGTCTTTTTGAAAGATGCTGCTTGGGTGACAAAATTACCGCGTGTTGCGAGTAATGCCACGATTTCGCGATCTATGTTGTCGATGTTTTCGCGGACTTCGTTTAGTGAATTACACCTGACATCCATGTGCGCCGTACTCCTATTTTTGCTCTGACCCTAACGTTTGGTTAAGGGGCGGGCTTTAGCCCGTCCCAGTGAGCGAAGCGAGCGATTTGAGCGCCTTGTTAGCAGAGGCGGCGAGAAACTCTATACATCATGTGAAATACTTTCTAGTGATGTGACCCTGGACATCAAAACCTTAAGGTCAGCACTTGGGTAGGCATCCAGTTCAGTTTGAATGAAATTTATTATGTCGGGAATGTCCGCGTCAGATTTTACAAAAATATATTTAATGTCCTGAGGTGAGAACCGTAGAAGGCAATGCTCCTTTGTTTTGTCATTTTCCGCTCTCAATAGCTCAAAGTCTTCAAAATCCGATCTTCTTAGATATTCTTTTATTTTTTCGTTTCTAGGAACGTAGCGCCATTCTGACTCTTGATAAAAGGCTTTTTGTACGGGCGATCCATCTACGACCATTGAACCCTCAAGCGGCTTTGTGTGTGCCAATAAATAGCGCATAGTAACTTTTGCAAGCTCTACATTAGCCTCCTCTTCATCGCCATCTCCTTCACGATGAAGTTTGTTTGCATGGTCATTAACTTCCCCGAATGCCTTAGAAACTTGATTTCCTGGGGAGATGTACATTATTGGATTTAAACCATTTGACTCTGCCCATTTTTTGGTTAGCCCTAAACCAAACTCGCCATAGAAGCCAACATGCTCATTAATTCTAGATAAAGGAATATCACAAAAACACACAATTGGATAAGAGATATATTCGTGATCCTCCTCGCTCATCCAACGTATATCTTCCAAGCAGTATCTTGGCCAAAAACCACTCTTCAACACATTCTTTAGAGTGTCTCTGCTTTTTGTAAAGTGAAATAGTGTGTGCGATTTCGGCTTCATTATTTACCTGCTAACGATTAAGCTAAGGGGCTTGCTTTAGCAAGTCCCAGTGAGCGAAGCGAGCGATTTGAGCGCCTTGTTAGCAGTCGCTCTCGATAATTACGAGTGGCGTAGCAATCCATTCATCGAATGCGCTTTTTGATGAAAAAACTCGTATTAGTGCTCGGACTGGAATATCAACTTGGTGTACAACCGTTCCAAGTAAAGATTGAAAGGAATCAATGCCGGAGAAAAAGTAATCAGGCGATGTTATTAGTGCGAAATTAACATTGCCTGTTCCATTTATTTTGAAAAAGCGCTCCTCTGCTAGATGTTCCGTTACAGGAGTATCGCTTTTCTTGGGTTCACCGATAAGCGTGTACGTTTGTTTAGTTTGGCTCAGTTTTACTTTTGCGACCGAAAGACTACCTGAAATCCACGCAATTTTAGATTTCTGTCCAATTGCATGGTTAAATTTGGAGAACTCATCGATCAGACTTAGGTCTTCGATTAAGTTTGAAAGCATTGCATTTGTAGATATTGCGTAGGTTTTACTCTCTATTGAGCTTGCGCCTGCACTTAACAACGGGATTCTAACCCCTGCATTGAGCCCTTCGGTTTTAGTTATTGATGTGATGGGGCTAAAGCCGGAAATCTCTTCATGTTTTGCAGAAATATAATCTTTATCAAGATAAATTAACGATTCAAAAATCCCTTTCTTATTCACGACTGAGTCCTGTGGTGGGTTCTGCTAACTACAATTAGGCGACATGCCTATATCTGCCACTCTATCCATTTCTAGGAATAAGTGTCCAGATGTGGCCATCGCATATCCATATCTGATCATCATATTGGGATGATCCGTTCTTGTAGGCCGAGCTTGATGGCGTCTTCGTAAGGTATCAGCCAAGCCTTTTTCTTCGGGTGCCATATGCCGCCCGCTTGTTTGACCATAAGTCGCAACTCTTCCTCGCGGAAGAATACGCGTACGGCCACGGTCTGCTGGTTGTACTGTCGCTGGGTGATTGTGTCGGTGAATGTCTTTCGCGGCTTTTCCTTGCGCTCGACGATCAGTTCGACGGTGGTGAAGCTGATATGGCTTTCGGCATCCCGGCGGTAGCGCACGGCTACGAGGTCGTTGCCGTAACGTTCGACAAAGCGTTTGGTGCCGTTCTTGCCCGGCTGGAGGGTTTTCACAACGTCCATGATTGCGCCCCGTTGGTGGGAATGTCCTATGTGCTGGCAGTGTGCCCGCCATTGTTCGGCAGCTCAAGTCTTCGCGGCTTTTCTAGCGCGCGCAGCGTCGTCGACGCGCTGCGCGCTTAACGGTAGTAGGGATCAATGGCGGATCAATGGGGTCAGTGTCATTGATTCTCTTGGACTGCAAAATCAATCACTCTGGCCCCATTGATCGGACCCCATTGATCGTACTCAGTGACTGTCGACCTGCTGCAGCATACCCTCTTGCTCGGTGCTGCAGACGCGGTTGCGGCCTTGTTGTTTGGCCCGGTAGAGACAGCTGTCGGCTTCGGCGATGACCTCGTTCAGCAGCCTTTGCTGGCGATGCTGCGCTACACCGAGGCTGGCGGTGAGCGGATGTTCAAGCGGTTCGGTATCGCAGCGCAGCGTCGAGATTTTCTCACGCAGGCGCTCGGCTAGAGCGCAGGCCTGCTTCAAGTTAGTTTCGGGTAACAGCAGCACGAACTCTTCGCCGCCCCCATCAAAAGGGGACGGATTTATTTATAGGACAAACCGCACGCTTCACGTCGGTTTTTCCTTCCGTGCCTTGCAGCCCCCTTTGCAGCCGGTCACAGACCAGGTTCTGGGCCCCTGGCAAATTACGCCAAGCCTAGCATTCACGATGCCTCGGGTCCGCGAGTGAACCCGAGGCAACTTAGAGTGTCTGTCATCTTGGGATGACACAACGGGCCATGCGCCCCTCCCGGGAGAACGGTTTCTCCCCAGCAAGCCGCGATCTGCGCAGCAGTCGTGACAAAGCCGTCGCTGTCGCTTGGTGGCAGGGCCTTATCAGGTTCTTGCCGCAGCGCTTATCGAGCGGCCATCGCAGCCTTTATCTTTTCCTTTTTTATGTGAAGTCATCATGTCCCTATCTCGTCATTTTTTTGCCCTTGTCTCCCGTCTTGCCTGCCTTGAGGTCAGCGCGCAGCGTCGAGCCTTTGGCGCCAGTCTGCTCGGCGCCCTGCTCGCCGTCTGCGGCCCCGTTCATGCACAGGAGACCGCCGGCAATCAGCGCTGGGTCAGCGACAGTCTGAACACCTATGTACGCAGCGGCCCGACTGACGGCTATCGCATAGTCGGCACCCTCCAATCCGGGCAGAAGGTCGAGCTGATCAGCACCCAGGGCGACTACAGCCAGATCCGCAGCGAGGCCGGCACCACCGTCTGGATTCCCAGTAGGGATCTGCAGGAGATGCCCGGCCAGGCCGAGCGCTTGCCGCAACTGGAGCAGCAAGTGGCCGAACTCAGCGACCAGCTCAAGACCATCGACGACAGCTGGAAGACCCGGACCCAGGGCCTGCAGGAGACCCTGGACTCACGCAAGGCGTTGATTGAAGAACTGCAAGAGCACCGCAAGAGCCTCGACGTCGAGCTGACCGAGAGCCAATCGGAGCTTCGCACCGCGCAAGCGCGCCTGGGCGATGAGAACAATCAGCTATTGATGCGCTACCTGATCTACGGCGCCGGCATCGCCGGTGCTGGCCTGCTCCTCGGGCTGATCCTGCCGGCCATGACCCGCGGGCGCAAACGCAACGACCGCTGGTTCTGAACCGCTGCAGAGCTCAGACGTTGTGAAAATATCGAGCGCCCTCGCAGTAGGCGGCCCGACCTCGGGGCGAAGCTTTTCGCTTCGAGCTTGGCCAGCCCTGCGGGCCGCTTTCGCCGCGATGCTTTCAGCACCTTCAAGGTCAATCACGGCTAAAGCGGAACGCCGCCCGGCCCCTCCCACGCAAGCCTGGCGTTTAACCGACATATCATCGTTGGCGCGACACTAGCGGCAGAGAGCGCTGATTGACTGGTGCACATGGCGCGCCCTGCCTTGTGCGCGCCCGCCACCCACTGCCGGCTGCCCGGCTAATCAACGCACTGTCGGGCTACCGAAGCCGCCTTGTCACTCGCAAGCACGACGAGTGATCTGTTGCCTTCATGGGCCGCCGACCGCCACCTTGATCAACACCGGTAGTCACTGGCATCACTCTTGCTCTCTAACCAAGCACATCCGCAGGATTCGCTCCTGCAAGGCAAAGGCGCCTGAACTCGCTGCGGTTATTTCGCAGAGGCTTCAGGCGCTTTTTTTGGCTACCGCGTTGGAGATTCAGGCACATGAAGTGGCTTACCTACCCTGCGTTCTTGCTACTGCGCGAACTGGGCATCGTCGGCATGATCCGCACGCTGCTGGCGATTACCCTGATGGGCGGCGCCAGCACACTGGCTGCGCCGACGCTGCCAACAGGGCCACTGTGGACAGTACTGGCCTACCTGGCCATTGCCAGCCTGTGGCTGCTGCAGCAGGAGATCGGGCAGTTGCAACGCTACTGCGAAGACGCCGCCCAGCATGGCGCCCAGGAGTCAGTCAGCGCGACCGCGTGGGTGCTGCTGCAGCCCGTTAGCCGAGGGTTTCAGCAGTGGCTGAACCGCGCGCAACGGCAACAACAGCTGTTGCAGCAACGCCTGGATGAAATATCCCACTCCTCACACGAGCTCGAGCAAAGCGCGGCACTGGTGACCCGCAATGCCGAAGGGCAAAGCCAATCGGCCACTGTCGCGGCAGCGGCGGTGGAGCAACTGAATGTGAGTATTGTGCAGGTGGCGGCGCTGGCGGATGAGTCGCGGCAAACCAGCGTGGTGGCCAGCGAGCAGCTGGCCGATGGCATCGCTCAGCTCACCAATTTGGTGCAGCAGGTGTCCGAGATGGCGCAGCAAGCCATCAGCACCAACGAACTGATCCAGCAACTGAACAGCAACTCACGCACCATCAATGAAATGTCCGGCACCATCCGCGGGATTGCCTCGCAAACCAATTTGCTCGCCCTGAATGCCGCTATCGAAGCGGCCCGCGCCGGTGAGAGCGGGCGCGGTTTCGCCGTGGTGGCCGATGAAGTACGCCGTCTGGCCTTGCACAGCCAGGAGTCGGCGAGCGAAATCAGCCGCAACATCGAATCGGTGCAACAGCACATCAAGGACGCCACGATCCAGGTGTCCGACCTGACTAATCTGGCGCATCACAGCGCTCACAGCTCCGCAGCGGTGCGCACCCTGCTCGATCAGGTGCAGCAGCGCACCCTGCAATTGACCGAGCAGGTCGACCAAGTGGCGGTCAGTACCGAACAACAGGGCAAGGCCGTCGCGGAAATCGCCGAACTGGCCGACCGCGTCCGTCAGGGCAATGCCGACAACCTGCTGGCCGCCGATCAGGCGCGCACCATCGCCCACCATCTGGCTCATCTGACAGGACAATCAGCATGAATGGATTGCCCGGATTCCCCCTCCTGCTCGCTGGCGCCACCGCCCTGGTCATAACGACCCTGCTGTTCTACGGCCTGCACCGCCGCCTGCAGCGGCAAAGGCGCCAGCATAGGCAGTTGAACATTGCTCAGCTGGCTCTGTTACGCGCGCTGATCTCCGGTTTTCAGCGTCATCGCGGCCTGAGCAACGGTGTGCTCTGTGGCGATGCCAGCCTGAGCCAGGATCTTGCCATCGCGCGCCAGGGGCTGGACCAGCATATCCGCGCCGCCCAGGAGCTCGACAGCACGCACCGGGACGCCTGGAACAGCCTGATCGATCACTGGTCGCGCATGCGCGTAGGGCGCAGTCGCGACCAGGCGAACAACCTGACGCAACACCACCTGATCATTCGCAACAGCATCTTTCTGATGGAGGATGTGGCAAGCGAAATCGATCTGAGTGAGGGCCGTGCCGAGCTGGACTACCTGCCCTGCATCTGGCGCGAGGTGGTTCAGGCCGCTGAATGGGCTGGCCAGGCGCGCGCCTTGGGCACCGGCATCGCGGCGGCCGGCCACAGCAGTGCCGAGCAGCGCGTGCGGATGCGTTTTCTCTACCAGAAGATCGAGCTACTGGCCGGCACGGCCTTTGCCACCCTGCAGCGTCATGCCACTGAGTACCCGCAAGCCAGCGGGTTGCGCCTGGAGCATCGCGAACAGGTGGTGGCGGATTTTCTACGCTGCATAAAACAGGAACTGCTCGGCCAGGAACAACCCGTGATTGCCGCCAAGACCTACTTCCAACGCGCCAGCCAAGCCATCGACGAACTACTGGCCCTGGTCGATGCGGCGCTGGCTCAGCTACAGCGCCGCTAAGGAACTGCAGATGCTCAATATCGTCCAACCGTTGCGCTACGACCAGCCAGCACCCGCCCGCCCGGCAGCCCCTGGCCGGCCGGCTGAGCCGATGATTTCCAGCCGCTATCGCGGCCTGTCACTGAGCAGCCATTTCCAGCCCATTTTCAGTATCGCGCACGGCCGAGCGGTGGGCTACGAAGGGCTGATTCGGGCCCAGCATGCCGATGGCACCGCCGAGCCGCCAGCAACCCTGCTGGCGATGCCGAACAATGGCCGGGAAAGCCTGGAGCTGGACCGCACCTGCCGAACCCTGCATGTGCACAACTTTGCGCGCCAGGTCACGGGACAGGCCTGGCTGTTTCTCAACTTGAACTCGCAATACCTGGTCAGCGAACAGCCGGACATTGGCTTTACCCGCAACCTGCTGCAGGCAAGCGGCATTGCAGCGCATCGGCTGGTGATCGAAATCATTGAAAGTGAGGTCAGCGATCATGTCCAACTGAAGCGCTTCATCAGCCATTTCCGCCAACTGGGTTGCCTGATCGCCATCGATGACTTCGGCGCCGGGCATTCCAACTTCGACCGCATCTGGGACCTGGAACCCGACATCGTCAAGATCGACCGCCGGCTGATCCAGGACGCCGGTCATTCGCGCCGGGTGGAGCGGATTCTCACTGGCATGGTCAGCTTGCTGCATGAGGCTGGCAGCCTGGTGGTAGTGGAAGGCGTGGAAAGCGAACACGAGGCCCTGGTGGCCATTGCGGCCAATGCCGACATGATCCAGGGCTTCTATTTCGCCAAGCCACAGGCCCGCATCAACGCCGAGCAGAGCTTTGTGACTACCTTCGACAGCCTGCTGCGCGGCCAGCAGTGGCAAACCGTCAAACGCAGCGCCGACTTGCAGCACTATGTGCGCGAAATAGAAGGCCTGTTTCACCAGGCCATGGCGCATTTTGCCGCCAACCAGCAGTTTGACCACAGCTGCGGCGTACTCTTCCGCGACCCGCGCACGGTGCGCTGTTATCTGCTCAATGAGGCCGGTTATCAGGTGTCGCGCAATGTCTATGCGCCGCACTACCAGCAGCAGATGAATGCGCGATTTGCGCCGCTGTTATGTGGCGACAACGCCAACTGGTCGCACAAGCACTACCACTACCGGGCGCTGAAGCAACCTGGGGTCATTCAGATCAGCCGGCCCTATCTGTCGGTCGCCGATTCACGCATGTGCATCACCGTCTCGCAGACCGTCAAGGTGGGCGGCACGCTCTATGTCTTCTGCTGCGACCTGGATTGGCAGGAACAATGAGGAGATCCGCCTCGAGGGCGAGTCGAGATCGGATGATCTGA
Source organism: Pseudomonas paeninsulae (assembly GCF_035621475.1). Classification (NCBI taxonomy): domain Bacteria; kingdom Pseudomonadati; phylum Pseudomonadota; class Gammaproteobacteria; order Pseudomonadales; family Pseudomonadaceae; genus Pseudomonas; species Pseudomonas paeninsulae. Next base: position 3,833,023 of record NZ_CP141799.1, read on the forward strand.
GCGTGCTTGATAACCTGAGCGAATCGGTGATTCACGTGACGAGCCCGCATTGACCTGCAAGCCCCCTGCTCGCTTCGTCAGCTCAGGGCTGGATGCCCTCGCCGCGCTTCGGCGGGAACATAGAACAGCAGGCGATCGGTTTCTTTCTTGACCACGGCGTAACACTCGCAACTCAGCTGCTCGAGTTTGCCCCGATCCAGCACCCTGATATGCCCGCGGCTGTATTCGATCACGCCAAGCTTCTGCAACTTGCCGGCGGCCTCGGTAACCCCTTCGCGGCGTACGCCAAGCATGTTGGCGATCAGTTCCTGGGTCATGCTCAACTGGTCGCCTGGCAGGCGATCCAGCGACAACAGCAGCCAGCGGCACAGTTGCTGGTCAATCGAATGGTGTCGGTTGCACACGGCCGTCTGCGCCATTTGCGTCAGCAGCGCCTGGGTATAGCGCAACATGAGGTGCAACATCTCGCCATGGCGGTTGACCTCATCCTTGAACTGCTTGCCTTGCAAGCGGAAGGCATAGCCGGCGCTCTGCACGATCGCCCTGCTCGGGGTGCTTTCGCCGCCCATGAACACGGCGACGCCGATCAGGCCTTCATTGCCCACCACAGAAATCTCCGCCGACGCGCCGTTTTCCATCACATAGAGCAACGACACGATGGCGTCGATCGGAAAATAGACGTGGTGCAAGGCGTCCCCGGATTCATACAAGACCTTGCCGAGCGGCAGGGGGATCAACTCGAGATTCACCAGCAGGCGTTGCTGCACGTCGGCTGGCAAGGCCGCCAGAAGGTGGTTCTGTTGCGGCGTGGGCATCGTGGACATAGCTGCCACCGTTCGATTGAAGACCATGGGAAATACCCTTCCCCACCACACAGGATAGCCCCAGGTCGTCCTGCCTGCGTACGTTTACGCACAGAAAGGAGCACTGGGGGCACTGGCGAATGCCCGCGTCCAGGCGCCGAGGTTCGGCTGCCCGCAGGAAAAACCTGATCAATGGCAGGCGACCACGATTTATCCGCGCCGTACTGCCGCGAAGATCGTGACCGCCCATCCCTGTACTGTCAGCCGACGGTGAATGGCCCCACTCGGTTCACACCACGCCTTGCGCCAGCATGGCATCGGCGACTTTGACGAAGCCGGCGATGTTGGCGCCCTTGACGTAATTGACAAAGCCGTTTGGCTCGGTGCCATAGCCAATGCAAGCATGGTGGATCGACTGCATGATGCCGTGCAGGCGCTCGTCGACCTCGCCGGCCGTCCAGTGCAGGCGCATGGCGTTCTGGCTCATTTCCAGGCCACTGACCGCTACACCGCCGGCGTTGGACGCCTTGCCTGGGGCGTAGAGAATCTCGGCGTCGATGAACAGGTCCACGGCGTCCAGGGTCGAGGGCATGTTGGCACCTTCGGCCACGCAGAAGCAGCCGTTCCTCAGCAGGCTGCGGGCGTCTTCAGCGTTCAGTTCGTTCTGCGTGGCGCATGGCAGCGCAACATCGCATGGCAGGTGCCACGGGCGCTGGCCGGCGATGAACTGCAAGCCAGACTGCTCAGCCATCTCGCTGAGCCGCCCGCGACGCAGGTTCTTCAGTTCCATCAGGTGTTGCCACTGTTCTTCGCTGAGGCCGGCCTCTGCGTACAGAGTGCCTTCGGAGTCGGACAGCGAGATCACCTTGCCACCCAGATCCATCACCTTGCGCGCGGCGTACTGCGCCACGTTGCCGGAACCGGAAATAGCCACACGCAGGTCATCGATGGTCCGGCCACGGCCCTTGAGCATTTCCTCGGCGAAATACACACAGCCGAAGCCAGTAGCTTCCGGGCGGATCAGGCTGCCGCCGTAGGCGATGCCCTTGCCGGTCAGCACCGAGCTGAACTGGTTGGCCAGGCGCTTGTACTGGCCGTACATATAGCCGATCTCGCGCGCCCCCACACCGATGTCACCAGCCGGCACGTCGAGGTCGGCACCGATATGACGATACAACTCGCTCATGAACGACTGGCAGAAGCGCATCACTTCGTTGTCGCTCTTGCCCTTGGGGTCGAAGTCCGAGCCGCCCTTGCCGCCGCCCATCGGCAGCGAAGTCAGCGAGTTCTTGAACACCTGCTCGAAGGCGAGAAACTTGAGCACGCCCAGGTTCACCGAGGGGTGGAAACGCAGGCCACCCTTGTATGGGCCGATGGCGCTGCTCATCTGCACCCGATAGCCACGGTTGACCTGCACCCGCCCCTGATCGTCGACCCACGGCACCCGGAACAGGATGGCCCGCTCGGGTTCGACCATGCGCTCGACGATACCGCTCTGCAGGTAGCGCGGGTTGGCTTGGAGAAACGGCCAGAGGCTGCGCAACACTTCCTCTACGGCCTGGTGGAATTCCGGCTGGTCGGGATCGCGCTGCTTGAGGCGGGCCAGAAAATGGTCTGCGGATTCGCTCATGGGACTGCCCTCGATTGACCGTGCTCATACGGTCACTCACTGAAATTTGGCAGCACTCTAGCAGCAGCAAACGCACCGCAATAGAGCGAAATGTCGCCTTTATGAACCTTTATGGTACGAAGACATAAATTGTGCGTTGAGCCATAAGCACGACTCAGGACAAATCATCGTTTGGCTGGGGGGTTTATCCTGCTCGGCGCCGGAGCAGGGTCAGGTTTGCAGAACCGATGCCCGCTAGCGCTCGATCACCTGGCCGCGCATGGGTGCCAGGCGCGCCAACAGGCGGTTCTGCGCCGGCGTGGCGATGCCTTCGGCGTCCATGGCGTCCTGCAGGTTTTCCACCAGGGCATTGAAGTCGCTGCGGGTGAGATTCTGCCCCTTGTGGCTGTCTTGCATGCTGTCACCGGTGTAGATGCAGGGGCCGCCGGCCTCGACGCAAAGCTGTTCGACCAGCTTGTCGCGCAGACGCACGATGTCGATATTCTCGAAGTGGTGGACGATGCGCTGGTCCCTGGCGATATTGAGCAGCATGCCTTCGACGATACGGGTGATGCCCGGCTGTTCGCCCAAGGCGCGGTACAGGCTGTCATCGGTTGGCGCGCGCTGAGCGCAGGCGGCCAGGCTCAACACCAGGACCAGCAGCACAATGCGCATCGCTAGAAGCTCCCCTGCACGGACAGGTAAGTAGCGTTCTGGTTATCCAGACTGGCGATCTCGCCGAGGCGCGCGTAGGCCAGCACCAGCGCCAGGTGTTTGTTGGGAAAGTAGCCGAGGAACAGGTCGGCCCAATCGCTTTCACCCGCGAAGCTGAGGTTGTCCGGTTTCTCGCGGTATTCGACACCGAGCGCCCAGTGACGGTCGAACAGTACGGCGACCGAGCCTTCCTTGAGCAGCGAGTGCTGGTCACGGCGGTCGCCGCCGAAGCCGAGCAGGCCCAGTTCGTTGGCTCGGCTGTAGCGCAGACCGCCGTTGAGCAGCAGGTTGTAGCCGAAGGCACCGCCGAGAATCAGCCGACTGGCGCTGAGGTAGCCTTCGGTGTCTGCGCTGCGCTGGGCGCCGACCAGCCTGGGGATGAGAAAATCCTTCTGCCGCTTGTGCTGGACACCGAACGATAGCTGGGGCAATTGCCCGTAGATCAGGTCGCCGAACAGCCGCAACTTCACCCCGAAGATGTCCTGGCTCAGGCTGTTCTGCGGCAAATTGAGACCACGTGCCAGGTTGCCCAGGTCGAAGCGCTGGCGCGCATAGGATAATTCCACACGGTTGTCGAACGACGCTGCCACACCCGCTACATCCAGGCGGTAGTCAGCTGTTTCCACTCGGGTGGCGAACACATCGGCGCCCCACTCACCCCGTTCGCCATAACCGGATAGCACCGCCCACGGGGTGATGCCGCCACCCGCCGCACCTTCCAGGCTGCTCGCCCCGCCAGTGGCCAGCAGGCGGCCCTGGTCGGCAACCGCCAGGCTTGAACACAGACTGAATAACGCCACGCCAAGCCATTGTGAGTACTGCATAGTCTCAAGACACCTTCAACGCGGCAGTCGGCAACGGCAGAGCGATCCAGGCCTCGAAGGCCTCGGCCGGCAGCGGCCGGCTGATCAGGTAGCCCTGGGCGGAGTCACATTTCCAGCGTTCGAGCAAGCGCAGGCTGCAGGCCAACTCGACGCCCTCAGCAACCACCTTGAGGCCCAGGCTGTGGCTCATTTCGATGGTCGAGCGAACAATCACGGCGTCTTCGCTGGCCTCATCCAGGTCAAGGATGAAGGACTGGTCGATTTTCAACTCCTGCACCGGCATGCGTTTGAGCTGGGCCAGCGAGGAATAGCCCGTGCCGAAATCGTCCACCGATAGGCTGATGCCGAGGTCGCGCAAACCGTGCAGCACTTGCAGCGCCAGCGTGGGGTTGAGCATCACCCCGCTTTCGGTAATCTCGAAAATCAGTTGTTCGGCCGGCACCTGGTAGCGCCGCAACAACTGGCCGACGCGCGCAGGCAGCTTGGGGTTGACCAGGTCCTCGGTGGAGATATTCAGCGATAGCTGCACGCGCAGGCCGCGGCCGTTCCACGCCTGCAACTGCCGCAGAGCTTCTTCAATCACCCAGGCGGTAAGGCTCTGGATACTGCCGGTACGCTCGGCCAGGGGAATGAACTCGCCTGGCGAAATCATCCCCAGCTGCGGATGCTGCCAGCGCAGCAGGGCTTCGGCCTGGCGCACCGTGCCGGTAGCGATATCCAGCTTGGGTTGGTAATGCAGCAGCAATTCGGCGTTGTCGGGGGCCAGGCGCAGGTCGCGGATCAGGCGAATCTGCCGCTGGTGTACGGCGTCGCGGCCGCGCTCGTACATCAGCAGGCGGCCAGGCAGCTGCGCGGCGTCCTGCATGGCGATACTGGCGCGGCGCAACAGGTCATCCGCGGTTTCGCCATCGGCCGGGTAGGCGGCGATGCCGACACAGCAATCCAGGACGACCTCCTGATTGCCGATGCGCAAGGGCTGGCTGAGTAATTGCTGCAAGCGGTCGCCGACCACAATTGCACTGTCGCCGTCGCTGTTTTCCAGCAACAGCAGTAACTCGCTGGTCATCAACTGAGCCAGGCTGTCGCCGGGGCGCAGGCTGTCTTGCAGACGCTGGCTGAGTTGCTGCAGGGCCAGATCGCTGGCACCCGGACCACAGCTGTCGTTGACCGCACGCAAGTTGCCTACGCCCACATACAGCAGCGCCGTTGGCCGTCCGGCGGCAATCGCACTGCCGAGCCGCTCCTGCGCCAGGGTGCGGTTGGGCAGACCGGTCAGCGCATCATGCAGGGCGTTATGCGCCAGTTGTCGCTCACGCTCGGCAATGCCCAGCTGCATGGTATGAAACGCCTTGGCCAAGCTGCCCAGCTCATCGTTGCGGTGCAGTTCGAGGGGCATCTGGTAATCACCCTGGCCCACCCGCTCGGCCACAGCCGCCAGGCGCTGTACCGGCTTTGATATATTGCGCGCCAGCAACAAGGCACCACCCAGCGCGGCCAGCAGTGCGGCCATGGCGATCAACAGAATATTGCGATCGAGTGGGGCAAAGGCCTGTTGTGCCTGGGTCATGGATTTATGCAGCAGGGCCTGGACCTCAAAGCCATCGCCACTGGCAAGCACCAGACGTTGATCGAGGTAGCGCTCTTCGCCGATCATCATCGGATCGTTAGCAGCGGCTGGCTCAATCGCCATGTCGTTCCTCAGCAACGCCTGCGTCGAGGCTGGCAAGGTACTGATCCAGATCGCCGGCAGACCCTCCTGATTGGCAATCAGGGTCAGCTCGAGCAGGGTCAGTTCGCGCAGCTCGCGAGCGAATGCCTCGTCCACCTCGAAGCCCATCATCACTCGCGCGATCGGTAGAGGGGCATTGACCGTGGCTTGCACCAACAGGTAGATGCTGTCGCCGATCGGCATCAGGTAAATCTGCACGCCTGCGCGCTGCTGCGCCATCGCCTGGGCACTCAGACGTGCGGCGGTCTGCCCGCTGATGCGCCGGTCGGTGCTTACTTCAAGGTTGCCATCGAGGCCGAGCATCATCACCGCGCTGGCATTGATCCGTGCGCCATGGTTGGCCAGCGCCGAGCGAATGGTTTCGCTATCGCCGCTGGCCACTGCCGCCTTGAAGCCAAAGTCGGCGGCCAGCACCTGCACCGCGTCGCGCAATTGCCGACCGCGCACATCCAGTAGTTGTTCGAAGACCCGCGTACCGACATCCAACTGCTCGCGGGCCTGGCTGCGCACGGCCACATTGGTGGCGGCCTGCACGGCAAAGTACAGCGCGCCGACCACCACCAGCATCAGCAGGATCAACACACTGGCGATGCGCGCCTGAAAACTACGGGGCAGCATCACGCTGCGCTTTCTTGAAGGCATCGCCAAAGGCACTCGCTGGCGCCTGCGGCGAAGCGACAACGGCGGACGCCTGCATGGCCAGGGTAAAGCGCTGCTGGGTTTGCTGTTCGCCGAGCACCAGCGTGCCTGCAGCTTGCGGCAGCCTGTCGGGGGCCTGCGGGTGCCACAAGCTGATGGCGTAACTGCCAACCGGCAAGCCATCGAACTGCACCCTGCCCTGGACGTCGCTCACCGCGAACCAGGGGTCGTCGGTGACATAGACATAGCCAACCATCCAGTCATGGATATTGCAGCCGAGCACCACCGCACCGGGCTTATCGAACAGCACCGGTTCGCTGGGTGTGCCCTGGTATAGGCGCAGCTCGAACTTTTTGGCTGGCGAGAAGGAATAGACGTGGTGGCGAATATTGTCGCTGTTGGGGAAGGCCACCTCGGTACCGCTACGCACCACCAGCACGTTTGGCACGAACTGCTTGGCCTGTTGATCCATCAGCGCCGGCACCGGCTCGGCCTCCGCGCCCAAGGGCCCGCGCAAGGTCAACACCGCACCCGCCAACGGCTGGCCCTGGGCATCGACCAACTCGGCGTTCAGGCTGGCGGCCCAGAGCGCTGGGCTTATAGAGCAGAGCAGGCCAAGCAAGGCAACGCGTGATAGCTCGAAGAAAAATTTGCTCATTCAGCTCGCTCATGTTCGGTGCAATCCGCACCTCGATAGGAATACTCGCCGCCCTGGCAACTCCATAGTTTGAATGTTGACAAGACTAGCCGGGCGCGCGCAGAAGATCACGCGTTAGCGTTGGATAAACCCTGGGGAGCGCTATCGAACTAAGCGATTATTGGGCGCCACGCAGACGCTTGGGGGTCAGCCCGAGATAGCGGCGCATGGCCGTGGTCAACGCGCTCTGGCTGGAGAAGCCGCACTCTTCGGCGATGCGGATCAACGGCAGAGCGCTCTCGCGCAACAGCCGGGAGGCACTGTCGAGACGGGTTTTCAGCAGGTATTGATGGGGCGTCAGGCCGACGCTGTCCTTGAACTGCGCATGGAAATGGCTCGGACTGAGGCAGGCAACCTGGGCCAGCTCGGCGACGCTGATGCGCCGCGCCAGGTGCTCGAGGATGTAACCGTCCAGCCGCTCCAGATTAAGCGCGCCCGGCACCCGAGCAGATTGTTCGCCGAACAGACGCAGGTGCAGCGCACGTAGCAGCACGCCACCGAGGGCGCGCGCCAGCAGTGGGTCGCTGCCGTAACGTTCCAATTCGGCCCCGGCGTAGCTCAGCAAGTTCTGGAAGTCGGCATCCAGTTGCGGGTAACGCGGCGTCTCGAACAGATGGGTAAGCAGGGCCAGGTCTTCACTGGAGGTGCCCTGCTCATCCAGGTCGATGATCAGCATGCGGTTGTCACCCATGCCGGCGAACTGGTGATCGGCATCGCCCGGCACCAGGCAGGCGCGCATGCGGCACACCTCACCGCCCCGGCCGTTGACCTCGAACTCCGCACGGCCGGTCAGCGACAGCACCAACTGGTGGTGATCGTGGGTGTGTTCATGGGCCTGGTCATCCAGGCGCAGCAGGCGCGCTTTGAGCATTACAACGACAATTCCGCAGAGGAGTACTGGCACTTTAACCAGTTGTGCGGGTTGCCGTCATCCCCAGCGACCGGCGGCAGGGAAGTATCCAGCCAGCCCCCCAGGAGCAAGCCAGCAGCACCGGCCGGCCGACGCACCAAAACAGCCAGGCAGATCGGCGCACGCACAACAATGGGGCAGCACTCGACGCCGACGGCCGCGCAAAACCAGCGCCAGGGCAGGCTTGCATCAACTGGCAGGAGAGTTGCTAGCACTCCCCTGATGCACTTTGTGCCCATCCAGGATTCGCCCAATGGAACTCAGCATTGCCCTGGCCTTGGCCGCAGGCCTGTTTCTGCTCGGTCAGTGGCTCAGCCAGTGCGCCTCTCGACGCCACCGGCAGGCCCTTGGCCAACTGCAAAGCGCCACCCTGCTGCGCACGCTTGAACTGCTGCAGACCTTGCAGAAGCATCGCGGCCTGGGGGCGCAGCAGGACATCGTCAGCGTCAGCCAGCGCAATGCCCTGGCCCGTCAGCTCGACCAGCTCTGGCTGAACTGGCCAGGCCCCAGCCTGCAACTGGCGCCACTGCAGCAGGACTGGCCGCAACTGCGGCGCAATCCAGCCGACTTCGAAGCCCACAGCCGCATGATCGAAGCCCTGCTGACGGTCATCGCGCAACTCGAGGAGCGCCTGAGCCTGCACGACGTGCCCGTACTGCATGGCCTGGGACCGGCATTGCGCCACCTGGAAGACCTGGCGCGCCTGCGCGGCCTGGCGATGCGCGCGGCCAACTACAGCCGCTGCCCAGAGGGTCTGCACATGCAGATCCGCCTGCTCTGCCAGCACCTCGACGACCCCGCCCACCCGGAACCCCTGCACAGCCTGCTGCAACGCCTGCAGCGGGAGCTGATAGACGCCACCCAGGTTGGCCTGACGCCCAACGACTACTTTGCCCTGCTCACCCCGCTGATCGACGCTCGCCTGGGGGACTTGCGCCATGCTCTCGAGCGCCGCATTGCAGCAACCTGATTGAAATGCGCCAGGCGTTGCCCCATGTAGCACTTAACGTGCAACTACAGGTGCCGCATGAACGAGCCACAGGACATTGAAATCCTCGCAGAACAAGCCCGCGAAACCGACCAGGACAGTCAGAGCAGCCATAGCCTGGCGTTGCCCGATCAGCAATTACCGGACAAGTTGTATGTGATCCCGATTCACAACCGCCCGTTCTTCCCCGCCCAGGTGCTGCCGGTAATCGTCAACCAGGACCCGTGGGGCAAGACCCTGGAGCGCGTAGCCAATACCGCGCACAAGTGCCTGGCGCTGTTCTACATGGACAACCCGCCGACTGAGGGCGCCAGCTTCGATCCCGACAACTTGCCCGAGCACGGCACCCTGGTGCGCGTACACCACACCACCGAGGAAGGCGGCAAACTGCAGTTCGTCGCTCAGGGCATGACCCGCGTGCGCATCCGCGGCTGGCTTAGCCGCAAGCCGCCTTACCTGGCGGAAGTCGAATACCCAAAAAGCTCGCCCGACCCACGCGACGAGGTCAAGGCCTACGGCATGGCGCTGATCAATGCGATCAAGGAGCTGTTGCCACTCAACCCGCTGTACAGCGAAGAACTGAAGAACTACCTGAACCGCTTCAGCCCTAACGACCCCTCGCCGCTGACCGATTTCGCCGCCGCCCTGACCAGTGCACCCGGCAACGAGTTGCAGGAAGTGCTGGATACCGTGCCGATGCTCAAGCGCATGGAGAAGGTCCTGCCACTGCTGCGCAAGGAAGTGGAAGTCGGCCGTTTGCAGAAAGAACTGTCGGCGGAGGTCAATCGCAAGATCGGCCATCACCAGCGCGAGTTCTTCCTCAAGGAACAGTTGAAAATCATCCAGCAGGAACTGGGCCTGAGCAAGGACGACCGCAGCGCCGACGTCGAACAGTTCGAGCAGCGCCTGGCAGGCAAGACCCTGCCCGAGCAGGCCCGCAAACGTATCGACGAAGAACTCCACAAGTTGTCGATTCTGGAAACCGGCTCACCGGAGTACGCGGTCACCCGTAACTACCTGGACTGGGCCACCGTGCTGCCCTGGGGCGTTTTCGGCAAGGACAAGCTCGACCTCAAGCGCGCGCGCCAGGTGCTCGACCAGCACCACGCCGGGATGGACGACATCAAGGAACGGATCACCGAGTTTCTGGCCGTCGGCGCCTTCAAGGGCGAGATCGCCGGCTCCATCGTGTTGCTGGTCGGCCCGCCCGGCGTGGGCAAGACCAGCATTGGCAAGTCCATCGCCGAATCCCTCGGCCGACCGTTCTATCGCTTCAGCGTCGGCGGCATGCGCGACGAAGCCGAGATCAAGGGCCACCGCCGCACCTACATCGGCGCCCTACCCGGCAAACTGGTGCAGGCGCTGAAAGAGGTCGAGGTGATGAACCCGGTGATCATGCTCGACGAGATCGACAAGCTCAGCAGCAGCTACCAGGGCGATCCGGGTTCGGCACTGCTGGAGACCCTCGACCCGGAGCAGAACGTCGAATTCCTCGACCATTACCTGGACCTGCGTCTGGACCTGTCCAAGGTGCTGTTCATCTGCACCGCCAACACCCTCGACTCGATTCCCGGCCCCCTGCTCGACCGCATGGAGGTCATCCGCCTGTCCGGCTACATCACCGAGGAGAAGCTGGCCATTGCCAAGCGCCACCTGTGGCCCAAGCAGTTGGCCAAGGCTGGCGTGCCAAAGAATCGCCTGGCCATCAGCGATGCCGCCTTGAAGGCAGTGATCGAGGGCTACGCCCGGGAAGCCGGCGTACGCCAGCTGGAAAAGCAACTCGGCAAACTGGTGCGCAAGGCGGTGGTCAAATTGCTCGACGACCCCGAGCGCAGGATCAAGATCGCGCCCAAAGACCTCGAGGCCTCCCTCGGCATGCCCCTGTTCCGCCGCGAACAGGTGCTTTCCGGCGTCGGCGTGCTCACCGGCCTGGCCTGGACCAGCATGGGCGGCGTGACCCTCCCCATCGAGGCGACGCGTATCCATACCCTCAATCGCGGCTTCAAACTCACCGGCCAGCTCGGCGAGGTGATGAAGGAGTCGGCGGAAATCGCTCACAGCTACATCAGCTCGCACCTCAAGCAGTTCGGCGGCGACCCGAGCTTCTTCGACCAGGCCTTCGTCCACCTGCATGTCCCCGAAGGCGCCACACCCAAGGATGGCCCCAGCGCCGGGGTGACCATGGCCAGCGCCCTGCTCTCGATCGCACGCAACCAGGCGCCGAAAAAAGGCGTGGCGATGACCGGCGAACTGACCCTCACCGGCCAGGTCTTGCCGATTGGCGGGGTGCGCGAAAAAGTCATCGCCGCGCGCCGGCAGAAGATCTTCGAGCTGATCCTGCCGGAAGCCAACCGTGGCTCCTACGAGGAACTGCCGGATTACCTCAAACAAGGCCTGACCGTGCACTTCGCCAAACGCTACAGCGATGTGGCCAAGGTGTTGTTCGACTAGCGCACCTGTAGACCCTAGGTTCACAGGCGAGGTCTGCGACATCAGGAGGATGGCGCTGTATCCATCCTCCTGCGGCGGTGGATGAATACGGCGTCATCCTCCCTAGCCAATTCCCCTATACGGATAAGCCCCGGCGCAACCCAATGGCGCTGACTGCGGATTGCCCTGCGCTTGCTCGATCAATCCAGGCGGGCGACAAAAACCCTCGACGGCTTACGCCTTGCCCTGCACAGCACAGCGGCTATGCTGGCAGGCGTTTGCCGACCACAGGAGTTCACCATGCCCACCGTCCACCGCCTGCTACTGCCGCTCGGCCTCGCCCTGTTGAGCGCCTGCGCCAGCCAACCCAGCAGCCAGACTGTGCAACAGCAAAGCCAGTGTCCGCTGCGCCTGCACAGCGGCCAGTATGTAATCCTGACCCTACCGAGCAACCCCACCACCGGTTTTCGCTGGGTCCTGCGTGACGCTGCCAGCAACCAGCTCGACAGCCTCGGCCCGGAGGTCTACAGCAACCCGGAAGACGCCGGGCTGGTCGGCAGTGCCGGTCAATCGACCTGGCGCTTCCAGGCCAAACAGGCAGGCGAAGGCCACCTGCTGCTGACCTATCAGCGGCCCTGGGAAACAGAAGTCGCCCCGGCAAAAACCTTCGATTGTTCGATCAGAGTCAAATAAATCCACGCCACTGTCCTGCCAAGTCGTAACGCCCTAGCCACCGGTCCTCGACAAGATTGGCGGTAAGCGCCATGCAGTGGATGTTGCGCGTGCGGCGCAAGCAGAACCCGGTTTAATCGGCTATAGCCAATAGACGGGTTCTAATTGCGAGGGAAACCACATGACGCGGTTCTGGCGTGAAGCAGTAGTGGTCGTAACGCTACTCGGCCTGAGTGGATGCGGCAGCCTTTTACCCAGCGAACGAGCCGAGGTGCAGTCACCTTTCATCGATTACCTCGATGCGGAAATGCGCTACTCCCAGGCCATCAACGGTATGACCAGTCGCGCCGAGCTGTTCTCACTGGGGTTTGACCCGCTGGCCCAGGGCAACGGCAGAATGCTCTCGTTCATCGATGTGCGGTTGATGTTCGTGCAGCCGAACATCCCCATCACCTACTTGCCGGACGGCCTGGTGCACTGCCTGGAAGCCAAGGATCGCTGCATCGGCTATTCCTTCGAATTCACCAAGACCGACACCCAGCGGGTCGGCAGTTTCTGGGCCGACGTGTTCAACTTCCGCAAGCAGCGGGCGTTGCAGGGCTGGTCGTTCCGCGCGGTGTTCGTGCTGGTCGACGACACCCTGGTGCACAAGGTCAGCAATGGCGAACCGAACATTCGCCGCCTCGAGGTCAAGCGCAACCCACTGGGCCCGTTGCAGGGCGCCGGCGAGTACTTTTCCGATCAATTGAAGTGACACACCTGCGTTGGCTCGCACGCTACAAGTGTCCCACCAGCGTCATACACGCCGAGCCGTACCTGGAGCGCTGCAAATCTCAGCAGGCGAACGGGCCCACATAACCTCGGGCCCGTTACACAAGCAAGCAACAGGCTAGGCGAAGCTGTCGCTGAGCAAGTTGATCAGCCAACCCGGCCCTTCCTCCTCACGAACATCCTTGGTTGGCTCGGGCGCTTCGGCCGATGAACTCGCGACCATGCTCATGCTGGCGGCGTCGAACGAATAGGTGACGGTGGTCCAACTCGCGGTCCTGCGGGTTATCGGCGGGAACGCCGCCGCGGTGGTTTTCGGCGCAGGGTCCGGTGCTAGGCCGGCGAGATCGCGCAAAATGGCGTCCACGCAGACCTTGGCCTGCGAGTTGGCCATGTGCCCGGACTTGGCCTGCCCCGTCGATTGCGAGTCGCCGATGATGTGCACCTTGGAGAACCCGGCCAGCGTACTCTCGTAGTTCAGCGGATTGACCGGGGCGAACTTGTTGCCGTCTGGCACCAGGCCGCTGTCGAACAACAACTTGCCGGCTTTTTGTGCCGGAATCAGGTTGATCACCCCAGCCGTCACCGAGCTGGCCGCTCCGTCGCGGGTGAAGTCGAGCCGTCGGTTGAGGGCATCTGCCGCGGTCACCGTTACGTTGGGCACATACTCGACGATGTCGCGGTAGACCCCGGTGAAGGCCGCAGTGAACGTACGGCTCATGCCGGCAATGGCCGCATTGGCGTCGAGAATCAGGATCTTCGCGCCGGGCTTATTGCGCCGGAAGTAGTCGGCGACCACGGTAGCCCGCTCATAAGGGGCGGTATGCGCACGAAACGGGGTCTTCGGAATCGCGATCACAAAGGTGCCGTCATTTGCCATGGCCATCAACTGCTCTTGCAACAGGGTGGTCTGCGCCCCGGCGATCCAGGCATGCGGCATCACGTTGAAATCGTGGCCGGGTATCGGATCGAAGTCGATCCCCGGCGCCAGGATCACATGCTCGTAATCCAGCGTTGCACCGCTGGCCAGATTGACCCGTTTGATGTCCGCCTCGATTGAAACGGCCGACTCGGGTACCAGTTCCACACCATACCTGTCACGCAGCGCGGCGAATGGCTTGGTCAGCTCGCCGATAGGCGTCTCACCGGTGAGCACCAGGTTGCTGCCGACACAGGAGACATGGGCAGTCGCCGGATCGACCAGGGTCACCTGCAGGTCATGACCGAACAGGCGCAGGTACTTGGCCGCCGTGGCACCGGCGAAGCCGCCGCCGATTACCACGACGCGCGCGCCGCTGGCCGCATGCAATGAGAAAGGTAAAGTTGCGAGCGCCAAGCCGCCTCCGCAGACCTGGATAAACTTACGACGATTGAAGCTATTCATGATTTATCCTCCAGTCACTGGTTGCGGATCAGTCATCATCACGATCGTCATCGTCATCATTGCCTCCCGTACGACCGAGATAATCGGCGATCAGGCGCAACTCGGCGTCGCTGTAGGCCTTGGCTTGCTGATTCATCACCGTGACCTTGCGCGAGGCTTTCATCTCCAACAGTTCCTCGAGCAGATCCTCCGCGCTTTCATCATTGATGCTGTCGATTTCGCTCTGTGACTTGCCGTTGGTGCCGTGGCACTGGAAGCATTGCGTCGCCAGCAGGCGCCCGGCCGATGGATCGGTGTGTTCGGCGGCCAGTGCAGGGGCACTGCTCGCCGCGAACAGGGTGAAGGCTAGAAGTGGAGTGGCTAAGTGTTTCACCGGCTGACCCTCCTAAGAGTTGATCTGCTTGAATTACGGTGAACCTTGGCGCAAGCGAAACCCACGCATCGGGTGATGCGCTACGGATTGGGTGCGTCGTTCCTTGGTGGGGATACTGCACAGAGGGTTTGACCGCTAGAGGCATTCAATTGTTTGTAAATTAGTCGCGCAAAATGGGCCTTTCGTCTGAATTACAATAAGACCAAAGTCTTATTCTCAACTCGGCTCAACAGCAAACCAGCAGAACCGCCGCCCTACTCGCTACACGTAACGGCCTTAGGCTTTGGTCAAGGCCTAGTCTTGGGTAAAATGCAGCCCGTCCTGCCCCTCCTTGGAATCTCCGTGCGCCAGCCCCCCGACCGTCTCTTCGCCCAGCCCCTTGCCCAGGTACCAGACTTCGCCTTCAACGAGGACGTGGTGCGGGTGTTTCCCGACATGATCAAGCGCTCGGTGCCCGGTTACCCAACCATCGTCGAGAACATCGGCGTACTCGCCGGCCAGTTCGCCCAGCCACACAGCGTGCTCTACGACCTCGGCAGCTCCCTCGGCGCGGTGACCCAGGCCCTGCGTCGCCACGTACAGGTCGAAGACTGCCGGGTCATCGCGGTGGACAACTCCAGCGCCATGGTCGAGCGCTGCCGCGAATACCTGCATGCCCAGGACTCGATGTTCCAGGAGCTATTGCCTGTCGAGGTGATCGAGGCCGATATTCTCAGCCTGGAGTTCCAACCAACCTCGCTGGTGGCGCTGAATTTCACCCTGCAATTCGTCCAGCCAGAACAGCGCCTGACCCTGCTTGGCCGGATTCGCCAGGCCCTGCTGCCCGGCGGCGCCCTGATCCTCTCGGAGAAACTGCGCTTCGAAGATGCCGAGCAACATCAGCTGCTCGGCGACCTGCACATCGCCTTCAAGCGCGCCAACGGCTACAGCGAACTGGAAATAGCCCAGAAACGCAGCGCCATCGAAAAGGTCATGCTGCCAGACAGCCTGGAGCAACACCGCGAACGCCTGCTGGCCGCCGGTTTCAGCAAGGTGGTGCCCTGGTTCCAGTGCCTCAACTTCACTTCATTGATTGCCCTGCCATGATCAACCGCCTCGACCTCGACGCCCTGCAAGCTGCGCTGGCGGGAACCCCACTGCAAGACTGGGCAGCCGGCCTGCCCGGACAGATCGACGCCAAACTGGCCATCGGCCATGGCGACCTGCAGCGCTGGTACGGCGCCGTTCAGGCCTTGCCTGCGCTGAACGTCGAACAATTGGAGCTGTTGACTGCCTTCACCTTCGGCGGCGCCTGTGATGACAGCGCCCGCGCCGAACTGCAAACCGCGCTGCAAGGGTTGATCCCCTGGCGCAAAGGCCCATTCGAGCTGTTCGGCGTGCATGTCGATACCGAATGGCGCTCGGACTGGAAGTGGCAGCGCGTGGCGCCCTACCTCGACCTGGCCGGCAAGCGTGTGCTGGATGTCGGTTGCGGTAACGGCTACTACATGTGGCGCATGCTCGGTGCCGGCGCCGACAGCGTGGTCGGCATCGACCCCAACTGGCTGTTCCTCTGCCAGTTCCTGGCGATCAAGCACTACCTGCCCGAGCTGGCAGCCTGGCACCTGCCGCTGGCCTTCGAAGAACTGCCGGGCAAGCTGCAAGGTTTCGACACGGTGTTTTCCATGGGCGTGCTCTATCACCGGCGCTCGCCGATCGATCACTTGCTGGACTTGAAGGACTGCCTGGTCAAGGGCGGCGAACTGGTGCTGGAAACCCTGGTGGTGGAAGGTGATGCCCAGCAGGTGCTGATACCCGAAGACCGTTACGCGCAGATGCGCAACGTCTGGTTCCTGCCCTCGGTACCGGCCCTGGAACTGTGGTTGCGCCGCGCCGGCTTCGTCGATGTGCGCTGCGTGGACGTCAACACCACCTCGGTGCAGGAGCAGCGTGCGACCGAGTGGATGCGCTTCCAGTCGCTGCCGGAGTTCCTCGACCCAGCCGACCACAGCCGCACCCTCGAAGGCCTGCCGGCACCGACCCGCGCCGTGCTGATCGCTCGTAAGCCGTGATTGGCGGCGTTCATTCGTGCCGGGGGTGGGCTGAATCATTCAAGTCGTAGGGTGGACTCAGGAGCGCAGCGAACAGTCCACCCTTACCAGCAGCAACGGTGTACTGCTTCGCGAGTACGCGCGAACGCGTCAGTCCACATCCATGAGCTAGCGATTGGCTGCCGCAACGATCAACTGCTTCATCTCCGCTACAGCCTGCTTGAAACCGACGAACAGGGCATGCGCGACCAGGGCATGGCCGATGTTCAGTTCGTTGATTCCGGCAATCGCCGCCACCGCCTCGACGTTGTGGTAATGCAGGCCGTGGCCGGCATTGACGATCAGGCCATGGGCCAGGCCGCAGGCAACGCCGTCGCGAATCCGCGCCAACTCCTTGGCCGTTTCGGCCGGCGTACTGGCATCGGCATAACGCCCGGTATGCAACTCGATCGCTGGGGCTCCGACGCGCTTCGAGGCGTCGATCTGCCGTGGGTCCGGGTCGATGAACAGCGAGACTTCGCAGCCGATCCTGCTCAGGCGCTCAATCGCGGCGCGAATCCGCGCTTCTTGCCCGGCTACGTCCAGGCCACCCTCTGTGGTCAGCTCCTGGCGGGTTTCCGGCACCAGGCAGACGTGCTCGGGACGAATGCTTTCGGCGAACGCGAGCATTTCTTCGGTGACGCCCATTTCGAAGTTCATGCGCGTCTGCATGACCTCCTTGAGCACACGCACGTCACGCTCCTGGATGTGCCGACGGTCTTCGCGCAGGTGCACGGTGATGCCATCTGCACCCGCCTCTTCGGCGTCCAGCGCGGCCTTGACCGGATCCGGGTAACGGGTACCCCGGGCCTGGCGCAGGGTCGCCACATGGTCGATGTTCACACCCAGCAGAATACGGT
Organism: Pseudomonas paeninsulae; assembly: GCF_035621475.1. NCBI lineage: Bacteria > Pseudomonadati > Pseudomonadota > Gammaproteobacteria > Pseudomonadales > Pseudomonadaceae > Pseudomonas > Pseudomonas paeninsulae. The sequence goes on from NZ_CP141799.1 coordinate 3,850,492, forward strand.
TAGCGTCAGTCACGTGGTGGCTCCTTGAGCGTCATGAAGAGTTCGCGGCTGACCAGTGGTCGACCGCCTAGATGGGGCGCCAGGGCTTGGCGCATCAGGCGCTTGGCCGCAGCCAGAGCGCCCGGAGCGGTCCAGTCGGCCTCGGCCATGGCCAGTAACTCACAGCCATGGAACACGCCTGGCTGCAACTGGCCGACTGCTTCCAGGCCAGCATCGGCCTGCAGGCGATAGAGGCCCGTCGCGACGATTGGCTGGCCAAGCCGGTCCTCATTGAGGGCGAAACCATAGCCCAGCTCGTCGAGCAAACGCCATTCAAAAGAACGCAGCAAGGGCTCCAGCGCACGGCCCTGGGCCAGCGCCAGAACGGTCATGGCGTAGTGTTCGAAAGTCGCCGGGTGTGGGTCTTGCTCCGGCAGCAGGCGGATCAGCAGTTCATTCAGATAGAGACCACTGAACAGGGCCTGGCCGTGCAACAGATTGGGGATACCGGCGGCTTCGAGACGGCTGACGTTCTTCAGCTCACCGCGCCCGCGCAACTCCACTTCCAGCGGCACGAAAGGACGCGCTAGGGTACCGGCCTTGCCCCGCGCGCCCCGCAATACCGCACGCAGGCGGCCTTGCGGGGTGAGGAAGTCCACCAGCGCACTGCTCTCGCGGTAAGCACGGCTGTGCAAAACATAGGCTGGCTGGCTGACCGGGAGCATGGCGGGTGTTTACTCGGCATGGCGGGCGCTAGGCTGCGCCCGCGCGCAGCTTAAATGTTGTCGTAACCCAGCGAACGCAAGGCGCGCTCATCGTCCGACCAACCACCTTTGACTTTGACCCAGAGGTTGAGCATGACCTTGGAGTCGAACATCACCTCCATGTCCTTGCGCGCATCCTGGCCGATGCGTTTGATCCGCTCGCCCTTGTCGCCAATGATGATTTTCTTCTGACCGTCACGCTCGACCAGAATCAGCGCATGGATATGCAGAATCCGCCCGTCGCGCTTGAACTCTTCGATTTCCACGGTGATCTGGTACGGCAGCTCGGCGCCCAGCTGGCGCATGATCTTCTCGCGCACCAGTTCGGCGGCGAAGAAACGGCTGGAGCGGTCGGTGACCTGGTCTTCCGGGAAGAAGTGCACGCCCTCGGGCAGGCGCTCACCCACCAGTTTTTCCAGGGTCTCGAGGTTATGCCCGTGCTGGGCGGAGACCGGGACTATCTCGGCGTTAGGCAACTGGGTCGCCAGCCACTCGAGATGCGGCATCAGATCGGCCTTGTCTTCGAGGCGGTCGGTCTTATTGATCGCCAGGATCACCGGCCCCTGCACGTACTGTATACGCTCCAGAACCAGCTGGTCCTCGTCGGTCCAACGGGTACGGTCGACCACGAAAATCACCACGTCGACATCTTTCAACGCCGACGAGGCATTCTTGTTCATGTACCGATTGAGGGCTTTCTCGTTGTTCTTGTGCAGGCCAGGGGTATCCACATAGATCGCCTGCACAGCGCCTTCGGTCTTGATCCCGAGCATGTTGTGCCGGGTGGTCTGCGGCTTGCGCGAGGTGATCGCCAGCTTCTGTCCGAGGATGTGGTTGAGCAGGGTCGACTTACCCACGTTGGGCCGGCCAACAATGGCGACATAGCCACAGCGTGTAACGGGTGTATCAGTCATGACCATTCTCCACACCCAGGGCAATCAAGGCGGCGGCTGCAGCGACCTGTTCGGCGATGCGACGGCTGGCACCCTGACCCAGGGTTTTGTCATTCAGTAAGGAAATCTGGCATTCGACAACGAATGTCCGGCAATGCGGATCGCCCTGGATATCCACCACGTCATAGCGCGGCAACTCGCAGGCACGCGATTGCAGAAACTCCTGCAAACGGGTTTTCGGATCCTTGTTGGTATCGACCAGAGTCAAACTTTCCAGTTCATTGGTCAGCCAGGCGACCACGCGCTCGCGCGCGGCGTCCATCCCCGCATCCAGGTAGATGGCGCCGATCAGCGCTTCGAGGGCATCGGCGAGAATCGATTCACGGCGGAAGCCGCCACTTTTCAACTCGCCCGAGCCGAGCCGCAGGTAATCACCCAGATTAAAACCGCGGGCCAGGATGGCCAGGGTCTCGCCCTTGACCAGGCGCGCGCGCAAACGCGACAACTGACCTTCGCGTGCCAGGGGGAAGCGCTGGAACAGCACCTCGCCGGCGACGAAGTTGAGGATGGCATCACCGAGGAACTCCAGGCGCTCATTGTTGAGCCCGGCAAAACTGCGGTGGGTCAGCGCCAGCACCATCAGGTCCTGATCTTTGAAGGTATAGCCGAGCTGACGCTCGAGACGAGCTAACGAAGCACTCACGGCATGCGCACGCGATATTCTTTGTCGAACCGCACCACCAGATCGAGATTCTCGATCAGTGGCTCGCGCTTTTCATACTTCAGATGCGCCCGAAACTCGTTGTTCTCGATTTTCACTTTCAAGGCTTCTTTCAGATCCAGGTCGCGAATGCTGTTGATCTCCATGCCCTTGCTAACATGGCCATAGAAAGCGCCGACCGTGCGGATATCCATGGTTTGATCCGTTTCCACCGAGGTGATGATTTTTTCCATCGACATATAGTCGAGGTAATGCGGCAGCATCTTGAATGCCGTGCTGGCGAAGAACGCCACAACCGCCAGTACCATCAACCAGCTCAGTATCGACAAGCCTTTCTGCGAACGTGCAAATGTCATGTTTGCCCCCAAGTTCGACCAATGTGAGTGCTCAGCGAGCTAAGACTATATATAGCCGGCGACGCCGTATTGAACAGCGCCGCAAAAAACGCGAAACGTCAGTGAATCAAACCGACGCGAGAGAAATTCGGCAGGTTGTGTAGCTTCGGGTCAGGCCAGCTCATCCAGATGGCGAACGCTTTGCCGACGATATTCTGATCGGGCACCATGCCCAGTAATGGTTGGGGAATGGCCGGATCGTTCCAGTAACGGCTGTCATTGGAGTTGTCGCGGTTGTCGCCCATCATGAAGTAATACCCTTGCGGCACCACCCACTCGCGCCCTGGCTCGGCCCGATAACGATTCATTTCCTTGCGAATCAGGTGCTCGGCCTCACCCAGCTGCTCCTCATAGAGGGCCACGCTACCGAGACTGCCTGGCTCTTCGCCGAGCAATTGCTGGGCTACCAGCTGATCGTTGAGGAACAGGCGCTTGTCAGTGGTGTAACGAATACGATCGCCAGCCAAACCCACCACGCGCTTGATGTAATTGATGTTCGGGTCGCTCGGGTAACGAAACACCATGACATCGCCGCGCTGCGGGTCATCCACGTCAATGACCTTGATATCCAGCACCGGCAGGCGAATGCCGTAGGCGAACTTGTTGACCAGAATGAAATCACCCACTTCCAGGGTTGGTTTCATCGAGCCGGACGGGATCTGGAACGGCTCGACCAGAAAGGAACGCAGCACCAGCACGATCGCCAGCACCGGGAAGAACGATTTACCGTACTCCACCAGCAATGGCTCTTTGTTCAGGCGTTCGACTACGGCCTCGTCAGGCTGGTTGACCTGACCCTGGTAATTACCAATAGCCGTACGGCGGCGCGGGGCCAGAAAGATCAAATCGAAGAGTGCCAGCGCACCACAAACGGCGACAGCGATTACCAGCAACAGCGGGAAATTTAGCGACATAGGATCTAACTATCCAACCTGAGCACAGCAAGGAAGGCTTCTTGTGGAATTTCCACGTTACCGACCTGCTTCATCCTTTTCTTACCGGCCTTCTGCTTTTCCAGCAATTTGCGTTTACGGCTCACGTCACCACCGTAACACTTGGCCAGCACGTTCTTTCTGAGCGCCTTTACAGTAGTTCGCGCGACAATCTGCCCGCCAATGGCGGCCTGGATTGCCACATCGAACATCTGCCGAGGAATCAGCTCTTTCATCTTCTCGGTCAACGCACGACCTTTGTAGTGCGCGTTGTCACGGTGCACGATCAACGCTAGGGCGTCGACTTTTTCAGTGTTGATCAATACGTCAAGTTTGACCAGATTAGCCGACTGATAACGATCGAAGTGGTAGTCCAGCGAAGCATAGCCACGACTGGTCGACTTCAGGCGGTCGAAGAAATCCAGGACCACTTCGTTCATCGGCAGGTCATAGGTCACTTGTACCTGGGAACCGAGAAACAGCATGTCGTGCTGTATGCCACGCTTCTCGATGCACAGGGTGATGACGTTACCCAGATGTTCCTGCGGCACCAGGATATTGGCCCGCACGATCGGCTCACGCATGTCTTCGATAGTCGACGGATCGGGCAGCTTGGACGGGTTATCGATGTAAACCGTTTCACCCGTCTTGAGCAGCAACTCGAAAATAACCGTCGGGGCAGTGGTAATCAGATCCAGGTCGTACTCGCGCTCCAGGCGCTCCTGGATGATTTCCATATGCAACATACCGAGGAAACCGCAGCGGAAACCGAAGCCCAGGGCATCGGAGCTTTCCGGGGTGTACTGCAAGGACGAGTCGTTCAGCGTGAGTTTTTGCAGGGCTTCGCGAAAATCCTCGAAGTCATCGGAGCTAACCGGGAACAGGCCGGCATAGACCTGCGGTTGTATGCGCTTGAAGCCGGGCAACATGTCGACGTCGGGGGTAGAACTCAAAGTCAGGGTATCGCCCACGGGCGCACCGAAAATGTCCTTGATACCGGCAATGATGAAGCCCACTTCACCGGCCTTGAGGTCAGCCGTGGCGCTGTGCTTGGGGTTGAATACGCCAACGCTGTCGACCAGGTGAATCTTGCCGGTGGACTTCACCAGCACCTTGTCACCTTTCTTGATCCGCCCATGACGCACGCGCACCAGGGAAACCACCCCCAGGTAGTTGTCGAACCAGGAGTCGATGATCAACGCCTGCAAGGGCGCCTCGATATCACCGGTCGGCGCGGGAATGGTGTGCACCAGACGCTCGAGCACTTCGTCGACACCCAGGCCGGTCTTGGCACTGCAGGTCACGGCATCGGTGGCGTCGATGCCGATGATTTTCTCGATTTCTTCCTTGACCCGATCCGGGTCGGCCTGCGGCAGGTCGATCTTGTTCAACACCGGCATGACTTCGAGGCCTTGCTCGATGGCGGTGTAGCAGTTGGCGACCGATTGCGCCTCGACACCCTGACCGGCATCGACCACCAGCAGCGCGCCTTCACAGGCCGCCAGGGAACGACTGACCTCATAGGTAAAGTCGACGTGACCGGGCGTGTCGATGAAGTTCAACTGGTAGGTCTTGCCGTCGCGAGCCTTGTAATACAGGGTCACGCTATGAGCCTTGATGGTAATCCCGCGCTCACGTTCAAGGTCCATGGAATCCAGGACCTGGGCTTCCATTTCACGATCGGCCAGGCCGCCACACATCTGGATAAAACGATCGGCCAGGGTGGACTTGCCATGATCGATGTGGGCGATGATGGAGAAATTGCGGATATGACTTAGGTCACTCACAGGACAACACTCGAAAAGGTCGCAGGCGGCAGCCCGCCGAAAATAGCCGTGAAGTGTACCCGATTGGCGCCGCAGCCGTCACGCCCAGGCACCAATCGGCAGACATGAACAAGGGCGATCGAAATCGCCCTTGTTCATGTCTGCCTGTCGCACCCAGCGTTGTATCAAGTCCGGGGCAGCCCATTCGCGGCGCAGAGGCAGCCGGCAATCCGTACCGAACTCACTCCGCCAACTTGAAGGTAATGAAGCTGGCGCGCCCCTGGCGCAGCACGCGCATTGAGACAGAGCGGTTTTTCGGCAGCGCCTTGGCCACCCGGGTAAAGGTTTTCGCCGAGTCGATGGCCTGATTATTCAAATGGGTGATCACATCACCCGGACGCAGGCCAATCAGAGCCGCGGGGCCGTCAAGCACTTCGGTGATCACCACACCGCCTTTCAAATCGAGGCCTTTCTGCTGTTCGACCGTCAACTCGACCACCTTGACGCCGAGTCGATTACTGCTGCGCTCCACCCCAGGCCCAGCCGCGCCGCCCAAGGTCTCGCCGTCTTCCGGCAAAGCACCAATAGTCAACTTGAGCTTCTGCCGCGCGCCGTCACGCACCACATCCAGCTCAGCCTGGCTACCTGGCTTCAGGCGCCCCACCAGATGCGGCAGATCCCCCGACATGACGATCGGCGCGTCATTTATGCTGAGAATTACATCACCAACCTGCAAGCCGCCCTTGGCTGCAGGACCACCTTCCAGCACCTGGGCAACCAGCGCACCTGCCGGTTTATCCAGGCCGAATGACTCGGCCAGGTCCTTGTTCACTTCCTGAATCACCACGCCCAACCAGCCGCGACTGACCTTGCCATCGACCTTCAGCTGCTCGACCACTTCCAGGGCAACGCTCATTGGAATGGCGAAGGACAAGCCCATGAAGCCCCCGGAACGGGTGAATATCTGCGAATTGATACCCACCACTTCACCCGCCAGGTTGAACAGCGGGCCACCAGAGTTACCCGGATTGATCGCCACATCGGTCTGGATGAACGGCACATAGCTTTCATTCGGCAGACTGCGGCCCTTGGCGCTGACGATACCGGCGGTCACCGAATGATCGAAGCCGAAGGGCGAGCCGATGGCCAGCACCCATTCGCCGACTTTCAGATCCTCGGACTTGCCCAGCCTGACCGTCGGCAGATTCTCGCCCTCGATCTTGAGCAGGGCCACATCACTACGCGGATCGGCACCAATCAGCTTGGCTTCCAGCTCACTGCGATCAGGCAGGCGCACGATGATTTCATCGGCACCGGCGATCACATGATTATTGGTCAGCACATAACCATCGGCGGAGATAATGAAGCCGGAACCCAGCGATTGCGCCTCACGCTGGCGACCACCGTTTGGCGTGCGCGGAACCCGAGGGATATTGCGCTCGAAGAACTCGCGAAAGATCGGAGGCAGGCCTTCAAGATCGGGGATCGCCAATTCGCCAGCGCCGGCCACACGCTCCGGTATTTTCTGCCGAGTGCTGATATTGACTACCGCTGGCGCAGCCTCTTCGACCAACTCGGTAAAGTCCGGCAAGCTTGCCTGTGCAACCACCGCCTGCCCCAAGAGCAGTAAAGCGAGCAAGGCAGAGAAAGACGATTTCAGGCTAGGCATCGATATACAACTCCCCATCGAAAACGAGCAAAAAGCTCAAAACGCTGCAGCAGATCCGGCGAGCAAAGCACGCATGACAACCGGCTGCAATGCCGGATCATCGGCCGTGCGACTGCTGTGCCAGCGCACCGTCAACCAGGCCACGAACAAACCGACAAAGGCAGACAGGATCACCAAAGGCTCACTCAAGGTCAGCTGGTCGGCCAGCAATGCCGCGCTGAACAAGCCGATCAAAGGCAGCAGATAAACCAGTAACGAACCGCGCACCAGCAATTCCTCGCGCACGCCAATCACCACCGCATCACCCACGTTCAACTGCAGCTCACAGAGTGCTCGAACATAGCCCAGACGCCCACTGGCGCCCAACTTGTCGAGCACACCATGACCGCAACCAGCGCTCACCGAGCAGCTGGAACAGGTGCTTTTACGCAGGGTCTCGACCCAGACAGCGCCCGGCTCGACAGCCACGACTCGCCCCTGCTCCTCGATCATTGTATAGCCTGCCCCTCTATGGCGCGCATCGACAAGGCGACGCGCTCCGCCGTGCCCAGCGGAATTTCACCGACCACCGTCACCATCACATCGCCATCAGCGGTCGTCAGACGCCGCGAAACCGCTGCAGTCGGGCCAATCTGACTGCGCGCATCTTCGGCCATGACGCCATGCAAGGGCTCAACGAACACCGAAAAACGCGCCAAGCCGTCGAAATAAACCAGGCTGGCGACTTGCTCATTGGTAGTTTCGTTGCGACGTTCGGCCACCCGACTCAAGGTGAAACCTGGCGGCAGCCAGTCGGAACGCCAGGCCTCGACAACCTCAGCCGCCGCCTTGCTGGCGGTTACCGGCTGACAACCCGCTCCAGACTGCAGCTCCTGGTCAGTAGGCAACGTGGCAACATCGAGTTGGGTGAACTGAAAGCGTTCGAGCAACTGTCCCTTGTCATTCAGTAACAGGGACTTCAACGGCAGAGCGCTTTCCCGATCCAGGTGCAACTCAACGCCATAGCGGTGCTGGTCGCGCGGCGACAGTGCCAGCACCACAGCCGCACGCCCCGCCACACGCGACTTGCCGATGACCCGCAGATCATAAGACTCAAGCAGTCGCTGGCTACTCAGGTCGTGCGCCGACCACGCCTGATAGTCATCGACCTGGCCGACCAAGGCACCGCTGACGCACTGGGTGCGGCCATCGACACGCAGCACTTCCTGCTCCGCCCCATCCAACTGCAATAATCGCTCACGCACCACGCCAGCCTCATCCACCCGATGCCAAATACGGTGGGTAGAGAAGCTGCCGTTACGCTCATAAACGAATGTGCCTTGAAAGCTTTGGCTTTGGCCAGCATCAGCCATTCGCTCAAGCCAATCTTGCGTCTCGGCAGCGACAGCAGGTAATGCAAGCCAACTACCGAACAACAAAGAGATGACGGGAATAAAGCGCATGCGCCTCCTTAGCGGCTTTCCAGACTTGCAGCGCGAGCATAAGGCAGCGCGCTTTCATTGGCATTCATGGCCGCTTGCTGAGCATGCTGGCGCAAATAATCCGACAGACGCTTGTCATGCCAGCCGGGCGCGCCCTCACTGGCAGGTTCAGCCACACCTTGTTGCTCTCCCGCAGTACTGAAACCCGCCAGCATGGCTGGGCCCTGCGCTTGAGGAGCGCTCATGGCCGGCTGAGCAGCCTGCTGCGCCAATTGTGTACTGGCAACTTCATCCTGATTATACAAGCGCACACCAGCCAGGACGGCAACCGTAACAGAAGCGGCTACGGCGAAACGACCAACTGAACGCCACGGGCCGCGAACGACGGTCTTGCTCTGCACCGGCAAGGCTTCGTCGGCCAGCGCCGCAGACACAGCAGCAGCAATATCCAGACGCGGCTCCAGCAGCTCTTTGTGCATCACTGCACGAGCAATCTGATACCGCGACCAAGTTGCACGCAATTCGGCATCGTCGCTCGCACTGAGCACGCGCCGCAGTTCCATTTCGTCCGCTTCGTTATCCATCACTGCGGACAGCGATTCCTGCAGGGCTTCACGACTCATGGCGTTCCTCTCTTGGCTGTCGCCGCTGTCTTAACTTTCCTGCAACAGAGGTTGCAAGGATTTATCTACGGCCTCACGAGCCCGAAAAATTCGCGATCGCACAGTACCGACCGGACACTGCATGACGCTCGCAATGTCCTCGTAACTCAGACCATCAAATTCGCGCAAGGTTAGGGCGGTGCGCAAATCTTCTGGTAATTGCTGGATGGCCCGATGCACGGTGGCTTCGATTTCATCCCGCAGCAACGCTCGCTCTGGCGACTCGATATCCTTGAGGGCGTGATCGCCATCATAGAACTCCGCATCCTCAGCACTGACATCGCTCTCTGGCGGCCGCCGACCGCGCGACACCAGATGATTCTTCGCCGTATTGATGGCAATGCGGTACAGCCACGTATAGAACGCACTGTCACCGCGAAAATTCCCCAGCGCTCGGTAAGCCTTGATGAAAGCTTCCTGCGCCACGTCTTGCGCTTCATGGGTGTCATGCACGAAACGCACGATTAACCCAAGAATCTTGTGCTGGTATTTCAACACCAACAAATCAAATGCACGCTTGTCACCACGCTGCACGCGCTCGACCAACTGCTGATCTTCTTCCTGAGCTAGCATCAACACTCCTCATTGAGTCCGAAGGAGTGCGCCGCCAACCAATCAATCGACTTGCCAAGATAGACCCGGACGTTGCGCAAAAGTTCTCCCCTCCAAACAAGCTTCCTGCAGAACGCTTTATGTCCTGCACGGAGTGACGCAGCAACGGCCTGTAAGCCCTGCTGCGCAAATAGTCTTAGACCACTCATCTGCCGGCGATTGAAAGCTGTTGAAAGCCTTCAACGCACCCCCGTCAAATAAGCACTGTCCTCTACGGGCGACCCTTTATGGAACCTGAAAGACTAAGAAAGTTCCCCAGTGCCACAGTAGGTCATAAGCCGGCTATTGTGCCGCCCGCCCCCTCTATATACTAGGGGCCGCTTACTTGCGGAATCACGACATGAGCCAACACTACCAACACGACGTTCTGGTCATCGGCAGCGGGGCCGCCGGCCTGACCCTGGCGCTGACCCTGCCCGAGCACCTGCGTATTGCCGTGCTGAGCAAGGGCAATCTGGCCAATGGCTCGACTTACTGGGCCCAAGGTGGCGTGGCAGCAGTGCTGGACGACATGGATACCGTCGAGTCACATGTCGACGACACCCTCAATTCCGGTGCCGGCCTGTGCCGCGAAGAGGCGGTGCGCTTCACCGTGGAGCACAGCCGCGAAGCGATTCAATGGCTGATCGACCAGGGTGTGCCCTTCACCCGCGACGATCAGACTGCCCGCGAAGACGGCGGCTTCGAGTTTCACCTGACCCGCGAAGGCGGTCACAGCCATCGACGCATCATCCACGCCGCCGACGCAACCGGCGCGGCGATCTTCAAGACCCTGCTCGAGCAGGCCAAGCTGCGGTCCAACATCGAAATGCTCGAGCAGCACGTGGCGGTTGACCTGATAACCGCCCGCAAACTCGATCTGGCTGGCGAACGCTGTCTGGGCGCCTATGTGCTCAATCGTGCCAGCGGCGAGGTTGACACCTATGGCGCGCGCTTCGTCATCCTCGCCACCGGCGGCGCGGCCAAGGTATATCTGTACACCAGCAACCCGGATGGCGCCTGCGGCGACGGCATCGCCATGGCCTGGCGCGCCGGCTGCCGGGTCGGCAACCTGGAGTTCAACCAGTTCCACCCGACCTGCCTGTACCACCCGCAGGCCAAAAGCTTTCTGGTCACCGAAGCCCTGCGCGGCGAAGGTGCGCTGCTCAAACTGCCCAATGGTCAACGTTTCATGCAGCGCTTCGATGCCCGCGCCGAACTGGCCCCACGCGACATCGTGGCCCGCGCCATCGACCACGAAATGAAGCGCCTCGGCGTGGATTGCGTGTACCTGGACATCAGCCACAAGCCGGCCGATTTCATCAAAACGCACTTCCCCACCGTCTATGAACGCTGCCTCGACTTCGGCATCGACATCACCCGCGAGCCGATTCCGGTCGTGCCAGCCGCGCACTACACCTGCGGCGGCGTAGTCGTCGACCAGAGCGGACACACCGATGTACCGGGCCTGTACGCCATTGGTGAAACCAGTTTTACCGGTTTGCACGGTGCCAACCGCATGGCCAGCAACTCGCTGCTGGAGTGCTTCGTCTACGCCCGCTCGGCGGCGGCCGACATCATGCAGAAACTGGATGAGGTGAGTGCGCCGACCAACCTGCCGACCTGGGATGCCAGCCAGGTGACCGACTCGGATGAAGACGTGATCATCGCGCACAACTGGGATGAACTGCGGCGCTTCATGTGGGACTACGTCGGCATCGTGCGCACCAACAAGCGCCTGCAACGCGCCGAACATCGGGTGCGCTTGTTACTGGATGAGATCGACGAGTTCTACAGTAACTACAAGGTCAGCCGCGACCTGATCGAACTCAGAAACCTGGCGCAGGTGGCCGAACTGATGATCCGTTCGGCCATGCAGCGCAAGGAGTCTCGCGGCCTGCACTACACCCTGGACTACCCGCAGCAGTTGCCCGTGGCCAAAGACACTATTCTGCAGCCACCCATCTACGCCGACTGAATTTCAGGCGCACACGCAAGCGCCTGTGCATATCTCGCGGCATGCCATCATGCGGGATACACAGGCCGCGCACCCGGCGCTCGCCCGCCAGACTAAAGCGCAGCACCACGACCAACGGCAACGCCAGACTGTCGGGGCGCAACTGGATTGCCTGCCAGCCGCCAGCAGTACTCCACAGCTGCCAACCATCGGCCGTGCAACGCAGCCCGCCGAACGCCTGCGGCGCACTCAGCAGGATATGCCGCGGCAATACCCAGGCGGCATGCCCCAGACACAGGACGACGCCCAGCGACAGCGCCCACAGCGGCATCGCGACAAGCGACAAGCTGAGCAGCGCTAGCGCCTGAACCAACCCGTAGAGCAGCAGCAAGCGCCGCGACGGCTGCCAGCGGCACTCGAAGCTGTCACTTGGGCTGGACACGGTCCAGAATCATGCGAACCATGCGCTGCAGGTCGGCATCTTCAGACTCGGCCCGCTGCATGAACCAACCGAACATATCCTGATCTTCACACTCGAGCAGCTTGCGGTAACGCTCGCGATCTTCGGCATCGAGGGTTGGATAAACCTCCTTGACGAATGGCACCAGCAGTACATCCAGCTCCAGCATGCCGCGACGGCTGTGCCAGTAAAGGCGATTGAGTTCTGTCGAATCGACCATGGGGCGGTTCCTTGATAGAGCCTGGCAGGGATAAAGCGGCGCAGTATAACAGTCAGCCACAAGCTACAAGCCAATCCTGGACGGTTCGAACCCAGCCCTACTCAAGCTATTTCTCGGCTTTTACGCAAAGCCTGTAGCTTGAGACTTGTGGCTGCTTTTATGATGATGCCCTCACTTTCATCCAGCGATTGTTTATCCCTATGGCCGATTCCGCGTTTTTCTCCACTCTCAGCCACGAAGGCATTCTCGCCGTTCGCGGTCCTGATGCGAGCAAACTCCTCCAGGGCCAACTGACCTGCAACCTCAACTACCTGAGCGATGTCAGCTCCAGCCTCGGTGCGCGCTGCACCCCGAAAGGCCGCATGCTGTCGAGCTTCCGGATTGTCAGCGTGGCCGACGGCTTCCTGCTGGCAATGGCCAGCGAGCTGGTCGAGTCGCAACTACTCGACTTGCAGAAATACGCGGCATTCAGCAAGTCCAAGCTGATCGACGAAAGCGCTGCCTGGGTACGTTTCGGCCTGCATGACGGCGACGCCGCGCTGGCCAGCCTCGGCCTCGACCTGCCCCGCCACGCCGACAGCGTGGCGCGGGCCAACGACCTGCTGGCGCTGCGCCTGAGCGACGGCCGCGCCGAACTCTGGGCACCAGCGGCCCAGCACGACAGCCTGCACGCCCACCTGGCTGCACAGCTGGCGCACGCCCCACTGAATCAATGGCTGCTGGCCCAGGTGCGCGCCGGCATCGGCCAGGTGCTCGGCCCCACTCGCGAGCTGTTCATCCCGCAAATGCTCAATCTGCAGGCATTGGGCGCTGTCAGTTTCAAGAAGGGCTGCTACACCGGCCAGGAAATCGTCGCACGCATGCAGTACCTCGGCAAACTCAAGCGCCGCCTGTATCGCCTGGCAGTGGACGGCGAGCACCTACCCGCGCCGGCACTCGAACTGTTTACCCCCGAGCGCAACGGCAGCGTCGGTGAAGTGGTGCTGGCCGCGCAAAGCGACAGCGGCTTCGAGCTGCTCGCCGTATTGTTGGAGGACGCGGTCAGCGACGGACGCATTCACCTCGGTACGCCGCACGGCCTGCCGCTCAGACTGCTAGACCTGCCCTACACCCTGGACAGCAACCTCGAAATCCAGCGCTAACCACACTGCACCTGCAGCCGATTACCGAAGAGATCTGCCCCATGAGCAAACTTGCCGAAAAAGTCCAACAGGAACTGATCAAGGCCATCGACAACGATGATTTGGTACTGCCTACCTTGCCGGAAGTCGCATTGAAAGTCCGTGAAGCGGCAGAAAACCCGGACATCGGCATTCCGCAGATCAGCAAGGTAATCGGCAACGATGCGGCGCTGACCGCCCGCATCATCAAGGTGGTGAACAGCCCATTGCTGCGCACCACCAAGGCAATCACCGACCTGCAGATGGCCGTCAGCCGCCTGGGCATCAACTACACCTGCAACCTGGCCACCGGCTTGGCGATGGAACAGATGTTCCAGGCCACCTCGGACGTGGTCGACCGCAAAATGCGTGAAGTCTGGAACAAAAGCACGGAAATCGCCGGAATCTGTCACGTGCTGTGCAAGCACTACACCCGCTTGATGCCGGACCAGGCGACCCTGGCCGGCCTGGTGCACCAGATTGGCGTACTGCCGATCCTCACTTACGCCGAAGACCACAACGAACTGCTGTCCGATTCAATCAGCCTCAACCATGTGATCGAGCAAATTCATCCAATTATCGGGGACAAGATTCTGCGCACCTGGGACTTCCCGGAACTGATCGCCATGGTGCCGAGCCAGCACCTGGACTTCACCCGCGACAGCGCCAAGGTCGACTACGTCGACATCGTCCAGGTCGCCATCCTGCAGAGCTACCTGGGCAGCCAACATCCCTACACCCAGCTGGACTGGAGCCAAATCCCGGCATTCAGCAAGCTCGGCCTGGACCCGAACCAGAACATGAATGACGACGAAGATCTCTCCGCGGCCATGGAAGCGGCCATGGGCATGCTGCAGTAAAGCGCAAGCCTATGCGGCGGCCTGCTCGCCGCCGCATAGGCTTGCGATAGCAGAGCGATAGCGAATTGATCAGGCGTCCTCGAGCAGAAATTCCACCCGCACCAGCAACCCCTGCGGCTGTACCTGATGCAGGCTGATGCGCGCCTGATGGGCGCGGCAAATCTCGCCAACGATGGCCAGGCCCAAGCCGCTGCCAACCCCCTGTGCACTGCGCCGATAGAAGCGTTCGAAGACCCGTTCGTGATCGTCCTCAGGGATCCCCGGGCCATCGTCCTGGACCTCGAGGATGCCTGGCGCCAGCACCCGCAGGATCACGTTGCCACCGGCCGGGGTATGCGCCAGGGCGTTATCCACCAGGTTGCACAACAGCTCGTTGAGCAGGGTCGGCTCGCCGCGCAGCCACAGCGGCTGCTCGGCCTCCAGCGCCAGGGCGATACCGCGCGCATGGGCCAGGGGCGCCAGCGCCAGGCCCAGCTCACGGGCCAACTGGCTGAGATCGAGACGGTGCGCGCCGCCCTCGGCAATCGCCCGCGCCCCGCTTTCGATGCGCGCCAGCGAGAGCAGTTGGTTGGCCAACTGGGTCAGGCGGTCGGTGTTCTGCGCGGCCTCTTCCAGGGTGCTGCGCCAGGCGGCCGGCTCCTGCGCGCGCAGACCCAGTTCGACCCGCGCCTTGAGCGCCGCCAAGGGCGTGCGCAATTCATGAGCGGCATCGGCGATAAATTGCGACTGGCGCTCGAACAGGCCGCGCAGACGGTCATTGAACTGGTTCAAGGCATTCACCAACGGGCGTAGCTCACGCGGCAGTTCGGCATCCGCCAGCGGGCGCAGATCGTCACTGGCGCGCGCGGCCACGGTGCGCCGCAACAGCTCCAGGGGGCGCAACGCGGCACTCACCGCCAGCCACACCAGCAGCAATGCGCTGAACGCCAGCAAGCCCATGCGCCACAGCGTGCCGACCAGCAATTCACGGATCATGCGCTCGCGCGCCCCCAGGGTCTCGGCCACCCGGATCTCGGCGATGCCATTGAGCAGTGGCTCGCTGACCGGTTGCAGCAGGCTGACCATGCGTACGCCCTGGTTGCGGTAGGTGCCATCGTAGAAATGCGCCAGTGCCGGGTAATCGTCGGTGCGCGGTGTGCCGGGAGGCGCAGCCGGCAGATCTTCGTAACCGGAGACCAACTCCCCGCGCAGATCCAGCACTTGGTAGTAGATGCGTCCGGCGCTGTCGTAGGCGAAGGTATCCAGGGCGACATAGGGCACGTTGGCCTTGAGCCTGCCATCGTCGGTGTACAGGCCCTGGGCAATCGCCCGCGCCGACGCCAGCAAGGTGCGGTCATAGGCGGTGTCGGCGGCGCGCCGGGCACTCCAATAGGCACTCAAGCTGCTGACCAGCAGAATCAGTGCCAGCAGCAGCGCCAGACGCCGTAGCAGCCGCCCGCGCAGGCTACCGACCTCAGCCATTCCGCGCCTCCAGCCCTCAGTCACCGACCGCCTCCAACAAATATCCCAGCCCACGGAAAGTAACGATGCGCACGCCACTGCCCTCGAGCTTCTTGCGCAGGCGATGGACGTAGATCTCGATGGAGTCGGCGCTGGCCTCCTCGTCCAGGCCAAACACCTGGGCGGCCAGTTGTTCCTTGCTCATCACCCGCCCTGGCCGGGCGATCATGGCCTCCAGCACCGCCTGCTCACGGGCGGTCAGGCTGAGGCTTGCTCCCCGCGCACTGAAGCGCCGGGTCGCCAGGTCGTAGACCAGTTCGCCACAGCGTTGCTGCTGCTCGCCGCCCAGCACACTGCGCCGTAGCAGCGCCTTGACCCGCGCCTCCAGTTCGCTCAGTTCGAAGGGTTTGGCCAGGTAATCGTCGGCACCGAGGTTGAGCCCGTGCACCCGATCCTTAACCTCACCACGGGCGGTCAGCATCAGCACCGGCAAGGTTTTGCCGCGTGCGCGCAGACGCGCCAGCACCTGGAAACCATCGAGGCGCGGCAAGCCGATATCGAGAATCGCCAGGGCGTACTCCTCGCTGGCCAGGGCCAGGTCGGCGGCCACTCCGTCGTGCAGCACATCCACCGTCCAGCCGCCGCTTTTCAGGGCCTGGGCCACGCTCGCCGCCAGTTGCGGATGGTCTTCGACCAGCAGAATTCGCACCGCCACCTCCCTCCAGAATCGAGTCAGACAATCGCTACCGACCACGCCGTCCGTGGCGCAGTTTACAGACGCGAGGCGCCCTGTGAATGGTCTAAATGCTGGCGAACAGCCGCCGCAAAAAAACTTTCAGAGCTGAAAGCTTGGTGAAAGCTTGACCTCATAGGATCAGTCCCAGGTGGCTCGATCCACCTACCTGAACGGACCGCACAGTGGTGTGCAGCCGTGACAAAAACAACAATGGAGACCACATGATGCCGTTCGCATCCCGTCAGGCCCTGCTGCCTGCGCATCTGCTTAGCCTAGCCGTAACCGCCGCACTGCTCGCTCCTGCCGCCCAGGCCGCGTTTGTCGACGACAGCAAAGCCAGCCTGAGCATGACCAATATCTACCTGAACCGTGATTTCCGCGAAGGCACTGGCCAGAACAAGCGCGAAGAATGGGGCCAGGGCTTTCTCCTCGACATCCAGTCCGGCTACACCGAAGGTACTGTCGGCTTTGGCCTCGACGCCCTGGGCATGCTCGGCGTCAAGCTCGACTCCGGCGGCGGGCGTACCGGCACCGACCTGTTGCCGGTGCAGGACGACGGCGGCACCCCGGACCAGTTCAGCCGCCTGGGCCTGACCGCCAAGGTCAAGGCCTCCAGCACCGAACTGCGCTACGGCTCGCATGTGCCCGAACTACCGGTGGTCAAGGCCAGCGACAGCCGCCTGTTGCCCCAGGTGTTCGAAGGCGGCCTGCTGACGTCTTCTGAGTTTGAGGGCCTGACCTTCACCGGCGGGCGCCTGGACAAGGTCATCGACCGTGCTTCGACCAACTCCGAGGATCTGGTGCTCAACAGCAAGAACCGCCGTTTCCCCGGCGGCATTACTGCCGATCACCTGGACCTGGCCGGTCTCGATTACCAGTTCGCCAAGGGATTGAGCGGACGCTATTTCCATGCCGAGCTGGACGACATCTACCGGCAGAATTTCTTCAACCTGCTCGCCAGCTATCCCATGGCTGGCGGCACCCTGGCCGCCGATCTGCGCCTGATGCTCAGCGACGACACGGGCGCGGCCAACGCCGGTAAGGTCGATAACCGCGCACTCAACGGCGTGCTCAGCTACGCCCACAGCGGCCACAAGCTCAGCCTGGCCTACCAGAAAATGAGCGGTGACACCGGCTATGCCTATCTCGACGGCAGCGATCCCTACTTGGTCAACTTCGTCCAGATCAACGACTTCGCCAACGCCGACGAACGCTCCTGGCAGGCCCGCTACGACTACAACTTCGCCGCACTTGGGTTGCCCGGTCTGAGCTTTCTCACCCGTTACGTCAGCGGCGACGATGCACGCATCGCTGGCAGCACTGCCACCGGTAGCGAATGGGAACGCGACATCGAACTCAAGTACGTGGTGCAGAGCGGCCCGGCGAAGAACCTCTATGTGCGCCTGCGCAACGCCAACTTCCGTTCCGACTTCGCCCGCGATGCAACCGAAAACCGCGTGATCGTCGGCTACACACTGCCGATCTGGTAACCCACAATAACAATCGAGAGGAACCAACCATGAAAACTGCCTTTACCCGCCTCGCCCTGGCCACCGCCTGCCTGGCTTTCGCCGGCCAACTGTTGGCCGCAGAACCCAAGCGCCCCGAGTGCATCGCCCCGGCCAAGCCCGGCGGCGGCTTCGACCTGACCTGCAAGCTGGCGCAGAGCGGCCTGAAAGACAGCGGCCTGCTGAAAGCACCGATGCGTGTCACCTACATGCCCGGCGGAGTCGGCGCGGTGGCTTACAACGCGGTGATCGCCCAGCGCGCCGATGACCCAGGCACGATTGTCGCCTTCTCCAGCGGCTCCCTGCTCAACCTGGCCCAGGGCAAGTTCGGCCGTTACGACGAAACCGGCGTGCGCTGGCTGGCGGCGGTGGGCACCGACTACGGCGCCATCACCGTGCGCGCCGACTCGCCCTACCAGACGCTCAACGACCTGGTCGAAGCGCTGAAGAAAGACCCATCGAGCATCGTCTTCGGCGCGGGCGCCACCATCGGTGGCCAGGACTGGATGCAGACCGCATTGATCGCCCGCCTGGCCGGCATCGATCCGAAGAACCTGCGCTACGTCGCCTTCGAAGGCGGCGGCGAAACCCTTACCGCCATGCTCGGCGGCCACGTGCAGGTGACCAGCAGCGGTCTGGGCGAAGTCACCCCGCAACTGGAAGCGAAGAAGGTACGTATCCTCGCGGTACTCGCCGACGAGCGCCTGCCAGGCAAGCTGGCCGATATCCCCACGGCCAAGGAACAGGGCTACGACATCAGCTGGCCGGTGATCCGCGGCTTCTATGTCGGCCCAGAGGTCAGCGACGAGCAGTACGACTGGTGGAAACAGCAGTTCGACACCCTGCTTGCCAGCGAGGACTTCGCCAAGCTGCGTGAGCAACGCGACCTGCTGCCGCTGTCGGTGACTGGCGACGAACTGCAAGCCCTGGTCTTCAAGCAGGTTGAAGACTACAAGGTGCTGGCCGATGCCTTCGGTCTGATGCGCGAGTAACGCGCCGGCGCGCTCGGTCAGGCAGCCCTGGGGCTGCTCTGACCGGCGCCCGCAATCGCGCTTGCTGCGTTCAACTCTGTACCTTTTCACGAGACTACCGCCATGTACGTCCGCCTGTTCGCTGCGATCTGGCTGCTTTTCTGCGCCGTGCTCGCCGTCATTGCCTGGGGTTTCCAGGCGCCCTTCGCCTACGACCCGGTCGGCCCCCGCGCCTACCCCCTACTGCTGCTGGCCTTGATGGCTGCCGGTTCGCTGTGGCTGCTGGTCAAGCCCGGTGTACTCGAGCAGAAGCTGGACAGCTCCAGCGCCTTGCGCTCGCTGCTGTGCATGCTGACGCTATTGGCCTACGCCCTGCTGTTCGAACCCCTGGGGTTCATCATTAGCACCACCCTGTGCACCTTCGCCCTCGGCCTGCTGTTCACCGGCCGCCTGCTGCCCTGCGCCATCAGTGGCGTGCTGATGGGCGCGCTGCTCTACGGTTTATTCGATTACCTGCTGGACGTGCCGCTGCCGCTGGGCCTGTTCGAAGCCTTTGTGGAGAACTGAAAATGGAAACGCTGAATTTCTTGATGCAGGGCTTCGAGGTCGCCACCCGGCCGGAAAACCTGCTGGTGGCGCTGTTCGGCGCCTTCGTCGGCACCATTGTCGGCCTGCTGCCGGGCCTGGGCCCGATCAACGGCGTGGCCCTGCTGCTGCCGCTGGCCTTCGCCCTCGGCCTGCCGCCGGAAACCGCCCTGATCCTGCTGGCGGCCGTGTACCTCGGTTGTGAATACGGCGGACGTATCTCGGCCATCCTGCTCAACGTGCCGGGCGACGCCGCCGCGGTGATGACCACCCTCGACGGCTACCCGCTAGCGCGCCAGGGCAAGGCCGGGATCGCCTTGTCACTGTCGGCGGTCAGCTCCTTTGTCGGCAGCATCATCGCCACCTGCGGCGTGGTGCTGTTCGCCCCGCTGCTGGCGAAATGGGCGGTGGCCTTCGGCCCGGCCGAGTATTTCGTGCTGATGATCTTCGCCATCGCCTGCCTCGGCGGCATGGTCGGCGACAAACCGGTGAAGACCCTGATGGCGGCACTGATCGGCCTGGCCCTGGCCACCGTCGGCGTGGACTCGACCACCGGGGTGTACCGGTTCACCTTCGGCAGCGTCAGCCTGTCCGACGGCATCCAGTTCGTCATCGTGGTGATCGGCTTCTTCAGCGTCAGCGAAGTGCTGTTGATGCTGGAAAAAACCCACAGCGGGCAGAAGGCGGTGAAGACCAGCGGCCGCCTATTGTTCAACTTCAAGGAGTTCTGCTTCACCTTCTGGACCATGGTGCGCAGCTCGGTTGCCGGCTTTGTCATCGGCGTGCTGCCGGGCGCCGGCGCGACTATCGCCAGCGCCATGACCTACATGAGCGAGAAGCGTATGGCCGGCGCCAGCGGCACATTCGGCGAAGGCGACCTGCGCGGCCTGGCCGCGCCGGAAGCGGCCAACAACGCCTCGGCCTGCGGCTCGCTGATCCCCATGCTGACCCTCGGCGTCCCGGGTTCGGGCACCACCGCAGTGATGATCGGCGCCCTGACCCTGTACAACATCACGCCCGGCCCGCTGTTGTTCGAACAGCAACCGGATGTGGTGTGGGGCCTGATCGCCTCGCTGTTCATCTGCAACGTGCTCCTGCTGGTGATGAACATCCCCCTGGTCGGCCTGTTCGCGCGCATGCTCAGCGTACCCAACTGGGTGCTGGTGCCGGCGATCACCGCGATCAGCATGGTCGGTGTCTATGCAGTACACAGCACCACTTTCGACCTGGTGCTGATGATTGGCCTCGGCGTGTTCGGCTATATTTTGCGCAAATTGGATTTCCCGCTGTCGTCGCTGATCCTCGGCTTCGTCCTCGGTGAATTGATGGAAGACAACCTGCGCCGCGCCCTGTCGATTTCGGCCGGCGACCTCAACATCCTCTGGAGCAGCCCGATCAGCCTGTGCCTGTGGGCGCTCACCGCGCTGATGCTGGTGATGCCCGCCCTGCGCTGGTGGCGTACGCGGCGCGTCTCTCAGCTAGCCAATGCTTGATCTCTGCGCCCTGGCCCAGTGGCGTCGCTACTGGGCCACCCCGCTGATCGGTCTGATCGGCGGCTACCTGGCCAGCCTGATCGGCTGGCCTTTGCCGTGGATCATCGGCTCGTTGCTGGCGGTCATCGCGGCACGCTGCAGCGGCTGGCTGGTCACGGAAATCCCCGGCGGCCGACAAACCGGACAATGGCTGGTCGCCAGCGCCATGGGCCTGCACTTCACCAGCGAGGTGATGGGCGAGTTGCTCGGTCATTTCGGCGTAATCCTGATTGGCGCCCTGGCGACCCTGCTGCTCAGCCTGATCGGTATCGCGCTGTTACGCCGCTCCGGGGTCGACCGCGCCACCGCGTTCTTTTCCAGCATGCCGGGTGGTGCCAGCGAAATGGTCAACCTGGCGCAACGCCATGATGCCCAGGTCGCCCGCGTTGCGGCGGCGCACAGCCTGCGCCTGTTGCTGGTGGTGCTGCTGATTCCGGCCATCTTCACCTGGAGCCTGCCACCCATCGAACCGCCAGCGGCTGCGCCGGTGAGCTGGCCCTGGCTGGCCGCACTGTTACCCGCCGGCGCGCTGCTGGCCTTGCTGTGGAAAAGGCTCAAACAACCCAACCCCTGGATGCTCGGGCCGCTGACGGTGTGCGCCGTCGCCAGCGTCAGCTTCGACCTGCACATCGGCTTGCCGAACGGACTCGGCCAAGTCGGTCAGTGGCTGATCGGCTGCGCCCTGGGCTGCCACTTCGACCGCGCCTTCTTTCGCAGCGCACCGGGTTTTCTCGCCCGCATTCTGCTGTTCAGCCTGCTCGCCATGCTCAGCGCCGCGCTGCTGGCCAACGGCCTCGGCTGGCTGGCCAGCGAAGACCAGGACTCGCTGATGCTCGGCATGATGCCCGGCGGTATTACCGAGCTGTGTCTGACCGCCGAAGCCCTGCACCTGTCGGTAGCGCTGGTCACCGCGTTGCAAGTGCTGCGTCTGTTTCTGGTGATGTTCCTGGCCGAGCCGTTGTTCCGGCTGTGGCAACGTCGCTAGCGAATATTTCGACCACGTTTAGCCCGCCTCGCGCGGGCTCTTTTTATAGCGAATATTGCAATCGCCCCAATACCTGCCCGAGCGCGCTAACCTTCGCGTATGTGCAAGCCATCGCGCGGCAGTTGCCAGGCATTGCTGCGCAAGCGCCGATAGATCACCCCCGCCGAGGCAAACCGCATGACTCTGCCGCGCTGGCCCCACCTGAAAAGCCCGCTCCTGCTGATCGCCCTCAGCGTGCTGCTGGCCGCCTGTAGCCGGGTCGACCTGGCCTATCGCAACCTCGACTGGCTGATCCCCTGGCAGCTGAACGCTTACCTGAACCTGAACCATGCACAGAAAACCTGGTTCATGCCGCGCCTGCAGGCCCATCTGGAGTGGCACTGCAGCAGCGAGCTAGCGCTGTATATCGATTGGCTGCAAGGCACTGAAGGTCTGCTCGCACAGGCGCACCCCAGCGCCACCCAACTGAGCGAGCAGTTCGCCGAGTTGGATCTGGCGCTCAAGCGCATCACGGGCGAAATCACGCCGACCGCCATTGCGCTGCTGCGAAGTCTCAACCCCAGCCAAGTCGCCGACCTGTATGCCGCGCTCGATGCAGACAACCGCGAGGATCGTCAGGAATTTCTCGAGCCGCCGCTGGCGACCCAGATCAGCCAACGCGCCACGCGCATGCACAAGCGCCTGCGCCCCTGGTTTGGCCGGCTGAATGACGCGCAACAGGCGCGTATCGCTCAGTGGGCGCAGGCGGCGGGCGAGCAAAATCGGCTGTGGCTGGACAACCGCCTGCACTGGCAAACCGAATTTCGCGCCGCTGTCGATGCACGGCGCAGTGCCGACTTCCCCGCACGCCTGACACGCTTGCTGCAGCAACGCGAGTCGTTCCATGACTCCCGCTACCGCGCGGCCTACTCGCGCTCACGGCAAGCGCTGGCCGAGTTGTTCAGCGACCTGCTCGCTAGCGCCGACCGCAAACAGCGCGAACACCTGACGGCGCGCCTGCACGAGCTGCGTCACGACCTTGCCCGGCAGCTTTGTGCCGCTCCGGTTACAGTTCAGGCAGGCGCCAGTCGATAGGCGGCATGCCGTGCTGCACGAGGAACTTGTTGCAGCGACTGAAGTGACCGTTGCCAATAAACCCGCGGTGGGCCGACAGCGGCGAGGGATGCGGCGAACACAGCACCAGGTGTTTGCTCGGGTCGATCAGGCGCGTCTTGCTCTGCGCATGCTTGCCCCACAACAGAAACACCAGATGTGGAGATTGCTCACTGACCACCTCGATCACCCGGTCGGTAAATACCCCCCAACCCTTGTCCGCATGGGAACCGGCAATGCCGCGCTCGACCGTCAGCGAGGTGTTGAGCAACAGCACGCCCTGCTCAGCCCAATGCTGCAAGCAGCCATGGCCGGCGATGTCGATATTCAGGTCGCGCTTCAATTCCTTGTAGATATTCAACAGCGACGGCGGCGTGGCTACCCCCGGCTGCACCGAGAAGCACAGGCCATGGGCCTGCTCCGGGCCGTGATAGGGATCCTGGCCGATGATCACCACCTTGACCCGCTCCAGCGGAGTGGAGTTGAGCGCATTGAAGATCAGCGCACCGGGCGGATAGACCTCCTTGCCGGCGGTTTTCTCCTGGCGCAGGAAGTCGGCCAGCTCCTGCATATAGGGCTTGGCGAACTCCTCGCGCAGGGCCTCTTTCCAGCCCGCTTCGAGCTTGATGTTATCGGCGGAGGTCATGCCTGATTCCCGAGTCAACGAATTGAAGCCGGCACGCTAGAGAAGCCTCACAGGCAAGTCAAGGCGCAGACGAATAGACCCTTATCATCCGCCTGGATGCAGATGGCGACAGCCCGGCAGGCAGTCGAAACTGGGACAACCAACCCAGAGGAGCCCCCCAGATGGACAACCCCATCGGCATCAGCCGTGAGCGCCTGGAGCAGGCCTTAGAACACTCCGCCTTTGCCAAGTTGCTCGGCGCCGAACTGCTGGACTTCGCCCCCGGCAAGGTCAGCCTGCAGCTGCACAGTCGCCCGGAACTCAGCCAGCACCACGGTTACACCCATGGCGCGGTGGTCGGTTTTATGATCGACAGCGGTTGCGCCTGGGCGGCCGCCTCACTGGTGGGCGACGTAGTCACCAGCGAGTACAAGGTCAACCTGCTGGCCCCAGCCGTCGGCGACAAGCTGATCTGCCGCAGCGAGGTGATCAAGGCCGGCAAGCGCCAGGCGGTATGCCGCGCCGATGTGTTTGCCGTCAACCACGGCGAGGAGAAGATCATCGCCACCGGCCTGGCGACCATCGCCCGGGTGTAGAAGACGCTGCGTTCGCGGTCGGCCGCCGCACAAGCTCTCAGCCCTGATGCAACGCCCGGTAATGACTGGGCGCCATACCCACCACTTTGCGAAACAGCCGCGAGAAGTAGTAGACGTCCTCGTAGCCCAACTGCTCGGCGACCTGGCGGATGCCCTGCTGGCCTTCGTCGAGCAGGCGGCAGGCGTGGGCCATTTTCAGCTGGATGAACGCCTGGATAGGCGCATGGCCGGTCAGCGCGCGGTAGGTCTTGGCGAAGTGAAACCGCGACAACTTGAACTGCGCCGCCAGTTCATCGAGGTTGAGCGAGCCGTGCAGGTGGGCGCGCATCACCGCCTGCACCGCATCGACGTCCAGCACCCGCCCCGATTTCAACTTGGCCCGCGCCGGCAGTACCGCCAGGGAGGCCAGCAGCGCCTGCAACTGGTGGGCAGCATAGATGAAGTGCGCCAGGTTCAGGCCCTGCTTGCGCAGATTGAGCAGTGCATCGAAGTCGGCGAGCAGGCGCGGTTGCACGCCGATGCGCCAGATCGGCCCCTTGCCCAATGGGCGCAAGAACTCCGCCACCAGCTCGCCATCGAAGTGCACCCAGTACAGCGTCCAGGGTTTGCCGGGATCCGCGCCATAGGCGTGGGGAATACCCTTGGGCAACAGCAGCAGATCGCCACCAGCGACAGCGATTCGTCCATCCCCAGACTCCAGCCAGCCCTGCCCGGCACGGCAATAGATCAGCAGGTGATCGTCCGGAAGCGGCCGCTTCATGCGGTGTCCGCCCGCGTCTGGATAGAACCCCAGGGCCAGCGGATAGCAGCTAGAGGCCAGTGGATGGTGACTCAGGATGCGCCGCAGGCGCGGCGGCGTGATAAAGCGCACGCCGTTGGCCGGCAATGGCCAGTTCGATGTTTCAATCCGAGCGTTCATCTTCCCTCCAACAACTCAATGCCAAGATCGTCCATCCATTGCCCAAGATCGTCAATCCACAAGCGCGCTTTCCCCGGCTATAACACTAAGAGCACTAGGATCTGTCGCTGAGCCAAGGTGGAGAACGTGATGAGCAAGGCACTCCCGCAGTTGATCGAAGGCGAATGGCGCGAAAGCCGTACCCGCGAATTCATCGAAGTCACTGACCCGGCGACCCAGCAAGTGCTGGCCCTGGCGCCCAAGGCCACCGCCGAGGAAATCGAAGCAGCGATCGCCAGTGCCAAGGCGGCCTTTCTGAATTGGCGCGAAGTGCCGGTGTCCGAGCGCGCACGGCTGATGCTGCGTTATCAGCACCTGCTCAAGGAACACCACGACGAACTGGCGGAAATCCTCGCCAAGGAAACCGGCAAGACCCTGGCCGATGCCAAGGGCGATATCTGGCGCGGCATCGAGGTGGTCGAACAGGCGGCCAATATCGCCAGCCTGATGATGGGCGAGACCATGGAGAACGTGGCCAGTGACATCGATACCGCCAGCTGGATTCAGCCGCTCGGCGTCTGCGTCGGCATCACCCCGTTCAACTTCCCGGCCATGATTCCGCTGTGGATGTTTCCCCTGGCCATCGCCGCCGGCAACACCTTTATCCTCAAGCCGTCCGAACAGGACCCCATGACCCCCAACCGCCTGGCCGAGCTGTTTATCGAGGCCGGTGCGCCCAAGGGCGTGTTGCAGGTGCTACATGGTGGGCGCGAGGTGGTCGACAGCCTGCTCACTCACCCGGATATCCGTGCCATTTCCTTCGTCGGCTCGGTGTCGGTCGGCCAGCACATCTACCGCACCGGCACCGCCCACCTCAAGCGCGTGCAGGCCTTCGCCGGGGCCAAGAACCATATGGTGATCATGCCCGACGCCAATAAGCAGCAGGTGCTGAGCAACCTGGTCGGCGCCAGTTGCGGCGCGGCCGGGCAGCGCTGCATGGCGATCAGCGTGGCGGTGTTCGTCGGTGAGTCGCAGCAGTGGATCGATGAGCTGCAGGCGCAGATGGCCGACCTGCAACCCGGCTACTGGACCGACGGCCATGCGGCTTTTGGTCCGCTGATCAGCCAGCAGGCCAAGCAACGGGTGCTGCGCCTGATCGCCGAGGGCAAGGCGGAAGGCGCCGAGTGCCTGCTCGACGGTTCGCACTGTGCGGTCGAGGGCTACCCCAACGGCAACTGGCTGGGCCCGACCCTGTTCCGTGGGGTGACAACCAAGATGGGCCTGTACCGCGAGGAAATCTTCGGCCCGGTGCTGGTGTGCATGGCAGTCGACTCCCTGGAGCAGGCAATCGAACTGGTCAACGCCAGCCCCTATGGCAATGGCACCTCGATCTTCACCCGTTCCGGTGGCGCGGCGCGGCATTACCAGCACGCGGTGGAAGTCGGCCAGGTCGGGATCAACGTTCCGGTGCCGGTGCCGCTGCCGTTCTTCTCCTTCACCGGCTGGAAAGGCTCGTTCTACGGCGACCTGCACGCCTACGGCAAACAGGCCGTACGTTTCTACAGCGAGACCAAGACGGTCACCAGCCGCTGGTTCGATGAAGACGCCGTGGCGGGAGCGAACATGACTATTCAGTTGAAATGAGAACGGCGTAGGGTCTGTTAGACCAATAGACGATCTCGGCAATTAGTCTAAGGGCGTAAAAAGTCCTCCTGGTTCCGACAACAAGAACAAGGAAAGCTGCCATGCAACGACTGACTGCCGCCCTGGCCCTTTGGGCTGGATTAACCGCCTGTGCGCAGGCCGCCGAGCCGATCACCCTCGGCCTCAATTACCCGCGCACCGGCCCCTATAAGGAAGAAGGATTGGCCCAGATGCGCGGCGCCTTGCTGGCCATCGACGAGCTCAACGCCAAGGGCGGCGTGCTCGGGCGCTCGTTGCGCCTGTCCAGCCGCGATACCGCCTCGCGCCCGGCGAAAGCCGTGCGCAATGTCGACAAGCTGGCCAGTGAGGGCGCGGCCATGCTGTTCGGCGGCTCCTCCAGCGCGGTGGCCATCGCTTCCGGCCAGCGCGCGGCGACCCATGGCCTGCTGTATTTCGGCACCCTCACCTATTCCAACGACACCACCGGCAAAGATGCCCACCGTTACCTGTTCCGCGAGTGCAACAACGCCTGGATGAGCGCGCGGGTGCTCGGCCAGTACCTGAGCAAGCACCTGCCGGACAAGCGCTATTTCTACGTGACCTCCGACTACACCTGGGGCCATACCACGGAAAGCTCGCTACGCCAGACCACCGGCAGCGAAGATACCGGCAAACACCCAGGGCTCAAGGTGCCCTTCCCCGGCGCGCGCCTGGCCGATTACATGGATGTGCTGAACCAGGCTGCGGCGAGCGATGCCGAGGTACTGACACTGGTGCTGTTCGGCGAGGATCTGGTGCGGGCCATGCGCATCGCCAAGGATCTCGGCCTGACCGAACGCATGCAGATAGTCGCGCCCAACCTGACCCAGAGCATCATCGAGCAAGCCGGCCCCGGCCTGATGCAAGGCGTGCTCGGCACCGAGCCGTGGACCTGGCGCGTGCCTAAACTGGAGAAGTCCGCCCAGGGCGAAGCCTTCGTCAACGCCTTCAGCCAGCGTTATGCGATGTACCCGTCCAGCTCCGCTGCCTCGGCCTACAGCATCGTCTATCAGTGGGCCGACGCCGCGCAGCGGGCCAAGAGCCTGGACAGCGAGGCCTTGATCAAGGCCCTGGAAGGTCACCGTTACCAGCTACTCAAGGGCCCGCAAGAGTGGCGCGCCTTCGATCACCAGAACTTGCAGACGGTGTATGCCGTCAAAGTCAAAGCCCGCGCCGAAGTGCTCAAGGATCCGCTGAAACAGGATTACTTTGAAATCGTCGACCGTCTCGACGCCGACCAGGTGGCGCCCAGCCTGGCCGAATGGCAGGCTGAAAGACGCGCCACCGGGCAACCCCTGACCCTGCAATGAGGACTTATGGATTTCGAACTCAGCGATGAACAACGCCTGCTGGTCGACAGCGCCCGCGCTTTTGCCAGCCGCGAACTGGCGCCCCATGCCGCCGACTGGGACCGCGACCACCACTTCCCGGTGGACGTTATCAAGCAGGCCGCCGAGCAGGGCTACCTGGCCCTGTACATCAAGGAAGACGACGGCGGCCTGGGCCTATCACGGCTGTCCGCCGCGCTGATTTTCGAGCAACTGGCCGCCGGCTGCGTCGCCACCACGGCCTTCCTCACCATCCACAACATGGCGACCTGGATGCTCGCCTCCTTTGCCGACCAGGCGCTGAAAGACACCTGGCTCGCGCGCCTGGTCAGCGGCGAACTGCTCGCCTCCTACTGCCTGACCGAGCCGGATGCCGGTTCCGACGCCGCCCACCTGCGTACCCGCGCCAGACGTGACGGTGATGCCTACCTGATCGACGGCAGCAAGTGCTTTATCTCCGGCGCTGGTTCGACCGACGTGCTGATCGTCATGGCACGTAGTGGTGAAGACAGCGGCGCCAAGGGAATTTCCTGCTTCCTGGTGCCGGCCGATGCCGCCGGGGTGAAATACGGCCGCAACGAACTGAAGATGGGCTGGCGCGCCCAGCCGACCCGCACCATCAGCTTCGAGGACGTGCGCATCCCCGCCGGCAACCGCATCGGCCCCGAGGGCCAGGGCTTCGTCTACGCCATGCAGGGCTTGGACGGCGGCCGTATCAACATCGCCAGTTGCTCGCTCGGCGCGGCCCAGGCGGCGCTGGAACAATCGCTGCGCTACGTGGAACAACGCAAACAGTTCGGCAAACCGCTGAGCGAGTTCCAGGCCCTGCAATTCAAGCTGGCCGACATGTTCACCGATCTCACGGCCAGCCGGCAGATGGTGCGCCTGGCTGCGCACAAGCTGGATCGGCAGCACGGCGAGGCCAGCCTGTACTGCGCCATGGCCAAGCGCTTCGCCACCGATCAGTGCTTTACCCTGTGCAACGATGCGTTGCAGCTGCATGGCGGCTACGGTTATCTAAACGACTACCCGCTGGAACGCTGGGTCCGCGACAGCCGCGTGCACCAGATCCTCGAGGGCACCAACGAAATCATGCGGGTGATCATCGCCCGCCGCCTGCTCGACCAGGGCGGCATGCTCGATCGTCTGCTGTGACCCTTTTCGTAGGGCGGGTGCAACCCGCCATTTGCTATGCGGGTTGCACCCGCCCTACATGACCGACATGAGGATTTTTATGAGCCACGCCATCGAACCCTACCACCCCGGTCTATTCGACCTGACCCACAAGATCACCGTGGAAAAGCACGGCCACACCGCGCTGATCACCATCAACCATCCGCCGGCCAACACCTGGGACCGCGACTCGCTGATCGGCCTCAAGCAACTGATCGAGCACCTCAACCACGACGACGACATCTACGCCCTGGTGGTGACCGGCCAGGGCGGCAAGTTCTTCAGCGCCGGCGCCGATCTCAACCTGTTCGCCGATGGCGACAAGGCCCGCGCGCGGGAAATGGCCCGGCGCTTCGGCGAAGCCTTCGAGGCACTGCGCGATTTTCGCGGTGTGTCGATCGCCGCGATCAACGGCTACGCCATGGGTGGCGGCCTGGAGTGCGCGCTGGCCTGCGACCTGCGCATCGCCGAACGCCAGGCGCAGATGGCCCTGCCGGAAGCCGCGGTAGGCCTGCTGCCCTGCGCCGGCGGCACCCAACACCTGGCCTGGCTGGTCGGTGAAGGCTGGGCCAAGCGCATGATCCTCTGTGGCGAGCGCATCGACGCCGAAACCGCCCTGCGCATCGGCCTGGTCGAACAACTGGTCGACAGCGGCGAAGCGCGCGGCCATGCCCTGCTGCTGGCGGCCAAAGTCGCGCGGCAGAGCCCGGTGGCGGTACGCACCATCAAACCGCTGATCCAGGGCGCCCGCGCACGCAGCCCGAGCACCTGGTTGAGCGAAGAACGCGAGCGCTTCATCGACCTGTTCGACGCCGACGATACCCGCGAAGGGGTGAACGCCTTCCTGGAAAAACGCGCGCCACAGTGGCGCAATAAATAAAGCCCATTCCCCGAGCGTGCGCCGTGCGCACCAGGAACCCGCGACATGAACGTGATTTTCGAAGAACACCACAGCCTGCATGGCTTTCGGATCGGCATCGCCAGCCTGGATGCAGAAAAAAGCCTGAACGCCCTGACCTTGCCGATGATCGAGGCATTGGATGCAAAACTCGCGGCCTGGGCCGATGACCCGACCATCGCCTGCGTGCTGCTGCGTGGCAACGGTGCCAAAGCCTTCTGCGCCGGCGGTGACGTGGTGCAACTGGCGCAGCAGTGCCGCGAACACCCCGGCGAAGTACCGCCTCTGGCGCGGCGCTTCTTCGCCGACGAATACCGTCTCGACCATCGTCTTCATACCTACCCGAAACCCTTGATCTGCTGGGCCCACGGCCATGTGCTGGGTGGCGGCATGGGCCTGATGCAGGGCGCCGGGGTGCGCATCGTCACCCCGAGCAGTCGCCTGGGTATGCCGGAAATCAATATCGGCCTGTATCCGGATGTCGGCGGCAGTTGGTTCCTCGCCCGCCTGCCGGGCAAGCTCGGCCTGTTCCTCGGCCTCACCGCCAGCAGCATCAACGCCCGCGACGCCCTGGACCTGGACCTGGCTGACCGTTTCCTGCTCGACGAGCAACAAGACGCCCTGATCGAAGGGCTGGTGCAACTGAACTGGCTGGAACAACCACAATTGCAACTGCACAGCCTGCTCAAGGCCCTGCAGCACGAGGCCCTCGGCGAACTGCCGGAAGCCCAATGGCTACCGCGCCGCGAACGCATCGACGAGGTGCTCGACCAGGCTGATCTGCCCACCGCCTGGCGCGCCCTCACCGCCCTGCACAACAACAGCGACCTGCTGCTGGCGCGCGCAGCCAAGACCCTGGCCGGCGGCTGCCCGCTGAGCGCGCATCTGGTCTGGCAGCAAATCGCTCGCGCCCGCCACCTGTCAGTGGCCCAGGTATTCCAGATGGAGTACGCCATGAGCCTGAATTGCTGCCGCCACCCGGAACTCCCCGAAGGTGTACGCGCGCGCCTGATCGACAAGGACCAAACACCCCGCTGGCACTGGCCGGATGTGGCCAGCATCCCCGCAGAGGTGATCGACTCGCACTTCGAGGCCACATGGGAAGGCGAGCATCCGCTGGCGGATCTGTAACCAGCTTTAGGGGGCGCCGTGCGCATCGGATCGTAGGGTGGGTTAGGCGCATGGCACGCTGCATCGGTCACATACGCTTATTGATTGCGCCGTAACCCACCAGCGCAACCCAACCCGACAGCATGGGTATCGCTATGCTCAACCCATCCTACGCCCCGCAGCACAACCAAACGGGCGTTCCAGATAAGGAGCATAACCATGACAACGATCGCCTTTATCGGCCTCGGCCATATGGGCCTGCCCATGGCCCGCAACCTGCTCAAGGCCGGCTTCACGCTCAACGTCTTCGACCTGGTGCAAGCGGCCATCGACGAACTGGCCAAGGAAGGGGCGCAAGCCGCGAGCAGTGCCAGCGACGCCGTACAAGGCGCCGACGTGGTGATCAGCATGCTGCCGGCCAGCCGGCATGTCGAAAGCCTGTACTTGGGCGACGGCGGCCTGCTCAAGGCGCTCAAGCCCGGCACCCTGGTCCTGGAGTGCTCGACCATCGCCCCGGAGTCTGCGCGCCAGGTGCATAAGGCGGCGGCCGAGCGTGGCTTGGAGATGCTCGACGCACCGGTTTCCGGCGGTACCGCCGGCGCCGCCGCCGGCACCCTGACCTTCATGATCGGCGGCCAGGCCAGCACCCTGGAAAAAGCCCGTCCAGTCTTCACTGCCATGGGCAGCAACATCTTCCACGCCGGTCCCGATGGCGCCGGCCAGGTGGCCAAGGTGTGCAACAACCAGGTCCTGGCGGTGCAGATGATCGCTACCGCCGAAGCCATGGCCCTGGGCGTGGCCAACGGCCTGGAGCCGGCCGTGCTGGCCGAGATCATGCGCCAGAGCTCCGGCGGCAACTGGACCCTGGAAAAATACAACCCCTGGCCCGGCGTAATGGAAAACGCCCCGGCATCCAAAGGCTATTCCGGTGGATTCATGGCCGAATTGATGGCCAAGGATCTCGGCCTGGCCCAGGAAGCCGCGCAACACAGCGGCAGCAGCACACCGATGGGCGCCCTGGCCCTGCAGCTGTATCGCCTGTTGCTCAAGCAAGGCAAGGGCCAGCAGGATTTTTCGGTGGTGCAGCAGTTGTTCGTCGAATAAGCGCAAAGCCAACGGCGGGTTGCACCCGCCCTACTGGCTATTTGTCGAGTAACGCAGGGCTGCGGATCGCAGCTCGTGTAGCCCGGATGTAATCCGGGGAGAGGTTCGCGCCTACTACACCGTTCCCGGATTGCATCCAGGCTACGATCTGCAGATAGCAAAAAGCCGCAGATTCCTGCGGCTTTTTCATCTACCCATAGCTCCGATCAGCGCTCGCGCAACGCCTCCGCGCGGGCACGGATGATCGGTTTGAGCAGGTAGCTGAGCACGCTTTTCTTGCCGGTGATGATGTCTACCGAGGCGACCATGCCGGGAATGATCAGCAACGGATGCTCTTCGCTGCCCAGGTGGCTCCTGTTGGTGCGCAATTTGATCACGTAGAAGCTGTTGCCATCGTCGTCGGTCACGGTGTCCGCGCCAATCTGCTCCAGCTCGGCCTTGAGCCCACCGTAGATGGTGTAGTCATAGGCGGTGAACTTGACCATGGCCTCCTGCCCCGGATGGAGGAAGGCAATATCTTGCGGACGGATGCGCGCCTCCACCAGCAGGTTCTCGCCCAGCGGCACGATCTCCACCAGGTCGCTGCCCGGCTGAATCACTCCACCGATGGTGTTGACCAGCAGCAGCTTGACGATACCGCGCACGGGTGAGGTAACCAGGGTGCGATTGACCCGATCTTCCAGCGCCTTGCCGGTCGACTGGATCTTGCTCAGATCGGTGCGCGCCTCATTTAACTGGGTCAGCGCATCGCTGCGAAAACGCCCGCGGGTCTCGTCGATCTTGCGCTCGGCTTCCTTGATCGCGGCCTCGGCACGCGGCATCGCCAGGGTGGTGGCCTGCAGCTGGCCGCGACTCTCCACCTCGGCACGCTTCAAACGCAGCACTTCAACCGGGGAAATCGCGCCCTCGGCCACCAGTGGCTCGGACATGCGAATTTCCTGGCGCAACAGCTCCAGGCTGTTGCGAAACTGGTTCTGCTTGGAAGCAAACTCGCGCAATTCCTGGCGGCGCTGAAGCAACTGCTGCTCCAGCCCGGCGACCTCGTCCAGCAGCTGCTGGCGCCGGCTGTTGAACAACTGCTCCTCGTTCTCGGCCTGACGCGGCACCTTCTCGCGTACTTCGGCGACAATTACCAGTTCGCGATCCTGTATTTCCGCACTGAGGCGTTCGACCCGCAGCAGCAGGGCCAGGCGGTCGGCCTCGGTCTCACCGACGTTGGAGGCAAAACGCGTGTCATCCAGACGCAGCAGCGGATCGCCGACATTGACAATCTGCCCCTCGCGGACAAACAGTTCGGAAACGATACCGCCTTCCAAGTTCTGGATTTTCTGCAGCCGTGAGAATGGAATCGCCTTGCCATCGCCACGGGTGACCTCGTCGACCACGGCGAAATGCGCCCACAGCAAACAGAAGGCAACGAAGGCGATCAAGCCCCAGATGGTCAGGCGAATGATCCTGGGCGCATCCTCGATCAGCGCCTTGCTGACTTCCGGCAGCGGCTCGTCGCCCATGGCGTCATGACTGCCGAAGTAAGACGCAAGAGCCTGACGCAGACCTTTTGACGGTGGTTTAACTGACACTGATCTGCCCCTTTTTCAGCGCTTCCATGACACTGCCTTTAGGGCCGTCGGCGATGATCTGCCCACGGTCGACGATGATCAGCCGGTCGACCAGACTGAGCATGGAGGCACGGTGGGTAACCAGCAGCAGGGTCTTGCTGCCGATAACGGCAGCCAGGCGCTGCTTGAGCCGCTCTTCGCCGGTGTTGTCCATGGCGCTGGTCGGCTCGTCGAACAGCAGGATTTGCGGGTCGAGCAACAACGCCCGGGCCAGGGCAACGTTCTGCCGCTGTCCCCCAGAAAGGTTCTGCCCACGCTCGCCGACCTGCAGTTCGTAGCCTTTGGGATGCAGACGCACGAACTCATGCACGCCAGCCAACTCGGATGCCTGCAAGACCAGCTCATCCTCCACGTAGCGCGCACCCACCATCAGGTTGTCGCGCAGCGTGCCGGAAAACAGCTGGATATCCTGGGGCACGTAGCCGATGTTGTGGCGCAGATCGCTGACATCCAGCTGGCGCACATCGACGCCGTCGACCAACAGGCTGCCGGCATCCGGTTGGTACAAGCCGACAATCAGCTTGGCCAGCGAACTCTTGCCAGAGCCGCTGCGACCGATGATGCCGATCTTCTCGCCGGGTCGCACCACCAGGTTGATGTTCTGCAGGGCGGCCTGCTGCTGGTCCGGATAATGGAAATCCAGCTGGCGGAACTCGATGGCACCCTGCAATGACTGACGCTTGAGCGGACGCTCCTCTTCCTGACGCTCCTGCGGCAGGGTCATCATATGATTGACTGACTCGAGGGTGACACGAGCCTGCTGGTAGCGGGTCAGCAGGCCAGATAATTGGGTCAGCGGGCCGAGTGCACGACTGCTGAGCATGTAGCAGGCAATCAGGCCACCCATGCTCAGTTGGCCGTCGATGATCTGGTAAACACCGAAGACGATCACGATTACGCCGGCCAGTTGCTGCAGCAGCATCGTCGCATTCATCGCCAGACTGGAGAGCATGCGCGCGCGTAACTCCAGGCGACTGAGGGTGCCGATGGTCTGTTCCCACAGATACTGGCGCTCGCTCTCGGCATTATTGACCTTGACCGCATCCAGTCCGGCGAGGCTTTCGATCAGGCTCGACTGGCGCTCGGCGGCCAGCGCCATGGTGCGCTCCATGGTTTCCGCCAGGGGTCGCTGCAACGCCCAGCCGATCAGGGCGACCAGCGGAAAGGCCAATACCGGGATCCACACCAGGTGGCCGCCGATCATCGCGATGACCGCCAAAATCAACAGGGTAAATGGCAGATCGATGACACTGGCCAGGGTCAGTGAGGCGAGGAAATCGCGCAGACTCTGAAATTCGTGGATGTTCTGGGCGAAACTACCAACTCGCGCCGGACGATACTTGATGGCCATGCCGACGACACGCTCGAACAGCGTCGCCGAAATAATCAGGTCGGTCTTCTTGCCCGCAAGATCCAGGCACAGACCGCGCAAGGTTTTCAGCAGCAGATCGAACAGATACACGCCACAGATACCGATCGCCAGCACCCAGAGCGTGGCCTCTGCCTGGTTGGGCACCACCCGATCGTAAACATTCATGACGAACAGCGGCGTGGCCAGGCCGATCAGACTGATCAGGAAACTGGCCGCGATTGCGTCTATATAGAGCCAGCGGGAGCGCTTGAGCGTGTCGCGAAACCAGGAAGTCGCCCGTGGAATCAGCTCGCCGCGATTGAAGTCGAACTTGTGCAGCGGCTGGGCAAAGAACACCTGGCCACTGTAATCCTCGTCCAACATCTCGGCACTGAGGAGAACCTCACCACCCTCACTCTCGCTGGGCATGACCCGCGCACGACCCTGCTCGTCCCAACCGAGCAAGACCGCGCTGCGACCTTCACGCAGCAACAGCAGCGCAGGCATGGCCAACGTCGGGATCTTGTGCAGACTGCGGCGCAACCAACGCCCTTGCAGGCCGGCGCGAGCCGCTGCACGGGGCAGCAACTCGACACTCAGGCGTTGTTCGGGCAGTGGCAAGCCGGCCGTGAGCATGGCCCGACTGACCGGCTTCTGGTGCAGACTGCAAAGTGACAGCAGGCTGTCGAGCAGTGGATCATCGTAGCGATCGCGCGGATCGCTACGGGTCGGGGCCTGGCTGAGGTCTACTGCCACAAAGATTTACTCATGCACGGAGGAGAGTCGCTGTCAGTTCAGTCCCGGCAGTGTCACCTTGGCCTTGACTACGTCCAGCGGCGCCGCAGCCATGGGTGCAACTACACCTTGGCTTTGCAGCAGGGAGCCCATGGTCGCCTTGATCCGGTATTGAGTAAACAGTTCAGTGAAGCGCACCTCTTCCAGGCGACGCGCAGCAGTGAACAGTTCGTTCTCGCTGTCGAGCAAGTCCAGCAGGGTCCGCTCGCCCAGGCCGAACTGCTTCTGGTAGGAATCGCGCACCCGGCTGCTGTAGTCGACATATTGCTGAGCGATCGGCAATTGCTGACGCGAATTCTCCAGGGCATTCCAGGCCAGACCGAGGTCCTCGAGCAGTACGCGCAACGCATTGTTGCGGATATCCATCGCTTGGTTGACCTGATACGACTTGGACTGCAGGTCGGCCTTGTTGCTGCCACCGGCGAACAGGTTGTAGCGCATGCGCAGCATCGCCTGCCATTCATTGCTATGGCCGGGCACGCCATCGATATTGCTGTCGACACCCTGCGACAGTTCGGCGTCGAAACGCGGATAGAACGTCGACTTGGCCGCTTCGTACTGCTGCTCACTGGCCTGAACATCGGACTCGGCCGAACTCAAAAACGGATTATTCGCCAGCATTTCCTCACGCGCGGCTTGCAGGTTTTCTGGCAAACGGCCTGGTAACCCTTGCGGCATGCTCAGTTCGCTGGGATCGCTGCCAACCACGCTGTAATAATTGACCTGCGCGTCGGCCAGATTGGTCTGCTCGGTGATCAGGTTGTTCCGCGCTTGCGCCAGACGGGCCTCGGCCTGATCGAGATCGGCCATACGCCCTACTCCGCGCTCGCTGCGCAGCGAGATCTGGTCGTAGATGCGCTCGTGGCTACGCAGGTTGTCAGTCGCCAGCCGCACCATGTCCTGGCGCTTGAGCACTTCCAGATAGACCTGCGCGACGGTCAGCGCGGTGCGTTCTGACGTGCCCAGCAGCTCATAGGCACGGGCATTGACCGTAGCCCGTTGACGGCCGACTTCACTGCTGGTGGCAAAACCGTCGAACAACATCTGCTGCAGACGCAGGCTCGACTCGCCACGAGTCAGGGTCTCGGTGTTATGGGTAGTTCCACGCGTGCCCGGGCTGTCGGTGCCCTCACGACCATAGCCAGCAAGCAGGTCGACCCTAGGCAGATAGCCGCCCTTGGCGGCTTTCATCTGCTCCTCAACCGACAGGCGTGCATTGATCCCCGCCTGGATTTCCGGATGCACCTCAAGAGCGCTCTGCATGGCTTCGTTAAGGGTCTGGCCGTTGGCCGACAGGGAGATTGCCAGAGCAAGGGGAAGTAGGGCTAAGAAACGCATTGGGAGGTTAGATTCCTTTCAGGCAGAGGAGCAAAGGAGCAAAGGAGCAAAGGGCATACAACATCAAAGGGCGGATCATTGCGAAACGACCCAGCTAACGAGGTCGCTCATGGATCTTTCCAACCGCTGAGGTGACATGAACAACTAGATCAATATCAAAGTGACATCAACGATAGCGAGTGTGTATGATCGCGAAAGAGCGGTCAATAGTTTGGCACCGCGGCAGACTTATTTAAAGAAACGCCAGCTTATTATCGCCAATTAAATGGCGAATTGTATTTATTCTTTATTCTGGCCTCTGCCACATCAATCCAAGGATCACCCCACGCCCTGGGCGTCTGGAGCTTAAGCATGAGCAATTTTGTCGCTGTTATTAAAAGTCTTGTGGGTCAGGTATTTGTTGTTTCCCTTGACGGCCTCAAGCGGCAAGTGTTCGAAGGCGAGCGCATGTTCCAGGGCGACCAGGTGGTGACCGCATCGGGAGGCTCGGCAACCCTCGAACTCGCCAATGGCGATGTGATTGACATTGCTGCCAATGGCAATTGGCAGGCTGGCGGAAATCAGGCGTCAGAATCAGCGCAGGCCGCGCCAGAGCCAGCCTCCGAGCTTGAACAAGCCATCGCCGCCGGCTTCGACCCGACAGCAGATCTCGAACCTACCGCCGCAGGCCCGGGCGCGGCAGGTGGCGCAGGTGGCGCGGCAGGTGGTGGTCATAGTTTTGTGATGCTGGATGAAACAGGCCAGCAACTTGATCCGACTGTGGGATTTGAGACACAAGGGCTGGCTTTCGCTTTCGATAATCTTGATGAAGAAGTGGCGGCCATAATTGACGAAGGGCCGGTGGAGCGCAGCGCACCCACTATCTACGCCGAGATCAGCGTTAACGCCGCCAGCGTCGCCGAAGGCGGTAGCCTGACTTACACCGTCACTCTCAAGGACAGTGCCGGCAACCTGGTCAGCGTTCCAACTGGCAGCACCGTCAGCGTGGCCCTCAACTGGAGCGGCGCGGCCGCCGGCGGCGCCGACACCAGCGCCCTGCCAAGCAGCGTCAGCATTGCTGGCGGCAGCAGCTCGGCTACCTTTGACGTCAGCGCCAACGATGACTACCTCAACGAAGGCAGCGAGCCACTGGTCGCCACCATCAGTGGCGTCACCGACAGCAACAGCCTGTTCGAGGCTGTGGCCATCGGCAGCAACAATGTCGCCAACAGCGCCATCACCGATGACGCCGGCCCAAGCAACCCGCCAGGCACTCCAGGTCCGGAAGACACCGTCTACGCCGAAATCAGCGTCAATGCCGCCAGCGTCGCCGAGGGCGGCAGCCTGACTTACACCGTCACCCTCAAAGACAGTGCCGGCAGCCCGGTCAACGTTCCAACTGGCAGCACCGTCAGCGTGGCCCTCAACTGGAGCGGCGCGGCCGCCGGCGGTGCCGACACCAGCGTCCTGCTAAGCAGCGTCAACATTGTTGGCGGCAGCAGCTCGGCTACCTTTGACGTCAGCGCCACCGATGACTTCCTCAACGAAGGCAGCGAGCCGCTGGTCGCCACCATCAGCAGCGTCACCGACAGCAACAGCCTGTTCGAGGCTGTGGCCATCGGCACTAACAATGCCGCCACCAGCGCCATCACCGATGACGCCGGCCCAAGCAACCCGCCGGGCACCGCAGGTCCGGAAGACACCGTCTATGCCGTGATTGAAGGCCCGACCACTGTCGCCGAAGGCGCCACCACCGGTGCCTACACCGTCAAACTGGTCGACCAGGCCGGCAACTCAGTCACCGTCACCAGCGCCACCAACGTCACTGTGCAGTTCGCTAACGGCACCGCCGAAGCCGGCGACTACGCCGCCGCTGACCAGACCGTGACCATTGCCGCGGGTAGCAGCAGCGCCACCCTGACCGTGGCCACCAACGAAGACGTCGACTTCGACAACGAGACCTTCACCGCCAGCATCAAGGCCGTGCAGGACAACGGTGAGTTCGAAGCCATCAACATCAGCAGTGGCGCCGCCGGCCAAACCGCCAGCGCCACCACCACCATCGTCGACAATGACGTCGCGCCGACCATCAGCATCAACGATGTCACCGTCAACGAAGACGCGGGTACCGCGACCTTCACCGTCACCCTCGGTAATGCCACCACTGCCCCGGTGACCTTCAACTACGCCACCAGCAATGGCACCGCCACCGCAGGGACCGACTACACCGCCACCACCGACAGCGGCAGCATCGCCGCCGGTGCGACCACTGCCACCTTCACCGTGGCCATCGCCGATGACTTCATCAAGGAAGGCAACGAAACCTTCAACGTCACCCTGAGCGGCTTGTCGACTAACGTCGCCGCCAGCGGCAACGACCTGCTCGGCGTCGGCACCATTACCGACACCGGTAGCACCCCGCCAACCGAGACCATCACCGCCGCCGACACCGTCTATGCCGTGATTGAAGGCCCGACCACTGTCGCCGAAGGCGCCACCACCGGTGCCTACACCGTCAAACTGGTCGACCAGGCCGGCAACTCAGTCACCGTCACCAGCGCCACCAACGTCACTGTGCAGTTCGCTAACGGCACCGCCGAAGCCGGCGACTACGCCGCCGCTGACCAGACCGTGACCATTGCCGCGGGTAGCAGCAGCGCCACCCTGACCGTGGCCACCAACGAAGACGTCGACTTCGACAACGAGACCTTCACCGCCAGCATCAAGGCCGTGCAGGACAACGGTGAGTTCGAAGCCATCAACATCAGCAGTGGCGCCGCCGGCCAAACCGCCAGCGCCACCACCACCATCGTCGACAATGACGTCGCGCCGACCATCAGCATCAACGATGTCACCGTCAACGAAGACGCGGGTACCGCGACCTTCACCGTCACCCTCGGTAATGCCACCACTGCCCCGGTGACCTTCAACTACGCCACCAGCAATGGCACCGCCACCGCAGGGACCGACTACACCGCCACCACCGGCAGCGGCAGCATCGCCGCCGGTGCGACCACTGCCACCTTCACCGTGGCCATCGCCGATGACTTCATCAAGGAAGGCAACGAAACCTTCAACGTCACCCTGAGCGGCTTGTCGACTAACGTCGCCGCCAGCGGCAACGACCTGCTCGGCGTCGGCACCATTACCGACACCGGTAGCACCCCGCCAACCGAGACCATCACCGCCGCCGACACCGTCTATGCCGTGATTGAAGGCCCGACCACTGTCGCCGAAGGCGCCACCACCGGTGCCTACACCGTCAAACTGGTCGACCAGGCCGGCAACTCAGTCACCGTCACCAGCGCCACCAACGTCACTGTGCAGTTCGCTAACGGCACCGCCGAAGCCGGCGACTACGCCGCCGCTGACCAGACCGTGACCATTGCCGCGGGTAGCAGCAGCGCCACCCTGACCGTGGCCACCAACGAAGACGTCGACTTCGACAACGAGACCTTCACCGCCAGCATCAAGGCCGTGCAGGACAACGGTGAGTTCGAAGCCATCAACATCAGCAGTGGCGCCGCCGGCCAAACCGCCAGCGCCACCACCACCATCGTCGACAATGACGTCGCGCCGACCATCAGCATCAACGATGTCACCGTCAACGAAGACGCGGGTACCGCGACCTTCACCGTCACCCTCGGTAATGCCACCACTGCCCCGGTGACCTTCAACTACGCCACCAGCAATGGCACCGCCACCGCAGGGACCGACTACACCGCCACCACCGGCAGCGGCAGCATCGCCGCCGGTGCGACCACTGCCACCTTCACCGTGGCCATCGCCGATGACTTCATCAAGGAAGGCAACGAAACCTTCAACGTCACCCTGAGCGGCTTGTCGACTAACGTCGCCGCCAGCGGCAACGACCTGCTCGGCGTCGGCACCATTACCGACACCGGTAGCACCCCGCCAACCGAGACCATCACCGCCGCCGACACCGTCTATGCCGTGATTGAAGGCCCGACCACTGTCGCCGAAGGCGCCACCACCGGTGCCTACACCGTCAAACTGGTCGACCAGGCCGGCAACTCAGTCACCGTCACCAGCGCCACCAACGTCACTGTGCAGTTCGCTAACGGCACCGCCGAAGCCGGCGACTACGCCGCCGCTGACCAGACCGTGACCATTGCCGCGGGTAGCAGCAGCGCCACCCTGACCGTGGCCACCAACGAAGACGTCGACTTCGACAACGAGACCTTCACCGCCAGCATCAAGGCCGTGCAGGACAACGGTGAGTTCGAAGCCATCAACATCAGCAGTGGCGCCGCCGGCCAAACCGCCAGCGCCACCACCACCATCGTCGACAATGACGTCGCGCCGACCATCAGCATCAACGATGTCACCGTCAACGAAGACGCGGGTACCGCGACCTTCACCGTCACCCTCGGTAATGCCACCACTGCCCCGGTGACCTTCAACTACGCCACCAGCAATGGCACCGCCACCGCAGGGACCGACTACACCGCCACCACCGACAGCGGCAGCATCGCCGCCGGTGCGACCACTGCCACCTTCACCGTGGCCATCGCCGATGACTTCATCAAGGAAGGCAACGAAACCTTCAACGTCACCCTGAGCGGCTTGTCGACTAACGTCGCCGCCAGCGGCAACGACCTGCTCGGCGTCGGCACCATTACCGACACCGGTAGCACCCCGCCAACCGAGACCATCACCGCCGCCGACACCGTCTATGCCGTGATTGAAGGCCCGACCACTGTCGCCGAAGGCGCCACCACCGGTGCCTACACCGTCAAACTGGTCGACCAGGCCGGCAACTCAGTCACCGTCACCAGCGCCACCAACGTCACTGTGCAGTTCGCTAACGGCACCGCCGAAGCCGGCGACTACGCCGCCGCTGACCAGACCGTGACCATTGCCGCGGGTAGCAGCAGCGCCACCCTGACCGTGGCCACCAACGAAGACGTCGACTTCGACAACGAGACCTTCACCGCCAGCATCAAGGCCGTGCAGGACAACGGTGAGTTCGAAGCCATCAACATCAGCAGTGGCGCCGCCGGCCAAACCGCCAGCGCCACCACCACCATCGTCGACAATGACGTCGCGCCGACCATCAGCATCAACGATGTCACCGTCAACGAAGACGCGGGTACCGCGACCTTCACCGTCACCCTCGGTAATGCCACCACTGCCCCGGTGACCTTCAACTACGCCACCAGCAATGGCACCGCCACCGCAGGGACCGACTACACCGCCACCACCGACAGCGGCAGCATCGCCGCCGGTGCGACCACTGCCACCTTCACCGTGGCCATCGCCGATGACTTCATCAAGGAAGGCAACGAAACCTTCAACGTCACCCTGAGCGGCTTGTCGACTAACGTCGCCGCCAGCGGCAACGACCTGCTCGGCGTCGGCACCATTACCGACACCGGTAGCACCCCGCCAACCGAGACCATCACCGCCGCCGACACCGTCTATGCCGTGATTGAAGGCCCGACCACTGTCGCCGAAGGCGCCACCACCGGTGCCTACACCGTCAAACTGGTCGACCAGGCCGGCAACTCAGTCACCGTCACCAGCGCCACCAACGTCACTGTGCAGTTCGCTAACGGCACCGCCGAAGCCGGCGACTACGCCGCCGCTGACCAGACCGTGACCATTGCCGCGGGTAGCAGCAGCGCCACCCTGACCGTGGCCACCAACGAAGACGTCGACTTCGACAACGAGACCTTCACCGCCAGCATCAAGGCCGTGCAGGACAACGGTGAGTTCGAAGCCATCAACATCAGCAGTGGCGCCGCCGGCCAAACCGCCAGCGCCACCACCACCATCGTCGACAATGACGTCGCGCCGACCATCAGCATCAACGATGTCACCGTCAACGAAGACGCGGGTACCGCGACCTTCACCGTCACCCT
Source organism: Pseudomonas paeninsulae (assembly GCF_035621475.1). Lineage (NCBI taxonomy): Bacteria > Pseudomonadati > Pseudomonadota > Gammaproteobacteria > Pseudomonadales > Pseudomonadaceae > Pseudomonas > Pseudomonas paeninsulae. The sequence goes on from NZ_CP141799.1 coordinate 3,894,173, forward strand.
CGGTAATGCCACCACTGCCCCGGTGACCTTCAACTACGCCACCAGCAATGGCACCGCCACCGCAGGGACCGACTACACCGCCACCACCGGCAGCGGCAGCATCGCCGCCGGTGCGACCACTGCCACCTTCACCGTGGCCATCGCCGATGACTTCATCAAGGAAGGCAACGAAACCTTCAACGTCACCCTGAGCGGCTTGTCGACTAACGTCGCCGCCAGCGGCAACGACCTGCTCGGCGTCGGCACCATTACCGACACCGGTAGCACCCCGCCAACCGAGACCATCACCGCCGCCGACACCGTCTATGCCGTGATTGAAGGCCCGACCACTGTCGCCGAAGGCGCCACCACCGGTGCCTACACCGTCAAACTGGTCGACCAGGCCGGCAACTCAGTCACCGTCACCAGCGCCACCAACGTCACTGTGCAGTTCGCTAACGGCACCGCCGAAGCCGGCGACTACGCCGCCGCTGACCAGACCGTGACCATTGCCGCGGGTAGCAGCAGCGCCACCCTGACCGTGGCCACCAACGAAGACGTCGACTTCGACAACGAGACCTTCACCGCCAGCATCAAGGCCGTGCAGGACAACGGTGAGTTCGAAGCCATCAACATCAGCAGTGGCGCCGCCGGCCAAACCGCCAGCGCCACCACCACCATCGTCGACAATGACGTCGCGCCGACCATCAGCATCAACGATGTCACCGTCAACGAAGACGCGGGTACCGCGACCTTCACCGTCACCCTCGGTAATGCCACCACTGCCCCGGTGACCTTCAACTACGCCACCAGCAATGGCACCGCCACCGCAGGGACCGACTACACCGCCACCACCGACAGCGGCAGCATCGCCGCCGGTGCGACCACTGCCACCTTCACCGTGGCCATCGCCGATGACTTCATCAAGGAAGGCAACGAAACCTTCAACGTCACCCTGAGCGGCTTGTCGACTAACGTCGCCGCCAGCGGCAACGACCTGCTCGGCGTCGGCACCATTACCGACACCGGTAGCACCCCGCCAACCGAGACCATCACCGCCGCCGACACCGTCTATGCCGTGATTGAAGGCCCGACCACTGTCGCCGAAGGCGCCACCACCGGTGCCTACACCGTCAAACTGGTCGACCAGGCCGGCAACTCAGTCACCGTCACCAGCGCCACCAACGTCACTGTGCAGTTCGCTAACGGCACCGCCGAAGCCGGCGACTACGCCGCCGCTGACCAGACCGTGACCATTGCCGCGGGTAGCAGCAGCGCCACCCTGACCGTGGCCACCAACGAAGACGTCGACTTCGACAACGAGACCTTCACCGCCAGCATCAAGGCCGTGCAGGACAACGGTGAGTTCGAAGCCATCAACATCAGCAGTGGCGCCGCCGGCCAAACCGCCAGCGCCACCACCACCATCGTCGACAATGACGTCGCGCCGACCATCAGCATCAACGATGTCACCGTCAACGAAGACGCGGGTACCGCGACCTTCACCGTCACCCTCGGTAATGCCACCACTGCCCCGGTGACCTTCAACTACGCCACCAGCAATGGCACCGCCACCGCAGGGACCGACTACACCGCCACCACCGACAGCGGCAGCATCGCCGCCGGTGCGACCACTGCCACCTTCACCGTGGCCATCGCCGATGACTTCATCAAGGAAGGCAACGAAACCTTCAACGTCACCCTGAGCGGCTTGTCGACTAACGTCGCCGCCAGCGGCAACGACCTGCTCGGCGTCGGCACCATTACCGACACCGGTAGCACCCCGCCAACCGAGACCATCACCGCCGCCGACACCGTCTATGCCGTGATTGAAGGCCCGACCACTGTCGCCGAAGGCGCCACCACCGGTGCCTACACCGTCAAACTGGTCGACCAGGCCGGCAACTCAGTCACCGTCACCAGCGCCACCAACGTCACTGTGCAGTTCGCTAACGGCACCGCCGAAGCCGGCGACTACGCCGCCGCTGACCAGACCGTGACCATTGCCGCGGGTAGCAGCAGCGCCACCCTGACCGTGGCCACCAACGAAGACGTCGACTTCGACAACGAGACCTTCACCGCCAGCATCAAGGCCGTGCAGGACAACGGTGAGTTCGAAGCCATCAACATCAGCAGTGGCGCCGCCGGCCAAACCGCCAGCGCCACCACCACCATCGTCGACAATGACGTCGCGCCGACCATCAGCATCAACGATGTCACCGTCAACGAAGACGCGGGTACCGCGACCTTCACCGTCACCCTCGGTAATGCCACCACTGCCCCGGTGACCTTCAACTACGCCACCAGCAATGGCACCGCCACCGCAGGGACCGACTACACCGCCACCACCGGCAGCGGCAGCATCGCCGCCGGTGCGACCACTGCCACCTTCACCGTGGCCATCGCCGATGACTTCATCAAGGAAGGCAACGAAACCTTCAACGTCACCCTGAGCGGCTTGTCGACTAACGTCGCCGCCAGCGGCAACGACCTGCTCGGCGTCGGCACCATTACCGACACCGGTAGCACCCCGCCAACCGAGACCATCACCGCCGCCGACACCGTCTATGCCGTGATTGAAGGCCCGACCACTGTCGCCGAAGGCGCCACCACCGGTGCCTACACCGTCAAACTGGTCGACCAGGCCGGCAACTCAGTCACCGTCACCAGCGCCACCAACGTCACTGTGCAGTTCGCTAACGGCACCGCCGAAGCCGGCGACTACGCCGCCGCTGACCAGACCGTGACCATTGCCGCGGGTAGCAGCAGCGCCACCCTGACCGTGGCCACCAACGAAGACGTCGACTTCGACAACGAGACCTTCACCGCCAGCATCAAGGCCGTGCAGGACAACGGTGAGTTCGAAGCCATCAACATCAGCAGTGGCGCCGCCGGCCAAACCGCCAGCGCCACCACCACCATCGTCGACAATGACGTCGCGCCGACCATCAGCATCAACGATGTCACCGTCAACGAAGACGCGGGTACCGCGACCTTCACCGTCACCCTCGGTAATGCCACCACTGCCCCGGTGACCTTCAACTACGCCACCAGCAATGGCACCGCCACCGCAGGGACCGACTACACCGCCACCACCGGCAGCGGCAGCATCGCCGCCGGTGCGACCACTGCCACCTTCACCGTGGCCATCGCCGATGACTTCATCAAGGAAGGCAACGAAACCTTCAACGTCACCCTGAGCGGCTTGTCGACTAACGTCGCCGCCAGCGGCAACGACCTGCTCGGCGTCGGCACCATTACCGACACCGGTAGCACCCCGCCAACCGAGACCATCACCGCCGCCGACACCGTCTATGCCGTGATTGAAGGCCCGACCACTGTCGCCGAAGGCGCCACCACCGGTGCCTACACCGTCAAACTGGTCGACCAGGCCGGCAACTCAGTCACCGTCACCAGCGCCACCAACGTCACTGTGCAGTTCGCTAACGGCACCGCCGAAGCCGGCGACTACGCCGCCGCTGACCAGACCGTGACCATTGCCGCGGGTAGCAGCAGCGCCACCCTGACCGTGGCCACCAACGAAGACGTCGACTTCGACAACGAGACCTTCACCGCCAGCATCAAGGCCGTGCAGGACAACGGTGAGTTCGAAGCCATCAACATCAGCAGTGGCGCCGCCGGCCAAACCGCCAGCGCCACCACCACCATCGTCGACAATGACGTCGCGCCGACCATCAGCATCAACGATGTCACCGTCAACGAAGACGCGGGTACCGCGACCTTCACCGTCACCCTCGGTAATGCCACCACTGCCCCGGTGACCTTCAACTACGCCACCAGCAATGGCACCGCCACCGCAGGGACCGACTACACCGCCACCACCGGCAGCGGCAGCATCGCCGCCGGTGCGACCACTGCCACCTTCACCGTGGCCATCGCCGATGACTTCATCAAGGAAGGCAACGAAACCTTCAACGTCACCCTGAGCGGCTTGTCGACTAACGTCGCCGCCAGCGGCAACGACCTGCTCGGCGTCGGCACCATTACCGACACCGGTAGCACCCCGCCAACCGAGACCATCACCGCCGCCGACACCGTCTATGCCGTGATTGAAGGCCCGACCACTGTCGCCGAAGGCGCCACCACCGGTGCCTACACCGTCAAACTGGTCGACCAGGCCGGCAACTCAGTCACCGTCACCAGCGCCACCAACGTCACTGTGCAGTTCGCTAACGGCACCGCCGAAGCCGGCGACTACGCCGCCGCTGACCAGACCGTGACCATTGCCGCGGGTAGCAGCAGCGCCACCCTGACCGTGGCCACCAACGAAGACGTCGACTTCGACAACGAGACCTTCACCGCCAGCATCAAGGCCGTGCAGGACAACGGTGAGTTCGAAGCCATCAACATCAGCAGTGGCGCCGCCGGCCAAACCGCCAGCGCCACCACCACCATCGTCGACAATGACGTCGCGCCGACCATCAGCATCAACGATGTCACCGTCAACGAAGACGCGGGTACCGCGACCTTCACCGTCACCCTCGGTAATGCCACCACTGCCCCGGTGACCTTCAACTACGCCACCAGCAATGGCACCGCCACCGCAGGGACCGACTACACCGCCACCACCGACAGCGGCAGCATCGCCGCCGGTGCGACCACTGCCACCTTCACCGTGGCCATCGCCGATGACTTCATCAAGGAAGGCAACGAAACCTTCAACGTCACCCTGAGCGGCTTGTCGACTAACGTCGCCGCCAGCGGCAACGACCTGCTCGGCGTCGGCACCATTACCGACAACCGGTAGCACCCCGCCAACCGAGACCATCACCGCCGCCGACACCGTCTATGCCGTGATTGAAGGCCCGACCACTGTCGCCGAAGGCGCCACCACCGGATGCCTACACCGTCAAACTGGTCGGACCAGGCCGGCAACTCAGTCACCGTCACCAGCGCCACCAACGTCACTGTGCAGTTCGCTAACGGCACCGCCGAAGCCGGCGACTACGCCGCCGCTGACCAGACCGTGACCATTGCCGCGGGTAGCAGCAGCGCCACCCTGACCGTGGCCAGCAACGAAGGACGTCGACTTCGACAACGAGACCTTCACCGCCAGCATCAAGGCCGTGCAGGACAACGGTGAGGGTTAACGAAGCCATCAACATCAGCAGATAGGCGGCCGATTCGGACCTGAAAACCGCCAGCGCCACCACCACCATCGTCGACAATGACGTCGCGCCGACCATCAGCATCAACGATGTCACCGTCAACGAAGACGCGGGTAACCGCGACCTTCACCGTCACCCTCGGTAATGCCACCACTGCCCCGGTGACCTTCAACTACGCCACCAGCAATGGCACCGCCACCGCAGGGACCGACTACACCGCCACCACCGGCAGCGGCAGCATCGCCGCCGGTGCGACCACTGCCACCTTCACCGTGGCCATCGCCGATGACTTCATCAAGGAAGGCAACGAAACCTTCAACGTCACCCTGAGCGGCTTGTCGACTAACGTCGCCGCCAGCGGCAACGACCTGCTCGGCGTCGGCACCATTACCGACACCGGTAGCACCCCGCCAACCGAGACCATCACCGCCGCCGACACCGTCTATGCCGTGATTGAAGGCCCGACCACTGTCGCCGAAGGCGCCACCACCGGTGCCTACACCGTCAAACTGGTCGACCAGGCCGGCAACTCAGTCACCGTCACCAGCGCCACCAACGTCACTGTGCAGTTCGCTAACGGCACCGCCGAAGCCGGCGACTACGCCGCCGCTGACCAGACCGTGACCATTGCCGCGGGTAGCAGCAGCGCCACCCTGACCGTGGCCACCAACGAAGACGTCGACTTCGACAACGAGACCTTCACCGCCAGCATCAAGGCCGTGCAGGACAACGGTGAGTTCGAAGCCATCAACATCAGCAGTGGCGCCGCCGGCCAAACCGCCAGCGCCACCACCACCATCGTCGACAATGACGTCGCGCCGACCATCAGCATCAACGATGTCACCGTCAACGAAGACGCGGGTACCGCGACCTTCACCGTCACCCTCGGTAATGCCACCACTGCCCCGGTGACCTTCAACTACGCCACCAGCAATGGCACCGCCACCGCAGGGACCGACTACACCGCCACCACCGGCAGCGGCAGCATCGCCGCCGGTGCGACCACTGCCACCTTCACCGTGGCCATCGCCGATGACTTCATCAAGGAAGGCAACGAAACCTTCAACGTCACCCTGAGCGGCTTGTCGACTAACGTCGCCGCCAGCGGCAACGACCTGCTCGGCGTCGGCACCATTACCGACACCGGTAGCACCCCGCCAACCGAGACCATCACCGCCGCCGACACCGTCTATGCCGTGATTGAAGGCCCGACCACTGTCGCCGAAGGCGCCACCACCGGTGCCTACACCGTCAAACTGGTCGACCAGGCCGGCAACTCAGTCACCGTCACCAGCGCCACCAACGTCACTGTGCAGTTCGCTAACGGCACCGCCGAAGCCGGCGACTACGCCGCCGCTGACCAGACCGTGACCATTGCCGCGGGTAGCAGCAGCGCCACCCTGACCGTGGCCACCAACGAAGACGTCGACTTCGACAACGAGACCTTCACCGCCAGCATCAAGGCCGTGCAGGACAACGGTGAGTTCGAAGCCATCAACATCAGCAGTGGCGCCGCCGGCCAAACCGCCAGCGCCACCACCACCATCGTCGACAATGACGTCGCGCCGACCATCAGCATCAACGATGTCACCGTCAACGAAGACGCGGGTACCGCGACCTTCACCGTCACCCTCGGTAATGCCACCACTGCCCCGGTGACCTTCAACTACGCCACCAGCAATGGCACCGCCACCGCAGGGACCGACTACACCGCCACCACCGGCAGCGGCAGCATCGCCGCCGGTGCGACCACTGCCACCTTCACCGTGGCCATCGCCGATGACTTCATCAAGGAAGGCAACGAAACCTTCAACGTCACCCTGAGCGGCTTGTCGACTAACGTCGCCGCCAGCGGCAACGACCTGCTCGGCGTCGGCACCATTACCGACACCGGTAGCACCCCGCCAACCGAGACCATCACCGCCGCCGACACCGTCTATGCCGTGATTGAAGGCCCGACCACTGTCGCCGAAGGCGCCACCACCGGTGCCTACACCGTCAAACTGGTCGACCAGGCCGGCAACTCAGTCACCGTCACCAGCGCCACCAACGTCACTGTGCAGTTCGCTAACGGCACCGCCGAAGCCGGCGACTACGCCGCCGCTGACCAGACCGTGACCATTGCCGCGGGTAGCAGCAGCGCCACCCTGACCGTGGCCACCAACGAAGACGTCGACTTCGACAACGAGACCTTCACCGCCAGCATCAAGGCCGTGCAGGACAACGGTGAGTTCGAAGCCATCAACATCAGCAGTGGCGCCGCCGGCCAAACCGCCAGCGCCACCACCACCATCGTCGACAATGACGTCGCGCCGACCATCAGCATCAACGATGTCACCGTCAACGAAGACGCGGGTACCGCGACCTTCACCGTCACCCTCGGTAATGCCACCACTGCCCCGGTGACCTTCAACTACGCCACCAGCAATGGCACCGCCACCGCAGGGACCGACTACACCGCCACCACCGGCAGCGGCAGCATCGCCGCCGGTGCGACCACTGCCACCTTCACCGTGGCCATCGCCGATGACTTCATCAAGGAAGGCAACGAAACCTTCAACGTCACCCTGAGCGGCTTGTCGACTAACGTCGCCGCCAGCGGCAACGACCTGCTCGGCGTCGGCACCATTACCGACACCGGTAGCACCCCGCCAACCGAGACCATCACCGCCGCCGACACCGTCTATGCCGTGATTGAAGGCCCGACCACTGTCGCCGAAGGCGCCACCACCGGTGCCTACACCGTCAAACTGGTCGACCAGGCCGGCAACTCAGTCACCGTCACCAGCGCCACCAACGTCACTGTGCAGTTCGCTAACGGCACCGCCGAAGCCGGCGACTACGCCGCCGCTGACCAGACCGTGACCATTGCCGCGGGTAGCAGCAGCGCCACCCTGACCGTGGCCACCAACGAAGACGTCGACTTCGACAACGAGACCTTCACCGCCAGCATCAAGGCCGTGCAGGACAACGGTGAGTTCGAAGCCATCAACATCAGCAGTGGCGCCGCCGGCCAAACCGCCAGCGCCACCACCACCATCGTCGACAATGACGTCGCGCCGACCATCAGCATCAACGATGTCACCGTCAACGAAGACGCGGGTACCGCGACCTTCACCGTCACCCTCGGTAATGCCACCACTGCCCCGGTGACCTTCAACTACGCCACCAGCAATGGCACCGCCACCGCAGGGACCGACTACACCGCCACCACCGACAGCGGCAGCATCGCCGCCGGTGCGACCACTGCCACCTTCACCGTGGCCATCGCCGATGACTTCATCAAGGAAGGCAACGAAACCTTCAACGTCACCCTGAGCGGCTTGTCGACTAACGTCGCCGCCAGCGGCAACGACCTGCTCGGCGTCGGCACCATTACCGACACCGGTAGCACCCCGCCAACCGAGACCATCACCGCCGCCGACACCGTCTATGCCGTGATTGAAGGCCCGACCACTGTCGCCGAAGGCGCCACCACCAGCGACTACACCGTGCGCCTGATCGACCAGTTCGGTAACCCGGTCACCGTCGCCAGCGCCACCAGCGTCACCGTGCGGTTCGCCAACGGCAGCGCGGAGGACAATGACTACCAATATGGCAATGGGGTGACAGCGACATTCACCATCGCCGCGGGCGCTTCATCCGTAAGTTTCCCGGTGAGCACAGTCGATGACCTGCTCTTCGAATCCGACGAAACCTTCTCGGTCTCAATCGCCGGCGTGAAAGATACGGGAGCTTTCGAGCACGTAGCCATAGGTGCGAGTTCGTCTGTAACCACGACAATCCTCAACAATGACACCTTGTCAGTGGGGAACACCGCGGGCGACGACGACGATGTCAACGAAAACCGCGACAACATCTCTACCAACGATATCCAGCACACCGGCACCATCAGCCCGGTGGCGGCTGACATCACGCTGTCCATAGACGCAAGCGGCGCATCCGGGCTGACCTCCAACCACCAGGCGATCACCTATGCCTGGAGTGCGGCCAGCCGGACGCTAACAGCGAGCACTGCGAGCGGCACGGTCTTTAGCGTCACACTCAGCGCCAGCGGCGATAGCTATGCCTTCAAGCAATTCCTGGGCATCGACCATGCAGTAATCGCCGGTGAAGCACATAGCCTGAACATTCCCCTGACCTTGCTGGCGAAGGATAGTGCCGGCAATCAACTGACCACCGCAGGCTTCAGCATCACAGTTGCGGACGACGCGCCGAGCGTGAGCGGAACCAAGGTTATTACTACAGCCAACGATGGCAACTACAGCGAGTCGGGCTTCCTGACTGAAGCGACGCTGTCCAACGACGTCACGGGTATTACCTGGAATACCGCCGGGCTGCCGAGCCTGGTGTTTGAAGGCAAACCTGTTCTCTATGTCGATCATGGCAATGGCACGCTGACCGGCCAGTTGGCTGACGGCACATTGATTTTCCGTGCGACCATCGATCCAACGACGGTGAACGGCAACAACAGCCCACAGTACAGCTTCGAGCTGCTCAACAGCGTTGGCCGCCTCGGCGTTCTGGAAGCGGAAAGCAGCTACACGGTGATCAGTGGCGGCAACATCAATCATCTTCAGCTGGGCTTTGGCGACTACCTGATCGACAGCATGACGGCGGTGAACGGCAGCGGAGCGACATCGACAGTCAATACCAATAACAACTGGATCGGTGTCGGCGGTAACTGGTTCAATCCCGGTGAAAAACTGTCCATGGCTTTCACGGACCCGAGCGGAGCGGCTGGGCAAGTACGCGACTTGAACATGCTGGTGGAGGGACAGGGCAACAGCCCCTACACGGTGAACTGGAAGGTAACCGCGGCAATAGATGCCAACGGCACTACCGTGACCTATTCGGGCAGCGTGTCAGGCTCGGGCAACAGCGATATGCCGTTCAGCATACCGTTGCAGAACGGCGCCCTATATTTCACCAACCTGGATATCAGCTCCTCTAGTGGTGATTTCCGCATTGCCTTCTCGGACGTCACGGCCAACAACTACTTCACCGATATTCCACTGGACTTGAGCTACACCCTGACTGACGCGGATGGCGACACGGCCAACGGCCTGATTGACGTGACGCTGACTGCCAATCATGTCCCGCGCGCAGGGGACGATTCGATCCGCACGGAGGAAGACACCTCCATCAGCGGCAACCTAGCTACAAATGACACGCTCTCACTGGACGGGGGCAACATCTGGGCGCTGGGCACACAGGCCAGCCACGGCACAGCGCTGGTCAATGCGGACGGTACATTCACCTATACCCCGGCAGCCGACTATAACGGATCCGACGCTTTCACCTATACGCTCACAGACGCCAACGGCGACAGGTCAACCGCGACCGTGCAGGTATCCGTCACTCCAGTCAACGACGCCACCAGCCCGACCCTGAGCCTCGCAACCATTGGTCAATGGACCTTCAATGAAGCCAGTGGCGCAGCCACGACTAACAATCAATATGCAAACCAGACGGGACGTTTGGCCGATGACAACAGTAGTGGCGGCAGTGCTTTGCCCAGTTTCACCAGTACCTCTCGCAATGCAACTGCAGGCAATAACCTGAACTTTCAAGATGCTGGCGACCGGGTAAACATTGATACATCTGTCACTCAGCCGTTAATGGGTACCGCTACTCTCACCTTCTGGGTTAAGACCACTCAAGCGGGCGGAGTCAGCGGAGCGGGTAACTCTTGGGACCTGCCAACTGTGATTGGCAGTGAACATAACGGTGGCGGCAACGACATTCAATGGGGCGCGATCAATAACCAGGGCAAGATTGGTTTCGGCGTTGGTAACGTTGCAGGCGTGTACAGCACCAGCACAATTAATGACGGTAACTGGCAGCATGTCGCCATCACTCGCAACGCAGTCTCAAAGCTGGTTGAGATTTATGTGAATGGCGTGCGCGAAGCAACTGGTAGCCCTAATGACCCGGCCTTCACTGCGACCATTAACAAGCTGGTATCGATTGGCGTTAATAACAATTTCAGCAATAACTCTTCTGCATCTGACCTAGCAGACAATCGTTACTTCAATGGGCAGCTCGATGATCTACGGATCTATGCAGGCGTACTGACCCAGTCGCAAATAACTGCCATTCGAAATATCGAAAGCGGCTTCCATGACACCGCGCTGGCAAATGATGGAGGGATCTTGAAGTTCACTCTGACACCAAGCAATTACACCAGCCTAACTATCTCCGGTCTTGAGGCGGGAATGACAATTGCTGACGGAGCCCACTCGATCACGGCATCAGGCGATCAGCAAAACATTGATCTGACCGGATGGAGCCTGTCATCACTATCGATCAGCAATACCGGCACGGCATCTGCCACCCTGGCCATAACCGCCACCAACACCGTCGCAAATGGTGACTCTGCCAGCACCACCAGTTATCTGACAATTGCAAACGGCCAGTCTCTATTGAGCAACGGTACCAGTGGCTCTGACACCCTCAACGGCAGTAATGGCGCCGACATTATTCGCGGCGGTGAAGGCAATGACATCCTCAATGGTGGCAGTGGTAATGACCGCATTGAAGGCGGTAACGGCAATGACACATTACTCGGAGGTTCTGGCAACGATGTGATCTTTGGTGGTGCTGGCAACGATATCCTTGTAGGCGGCACTGGCAATGACACCCTTTGGGGCGGCAGCGGCGCAGATACCTTCGTCTGGCAAGTCGGTAATATCGGCAAAGACGTGATCAAGGACTTCAAACCTAACGAGGGCGACCGCATCGACCTGCGCGATCTATTGGTGGGCGAGGAAAATGCTGTTGATATCACCCAATACCTGCGCGTCGACACTGCCACTTCGACCCTGGAGATCAGTACCTCCGGCGACCTTAGCGGCACGGGTGCCGATGTCACCATAAAACTGGAAAACGGCGGCAACCCCGTCGATCTATCCAGCTACGGTTCGACATCCTCGCAAATCGTCAACTCGCTGATCGCCGGCGCCGATCCGATGGTCAAGATCGACCACACCTGATGGACAAAACCCCGCTACCATCCGCTAGCGGGGTTTTTCATTCAGGGCATTCGATAGGGCAAGGAGTGGTCGATGTTGTATGTGAAGCGTGATGCCTGGGGCAATTTGCAGCAGGTAGAGGCGGCGCCGTTCGATGGCATGGATGGCGAGATTGCCGCTGATGATCAGGAGGCGCTGGCCTGGTATGCCAACCAGAATATGGAAAGCAGCCTACTGCAACTCAAGCAAAGCGACCTGGATATGATCCGGGTACTGGAAGACTTGATTAGCGTGCTGATCCGCAAGGGGGTTGTACGCATCACCGACTTGCCCGAGGTGGCACAGGCCAAGCTGGTAGGGCGCAGCAAGGCCCGTGATGCTCTGGGCGGGTTGAACCGGCTGATCAATGACGATGAGTCCGAATTGATCTGAGCGGCTGTGACAGCAAGGCTTCGCGGCTAAAGCCACTGCCACAGGTTCCATCATCAGTTCGTAGGCTGAACCGGAACGCCAGCCGCTCATGAGCGCAACGTACCGTCCAGCATTCCCACCAGCAACGGCGTACTGCTTCGCGAGTACGCCGTACGGTGTGGGCCATGCTCATGACCGGACCTCCTCATCGACAAGTGCTGCAGACCAAGCTCTTGTGGGTAATCCCTGACGGAAATCACCTCAAACCCAGCGACCCGGCTCGCCAAACAAGCGGCCCTGAACGCCCTCGATACCCAGGTCACGCAATGCCTGCCACTCACCGTCGGTTTCGACCCGCTCAGCAATCAGCGGCAGATCGATGCTGTGGGCTGCGCGCTGCATGGCCTCAATGAACAGACGCTTGTCGTTCTCGGCGTCGATGGCGCGGATATAGCTGCCATCCACCTTGAGGTAGCTGAGACCGAGTTTGGCCAGGTTGCCGATCATGCTGAAGCGTCCGCCGAAGTGCTGCAGCCCCAGGCTGAAGCCGAGGCTACGCAGACGCACGGTCAGCGCCTCCAGAGCCGCGGCATCGGGCAACTGATCTTCGTCCAGTTCCAGGGTCAGGCGTGCGCCCAGATGCACATGTTGACGCAGCCGCTCATAGAGTTGCTGCAGTGCCTGCGGATCACGAATGGTGCTACCGGAGAGGCTCAACGCAACACAACTACTATTGGTCTGCAGCTGCGCCAATACCCAGTCGAGCATGGCCAGGTCGAGACGGGTGGCCCAGCCGAAACGCTCCAGCCAGGGCAGAAAGCGCCCCGCCGGTACCGGGTTGTTCTGCTCATCGAGCAAACGCGCCAGCACCTTGAGGTGCAACACCTGCGCCGGATCAGCCGCACTCACCACCGGCTGCACATAAAGCTGGAAACGCCCCTGATTGAGCGCCTGATCCAACAAGCTATGCCAGCTCTGCCGTTCATCGGCGGCAGGCCGCTGTGCGTCGTGCTCGCTGCAGGCCCAGTTCTGCAGGCTCTGACTGCTGGCCTGGGCCAGCGCCGCATCCAGCGCGGCATAAATAGCCGCAAGCTGATCGCCCGGAGCGAAGGCCGTCATACCGATATGCGCGACCGGTAAACAATCGCTGGCGCCGGTCTGCTGTAGGCTGGCCAGGGCGCCGTCCAGGCTCTCTGCCAACTGCTCCGCTTCACTGCGATCGAGGCCGGCAGCCAACACGGCAAATTCGCCGCCACGGTTGCGCGCCAACAAGTAGTGGCCTTGGCTGATTTGCTGCAACTGCACGGCGATGGCCTTGAGCAACTGGTCGGTACGCTGGCCGCCCAGACGCTGGTTGAGTCCGGTCAGATCATTGACCCGCAGCAGCAGCATGAAGCCGCTACCGGCGTGCTCATCGACACCCACGCGCGCCTGCAATTGCAGATCGAAGTAACGCCGATTGGCCAGCCCGGTGAGGCTGTCCTGATAGGCCTCGGCACGCAGTTTCTCACTGCGCGCAGCTTCCTCGGCGAATAGCGCCTTGAGCTTCTCGACCATCTGGTTCATGGCATTGACCACCCGACGGAACTCAGGAGTCTTGGGCAACTCTTGCAGGCTGAGAAACTCACGCCGGGCGATGGCATTGGACTGCTCGACCATGTAATCCAGCGGCCGCAACTGGCGCTTGAGCAGCAGTACACCCAAACCGATGCAGACCACGCCACTGACTGCCAACCAGAGCAGCACACCGAGAGCGCTTTGCCACAGTTTGCCAACAGCGAACAGCGGATGGCTGGTGACCTCGACCCGCGCGGCCTGGCGCCAGCCGTCGCTGACGATGGCATCGCCACTGGCCGGCGCCAAGTCGACCAGATCGGCGAACCACTGCGGCGCCTCGGCGGTGACCGGCACACCCGTGCGCTCGACCATCACCTGCCCACTCTCCGAGTCGAGCACCCTGATGCTCTCGAAGTAACCGCTGTCGAAAATTGAGCTGACCATCAGCTCGATCATCGCCATATCGTTGATATGCGGACTCAACGACAGGCCCAAAGCGGTCGCCGCATCCTGGGCATGCGCCCGTAATTGGTTGGCCTGCTGCTCGCGCGAACTCTCCACGCTAACCAGAAAGCTACCGGTGAAGTTCACCAGCATCAGCACGCAGATGGCAATAAACAACTGCTTGAACAGTGACATCAACCACTCCTTCGGGTCGCTCTCAAGGGAAGCCTTCGGCCCGCATTTTTTTCAATAGATCCTGCCAGCGCGAAAGGCGCTTGCTGTCTCCTACTTGCTTGCCGCCGCCAGCGCCGGGCAGCCACAGCCCCTCGGCGTTGAAAGCATAGACAGGCACCAGATCGCGGCGCTGACTGGCCGGCTCGATAGCATCGATCAGGTTATCCAGCACCAGCGGCATGGCCAGAGGATGTTCGTAATAGGTGAGCACCATGTGCGCCTGATTCAAACGCACCGCCTTGACGTAGGTGATGCGCAGCTTCTCACTCGGCACACCTAGCTGGCGCAGGCTGAAGTACTTGGCGAGGGCATAATCCTCGCAGTCGGCGGCCCCCTGAAACAGCGCCTCGACTGGAGTGGCCCAGTAATCATTGACCTTCCATATCTGGATATCATCGCGAAAGCGCAGGCGCAGGTTGAAGAAGCGGTTGACCGCTTGCAGCTGTGCCATTTCGCCGACGTCTGCCTGCTCCTGCAGCAGTCGCTGCCAATCATCGATGCGGCCACGGCCCTGTCCAAGCGGCCCATACAATTGCTCGGCACGCTTGCTGATCAGGTTGAAATCCCAGTCGGCCTGTAACGCACCGGAAATTAGCAACACGGCCAGCAGCCAGGCCGCCACCCATGGCCAGCGACGATACGCGCGCACAACTTCGATACGACCGGTCTGCAAACTGAGGATTCCACACGTCAGGCCTGCGCCATGTTGCGGGCGACGCAGGCAAAACACAATTGCCAACTGCCATCATGGTGGGAAACACACAGGAGAGGTGTTCTGGAGCCGTCGCCGGCGCAGCTGATGCACGCAACGTAACGGTCAGTTCAGGATGTGGCGAGACAGACAGAGAGCCAGGGCTGCCGCCGCCATGGCTATCGAAAGAAAGGTTGGATGGACGAAATCAGTTCTGCGGGCGCAGCTAAGGCAAGCTCAACCAGCATGCCGCGCCCAGAGCATGCCCGACGCACGCCCAGCATGACTGCTGGCGTGCGCCGCAACGGGTCTCAGCTAGTTGCGGTGACCTTCCCTCCCGCGCCGATTATCGCTGCGCGAGTCTTGATCACGCTGCTGCCGGTTCGACGAACGTTGTTGCCGCTCATGCTGATCCAGCCGCTTGCCGTTCCAACCCTGACGCTGTTGCGCCGCGCGGTAGTCTTGGCCGCGCTGATCGCGACGGCCCGCATGACGCTGGTCGCGGCGCCCGTCATGGCGCTGTTCGGCGCGACGGTCGTTGTTGAAATGACGTTGCTGCGGTGCCGGTAAATAGCGGCGCTGGTCATGCCGGGGGGCGTCATAACGACGCTGGACGTGGCGACGGTCGTCGTATCGGTAATGCCGCGGCGCGTCATATACCGGGTAACGCTGCCCCCGATAATCGCCACCCGAATAATAGTGGCGGTCATATCCTGAGGAGCGATGGTCATAACCGTCGCCGTAGACCGCGCAACCGGTTAAAAACAGCCCCAACAGCGCAATAAGCATGAATTTATAGGGCATGGAGACCTCCATGAGCACAATAAGAAGAAAGCCAGCGACTGCTGGCCTTCGGGGTGCTCTCATGAAGTTGGACAACGATTTTGCGAGGAAAGTGCCCGATTAGCAGCGGCCCTTCTTGGCCTGACCAGGAGGGCAATGTGACGAACCGCCGCCGCCATCGCCAATATCGACACCTATACCCGGCAGCCGCAGGCTACATGCAGGCAAAGTGACCATCAGCATACCAGCCAGTACTAATCCCATTAGTGCTTTCATAAGTCATTACCATCCTAGGTTGCCACGGCAGGCAAAGTTGACTGCCGCTACTGCTTAAACACGCCCGGAGACCAGAACAACCCACTCTACTGGTGCAACTGTTTGCCGTTGATCAGCAGCAGGCAGTCAACGGCTTCACTGTGGGCTTGATCGACTCCATCGTATAGGACAATGCTCAGGGAGCCATAATTCATCATTGACGCCCGCCAGCGCGTTTTTAACTGGAAAGACCAGGCACGTTAGCGCCTACAAGGGAGCGCAGCGCGCTCATAACGCACCACGCTGGCGCGACAAATAGTGCAAGCCAAGCATTGAGCCCGGCGTTAGCGCATTGCGAGCATCTGGCACGATGTTCGCCGTACTCAGCTGTGCAGGAATAGTCCGTGTTGGCGGAATCGCAGCACCACAATGTGCAATAGCCGACTAGGGTTCCGGCTCGCTTAGCGAGTGACTGGTCCGAGAGTTGGCGACCTGTGAAGTGGTTACACGGCGGGATAAAAGCCCGGGAACACGCGCCCGTGTATTGGGGAAACCGCCGCGCACTCCTGCCCGCCCTTTCTCGAACTGGAGGTTCCTTGTGCGTAAGTCCCGTCTGTTCTCCATTCTCGCTGCCGGCCTTGCCGCCGCCATCAGCCTCACTAGCCACGCCGCCCCTAAAACCGACTTCAGCGTCTGCTGGACCATCTACGCTGGCTGGATGCCCTGGAAATACGGCGGCCCACCGTTTCGCCCCGGCATGGCCCGCGTCACCGAGGGCGGCGTTGCCATCGCAGTGGAAGTCTGGGAGCGGCCGAGCAGTGAGCTGGGCTCCTTCCTCACCGGCATCCCGGCGCCACTGGCTCTGGGCAAGGTGCAGCTGGCAGGCGGCTAAGCCAGTAGCCGCTGATATTGGAGAATACGCCCCTTGAAAGGCGCCTCCGGGTCATCCAGCAGGTTCACCGTGTCGGCCATCTGCTGATAGCCATGCCCCAGCATCAACCGACTGAAGCGCGCGCCATTGCCACGGCCGGGATCGACGATCACCACCCGGCAGCAGCGCGCGCCGTGACGGGCGATAAAGTCGGCGAGCTGGGCTGGGTGGACGGGCTCATAAAGCAGGTCGCTGCCGATGATCAGGTCGAACAGACCCAGGCCCAGGTAATGCTCGGCCCAGTCGCAGTTGTGATAGGTGACCGGCGGCAACTCATTGAGCACGGAGTTACGCAGGAGAAATTCGCCGGCCAGCGGATGGTAGTCGCTGGCGGTGATATCCGCGCCCAGGCGTTGCAGCAACAAGCTGGTCAGCCCCAGGCCGCAGCCCAGTTCGAGGATGCGCAGGCCCTGCACGGCCATGCCACTCAAGGTCTGCGCCAACACTTGGCCGGCCGGCCAAATCTGGCCGAACAGCGGCCAGGTCGCCGACGAGATCCCCGCCTGCTCGGCCAGGCCGTCAGGATCGGCGAACTGCTGTTTATCGCGCAGGGAACACAGGTGAAAATCCTCAGCACCGATGCTGAGGGTGGAGTATTTGATGCGGTAACCAGGCATGGGCGGCTCGGGTGCTGAAAAGAACGACGCACGGATGTGTTGAAGTCAGAACAGATCAGCAAGACGCAGCGCGATTGCACACTGCAAGTCACCAAGCGCGCACGGTAGTCCTTTACTCGCCATGCCGGCAAGCCCGGATGATCGGCGGGGCATGCTCACATGCCGCCAAAGCAGCGCCAGTCGATGACGCCATGCCAATTGCACGCTAGCATGGCGCCATTATTCCGTGAGCAGAACTTTGCATGCCGTCCATGCCCTCGACAATCAGTCAACGTCCCCTGGTCCTACTGCTACTGGTATTGCTCGGCTGCGGCTTCCTCGCCACCTCCCTGGTCAGCTACTACGCCGCGCTCGACTCGATCCGCGACAACATCGTCAACACCGAACTGCCGCTGACCTCAGACAACGTCTACTCCGAGATCCAGAAGGACCTGATCACGCCGGTGTTGATCTCCTCGATGATGGCCCGCGACACCTTCGTCCGCGACTGGGTAATGAGCGGCGAGCAGGACGTCGCCCAGATGACCCGCTACCTGCGCGAGGTGCAGGAGCATTACGGCACCGTCACCAGCTTCTTCGTCTCCGACAAGACCCGCACTTACTACCAGGCCAAGGGCGTACTCAAGCGCGTCGAACCGCAGGAACCGCGCGACAGCTGGTACTTCCGCGTGCGCGACATGCAGGAACCCTACGAAATCAATGTCGATGTCGACATGGCCAACCAGGATCGCCTGACCGTCTTCATCAACTACAAGGTGTTCGACTACGACCAGCGCTTTATCGGCGCCACCGGCGTCGGCCTGACCGTGGACGCGGTGATCAAGCTGATCGATGATTACCAGGCGCGCTACGAGCGCAGCGTGTACTTCGTCGACACCGACGGCCGCATCGTGCTCACCGGCGCTACAGGCGGGCCAATGGGCGCAACGGTCGGCCAAGCGCTCAGTGAAGTGGCGGGACTGGAAGAACTCCAGGCAAAACTGCCACAGCCGCAAACCGGCGACTTCGAGTATCAGGAACACGGCCGCGGCCACTTCCTCAACGTGCGCTTCATTCCCGAGCTGGACTGGTACCTGTTCGTCGACAAGCGCGAAACCGGTGCGCTAGCCGGCATTCGCCAATCGCTGTACCTCAACCTGCTGATCTGCCTGGTGGTCACCGTCATCGTCCTGACCCTGGTCAACATTGCCCTGCGCCGCTATCAGGCACGCATCGCCGCCCTGGCCACCACCGACCAACTCACCCAGTTGCTCAATCGCCGCGGCTTTGATCTGCTGGCCAACCAGGCGATCCAGGAGGCGCGGCGCAACCCCAACTCTCTCTGCGCCCTGTTGCTCGACCTCGATAACTTCAAGGACCTCAACGACAGCCACGGCCATCTGGCCGGTGACGAAGTGCTGCGCGGATTCGCCAACAAGCTGCGCGATAACCTGCGCCAGTCCGACATCATCTGCCGCTGGGGCGGAGAAGAATTCATCCTGCTGCTCAAGGACACCTCGCTCGAGCAAGCGCGCCTGCTGGCCGAGAAAATCCGCCAGCAGACCGAGCAAAGCAGCTTTAGCTACAAAGGTGTCAGCCTGCACATCACCACCAGCATTGGCCTGGCCGAACTGCATGCGGATGACTCGCTGAGCGAACTGCTCGCCCGTGCCGACCGCGCTTTGTACCGCGCCAAACAATCCGGGCGTAACCGCACCTGCGAAGCCAGCACATGAATACCACCCACTGTCCGCGCTGTGGTCAGCGCAACCAGTGCGCTCAAGCCGAGTCCGCCACGCCCGTGAGCGACTGCTGGTGTTTCAGCGCAGGTATCGACCCCGCGGTGCTCGACAGCCTGCCGCCCGAGCAGCGCAACCGCGCCTGCCTGTGCCCCCGCTGCGCCCAGGGGTTGCTGCCGAGTACAACGCCGCCAGCCGCCGACTAGCCATGCGCCTCGACCGCTTTCTCAGCAACCTGCCGAGTTTCAACCGCCAGGACGTGCGCCACCTGCTCGCCAGTGGCCGCGTGCGCGTGGATGGCCAGGTCAGGCGCGACAGCCGCGACGAAGTGCGCGTCTTCAGTCGCGTCGAACTGGATGATCAGGTGTTGCAGGCCGGCAAAGCGGCACGCTACTTCATGCTGCACAAACCGCTTGGCGTGGTCAGCGCCACCGAACACCCGGAGCACCGCACCGTGCTCGATCTGCTCGACGAGCCGGACAAGCATGAGTTGCACCTGGCCGGGCGCCTCGACCTCAACACCAGTGGCCTGCTGCTGCTCACCAACGACGGCCAATGGTCGCGCCGGGTAACCACGCCGACCGGCAAACAACCCAAGGTCTATCTGGTCGATACCGAAGACCCGATCGACCCGGCTTGCATCGAGGTCTTCGCCCGCGGCCTGTACTTTCGCTTCGAGGATCTGCTCACCCAGCCCGCCGAATTGCAGATCCTCGCCCCGCGCCAGGCACGCCTGACCCTCTACGAAGGTCGCTACCATCAGGTCAAGCGTATGTTCGGCCACTTCCAGAACAAGGTCGTCGGTTTGCACCGCCTCAGCATGGGCACGCTCCAGCTTGATGAACGACTCTGCCCCGGTCAGTACCGCGCCCTGACGACCGAAGAAATCGCCAGTTTCGGCAGCAACTGACGCCAATTTCTCCATTAGTCACACCCTTAGCAAGCTAACCGATAAACGGTAGTGCGCTACCCAAATAAACCCTTGCCAGCATCAGGGGCCACTGCTTAAATCCACCCATAAGGTCTTGATGTGACCATACAGTCACACAAAGCCATCTAAGCGATCTTTTGGTTACTTGCGCTCTGCGCGAAAGGGTTCCTGCCTGGTAACACGACATCTCTCCAGCCCTGTGCTAAGGCTGGTGCGGATGCTCTATTTCAGCCCTGACCGATTGAAAAATAATTCTTATAAAAAATCCTCCAGCCTGACATTCGCTTGTCATGTCCAGGCGCTTTGCTATCTGTCCTACTTGCCCGGTAATCGGCCCTGCCCCGCCGCTTGCCACGTACTACTTGCGCCTGGAGAAACAACATGCAGCCAACCATCGCTGTCGTCGACATACACGGAACTTACAAGGTTCACACCGAGTTTTACTCCAGCCCCAGCGCCCGTAAGACCATCATCCTGGTCAACGGCTCGCTGTCGACCACTGCCGCATTCGCGCAGACGGTCAAATACCTCAACACCCAATTCAATGTGGTGCTCTACGATCAGCCTTACTCCGGGAAATCGAAACCGCACAACAGCCACAACCAGCCGCTGACCAAGGAAGATGAAGCGCGCATCCTGCTGGAGTTGATCGAGCACTTCAAAGCCGACTACCTGCAGTCGTTCTCCTGGGGTGGCGTCGCCGCCATGCTGGCCCTGGCGCAGCGTCCGCCGCGCATCGAAAAAGCAGTGATCGCTTCGTTCTCGCCACTGATTAATGCGCCGATGCTCGACTACCTGCAAAAAGGCATGACCACTCTGCAGGCCGTGGATGGCGTAGGTCTTGGCCACCTGGTCAACAACACCATCGGCAAGCACCTGCCGTCGCTGTTCAAGCGCTTCAACCATCGCCACATCAGCAGCCTGGACGATCACGAATACCGCCAGATGCACGCCCATATCGACCAGGTCGTGCACCTGGAAACTCATTGCGAGATGGAATGCCTGGCCGGCATCGAGATTCCCGTGCTGTTCGTCAATGGCGAGCACGACGAATACACCTCCGCCGAAGACGTGCGCGTATTCGCCAAGCACCTCAATGATTGCAAATTCGCCATCATCGACAATGCCGGGCACTTCCTCGACATGGAACACAAGGCCGCGTGGCAGCAAAGCAGCGAAGTACTGCTGGGCTTCCTGCAAAGCCAACCGCTGCGCCAAACCGGCTACCGTGCGCCAGTAGACATGCAGCATGCGCTGGCCGTATGAGCCACACCCAGGCCCATCCGCATCGAGCCGCAGTAAAAATGACTCGATGCGGACTTCATTTCAGCCGCGACTTCCGGTATAAAGGCTCCCCCAAGCGGGCGTCGTATAATGGCATTACTCCAGCTTCCCAAGCTGATAACGAGGGTTCGATTCCCTTCGCCCGCTCCAGCCCTCTATTTCCACATGCTCACGCATGCAGTGAAAGCCCCTGAAAACCGGCCCTTGAGCCGGTTTTCTTGCATTTGAACGTTCCCTTTTAATCCCTCTCGGTTATGGCTATTTGCGTGGCGGCAAAGGCTGGGGCCCAGCCAGGTATTGCATGAGACACCTGTCTTCCTGTTGCAGCGAAGGGGACGAGTTATTGCCGCTGAGTGAAAACAGACTCTTGTCGCGGCTTAGAAGGAGTCGATGATGCGCCCGAGCACGGCCATCGCCTGTTCGCTCTGGGCGCTCCAGGGGTGGCCGTAGTTCAAGCGTGCGCAGTTGCCGAAACGCCGGGTGGCCGAGAAGATCGGCCCGGGGGCCAGGCTGATGCCCTGGGCCAGGGCCAGCTGGAACAGTTGCAGCGAGTCGACCTGCGCGGGGAACTCGAACCAGAGAAAGTAGCCGCCGCTGGGCCGGGTCACCCGGGTGCTGGCCGGGAAATGTCGGGCGGCGGAAGCGAGCATCGAGGCCTGTTGGGTTTCCAGGGCATGGCGCAGCTTGCGCAGGTGACGGTCGTAGCCGCCGTGCTGCAGATAGTCGGCCAGCGCTGCCTGGGCCGGTACCGAGGGCGAGATGGTGGTCATCAGCTTGAGCCGGCTGATCTGCTCGGCATAGCGCCCGCCTGCCACCCAGCCGACCCGGTAGCCCGGGGCCAGGCACTTGGAGAACGAACCGCAGTGCATCACCAGGCCGTCGCGGTCGAAGCTCTTCACCGGCTTGGGCGGCTGCGTGCCGAAGTACAGCTCGGCGTAGACGTCGTCTTCGATCAGCGGCACCTGATGGTGTTGCAGCAGGTCATAGAGGCCACGCTTCTTCGCCTCGTTCATGCTCGCACCCAGGGGGTTCTGCAGGCTGCTCATAAACCAGCAGGCCTTGATCGGCAGCTGTTCCAGGCTGCGGGCCAGGCTGTCCAGGTCGATGCCTTCGCGCGGGTGCACGGGGATTTCCACCGCCTTGAGCTTGAGCCGTTCCAGCACCTGCAGGGTGGCGTAGAAGGCCGGCGATTCGATGGCCACCAGGTCGCCGGGCTGGGTCACGCATTGCAGGCACAGATTCAGCGCTTCCATGGCGCCGGTGGTGATCACCAGCTCCTCCAGCGGCAGCATCACGCCGCTGACCATGTAGCGCAGAGCGATCTGCCGGCGCAGGTTGGGATTGCCTTCGGTCATGTCGGCGATAACCGCGTGGGGCGGCATGTCGCGCACGCTTTGCGCCATGGAGCGGGCCAGGCGCTGCAGGGGAAACAGGTCGGGGCTGGGAAAGGCCGAGCCGAAGGCCACGGTGTTCGGGTCCTTCAGCGAGCCGAGCACCGAGAACACCAGTTCGCTGACATCCACGTCGGTGGTGTGGGCCTGGGTCACGCCGATGTCCGGCTCGGGCAGGCTGCGCTGCGCATGTTCGCGGACGAAGTAGCCGGAGCGCGCCCGGGCGACGATCAGGCCCCGGCTTTCCAGCAGGTAGTAGGCCTGGAATACCGTGGATGGGCTGATCCCATAGGTGCGGCTGGCGTGGCGCACCGAGGGGACTTTCTCCCCGGGGGCCAATACGCCGCTGCGCACCAGTTCGGCGATTTCGGCGGCGAACTTCTCGTAGCGCTTCATCGTGTCGTGGCCCAGTCGCTCGGTAAATGGAACCTCATACTCTACGGCCTGGCGACTGTTCATGCGATTCCCTAGCGATTGACCGGCGCGACAAACGCACTCTTGGCGGTGACCCGCTGCGTCGGCTCGGCGCTATCGGTAACCGCGAAATACAGCGGCTGCGACACGCTGCTCGCGCGCTCGGCGACCAGGGCGACGCTGACCGGCACATCGACGATCTCGCCGGGAGCCAGGGCCAGCTGGCGTTGGCCCTGCAACTCGAAGCCCTGGCTGTCGGCCAGGGAGATGATGTAGTGGCGCGCCTGCTGGGTCTTGTTGATGACCTTGAGACGGTAGATGTTTTCGATCTGGCCCTGCAGGTTTTCCCGGTACAGGCCGCGGTCCTTGGTCACGTCCAGCGACACCAGGGCGCGCTGGTCCAGGGCCCAGACGAAGGCGACGATCATCACCAGCAGCATGGCCGCGTAGCCGATCAGACGTGGCCGCAGCAGCTGGGTCTTGCCACCGGCCAGGGCGCGCTCGGAGGTGTAGCGGATCAGGCCCGAGGCATAGCCCATCTTGTCCATGACGGTGTCGCAGGCGTCGATGCAGGCACCGCAGCTGATGCAGTCCAGTTGCAGGCCATCGCGGATGTCGATGCCGGTCGGACACACCTGCACGCAGATCGTGCAATCGATGCAGTCGCCGAGGCCTTCGAGCTGCGGCATGCTGTCCTTCTTGCGCGGGCCGCGACTCTCACCACGGGCCGCGTCGTAGGAGACGATCAGGGTGTTGTCGTCGAACATCACGCTCTGGAAGCGCGAGTAGGGACACATATGCAGGCACACCTGCTCGCGCAGCCAGCCGGCATTCAGGTAGGTGGCGACGGTGAAGAACAACAGCCAGAAGGCGGTGGTGGCGCCCAGGTTGAAGGTGAGCAGATCAGCCACCAGCTCGCGCACCGGGGTGAAGTAGCCGACGAAGGCCAGCGCGGTGACCAGGCTGACCGCCAGCCACAGGCCGTGCTTGGCGCTACGGCGCAGCAGCTTGCCCACCGACCAGGGCGCGGCGTCCAGTTTGATCCGCTGGTTGCGCTCGCCTTCGGTAAGCTTTTCCACCCACATGAAGACCCAGGTCCACACGCTTTGTGGGCAGGTGTAGCCGCACCAGACCCGGCCAGCGAACACGGTGATAAAGAACAGGCCGAAGGCGGCGATGATCAGCAGCGCCGAGAGCAGGACGAAATCCTGCGGCCAGAAGGTCGCGCCGAAGATATGGAACTGGCTGTTGCCCAGGTCCCATAGCACGGCCTGGCGCCCGCCCCAGTTCAGCCAGGCGGTGCCGAAAAACAGCAGGAACAGCGCGCCGGCGCCATACAGGCGCAGCGAACGGAACAGACCGGTGAAGCTGCGGGTATGGATAGGGCCGCCGGCTTTGGCCGGCGTCAACTGGATGGGGCGGCGCGGGTCGATGACCGTGGCGGGGATACGTTCGCTCATGGGCTGAGCCTCGTCTGGCTGCAATCAGGTGCGACGCATCATCGGCCCAGGCATGTATTGATAACAGGCTCAGAATTTCAAATAAAAAGCGGATCAGCTGGACAGGTTGTCGCAGCTGCAAGCCCTCTTCTGTCAGGAGAAGATCAGCCTGCAGCCAATGCGGCGACGGATTTACGGCTTATCTGATCCGGTTTTTTCAGGTTTACCTGAGGCTGTTTTGTCGAGCGCCTGGCCGCCATAGTTGCAGGCACAGGGCCAGCCCGCTCCAGGCAGCGCGCGGCCGGCGATCAGTTCTGACGAGGTGGCCCATGTATCAATACGACGACTACGACCGCGCCCTGGTGCGCGAGCGCGTGGCGCAGTTTCGCGACCAGATCGAGCGACGCATCAGCGGCGAGTTGAGCGAGGAGGAGTTTCTGCCGCTGCGCCTGCAGAACGGTCTGTATATGCAAAAGCATGCCTACATGCTGCGCGTGGCGATCCCCTACGGCACCTTGTCCGCGCGGCAGTTGCGCACCCTGGCGGGCATCGCCAAGGACTACGACCGCGATTACGGGCACTTCACCACCCGGCAGAACATCCAGTTCAATTGGATCGAGCTGGAGCAGGCCGGCGACATCCTCGAACGGCTGGCCGAGGTCGAGATGCACGCCATCCAGACCTCCGGCAACTGCGTGCGCAACATCACCACCGAGGCCTTTGCCGGGGTCGCCGCGGACGAGCTGCTCGACCCGCGGCCGTTGGCGGAAATCCTCCGCCAGTGGTCGACGGTCAACCCGGAATTTCTCTACCTGCCGCGCAAGTTCAAGATCGCCCTGTGCGCCGCGCAGGAAGACCGCGCGGCCGTGATGATGCACGACATCGGCCTGTACCTGTACCGCGACCCGGCCGGCGAACTGCTGCTGCGGGTGATGGTCGGCGGCGGCCTGGGCCGCACGCCGATCCTCAGCCAGCAGATCCGCGAGGGCCTGCCGTGGCAGCATCTGTTGTCCTATGTCGAGGCGGTGTTGCGGGTCTACAACCGTCACGGCCGACGTGACAACAAGTACAAGGCGCGGATCAAGATACTGGTCAAGGCCCTGGGTATCGACGCCTTCGGCAAAGAGGTCGAGGCCGAGTGGCAGCACATCAAGGACGGCCCGGCGGAGTTGACCGAGGCGGAGTATCAGCGGGTCGCGGCGGCCTTCGACGCCCCGCCTTACGCCAGCCTGGATGATGCCGACCTCGACTACGGTAGCGCCTTGGCGCGTGACGATTCCTTCGCCCGCTGGGCATCACGCAACGTGCGCCCGCACAAGGTGGCGGGCTACGCCTCGGTGGTGCTGTCGAGCAAGCCCGGGGCCAGCTCGCCGCCTGGGGACGTGACCTCGACGCAGATGCAGGCCATCGCCGACCTGGCCGAGGATTTCGGTTTCGGCGAGATCCGCATCGCCCACGAACAGAACGTGGTGTTGCCGGATGTACCCAAGGCTAGCTTGCACGCCCTCTATCAGCGGGCCCTGAGTCATGACCTGGGCACCGCCAATATCGGCCTGTTGACCGACATCATCGCTTGTCCCGGCGGCGATTACTGCGCCCTGGCCAATGCCAAGTCGATCTCGATTGCCCAGTCGATCCAGCAGCGCTTCGCCGACCTCGACGCCTTGCACGAACTCGGTGAGCTGAGCCTGAATATCTCCGGCTGCATGAATGCCTGCGGCCACCACCATATCGGCAACATCGGCATCCTCGGCGTGGATAAGAACGGCAGCGAGTGGTACCAGGTGACCATCGGCGGCTCCCAGGGCAAGGCCAGCGCCCTGGGCAAGGTCATTGGCCCCGCGTTCAGTGCGGCGCAAATCCCCGAGGTCATCGACGGCCTGGTCAAGACCTACCGCGACTACCGCGAGGTCGACGAACGCTTCGTCGATACCGTGCAACGCATCGGCCTCGAACCGTTCAAACAGCAGGTGTATCGCCAGGCGCAGGTGCCCGCATGAACAATCTGATTCGTCTGTGCGCTGGCCAGGCCCGACTGGTTGCGGATGATCCCTGGCAGTGGTTGCGCGAGCCGGCCCAGCCCCGCCCCGCCGGCCCCTTGATCTTGCCGCTGACGGCCTGGCTGCAGCGCCAGGATGAGGCAACGCTCAAGGGCGAACGCTTCAGCCTGGACGGCATCTGCCTGGCCCCGGAGGATGAGGTCGAGCGTCTGCAAAACTACCTGTCGGTGCTGCCACTGATCGCCATCGAATTCCCCAGCTTTCGCGATGGCCGCGCCTACAGCCAGGCCTACCTGCTGCGCACTCGCCTGGGCTGGACTGGCGAGCTACGGGCGGTCGGCGATGTGCTGCGCGACCAGCTTAGTCATATGCGCCAGTGCGGCTTCGATGCCTTTGCGGTGCGTGAAGACAAATCCGCCGCGGACGCTCTCAAGGGCCTGGCGGGCATGAGCGTGCTCTATGGCCGCTCGGCCATCGAGCCACGACCGTTGTTCCGTCGCCGCAGCGCGAGTGAGGCCCATTGATGCTTAAAGGACTGACCTGGCTGCTGGCGTTGCAGTTGGCCGGCAACCTGCTGAGCGCCTTGTGCCTGCCCATGCTGCCGGGCGCCGTGATCGGCATGCTGTTGTTGTTCGGTTACTTGCTCATGCGCGGCAAGGTTGATCAGCCGCTGAACCAGGCGGCCAGTGGCTTGCTCAACTACCTACCGCTGCTGCTGGTGGTTCCGGCCGCCGGCATCATGCTGGCGGGCGATGCCTTGCGCGAAGACGGCCTGGCAATTACTGCGGCCCTGGTGCTGTCGTTGCTGGTGACCATCCCCTTCTGCGGCTGGCTGATGCAACACCTGACCAGGCGCATTGAGCGTAAGGCGGCAGAACCTTGATCAACCTGCTTGAACTGCAAACGGTGTGGCGCGCCCTGATCAGCCATCCGTTGTTTGCCTTGGGTTTGACCCTGGTGGCCTTCCAGTTCGCCCTCTGGCTGTACCGGCGCAGCGGCTGGTTGCTGCTGCAACCGGTGATGGTCGCCATGCTGCTGGTGGTGGCGGCGTTGTGCGCCACTGGCCTGGATTACGCCACCTATCGCCAGGGCGCCGCGCCCATCGCTTTGCTGCTCGGCCCTGCGACTGTGGCCTTGGCGGTGCCGCTGTACCACAACCTGAAACGCATTCGCCTGCTGTTATTGCCGATCCTGCTGACGGTCCTGATAGGTGGTGCGCTAACGGTTCTGCTGACCGTGCTGATCGCCTATGGTCTCGGCGCTCGCGTGCCGGTGCTGATGACCCTGTCGACCAAGTCGGTGACCATGCCCATCGCCATGCTGGTGACCGCACAACTGGACGGCATCGTGCCCCTGGCCGCGGTATGTGTGATGCTCACGGGCGTGATCGGCACGGCTCTTGGTCCGCTGCTGTTGCGTTGGGCCGGGGTCGAGCATCCCGCTGCCCGTGGGCTGAGCTTTGGGATCAACGCTCACGCCATTGGCACCGCTCGGGCATTGGAGGAAGGCGAGGAATCCGGTGCTTTTGCGGCCCTGGCGATGAGTCTGCTCGGGGTGCTCACGGCGGTCTTGCTGCCATTGGCCATGAGTTGGCTCTGAAAGCACCGCCTGGTCACGTCCGCGTATCAGTCGCTCGGCGCTCTAAACCGCAATGGCCGCCTAGCCGGCCGTTGAAAAACTACCTACGTTTTTCAACGGCCTGCTAATGCAAATAACCGCGCGGCTGGTTCGCTTGCGCGCTGGGCCGTGGGCGTGACGACGGCTTGATGAATTCTTCACCGATTTTTCACCTGGGCTCACCTACCTTGCTCGCGCCGGCAGCGTTCTGCTTGCTGGATCAGCCATCGACTTCTCCTTTGCCGCGTGCGCGGCAGGTTGAGACGAATGCGCCTGCTCCACTTCTATCTTGCGGTTGGGGACTCTCGGATGAACAAATT
This sequence comes from Pseudomonas paeninsulae, assembly GCF_035621475.1. Classification (NCBI taxonomy): domain Bacteria; kingdom Pseudomonadati; phylum Pseudomonadota; class Gammaproteobacteria; order Pseudomonadales; family Pseudomonadaceae; genus Pseudomonas; species Pseudomonas paeninsulae. Next base: position 3,923,292 of record NZ_CP141799.1, read on the forward strand.
GCCTCAAATCACCCTGGCCTTCTGGGTGATGAAAATCTGTGCGACCACGCTAGGGGAAACCGCCGGCGACCTGCTGTCGATGACCCTGAATGTGGGTTACGCCATGAGTTCGCTGATCCTCATCAGCCTGTTTCTGCTCAGCCTGTTTGCCCAGCTGAAGGCGCGTAGCTACAAACCGGCGTTGTATTGGACGGTGATTCTCGCCACCAGCACGGCGGGCACCACCATGTCGGACTTCATGGACCGCACCCTGGGCCTCGGCTATGCCACCGGCTCGGCCATCCTCATCGGCATTCTGATCGTGACCTTCGCCGCCTGGCGCATGAGCGAGAAGTCGCTGTCGGTGGACAACATTCAGGGGCTGCGCGGCGAGCTGTTCTATTGGATGGCGATTCTGTTCTCCAACACCCTGGGCACCGCCCTGGGTGATTACCTGGCCGATGATTCGGGCCTTGGTTTTGCCGGTGGCGCCTTGTTGATCGGCGGTTTGATCGCCGTGGTCGCGCTGGCCAGGTACTACACGCGAATTTCGGCGGTGGCGCTGTTCTGGCTCGCCTTCGTGTTGACTCGCCCGTTCGGCGCGACCCTCGGCGACTTCCTCACCAAAACCCATGACCAGGGTGGCCTGGATTTCGGCACCGTCGGTTCCTCGGCGATTCTCGCGGCGGTTCTGCTGGCGCTGGTGGTCTTCGCCATGCGCAGTCAAAACCGCAACGCAAACGCTATTGCCGAACCCGTCTCGGCCTGACGCCAGAGGTGAGGGCCGAGCGACTCGCTATTTGAGTCGCTGGCCGCTCCAGCCGCATTGCGCGCGATCGAACGCCGCCCTCTAGGGCGGCGTTTTGCGTATGAGCCTGCGGCCCTGCAATTGGCCAACGAATTCTTCACATAGCCCCGACAGGCCTTTCACATCGCGCTCCTTAGGCTGCCCAACATTCTCTCGACCTACGCTATAGAGGCCGTTGTGCGAAAAATCCCTCAGTCAACCGAAAAACCCGAAGGCTCCGCCACGTGGACCTTCGCCATCAGCCGCAACGTGCTGACCCTGTTGGTGGCGCTGTGGCTGATGCTGAGCATGAACATCCCCTTCTGGCGGGATGTCTGGCACGGTGTTGGCGGCTGGAGCAATGACAACAGCCTGTTCCTGATCACCTTGCCCGTGCTGGTTTGGCTGTGGCTGTACCTGTTGCTCAGCCTGCTGACTTGGGGGCGGTTGACCAAGGCCATCCTCGGGGTGCTGCTGCTGGTGTCGGCGGCGGCCAGTTTCTTCATGAGCAGCTACGGCATCGTCATCGACTACAACATGCTGACCAACGTGCTGCAGACCGACAGTGCCGAGGCCATGGACCTGTTCAGCTGGGGCATGCTCGGCTGGGTGTTGGTTCTTGGCGTAGTACCCGCACTGGTCGTCAGCCGGGTACGCCTGCTCACCCGACCCTGGGCGCGTGAGCTGGGCTTCAAGTTGGCGAGCATGGTGCTGGCCTTGGCCTGCCTGGGCGGCATCGCGATGAGCAACTATCAGTCGTACGCCTCGCTGCTGCGCAATCACCATGAGCTGCGTCTGTTGCTGACCCCGTCCAACGTGGCGGCGGCGGTACATGGCTATAGCAAACGTCAGTTCGCGACCCCGACCAAGCTACAGGTGGTCGGCGCCGATGCTCACCAGCTCAAGCAGGTGGGCGGTGCCGTTAAGCCCAAGCTGACGATCCTGGTCGTCGGGGAAACCGCGCGGGCGGTGAACTTCTCGCTCAATGGTTACGCCCGCCCGACCAACCCGGAGCTGGCCAAGCAGGCTGTCATCAGCTTCAGCAATGCCAGCTCCTGCGGCACCGCCACCGCGATATCGGTGCCCTGCATGTTCCTCGATGTCGGCCACGACAACTATCAGGACTCGATGGCCAAGAACCGCGAGGGCCTGATGGATGTGTTGCAGCGCGCCGGGGTCGCGGTGTTGTGGCGTGATAACAATTCCGGTTGCAAGGGGGCGTGCGACCGCGTGCCGACCGACGACGTCTCGCACCTGCAGATTCCCGACCTGTGCGAGGGCAATGAGTGCCACGACGAGGTGCTGCTCAGCGGCCTGCAAACCTACCTGGACACGCTCGATCACGATGCCGTGGTGGTGCTGCACATGAAAGGCAGCCATGGCCCGGCGTACTTCAAGCGTTACCCGGCGGCGTTCGAGAAATTCACCCCGGTGTGCCAGGACAACCAGCTCGACCGCTGCTCGGCCGAAAGCATCGTCAATGCCTACGACAACTCCCTGACCTACACCGACCATGTGCTGGCGCAAACCATCGAATTGCTCAAGGGCAACGCCGCGCGTTTCGACACGGCCATGCTCTATATGTCCGATCACGGTGAGTCGCTGGGCGAGAATGGTCTCTACTTGCATGGCTTGCCTTACGCCATGGCGCCGAGCGAGCAAACCCATGTGCCGATGATTGTCTGGTTATCGGCTGGGCTGGAACAACGCTCGGGCATTCAAGCCAGCTGCCTGGCCAAGCATCAGGGCGTCGCTTATTCGCACGACAACCTGTTCCACTCGATCCTCGGCCTGATGGATGTGCGTACCTCGGCGTACCAGCCCGAGCGTGACCTGTTCCGCCAGTGCCTGCCACAGAACACCGCGTCGGTGGACAGTGGTGTGCTGACCAAGAGCATAAATTGACTGCGCTACGCGTGCGCGGGCTCATGGCAACACACACCGAGTTTGTTGCCATCGGGGTCGCGAAAGTAGCCGCCATAGTAATCTGCGTGATATTCGGGGCGCAGGCCGGGCGGGCCTTCACAGGCGCCGCCATTGATTAACGCGGCTGCATGGGTGCGCGCTACGACATCTCGACTGGCGGCCACTGCAGTGTCCCGCGAACCGGGTTAACTCAGGTCTTGAACATGGTCAGGTCCAGCGCCAACTCTTCGCCCAGCCACGCCGCGTGGCGGGTGTGGTCGGCCAGATCATCGCCGGTTACACCATGCACCAGGACGGACAACCCCTGACGGTTGGCCTCCAGCCAAGGCAGCAGTCGATCGAACTGCACATGGTCGAACGACAGCTGGCAGCTCCAGCGCGGATGCGGGCCGACCAGGCGTTGATGAATACGCCCGACCTTGACTGCGAACAGCTCGCCAACCTGCTCACAGATCGAGGTGGCCAACGGCAGCGACTGTTCATCGAAGTAAACGTGGGCATGGTACTGGGAGTAGCTATTGCTGGGGCGCTTGGTCATGGTCGAGTCTCGCCGGGTCGCATAACGAACCGCCAGCCTAGCAGGCTGCCGGGCTTCTCTGCTGCGCTCCAGGTTAATCCCGGCATCTGCCCTGTCGATAAGCGACAAGACGTTCCTCTGCATTGAGGTTGCGTCAGGCAGCACTGCAAAACCCTGCACAAAGAAAAGCCCCGGACTTACATCCGGGGCTTTTCAGTATTCAGAACACAACCCGTCTGCGCTTAGGCCATCAGGTAAAAGACCCCCGAGATCACTATGCCGGAATACAGCAGCGTGATCAGGCAGTAACCCATGATGTCGCGGGCGCCGAGGCCGACGATACCGAGCAGGGGCAGTGCCCAGAAGGGTTGGATCATGTTGGTCCAGGCATCACCCCAGGCAATCGCCATGGCCGTCACCGAGGGCGACACGCCCAGCGCCTGAGCAGCCGGCAGCATGATCGGTCCTTGTACGGCCCATTGGCCGCCACCCGATGGCACGAACACGTTCACCACACCGGCGCTGAGGAAGGCGAACACCGGCAGGGTATCCGCCGATGCCCAGGCAATGAACTGTTCGGTGATCTGCCGGCCGAGCGAAATCCCCTCGGCATTGACGCCCATCATCATGCCCATGATCCCCGCGTAGAAGGGAAACAGCAGCACGATACCGCCGATGCCACGCACACTCTTTTCCACGGCGCGCATGTAGCGCTCGGGCGTTCCGTGCAGCAGCAGGCCGCAGAACAGGAAGATCGCGATGACTACATCCAGGCCCAGGACAAAGCCCTTGCTACTGAAGTGGTTGAACAGATACACGCCGGCAATCGCCACGAGGGCCAGACCGAGAATGCGGCTGTCATCCAACCGTTGCGCGGGAGTAGCACGCTGCGGCAGCTCGTCGCTGGTATCGACCAGCAGGGCCGGGTCGGCCACTTTGGCATTGCTGCGTGGGTGCATGGCCCGATTGAGCAGCGGCAAACCAATCACCAGCAAGGCGATGATCGTCAGGTTGATCGGCATAAACAGGCTTTGCATGACCCCCACGGGCTCGGTGATAACCCCTGCGGTAATGCGGGCCAGATCGGCCCCACCGGTTGCCATCGACAATGGAATCGAGCCCGACAGGCCGCCATGCCAGATGAGAAAACCTGAATACGCCGAGGCCACCAGCAGCGGGTAGTCGACTCCGACGACCTTGCGCGCCAAGGCCCGGGCAAATACGGCGCCGATCACCAGGCCGAAGCCCCAGTTGATCCAGCAGCCCACCAGGGCAACCAGGGTCACCAATACCACCGCCTGACCAGGGGTGCGTGCCAGGCCGGCCAGGCGATCCAATTGCCGATTGACGATGGGGGCGCTAGCCAGCGCGTGGCCCGTCACGAAGATCAGGCTCATCTGCATGGCGAACGCCAGCAGCGACCAGAAACCGCCACTCCAGTGCTGCACCATGGCCGGCAAGGTCTGTTGAGTGGAGACCATCCCCGCCACCAGCACGATCAAGGTCAAGATGGCTGAAAACACGAAGGGCGAAGGGAGATAGCGTTGCACCAGGCCCACACTAAGGCCTATCACTTTATTGAACATCAACAACTCCGATTCTTATTGTGAGCTTATGGGCATGAGGCGGATGACGAAACGCACGCCTGAACACTGACGATCAGCTCCTCCATGGAGATGTGCTCGACACGTTGCGTGCGGCCGGAGTCAGGCTAGGCAGGCACTGTATTCGCGCCGGAGTGTCGCACCGACGGGTTGATCCCTTTAGTTTGTTTTTTCTGGCCATTGATTTGGAATGCAAATGAATCACCCTAGACCGGCTGTACCTAACAGACGCATCCAGGCGTGCCCCTTTGACTAAGGCTATGTCCCCGTTACGTGTTGAAACGTGCATGCCGGCTAGGCGTTGCGTGAGGGACGATGATTCGTAGGGTGGGTTAGGCGCATGACTGCAGGCTATTGGCTGGTGCGTAGCCGGTTGCGCCGTAACCCACCAAAGGAGGTAAGCCGACAACCGCTTGGTGGGTTACGCGGCCTTAACTAAGGCCTAGCCAATTAGCCCTACTATGCATAGGCCAGAGCGTGCCGCCGCGTTTCCCCTACCCGAACGTGCGAGTAGCGCCGGGTGGACAACACGCGCCAGAGTGCCCGCTTTTTCGTCCCATGCCCTGGGTCGATTCAAGCGCAGCACATCCGCCTCTGCTCAACGCTGCACTGCTCGTCCCGCCAGCAGCACAACATGCCAGCAGGCCAGCACCCTAGTGCCGGCCCGCTGGCATCCGCCTCAGTCCACGGCAAAGCAGTACAGCAGCCCCGCCCCGCCGGTACCCTTCAGGCCTTCGTCGCTGCAGCCGCGCGAGGGGTGCGAGGAGTTCCATGAGCGCGACGCCGCATCGTCGCTCAAGCCCATGCGGTCATGGTGGCCGACCTGGGCAGAGCCTTCGCCATTGCTGGTCCAGTTGCCGCAGGTATTATCCTCGCCCGCGGCGAACGCCGTGCCGTCGGCCTGGGAGCCGGTGAGGATGTCGTGCATGTTCGGCGTGTCACCACGCCCCTTGATCGGCGCGCCGTGCTCGTCCAGGGCGGTGTCCTTGGTCAGCTGGTTGTCGCCATGCAGTTGTGCGACATCCTTGGCGATGACCACCCCCTTGGCGTTTTGCCAGGGGCCGCTGCCGATGCGATCACGAGCGTTGACCGACGCCGCCCCTTCGCTGGCGCTGGCGCTGAGGTAGGCGTGCCAGGTGTGCTGGCCGGCCCCGGCGACACCGGCCAGCTTCAGGCAGTGCGCGTCGGCACCCTCCAGGCCGCCGAAGTTGGCGCCCTGGCCCGATCCCTCGCTGGTGACGAAGAAGGTCATGTCGGCTTGCTCGGCCTGACTAGCGAAGCTGCAGGCCAAGGCCAACAGGGCCGCCGGTAGGACGAGTGTGCGAGTCATCGTGTGCATGTGCGTGTCTCCTGCGAAATCGGTTCCCCCAAACCAAGGTGTGGTTAACAGGCTGAAGCCTAGATGAGCACAAATGACGGTGCTCAACTCGCACGCCACCATCCGTCGGCCCATGCTGGCGGTCATGGCTTCTGGTGCGGAGCTAGCTCACTGGCGCGAAGACCCCGGCACAACCCCGACCGGCTGCTCGGCGGCTGCTGTACCCTGTCCCGGGCGCGGAGTTTCGCGCCGAATCTGCCCAGGAACTGTCCGCGCGCTTATGTCTTCCCCTACGCCGTTTCCCCGCCACCTCGCCGTACTGCTGCTGGCCTTTCTCGCCTGCATTCTCGCTGGCAACCATATCGCCGCGCGTATCGCCTTCGACCAAGATGCCGGGGTGCTGCTGGCGGTGCTCTGCCGCTCCGGGGTGACACTGCTGGCGCTCACGGCCTTGGTGCTGTGGCAACGGCAGACCCTGCGTCCGGGGCCCGGAACCTGGCCTTGGCAGTTGCTGCTAGGGTTACTGATTACGGTGCAGAGCCTCTGCCTGTATTCGGCGGTGGCGCGAATACCGGTGGCCCTGGCGTTGCTGGTGGCGAATATCTTCCCGATTCTCCTGGCCTTGCTCACCTGGGCGCTCGGAGGTTCGCCGCCGACCAGACGCACGGCCCTGCTGATGGCCATGATCCTCTTCGGCCTGCTGTTCGCCCTCGACGTGCCAGCCCGCTTGAGCAGCCATGACAAGGTCGGCAGCGACTGGCTGCTCGGCATCGGTCTGGCGTTTTCTGCCGCCTGCGCCTTCGCCAGCGCGCTGTGGGTGACCGAACACAAACTGTCGGGCCTACGCGGTTCGCTGCGCAGCATGTTGACCATGCTGGTAGTGTTCGCCGCAACGCTCACGGCAGGCATCGCCGACCTGATCCCTGGCGGTTTTCAGTCACCCACGAGCACCACCGGCTGGATCGCCCTGGGCGTGCTGGCCCTGCTCTACTGCACCGGTTTTTCTCTGCTGTTCATCTACATGCCGCGCCTGGACATGGCGCGCAACACCCCGGTGATGAATATCGAGCCGGTGGCAACCCTGCTGCTGGGCTGGCTGATCCTCGGCCAGATGCTCAACCAGACGCAGATCATTGGCGGCGCCATAGTGGTCGGCGGCATCGTCCTGCTGACCTATCGTAAACACGGATAAGCGCTCGACTCGGCGCCAGCGGCACACACCGACACGGAGGAACACCGCATGCTGTTCAAACAGATCACCGCCAGCCTGACCTTGCTCGCAGTCCTGACCGGCTGCAGCTCCACCGCTACGCCCGACGCGCCGGGGTCCGGCAAGCCAAGTCACGGCTGCAAAGCCGAAGCGGTGCCGGGCATGCTCGGCAAGCAGGCCACCGCCGAGCGGATCGAGCGCGCGCGCCAACAGACCGGGGCGCAACGCGTGCGAGTGCTGGCGCCCGGCGATGCCGTGAGCATGGAGCATGACCCGCAACGGCTGAACATCGAGATCGACGAGGCCGAGGTGATCCAGCACATCCGCTGCGGTTGAGCGGCTGACCCGCGCCTGCCGGCCACGCGCAACCGTGAAACCTTCGCTCGGTTAACTAAGCCATCCAGACCGGGCATACTGCTGCACCTGTAATCGAGCCGGTTCCCCGCCCGTATGCGCATCCACGTCAGCTTTATCGACCGCGTTGGTATCACCCAGGAAGTCCTGGCCCTGCTCGGTGGACGCAATCTCAACCTGGATGCGGTGGAAATGGTGCCGCCGAACGTCTACATCGACGCGCCGACCCTGAGCGCCGCGGTGCTCGACGAGCTGCGCGAGGCCCTGTTCAAGGTGCGTGGCGTGCAGGCGGTGACCATCGTCGACATCCTCCCCGGCCAGCGCCGGCGCCTGCAGCTCGACGCACTGCTCGCGGCGATGACCGACCCGGTGCTGGCGGTGGATGGCGCAGGCAGTGTGCTGCTGGCCAATCCGGCGCTGATCGCCCTGTGTGGACGTGACGTGGAAGGGCTGTCGCTCGGTGAACTGTTCGTCGATCCGGCCTTGCTGCATGCCCTGCTGGAGCAGCAATTCCGCCTGCCGCTGCGCGAAGTCACCCTCAACGGCCAGGCGCTGCTGCTGGACGCCACACCGATCAGTGAAGCCGTCGATAGCGGGCAGCGCCGCCTCGCTGGCGCCTTGCTGACCCTGTATGAGCCAAGCCGCATCGGTGCACGGCTGGCGGCCCTGCACCACGACCATGTCGAAAGCTTCGACTCACTGCTCGGCGAGTCGCTGCCGATCCGCACCTTGAAGACCCGTGCCCTGCGCGTCGCCAGCCTCGATGCGCCGCTGTTGATCCAGGGCGAAACCGGCACCGGCAAGGAGCTGGTGGCGCGTGGCTGCCACGCCATCAGCGCGCGCAGTTCAGCGCCCTTCCTGGCGCTGAACTGCGCGGCCTTGCCGGAAAACCTCGCCGAAAGCGAGCTGTTCGGCTATGCCCCCGGGGCCTTTACCGGGGCCCAACGCGGCGGCAAACCGGGGCTACTGGAACTGGCCAACCAGGGCACGGTGTTTCTCGATGAAATCGGCGAGATGTCGCCTTACCTGCAGGCCAAACTGCTGCGTTTTCTCAGTGACGGCACCTTCCGCCGGGTCGGTGGCGAGCGTGAGGTCAAGGTCAATATACGCATCCTCAGCGCGACCCACCGCGACCTGGAAAAAATGGTCAGCGAAGGCGCTTTCCGCGAAGACCTGTTCTACCGCCTCAATGTGCTCAACCTGGAAGTGCCACCCCTGCGCGAACGCGGCCAGGACATCCTGCTGCTGGCCCGGCATTTCATGCAGCATGCCTGCAAGCAGATTCAACGCCTGCCCTGCCGTCTGGCGCCAGACACCTACCCGGCACTGCTTGGCAACCGCTGGCCGGGTAACGTGCGCCAGCTGCAGAACGTGATCTTCCGCGCCGCCGCCATCTGCGAAAGCAATCTGGTGCAGATCGACGATCTGGACATCGCCAGCACCGCCGTAGCCCCCCAACTGCTCGAAGGCGATATCGTCAGCCTGGAAGCTGCCGTGGCCGGTTTCGAGAAAGCCCTGCTGGAAAAGCTCTACCTCAGCCACCCCTCCAGCCGACAACTGGCGGCGCGCCTGCACACCTCGCACAGTGCCATCGCCATGCGCCTGCGCAAGTACGGGATTTCCGGCAAGAGTTGAGGGTTGAGTAAGCCCTTCGCGGCTAAAGCGGAGCGCCGCCCGGCCGCTCCCACGGGTACGAGCATCAGAACGCGCCGTGACGGCCCTGCCCCGCCTTGAAACGCTGCGCGCCGGCCTGGATTTCGCCGCTGTCGACCACGGCCAGGCCGCCGCGAAATTCGTTGGCGATGGCTGCCTCGAAGGGCAGGTTCCACTGCGCATAGGCGCTGGCGCGGTCGGCCAGCAGGCAGTGCTGCGGGAAGTCGGCGATCTGCAGGGCCAGTTGCTGGGCGGCGGCCAATGCCGTACCGGTCGGAACGACACGGTTGACCAGGCCGATGGCCAGCGCTTCCTCGGCCAATACCGCACGGCCGGTGAGGATCAGGTCCAACGCGCGGCCCTGGCCGATGATCCGTGGCAGGCGCACGGTGCCGCCGTCGATCAGCGGCACGCCGAAGCGTCGGCAGAACACCCCGAGCACGGCGTCATCGGCCATCACCCGCAGGTCGGCGAGCAGCGCCAGTTCCAGGCCGCCGGCCACCGCATGGCCTTCGATGGCGGCGATCAGCGGTTTGCTCAGTTGCATGCGGCTCGGGCCCATGGGGCCGTCGCCCTCAGGCTCCAGGCGATTGGCGCGCGCGCCGCCTGCAGCCACCGCGCCCAGATCGGCACCGGCGCAGAAGGTCCCACCAGCGCCGGTAAGCACGGCGACCCGCGCCTGCGGGTCCGCCTCGAATGCACGCAACGCCGCGGCCAAGGCCTCGGCGGTCGGCCGGTCGACGGCGTTACGCACCGGCGCACGGTCGATGATCAGGGTGGTGACCGGGCCGTTGTTCTCGACGATAACGCTCATGAACAAATCTCCGTTTTCAAGGAAAACCATAGGCGCGGGCCACGCCCGCGATGCGCTTAGCCATGGCCACTTTTAGCGGGCACGGGACTGAGGCGTCGCTCCCGCGTTCCTAAATGCCAAAGGCCGGCATTTAGCCGGCCTTCACCTTAGAACTCCGCGTGAGGAAAATCAGCCCTTTGGCCGAATCCCCCGCCAGGCTGCCGCGATCAGGAGGTGTATTGCTGCAAATGCTTCATCATCGCCTGCAAGGCCTCGATGGTGTCGGCCGGGTGCACCGCGTCGTCGAAGTCGCAGATTTGCTGCCAATGATCGGCCACGTCTTCCGGGCTGAAGCCGGCACGCGGGTCGAATCCGGTGCCCAGGCTGCGCTCCCAGCGCGTCTTGCCGATCCAGCCGCCGCCGACCTCGAACAGGCCAGAGGTTTCTGCGCAGGCCTGGCTAGCCAGGTAAACCACCAGCGGGCTGACCAGTTCGGGCTTGAGTTGCTCGAATATCTGCGGCGGGATCAGCCCTTCGGTCATGCGCGTACCGCCAGTGGGGGCGATGGCGTTGACCAGGATGTTGTTCTTGCGCCCTTCGATGGCCAGGGTGCGGGTCAGGCCATACAGACCGAGCTTGGCCATGCCGTAGTTGGCCTGGCCGAAGTTGCCGTAGATGCCGGAAGTGGAGGCGGTGAAGATCACCCGGCCATAACCCTGCTCGCGCATGTGCGGCCAGGCGGCGCGGGTCACCTTGTAGGCGCCCTCGACGTGGACCTTGTAGACCAGATCCCAGTCGGCGTCGTCCATCTTGTGGAAGGTCTTGTCACGCAGGATGCCGGCGTTGTTGACCACCACATCGATACGGCCAAAGGCCTCCAGGGCGTGCTGAACGATCTTCTCGCCATCGGTCACCGAGTCATGATTGGCCACCGCGGTGCCGCCGGCGGCGCGGATTTCCTCGACCACCTTGGCGGCGGCCGATGCGTTGGCGCCTTCGCCATGCGTGCTACCACCGAGATCATTGACCACCACCTTGGCGCCATGTTTGGCAAACAGCAGGGCATGGGCGCGACCCAGGCCACCACCGGCACCGGTGACGATCACGACTTGGTCTTGAAAACTAATGGCTTCGCTCATGAAGTGAGCTCCTTGGCAGGTTGGCAATGATCCAAGTGTCCAGCAGGCGCGTGCTGGTCACAATAAAGACGCCCACAGCTGAATGGTGCTCGATAAGGCTGCGGGATGATTAAGCCCTCCGGATCAAACTCAGGTGGTTATATAGGTGCAGCACATGGGCCTGGGCATAGTCGGCATGGCTCAGAACGCCGTAGGCAAAGTGCGGCTGCAACTCGCCCTGGTAGCTGGCGAAGTCGGCGAACGCCTGCTGCAGCCGCTCCAGCGCCAGCACCTGGGTGGCCGGTTCGCTCAGCGGCGCAGCGCCAGGAATGGCCTCATCCAGTGGGTGACGCATGGCCCCACGCGCGGCGAATACACTGAACGCCAGCGGCCCGACGCTATGGCGGAACCAGGCGGGCTTAAGTTCGGGGTAACCGCTGATGGAAGACTCGATGCTTTGCGCGCAGTGGTTGAACACCTCGGCCGGGCTCCAGCCCTTGAGGCTGACCAGCTGCTTATCCCGCAGACCGCTCACTAGCTGCTGCGCGCCTTGCAAGCTGAGCGGCCCTGGCGCTTCGCCGGCCGGCAAAGCCCAGTAGCCTGCCCCGACGCCCGCCACGCCAGTCAATGCCGCGAATTTAACCAGCTGTCGTCTGTTCATTACGGCAAGCCAAAGCCTGGCGAAAGGCCAGATAGTGTTGCAAGACCAAGGCCGGCGCCTCGGTTTGCGGGTAATGGCCGATGCCGTCAAGCAACACAGTGTCGGGCGCCGGGATCAGTTCGCGGTAACGTGCCAGCATATGCGCCCCGGAGATCGGGTCGGCAGCGCCGTCGATCAACCGCAACGGCACCCCGCCACGCTGCATGGCCTTGACCCAGCGCTCACGCTGCACCCGGCGCTCAGGCATATAGCGAATCAGCCGGTGCATCACACCGGGCCCATCGTTGTGGCTGATCAGGCTCCAGAAGTCATCCAACTCATCGACACTCGGCTGGGTCTGCGGACCGAACACCTTGGCGAAACTGGCCGCCAGCTTCTGCCGACTGAACAGCCGACCGATCAACGCCCCGATGGGGCTGAGCAGGAGTTTCTGCACCAGCACCGGGTGATGGGTTTCCGGAAACAGGCCACCATTGAGGAACACGCAACTGGCCAGCTGTAGGCGGCTCTCATGGTGCCTTGCGAGCAATTCCTGGGCGACGCTGTCGCCATAGTCATGCGCCAGCACATGCACCGGCGCCTGAATGCCCAGGTGCGCCAGCAGCGCCTGCTGCAGGTCGGCCTGCTCCAGCAGGCTGTAAGCATGCCCGCGCGGTTTGGCCGAATCACCGAAACCGAGCATGTCGCAGGCGATCAGGCGGTAATCCTGGCTCAGCGGCGTCCACAGGTAGTGCCAATCCCAACTGGCGGTGGGAAAGCCATGGATCAGCAGCAAGGGCTCGGCGGTTGCCGCGCCCGCCGTCCAATAGCGCATGGCATGGCCGCGAAACTCGAAGGGCAGGCCCTCGGCGCGCCAATCCGCCAGGGCAATGCCGGGCAGTGCAGTCATTCGGCATAGCCCGGCATCTGCTGGTCGAGCTTGCGCAGCAGGGCCGGCCAGGGCAGCGCGCCGCCCATGCCCTGCGGACTTCTCATCACCCCGGCGAGCATCGCCTTGGCGCCATCGAGAATCTGCTGGGGGATGTGGATCAACTCGGCGCCGCCACTCTGCGCCATCACCTGGATTTCGCAGGCGCGCTGCAGGGTGAACATCATCAGGAAGGCATCGGCGATGCTGCCGGCGGCGCTGAGCAGGCCGTGATTGGGCAGGATCATAAAGTTCTTGTCGCCCAGATCGGCCTGCAGTCGGGCCTTCTCGTCGTGGTTCAGCGCCACCCCCTCGTAGCCGTGATAGGCCAGGCTGGAGAGAACGAACAACGACTGCTGCGACAGCGGCAGCAGGCCTTGCTTCTGTGCCGACACGGCGATCCCGGCGGCCGTGTGGATGTGCAGCACGCAGGCCACGTCGTGGCGCACCTCGTGCACGGCGCTATGGATGGTGTAGCCGGCCGGATTGATATTGAAGGGACTGTCCATCAGCTTGTTGCCGGCCAGGTCGATCTTCACCAGGCTGGAGGCGCTGATCTCATGGAACATCAGGCCGAAGGGGTTGATCAGGAACTCGTCGCTGCCCGGCACCTTGGCCGAGATGTGGGTGAATATCAGGTCGTCCCAGCCATACAGGGCGATCAGCCGGTAGCAGGCAGCCAGATCGACGCGGGTCTGCCATTCGGCGGCGGACACCTGGTCCTTGAGGTTCGGAGTCGGCAGAACTTGAGCAGCGGTCATGGCATACACCTCGGCACTTGTTGTTATCAGTGCCAAGGAGTCTAGCGAGAGATGCGGCAAACGTGAGTTGCCCTGGCAGCCAGCTTAGTGACCGAGCGAGCCTTGTTTGCTACAGGGCGATCCAGGCGGTGTTCCGCTTAGAGCGCAGCGACAATCCACCGCTTTTTTCGCCCCGCGCCGACTATCCACGGCGTACTGCCTGCGGGTAGGGCGGCTCGGGCGGCGATCCGTTCGGAGCGAAGCGACAACCCGCCAGCTTTTGCGCAGAGCCGATCAACGCATGCGCGCGGACTGCATCAGGCCTGCAGCGTTGCCATGAACTCGGCCAGCCAAGGCTCGGCGTCGCTTTCCGGAGTGACGCTTTCGCTGCTGTCCAGACGCAACATCGGCTGCACCTCGCGAATACCCAGTTCGGCGTACAACTCGCGAACCAGCTCGCCACCACCACAGAAGGTGTCGCCGTAGCTGGAGTCACCCAGGGCAATCACCCCGCCGGGCAGGCCGCTCCACGCGGGCAGATGATCGCGGATGGCGAAATACAAAGGCTGCAGGTTATCCGGCAGCTCGCCCATGCCGGTGGTCGAGGTCACCGCCAGAAAGGCTTCGGGGGCAAACGCCTGGACATCGGCCAGGCTGGCGCGCGGGTTGTGCCAGGCGTCGAAACCGGCATTTTTCAACAGTTGCTCGGCATGCCGGGCGACTTCCTCGGCAGTGCCATAGACCGAACCGGAAAGGATGGCGACTTTCATAAATAACTCCGAAACATGCAGAACACAGTCTGAAACGGCGGGCATTATGCCGCAAGTAGACAGCGCGGCCGGATGTTTTAGAATGCAGCAGACAGAGCCCAGGAATCACCTCATGATCAACGCCAAACTGCTGCAACTGGTGATCGACGCCTCGAACGACGGCATTGTGGTTGCCGAGCAAGAGGGCGATGACAACATCCTCATCTATGCCAACCCCGCCTTTGAAAGGCTCACCGGTTATGCCAGCGAAGAGATCCTCTATCAGGATTGCCGCTTCCTGCAGGCCAGCGACCGTGACCAGCCTGGTCTGGCCGTCATCCGCGAAGCGGTGAACACCCGCCAACCCTGCCGGCAGATCATCCGCAATTACCGCAAGGACGGCAGCGCCTTCTGGAACGAACTGTCGATCACCCCGGTGTTCAACGAAGCTGATCAGCTGACCTACTTCATCGGCATCCAGAAAAATGTCACCGAGCAAGTACAAACCCAGGAACGGGTCAAGGAACTGGAAACCGAACTGGCGACTGTGCGCGCGGCACTGGCACAGCTAAAAGACCGACCACTGGTATAAACCAATAGCGAACTATGCTGTCTTAAAGGGTTCAAGCCTTCGCGCAGAGTTCGACCATGCAAGAACAGCCATTGCTCACCCAGGCTGAACTGGACTTTATCCAGCACCTACATACCAAGCCTGCGCCAAGCCAGCGCAAGCCCGCTCCCGCGCCAAGCTTGCTGGTCGATGCCGGCGCTCAGCTCCAAGAGTTGCTCGCCTACTGTGCAGCCAAGGAGCAACTGACCATTGAGGCACACGTCGCCAATCAGCGTCTGACGTTTACCGCGCACCTGGTCGAAGACGCGCAACAGGTTCAGCATCTTGAGCTGGGCACTCCGCAGATTTTCGAAGACGGCCCGGCCAACCGTGCCTGGCGCCTGCCGCTGGACCCACCCGTTGTACTGCGCCAGCGCAATGCCAAACCCAGCGACCTGTGGGTACACGAACTGTCGCTCAACGGGCTGCTGATCGAACTTCGCGCCAAGCGTGCCACGCCCGAGCACTTCAACCTGATTCTGCCGCTGGCCGGCCAGAAACCGATTGCCATTGAAGGCAGCCTGGTACGTAAAACCGCTGGCGGGCTGCTGGCCTATCAACTCGACCCGCTCGACAAACGCGGCAGCGAGCGCTTGCAGCAGTTTATTTTCCAGCAGCACCGCGCCCTCCACCCCCAGGTCAGCCAGGGCTAGCGGGCGATCGCGCCTCCTTGCCTTATCCCCCTGCCCAGGGTGTAAGTAACTTCGCCTGCAAGTCAGCCATTCGTGCTGACGCTGATCCGCGCGGCCAAAGCGTGTATGGGCCGGGCCGCGTAGGTCGGGCCGGGTAGGTCGGGCCGCGCGGGTTGAGCGCATACACGGCATTCAGCAGTAAGGTTGCGACCGGCATAGCCCCAGCACTCGGCGCACGGCAGCCTATGCAGGTATGCAGGACGTGAAGTGGTTGTCAGGTATCCAGATGCCCGGCGAGGAACTGCTGCAAACGGCGCTGCATCAGGCGACCCTCGTTACCCAGGCAGGCTATCGGCGAGCCGCTCAGGCTATCTTCGGCGAGCTCGGCGCCATCCCCCGCCAACACCAGCGGACAATCCAGCGCCAGCGCCAGGCGCGCCAGCACGCGTGGCAAGTCGTCACTGGGGGGCAGATTGGTGAACAGCACCAACGCCTGCGGCTGCATGCGCTCACAGACCAGGGCCAGCTCTTCCAACGGCTGACCCAATCCCAGCACACTGACCGACACCTGCGAACCGCTCAGCAGCAGACCGGTGACCAGCAACTCCAATTCGCGGCAGTGACCCGGCAAGGCCGCCAGCAAGACCCGCTCCTCGGCCTGGGTGCGCAAGATCTGCAGGCGCTGCAAGGTGCGCGCGCGCAGGAAGGTATCGAAGAACAACCACTCGCTGGCCTGCCCGAACTCGTCCTGGCTCAGCAGCAATTCCTGCCAGAGCGGCATCAGAATGTCCTGGAACACCACCGGCAGCGGGTAGCTGGAAAACACCTGGCCGTACAAGCGATCGAGCCTGACGTCGTCAAAGGCACTGATCGCGCGGCGCAGTTGAGCCTGCCATTCCGCCCACTCGCCACAGGTGACTTCTTCATAGACCGGTGTGCTGGCCGATCGGGTCGAAATGTTTTTCGCCAGAATCTTGCCGACCTTACTGACCGACACCCCGCGCTCGATCCACGCCAGAATGCTGCGCACAGACTCGATGTCCGCCTGCGAGTAGAGGCGATGCCCGCTGTCGGTGCGCGTCGGCTGGATCAATCCGTAACGTCGCTCCCAGGCCCGCAAGGTCACCGGATTGACTCCGGTCAAGCGGGATACCTCGCGGATAGGAAACAGCTCTTCCTGCTTGAGGGCACTCGAATCGAGGGACAAGCCACCAACGAGATCGGACATGAGAGAGGTATCACCGCAACAATGTTGCCGGCATTGTAACTCAGCTGACACCGACCTACATTTTACGAGCCCTACACGGATAACTTGACCATGCCTCATGCTCCGCGCTGGCCACTGACCCTTTACTACGATGGCGACTGCCCGCTGTGCGCCCAGGAGATCCAGTTACTGAGCCGGCATGCCAACGAGCAACGCTTGCTGTTGATCGATATCAGCAGCGCAGGCTTCCAAGCAGACAGCGTCGGCATTGACAGCACTACCCTGACAAACAGGCTGCACGCCCGCTTCGCCGATGGCCAGTGGGTTACCGGCCTCGACGCCACGCTCTGGAGCTGGCGCGCGACGGGACTTGGCCGCTGGGCGACACCCCTGACCTGGCGGTCGCTGCGCCCCGTTTTTGAGCTGGGTTACTGGCTATTCTGCGTGTTGCGCCCGCAATTGGCCTGGCTACCGCATCCGCAGGCAGGCAACCGCTGTCAGCGTGGGCAATGCAACGCCGATCAGCGCCCGGACCTCACGCCCGGCGCACGCCTATAACTGAATGAGCAAGCCGATATCGGGCACCTGCCGACCAGGACGGCCGCTGATCTCGTCATGACTGCGCAACCCGCCGCACACCACAGCAGCGCAGGCAACCAAGGCCAGAGGTGGACACCGGCAATGAAGCCTGTACGCGGCCACCCGCCGCAATCACCTGCACGGCATAACCACTGTAACGCACGGCAAATACCTCGACCCGCTCGGCCTGCCGCCACAGCTGCGCAATACGCAATTGTCACAGGCTCAAAATCACCCCGAAAACCTGTACATATAAACTTATCCTGTACAGGACAAAATCAAGTTTTACGACGCTTAAACTTTTGCACCTGCGCGACACAGCCCAGCAGAACAGGTATAAAGCGATCAAGCCGACAGTAACCATACAGCCCGCATGGTTGTACAAAACTTGCAGCTGGTATAACTTTGTCACTGGTTCAGTCGCGAAGCGCCTTACTGGTCAGGTATCCCGCCGTCACGTCGCTGAACCCACTATCCCATCAGCTGAGTCCATCATGAGCGCTAGCGCATCACCCGTCCTGATCACTGGCGCCAGTCAACGAGTCGGTCTGTATTGTGCCGAGCGCCTGCTCGATGACGGTCATCAGCTGATCGCCACCTACCGCAGTGAGCGCGAGGGCATCAAGCATCTGCGCGCGCGCGGAGCGCTGGCCATCCAGGCGGACTTTTCCAGCGAAGCGGGGATTCTCGCCTTTATCGCCGAGTTGAAAAGCCACACCGACAGCCTGCGGGCCATCGTCCACAACGCCTCCGACTGGCTGGTCGAAACGCCCGGCGCAGAGGCGACAATATTCCATCAGCTGTTCAACGTGCACATGCTGGCGCCCTATCTGATCAACCTGCATTGCGCGGAATTGCTGCAGCGCTCGGTCCCGGCCGACATCATCCATATCAGTGACGATGTGGCCCGCAAAGGCAGCGCCAAGCGCCCGGCCTACTGCGCCAGCAAGGCCGGCCTGGACAGCCTCACGCTCTCGTTCGCCGCCAAACTCGCCCCCCAGATCAAGGTCAACGGCATCGCCCCGGCACTGATCATGTTCAACCCCGAGGATGACGCGGCCTACCGGGCAAAAACCCTGGAGAAATCGGTACTGGGCATCGAACCCGGTCCCCAGGTGATCTACCAAAGTTTGCGCTACCTGCTGGACAACCCCTACGTCACTGGCACCACCCTTACCGTAAACGGCGGCCGCCATCTCAAGTGAGGCGCGCCTCGAGGATTGCACCCATGAACCAAGAACTGCCTGATCACTATCGCCAAATCCTCCTCGGCGTAGGTGAAGACCCTGAGCGCGAAGGTCTGCTGGACACCCCGAAACGCGCGGCCAAGGCCATGCAATATCTGTGTAACGGCTACCAGAAAAGCCTGGAAGAGGTGGTCAACGGCGCGCTGTTCGCCTCCGACAATGACGAAATGGTGATCGTCAAGGACGTCGAGCTCTATTCCCTGTGCGAGCACCATCTGCTGCCGTTTATCGGCAAGGCACATGTTGCCTACATCCCCACCGGCAAGGTGCTGGGGCTGTCGAAAGTCGCGCGGATCGTCGACATGTACGCGCGGCGCCTGCAAATCCAGGAAAACCTGACCCGGCAGATCGCCGACGCCGTGCAACAGGTCACCAACGCCGCCGGCGTCGCCGTGGTGATCGAAGCCAAGCACATGTGCATGATGATGCGTGGCGTCGAGAAGCAGAACTCGGTCATGAGCACCTCGGTGATGCTCGGCGCCTTCCGCGAGTCATACAATACCCGCCACGAGTTCCTGCAACTGATTGGACGGAGCAACTAGCTATGCCACGACTGGAGCCTGGAATGGCGCGAATTCGGGTCAAGGATCTGCGTCTGCGAACCTTCATCGGAATCAAGGAAGAGGAAATCAACAACAAGCAGGATGTGCTGATCAACCTGACCATCCTCTACCCGGCAAACGAGGCGGTACGCGACAACGATATCGATCACGCTCTGAACTACCGCACCATCACCAAGGCGATCATCCAGCACGTCGAAGACAATCGCTTCGCCCTGCTCGAACGCCTGACCCAGGAAATTCTCGACCTGGTGATGCAGCAGACGGCCGTGCGCTACGCTGAAGTGGAAGTGGACAAACCCCACGCCCTGCGCTTTGCCGAGTCGGTATCGATCACCCTAGCCGGCCACCGCTGAACGGCGGATTACCCTGCAAAGGCTCGACCAACCAGCCGCCCAGGCATTGCCGCAGGGCGGCGGGGCTTTTATCATCCCCGACTCGTTAGTCAGCCAGTCTGTCGGCGTCGCCGCCCGCGCCCGACAGAAGCCCTGCCCGCCTCTGAGAACATCACCATGACCGATCAAGAACGCCTGGAACTCGAAGCAGCCGCCTTCCGCAGCCTGCTGCAACACCTGCGCAGCCGCCCCGATGTGCAGAACATCGACATGATGAACCTCACCGGTTTCTGCCGTAATTGCCTGTCCAAATGGTACAAGGCCGCGGCTGATGACATCGGCGTTGCGCTCAACCCGGACCAGGCGCGCGAAGAAATCTACGGCATGCCATACAGCGAGTGGAAAAACAAATACCAGCAGGAGGCCAGCGCCGAACAGCAGGCTGCATTCAGAAAGGCCAGCGATAAAGGCAACAATGCATGAGCGCCCTGCACGATTTCCGCGCCCACCTGCATGGCGACGAGTTCGCCTTTGCCGAGACCCTGGCATTTATCGCTGAGCACTATGATTACCAGCCGAGCGCCTTCCGCAATGGCGCGATGGAAAACCCAGCCGGACAGAATGAAGGCTCCTGCAAGACCCTCGGCATGGCCCTGCTCGAAGGCTTCAGCCTGGAAGATGCCCTGCGCTGCTTCGGCGAACACTACCGCAGCGTGCTCGCCACCCCGGATGGCAACGACCACGGCAACATCCGCGCACTGATGACTACCGGCCTCGCCGGCGTGCGCTTCGACCAGCCGCCACTCAAGCGCAAGGCCTGAGCAGAGCCCCCCCGCAGCACAACGACTCGTTGTAAGCGGCGCGCCCCGCGGCCATGCGGGGGATCGCCGGGCCGCCACAAAAACCAAAAGCATCGCGCCGGGGCGACCCGCCTACAGCTAGTGCAGCGCCCGCGTCGGGCTATGGGCGACCGCGACGCTTACTGACCGTCGAGGAAACGTTCCACATCCAGGGCCGCCATGCAGCCGGCGCCGGCCGAGGTAATCGCCTGGCGGTAGACATGGTCGGCGACGTCGCCGGCGGCGAATACGCCCGGCACGCTGGTGGCGGTGGCATTGCCGTCGCGACCGCCGCTGACCACCAGATATCCATCCTTCAGCGCCAACTGGCTATCGAACAGCGAGGTGTTGGGCGTGTGGCCGATGGCGACGAACAAACCATCGACCTTCAACTCCGTGCTGCTGCCGTCGTTGTTCTTCAGGCGCACGCCGGTGACGCCCATGTTGTCGCCCAGCACTTCGTCGACCTCGGCGTTGAGCTTGAGCACGATCTTGCCCTCGGCGATCCGCGCCTGCAGTTTGTCCTGCAGGATCTTCTCGGCGCGGAAGGTTTCGCGACGATGCACCAGGGTTACCTTGCTGGCGATATTGGCCAGGTACAGCGCCTCCTCCACCGCGGTATTGCCGCCGCCGACCACCGCGACGTCACGGTTGCGATAGAAGAAACCATCGCAAGTGGCGCACGCCGAAACGCCCTTGCCCATGAACGTTTCCTCGCTCGGCAGGCCGAGGTAGCGGGCGCTGGCGCCGGTGGCGATGATCAGTGCATCGCAACTGTAGGTGGCACTGTCGCCGACCAGGGTGAACGGTTTGCCAGCCAGGTCCACCGCGTTGATGTGGTCGAAGACAATCTCGGTCTCGAAACGCTCGGCGTGCTCCTGCATGCGTTGCATCAACGCCGGGCCGGTCAGGCCATGCACGTCGCCCGGCCAGTTGTCGACCTCGGTGGTGGTGGTCAACTGGCCACCAGCCTGCATGCCGGTGATCAGCAACGGCTTGAGGTTGGCCCGCGCGGCATAGACGGCGGCGCTGTAACCGGCAGGACCGGAACCCAGGATGATCACTCGAGCATGACGTGTTGCAGACATAGAAGACTCCTGCCGGACACTGAGCCGGGCGAATGAAAAAAGGGGGGCTCCAGACACTTGAATAGTGCTCTAAAGCACAGGCCCCAAAATCAACCAATCGTTGAACTGATGCGCAGGCTACGCAGGTGCTGGCAATCGAGGAAATACCCTTTGCCAATTCCATGCATAGTGAATCCCTATGGCGCCTCGCGCCGACAGCGGCGGGCTTTCCCCTACCGGACAAAGCCGGTAAGGTCGGCGCGACTTTCACCTCGCGGAGAACCCCATGCCTGCTCCTGTACTATCCGGCCCGCAATACCTCAGAGATGGCCTGAAACTGGTGCTGAGCCCGGGTTTGCGGCTGTTCGTGTTGCTGCCGTTGGCGATCAACCTGATCCTCTTCGTTGCCTTGGTCGGTTTTGCCGTGCAGCAGTTCAGCGGTTGGGTCGATGCCTTTATGCCAAGCCTGCCAAGTTGGCTGAGCTTCCTCGAGTACATCCTCTGGCCACTGTTCGTGGTGCTGGTGCTGCTGATGGTGTTCTTCACCTTCACCATGCTGGCCAATATCATCGCCGCACCGTTCAACGGCTTTCTCGCCGAGAAGGTCGAAGTGGTGGTGCGCGGCGAAGACACCCTGCCGCCCTTCAGTTGGGCCGAACTGCTGGCCATGGTGCCGCGCACCCTGGGCCGTGAGATGCGCAAATTGGGGTACTTCCTGCCGCGCGCCATCGGCCTGCTGATCCTCACCTTCATCCCGGTGGTCAACCTGGTCGCCGCGCCGCTGTGGCTGCTGTTCGGCGTGTGGATGATGGCCATCCAATACATCGACTACCCGGCGGATAACAACAAGATGAGCTGGCCGGACATGCTCGCCTGGCTGCGCGAGAAGCGCTGGCAGAGCCTGGGGTTCGGTGGCATCACCTACGCGATGCTGCTGATTCCCGGAGTCAATATCCTGATGATGCCGGCGGCGGTGGCCGGCGCCACCCTGTTCTGGGTGCGCGAAGGTGGCGAACGGGCACTGACGCCCGCCCGCTGAACGCTCATCAACTTGCGGGCAAGCGGCGCTCGACCACTTCGCGCAGCGCCTGCAGGGAGCGCTCAGACTCCTGCTCGATGCGCCGGCGTAGCAGCAGGCGATTGACCAACTGCATCCCGAGGCCACGAAAGCCGTAATCCAGAGTCCGCACGAAGCGGGTGCCACCGTGCTCCGCTTGGCACTCGTAGGTCACCAGCAGTTCCAAACCCTGATCGCCCCAGGCCCTGGCCTGCCAGCGCCGGCCGGCCTGATGATCGAGCACTTCCCAGCGCAGGTGACCGAAGCGGCGGCCTGCATGGATGTCCTCCTCGAAACCGTCACCGGTCACCAGCACGCCGTCACGCCCCTCGATACGCAGGGACGACGGATGCCATTCGGGCCAGTGCGTCGGCGTGGCGGCATAAGCCAGCACCGCATTGGCCGGCCGTTCGATGTACACCGCATGCTGCATGCGCACCTGCTCGCAGACGGGTAGCGGCTGCCAATGCAAGGTCCCGTACAGCCAGTCCATCAGCGGATGGACGATGCCGAAGTTGTGGCTATGCATCAGGTCGCGGCGGTGATGCAGCGCATGCAGCCGGCGCATCTGGGAAATCCCAGGCAGGTGCGAGAGCGGATGTTCGGCAGGCAGGTGTTCGCACGCGTGCATCACCTCATAAGCCAGGTAGCCGGACAGCATGCTGCCAACGACCAGCGCGGCCAGGTTGCCGTCGATTCGCGCCAGCAACCACCAGGCGCCGAACAGCGGCAGGCTGTAGAGCACGATCAGCCAGGCGGGAAACAGGATTACCCGCCAGTCGCGCGGCGTCTCGTAGCGCATCTGGCCCTCGACGAAAAAGCTGTGGTGGTCGCCGGTATGGCGCTTGTAGAAGAGCTTGCCGAAGCGAGTCTTGTGATGCCCCAGGTGCTTGTGCACCATATATTCGCCCCAACTGAAGAACACCAGGGTCAGCGGCACCAGCAGCCATTGCCAGACGGCCACCTGATCCAGGGAGCGCCACAGGAATGACAGGCAGGCGGCGCCGTAGACGAGGACGAAGACGGCATGCAGCCAGGGGTTGTACCGCGGATGAATATCGCTCCGGTAGCGAATGCGGAACGCCTGGGCATTGTTGTTGTGGCTCATGGCAGTAACTCCGGTGGTGGTTGACAGGAGTCTATGCGGCGCCTGATTATTTTTATAATGGATATTATAAAAGAGCATTATCCGTGGTTACGAATTTACGCCAGATCGACCTCAACCTGCTGCTGGTGTTCGACGCCCTGATGCAGGAGCAGAATCTGACCCGCGCCGCACAGCGCCTGCACCTGAGCCAGTCAACGGTGAGCAACGCCCTGTCGCGCCTACGCCAGCAGCTCGGCGAGGAGCTGTTCCAGCGCACCGCACGAGGCATGACGCCTACCGCCCGCGCCCAGGTGCTGTACGTGCCGGTGCGCCAGGCCCTGCGCCTGCTGCAAAGTGGCTTGGGGCCCCAGGAGCGTTTCGACCCGCAGAGCGAGCACAGCTTCAGCCTGTCGCTGAACGACTATGCCCAGGCTGCCCTGCTGCCGCTGCTGCTCGAGCGCCTGGCCAAGTTGGCGCCGCGCGTGGAAATTCATGTACAGCCTGATGATGCGGACACGCTGATCCAGCGCCTGGAAAGCGGCACGCTGGACATGGCCATCGACTACCTGCACTTCGATGCCCCCGATCTGAACTACAGCCCCCTACAGGAAGAACAGCTGGTGGTGATCGGCCGCGTCGGTCACCCCGCCTTCGCCGGCGGACTGAGTCGGGATGACTACCAGAGCGCCCGACACGTGTCGGTGCTACCACGTGCCGGGCGCGGCTCGCCCCTGGAAATCGTGCTCGGCTCAGCCAGGGTGCGTCGCCAGACGGCGCTGCATCTGCCCAACTACCTGCCTATCCCGGCGATCATTGGCCGAACAGACCTGCTCGGCACCGTGCCGAAACGGCTGGCCGAGGCATTCGCGCCCGTATACGCCTTGCAGATGGCGCCCCTGCCCTTCGACATGCCGCCCGTCCAGATCAGTCTGATCTGGCACCGGCAACAGGAACTCGACCCGGCACAGCGCTGGCTGCGGCAACAATTGAGTGACCTGCTCAGCTAGCAGCTGAGCCGTGGAAATCTTGCACACCGGCGGCGCACAAAGGTGTGCCTTGCCCAGCACCAGCGCAAGGCAATGATCCTACGGATTACGTCGTAAGCGCCTACTTGATCGCGGCGAAAACGCCGTCACAAAACAGCAATCAGATTGTCACATGCACTACATGGCAACAGCCGAGACTGCTGCCATGAACACACCACCGCTCTCTATCGCACTGATCACGGAAACCTTCACCCCGGAAATCAACGGCGTAGCCAATATTCTCGACCGCCTGGTCGATGGCTTGCGCGCACGCGGCCATCGCCTGCAACTGGTGCGCCCACGGCAGAGCAGCGATGACGGCCGCAACAGCGACGACCAGTTACTGCTGACCCGCGGCTGGTCGCTGCCCGGCTACCCCGGCTTGCAGTGGGGCCAGTCGTCACTGCACAAGCTACTGCGACGCTGGAAAAGGCAGCGCCCGGATGTGCTGTACATCGCCACCGAAGGCCCGCTCGGACTGTCCGCCCTGCGCGCCGCACGGCGCCTGCAGATTCCGGTGGTCAGCGGTTTTCACAGCAACTTCCAGCAGTACACCGGGCATTACGGCATCGCCCTGCTGACCCGCGCCCTGACCAACTACCTGCGCTGGTTCCACAACCGCTCGCAGATGACCCTGGTACCCAGCACCAGCCAGCTGATCGAGCTGCAACGCCGCGGTTTCGAGCGCCTGGAGTTGCTCGCCCGCGGCGTCGATGGTCAGCTGTTCCACCCCGCCAAACGTTGCAATAGCCTGCGCATGAGCTGGGGTCTGGCCGAGAGCGATATCGCCATCCTGCATGTCGGCCGCCTGGCAGCAGAGAAGAACCTGGCGCTCTTGGTTAAAAGCTTTCGCGCCCTGCAACAGGCCCACCCGCAGCAACGCCTGAAACTGATTCTGGTCGGCGACGGACCGCAGCGCGCCAGTCTGCAACAGCAGCTGCCAGAGGCGGTGTTCTGCGGCCTGCAGCGCGGCGAAGCACTAGCTGCGCACTACGCCTCGGGCGACCTTTTGGTATTTCCCAGCCTCTCGGAAACCTTCGGCAACGTGGTGCTCGAAGCCCTCGCCTCGGGCCTTGCCGTGGTCGCATTCGACCAGGCTGCGGCGGCGCAACATATCCGCCACGGCCATAACGGGGCCCTGGCCGTGGCGGGAGATGAGCAGGGCTTTATCGAAGCCGCCAGCTGGCTGCTGGAAGAACCGGAAAGCCTGCGCCGGGTGCGCCTGAATGCCCGGCAACACGCCTCGCGACAAGGCTGGGAGAGCAGAGTCGAGCTATTCGAGCAGTACCTGCGCGCCGCCCTGCGGCTGACCGTCGAATTGCCCGCCGAGTGTTACGAGAGGGAATAAGGCCACCGGCACACCCCAGCCCTCACGCCCATCTCTTTCCCCGCAGCCTCATCAAACTAAAAGCCCCAGTGTTGCCACGCTCTGCGTGGCAACACTGCTCTGGACGCTCTACGTCCGTCGTCCTGAGACGCGGGGCGTCTCTGGCGGCATGCTCACGCGGAGCGTAGGTACGATCAAGCAGAGCGCACCCGCACCGTAGGAGCGGCTGGGCGGCGTTACGCTTCAGGCGCGAAGCTTTGGCTGCGCCGCGAGCAGTTCGCGGTTGAATGACTGAGCGTCCCCCGCCTACGACAAGGGTGCCCGATCAGGCCACCAGGTGGCGGCTAGCTTGCGCCGCTACCCCTGACTTTCTGCAAGGCGAAAAAAAGCCCCGATATGCCGGGGCTGAGAGAGCGTTGCGCCGTTGTGCGGCGCACACCTAAAGCATGAATCAGGCCAGCGTGGTCAGGGCGGCGCGGCTGAAAGGCAGGATGTCCTGCTCGCGGCCTTCGCGCACCTTGAGTGCCCAATCCGGGTCGACCAGCAGGGCGCGGCCCACGGCAACCAGGTCGAACTCCTGGTTGTTCAGGCGCTCCAGCAGGTTTTCCAGGCTGGCCGGCTCGGCGATCTTGTCGGTGTTGACCATGAACTGCAGGAACTCGCCGTCCAGGCCGACGCTGCCGACGGTGATGGTCGGCTTGCCGGTGAGCTTGCGCGTCCAGCCGGCCAGGTTCAGCTGCGAACCATCGAACTCCGGCTCCCAGAAACGCCGGGTCGAACAATGGAAGATATCCACACCAGCATCGCTGAGTGGCTTGAGAAAGGCTTCCAGAGCCTCCGGAGTTTCCACCAGACGCGCGCTGTAATCCTGCTGCTTCCACTGCGAGAAGCGAAAGATGATTGGGAAGTCCGGACCGACTGCCGCACGTACAGCCTGGACCAGCTCGATGGCAAAGCGCGAGCGCTGCGCCAGGTCGCCGCCGTATTCGTCGGTACGCTGGTTACTGCCTTCCCAGAAGAACTGATCGACCAGGTAACCGTGGGCGCCGTGGATTTCCACGCCGTCCATGCCGATGCGCTGGGCATCCTTGGCGGCCTGGGCGAAGGCGGCGATAACTTCCTGGATATCGTCCTGGGTCATGCCGTGCACCACGACATTGCCGTCCTTGACTTTCTCACTCGGGCCATAACCCGGCACGGCAGCGTCCGGCTCGGTGCCGAGCTTGCGCACACTCCCCACGTGCCACAACTGCGGCACGATCTTGCCACCTTCGGCATGCACCGCTTCGACTACTTTCTGCCAGCCAGCCAAGGCGTCGTCGCCGTAGAAACGCGGCACATTGGGGTAACCGTTGGCGGCCTTGTGGCCGACGGTGGTGCCCTCGGTGACGATCAGGCCCACACCACCGGCGGCGCGGCGACGGTAGTACTCGATTACCTTGCTGTCAGGTACGCCGCCCGGCGAAAAGGAACGGGTCATGGGCGCCATCACCACACGGGTCGGCAGCTCCAGCGCGCCCAGGCTGAAGGGTTGAAACAAGGCTTTTACCGGATCGTTCATCGTCGTTCCTCTGCCGGCCAAACGACCGGTCGTCTCATCAAGAACCTGCTCAAAGCCTGCTGCGCGTCGGCCATGCTGCGTTGAAACCGAGCTCGGAATGCTCATTTACAGTCGTAAACTCGCGTGCGAGTCCAATCCGCTTCCTCGCCCGATTTCGCCCTGCCTGGCTCTAGCTCGCGGGCCTTTGAATAGGTTCTACGGTTTTTTAAAAAATCAGGCCCGCAACAACAATTGCAAGCGCTGCATGAAGTCTTCGAGGGCACAGGTATTGTTCGCTACCTTCAGGC
The DNA here is from genome assembly GCF_035621475.1 of Pseudomonas paeninsulae. Taxonomy (NCBI): domain Bacteria; kingdom Pseudomonadati; phylum Pseudomonadota; class Gammaproteobacteria; order Pseudomonadales; family Pseudomonadaceae; genus Pseudomonas; species Pseudomonas paeninsulae. Next base: position 3,951,028 of record NZ_CP141799.1, read on the forward strand.
GCGTCAGGGCGCCCTGCCAGGCGCTGGTGATAAAGCTCGCCAGGCTGCGGCAATCCTCATTGGCGGCCAGCTCGCCCGCGCCCTGCGCCTGCTGCAGGCAGGCCTGCAACATGTCCGCAGAACGCTGCAAAATGGCGTCGACCTCGGCCCCAAGGGCTGGCGACAGTTCGGCCATCTCGAAACTCAGGCTGCCGATAAAGCAGTGGTATTCGAGCTTTTCCTGCTGGGCAAAGTGCTCCACCAACTCACTGTAGTAACCGACGATGCGCGCGCGCGGGCTCAACGCCGAATTCGCCAACGCCTGGCTATAACGCTGCAAACGCGGGCCATACACCTGCTGCAAGGCCTGCAGGGCGAACTCTTCCTTGCTGGCGAAGTAGTGGTAGAAAGAGCCCTTGGGCACGCCGGCGGCCTGCACGATTTCTTGCACGCCAGCGCCGTGATAACCGCGACGGGTCATCACCTCGGCGCCTTTGGCGAGGATCAGGTCACGCTTGTCGAGTCGTTGGTTTGCGTTCATGCCGGCAAGGATATGACCGGTCGTCTCGCCCCGCCCAGCACTATTGATTGGCGTGATAAGTGCTTACAACGGAGGAAGAAGGGACAGTCTGTAGCCGGATAAGCCACTGGACGCGGCGCAATCCGGGAAAGCGCTCCCGAATTGCGCTAGCGCTTATCCAAGCGAGGGAGCGTGAGGCTTTTCAGCTCAGGGCTTTTTCGATGGCCTGGATCAAGGCGGGGTCATCCGGCACTGTGCGTGGCGAGAAGCGCGCCAGCACCCGGCCGTCCTGACCAACCAGGAACTTCTCGAAATTCCAGCTGATGTCACCGGGGAACTCCGCGCCCTCACCCGCCAGCAGTCGGTACAGCGGATGACGATCATGACCATTGACTTCAATTTTGCTGCCCAGAGGGAAGGTCACCCCATAGTTCAGGCTGCAAAACTCGCGAATGGCCTCTTCACTATCGGGCTCTTGTTCGGCGAACTGGTTGCACGGCAGGCCGAGCACGGTAAAACCTTGCGCGTGGTATTGCCGGTGGAGTTTTTCCAGCCCGGCGTACTGCGGAGTCAGGCCGCACTTGGAGGCGACGTTGACCACCAGCACAAGCTGCCCCTTGAATGGCGCCAGCGGCAGTTCCTGGCCATCCAACGCACGCAGCTTGAGGTCGTGAAAAGCACTCATGACTAGCTCCTTGGGAACGCTTCAAATTACCGGCAAAGGACAAAAAAGGCGCCTCTATAGAAGGCGCCTTTCTTTTTAACTCAGCTTAGCAGTCGGTGGCGCAGTTGCTACGACCATAAGTCGTATTGCGCGCTCGACATTGCGGCCGTGGATCAATGCTGATGACCACCTTCGCCATGCACGTGACCATGCGCAACTTCTTCTTCACTGGCGTCACGCACTTCGATCACTTTGACCTTGAAGTTCAGGCGCTGACCGGCCAGCGGGTGGTTGCCGTCGACGATCACGTCGTCGCCGTCCAAGTCGCGGACGGTGACGATCTGCATGCTGCCGTCCGGGCCGGATGCATGGAACTGCATGCCGACTTCCAGTTCGTCGACGCCTTCGAACATGGTGCGATTGAGGGTCGCGACCAGCTCGGCGCTGTACTCGCCATAGGCATCTTCCGGCTCGACGGAGACATCCAGTTCGTCACCGGCCTGCTTGCCGAGCAGGGCTTTTTCCAGACCGGCGATGATGTTGCCGGCGCCTTGCAGGTAAACCAGCGGCGCGCCGCCAGCGGAGCTATCGATCACCTCACCGGCATCGTTGGTCAGGGTATAGTCGATAGAGACAGCCTTATTGGGGGCGATCAGCATGGGGCGAGACCTTTTGCATAGAAATAAAGAACGGACAAGTTTAACCAAGGGTGCGCGCGAAAGCGAACCCAGCCCTGACGGACGGATGGACGCGGCCTTGGTGCGACTGATTGACTTTGGTCAGGACGCCGATGGTCATTGGCTGGCAATCTTGTCGTGTGGCCATACTCAGCACCTACGCCATCAGCCGCCCTGGCAAAATCGCGCTTGGGTGCTCGACGCCAAACAACGTATTACCCGCCTGGGCCAGCCGTTTGCCTGCGGCTGGTGCACGGCAGCTGTCAAACCCGACGCCGCCAACCCGAGCGATACAGACAAGGAGCGGTAAATGCCGGCACGCAATATCCTGGTAATCAACTGCGGCAGCTCGTCGATCAAGTTCGCCCTGGTCAATGAAGCCCACTCGCAATTTACCCTCAACGGCTTGGCCGAACGCCTCGGCAGCCATGACGCGGTGCTGCACTGGCAGCGCGGCGGCGAGAAGGACAGCCTGCCGATCCCCTACGGCCTTCACCGCGCCGCGTTGGCCCAGTTACTGCCGCTGGCGCAGGACGCCGCGGGCGGCAAGCTGCACGGTATCGGGCATCGGGTGGTGCATGGCGGCGAACGTTTCACCCGCGCCAGCCGTCTGGACGAATCCGTCCTGCAGGCCATCCGCGCCACCGCGCCGCTGGCGCCGCTGCACAACCCGGCCAATCTGCTGGGCATTGAGGCGGCGACCAGTCTGTTCCCCGGCCTGCCTCAGGTCGCGGTATTCGACACCGCCTTCCACCAGACCCTGCCCGAATATGCGTTTCGTTATGCCCTGCCGGACAACCTCTACCATGAGCACGGCGTGCGCCGTTATGGCTTCCACGGCACCAGCCACCGTTACGTCAGCCATCGCGCGGCCGAATTGGCCGGATTGATGGCCGGCGATAGCAGCTGGCTGGTGGCCCACCTGGGCAACGGCTGCTCGACCTGCGCCATCGTCAACGGTCAGAGCCGTGACACCAGCATGGGCTTGACCCCGTTGGAAGGCCTGGTGATGGGTACGCGCAGCGGCGATGTCGACCCCAACCTGCACAGCCACCTGGCTCGCACCCTGGGCTGGAGCCTGGAGCGCATCGACCAGTTGCTGAACAAGGAAAGCGGCCTGCTCGGCCTTTCCGGGCTGTCTAACGACATGCGCAGCCTTGAGCAGGCCCGCGAACAGGGCCATGCTGGCGCCACCCTGGCCATCGAGGTGTTCTGCTACCGCCTGGCCAAATCGCTCGCTGCCATGAGCTGCGCCCTGCCGCAGCTGGACGGGCTGATCTTCACCGGCGGCATCGGCGAGAACTCGCCATTGATCCGCAGCAAGACCGTGGCCCACCTCAAACTGTTCAACCTGGCCCTGGACAAGGAGGCCAACGCCCGCACCATCCGCGGCGCTGCGGGCTCGATCCAGGCCTATGGCCACCCGCGTGTGCTGGTGGTGCCGACCAACGAAGAACGGCAGATTGCCCTGGACACCCTGGCCCTGCTCGATAACTGAATGCTTATGCCCGGGCAGGTAGGATTGATGAGCGCAGCGACGAAGCCCAACCTGCGCCCTCCCCAGCCCCGCCCCGGCCACGACCAACAGCGCCTGCTGCTCAGCGCCCACCTATCTGTAAGCGCTCGCCCAACACGATTGGAGACTTCATGCACACCTTCTTTATCTCGCCCACCGGCTTTGGCGTCGGCCTCACCTCGATCAGCCTCGGCCTGGTTGGTGGCCTGGAGCGCGCCGGTCTCAAGGTTGGCTTCTTCAAGCCGATCGCCCAGCCCCACCAGGGCGATGCCGGCCCGGAGCGTTCCAGCGAACTGATCGCCCGCACCCACGGTCTGCACTCGCCCAAGCCGCTGGCCCTGGCGCATGTCGAGCGCATGCTCGGCGACGGTCAACTGGATGAACTGCTCGAAGAAATCATCAGCCTGTATCACCAGGCCGCCGCCGGCAAAGATGTGATCATCGTCGAAGGCATGGTGCCGACCCGCCAGGCCAGCTACGCGGCGCGGGTCAACTTTCACTTGGCCAAGAGCCTGGATGCCGAGGTGGTTCTGGTCTCGGCACCGGAGCAGGAGAGCTTGAGTGAACTGTGCGACCGGGTAGAAATTCAGGCGCAACTGTTCGGTGGCCCGCGAGACCCGAAAGTGCTCGGAGTCATCATCAACAAGGTGCGCAGCGAAGATGGCATCGAAGCCTTCTGCGAGCGCTTGAAGGAACACTCGCCGTTGCTCAAGAGCGACGACTTCCGCCTGCTCGGCTGCATTCCCTGGCACGACGAGCTGAACGCCCCGCGCACCCGCGACATCGCCGACCTGCTCGGCGCCCGCGTGCTCAACGCCGGCGACTATGAACAACGACGCATGCTCAGGATCATGCTCTGCGCCCGCGCCGTGGCCAACACCGTGCAACTGCTCAAGCCCGGCACCCTGGTGGTGACCCCTGGCGATCGCGACGACATCATCCTCGCCGCCAGCCTGGCGGCAATGAACGGTATGCCGCTGGCCGGCTTGCTGCTGTGCAGCGACTTCGCGCCCGACCCGCGGATCATGGAACTGTGCCGTGGCGCCCTGCAAAGCGGCCTGCCGGTGATGACGGTACGCACCGGTTCCTACGACACCGCCACCGACCTCAACCGCTTGAACAAGGAAATCCCGGTGGACGACAAGGAGCGCGCCCAGAAGGTCGCCGACTTCGTCGCCAGCCATGTCGACCACGACTGGCTGCGCACCCGCTGCGGCACCCCACGGGAGCTGCGCCTGTCGCCATCGGCGTTCCGCTATCAACTGGTGCAGCGCGCCAAGGCCGCGGACAAGCGCATCGTCCTGCCGGAGGGCAGCGAGCCGCGCACGATCAAGGCGGCCGCCATCTGTCAGGCGCGCGGCATCGCCCGCTGCGTACTGCTGGCCAAGCCGGAAGACGTGCACGCCGTGGCCCAGGCCCAAGGCATCGAGCTGCCGCCGGGACTGGAAATCCTCGACCCGGACCTGATCCGCGAGCGTTATGTCGAGTCCATGATCGAACTGCGCAAGGGCAAGGGCCTCAATGCGCCCATGGCCTTGGCGCAACTGGAGGACAACGTGGTGCTCGGCACCATGATGCTGGCGCTGGACGAGGTCGACGGCCTGGTCTCGGGCGCCATCCACACCACAGCCAACACCATTCGCCCGGCCTTGCAGCTGATCAAGACCGCGCCGGGCTACAACCTGGTGTCTTCGGTGTTCTTCATGCTGCTGCCGGATCAGGTGCTGGTCTACGGCGATTGCGCGGTCAACCCGGACCCGAGTGCGGCGCAGCTGGCGGAGATCGCCGTGCAAAGCGCCGCTTCGGCCGTAGCCTTCGGCATCGAACCGCGGGTGGCCATGCTCAGCTACTCCACCGGCGACTCGGGCACCGGCGAGGAAGTCGAGAAAGTCCGCGAGGCCACGCGTCTGGCCAGACTGCTAAACCCGGACCTGCTGCTCGACGGCCCCCTGCAGTACGACGCCGCCGCGATCGACAGCGTTGGCCGGCAGAAGGCACCCAACAGCCCAGTGGCCGGTCGTGCTACGGTCTTCGTGTTCCCCGACCTGAATACCGGCAACACCACCTACAAGGCGGTGCAGCGCAGCGCCAACTGCATCAGCGTCGGCCCCATGCTGCAAGGGCTGCGCAAGCCGGTCAACGACCTGTCGCGCGGCGCGCTGGTCGACGACATCGTCTACACCATCGCTCTGACGGCGATTCAGGCGGCGAATTTGGCCAATTAACACGCCGATTAGTCATCGTAACAGGCGAGATCAGCATCCCCAAAAACGCCAGACCCGGCATGGCCATTGGTGTTGTGCCAAGGGCCCATGCGCTGCAAAGCACCGTTCGATGCGGCGGTAGCGGGCCTTGCAGTTCAGCTGGCAATCGTTAACATCGGCCTCCAAACAAGCCCGCGCCGATCAAAAAAGCGGGTATCCCCCCGATTCGAGGCGATCCTATCGCCTCTTTGCCGAAGGCGCCCGCCCCCATGCTGTCCTTTCTGCCTAGCCGCGTACGCGGCACCCTTGCGGCCCTGTTGCTCTTCGTAAATACCCTGATCTGGTGCTGGTTTCTGTTTATCGCCGCACTGGTCAAGCTGTGCTTACCGTTCAAGCCGGTGCGCAAAACCTGTAATCGGGTGCTCAACTGGGTGGCGGAAGCCTGGATTTCCTGCAACAGCGGCTGGATGTGGCTGACCCAAAAAACCCAGTGGGACCTGCAGGGCCGCGAGCAACTGAAGTATGACGGCTGGTACCTGGTCACCAGCAATCACCAGAGCTGGGTCGATATCCTCGCACTGCAACACACGCTGAACCGGCGCATGCCGTTTTTCAAATTCTTCCTCAAGCAGGAGTTGATCTGGGTACCGGTGATTGGTCTGTGCTGGTGGGCGCTGGATTTCCCTTTCATGAAGCGCTACTCAAAAACCTATCTGGCCAAACATCCGGAGAAGAAAGGCCAGGACACCCTGACCACGCGCAAGGCCTGCGAAAAATTCCGTGACGTACCGGTGGCCGTGTTCAACTTCCTCGAAGGCACCCGATTTACCCAGGCCAAGCATGATCAGCAAAACTCACCTTTCCGTTACCTGCTCAAGCCTAAAGCTGGCGGAATCGCCTACGTCCTGGACGCCATGGGCAGCCAGCTCAAGTCCATAGTGAACATCACCATCCACTACCCTGCCGGCAACCCGGGTTTTTGGGCCTTTCTCTGCGGTGAAGTGCCCAAGGTGGTGATTCGTTACCAGCGCCAGGACATTCCCCAGGAGTTCCTCGGCAAGGATTACCTCTCCGACGAGGCCTACCGCCTGGCGTTCCAGCAATGGATCAATCAGCTGTGGCAGGAGAAAGACGCCACTCTGGCAGATTTGCATCGGCAGTACGCCACGCCCCAGTAGCTCAACCGTACAAGGGCACGCTTATGCAGCGGGCGGTTGACTGAATGGTAACGGCAGCGCTGACCAGTCCAGTTGCTCGGGGAATTGCTGCGCTTGCGCGGCAGACAACCCTGGCGCAACCAGGAACCCCTGCATGATGGCGCACTGGTGAGCCACCAGCCAGTCGCGCTGGGCCATGGTTTCCACCCCCTCGGCGATGACTTCCAGGCCCAGATGCCGGCCCAGATCGATGATGGTGCTGACCACGGCCGCATCGCGCGGAGAGTCGAGCATATTGGCGATAAACAGCCGGTCGATCTTCAGGGTGTCCAGCTCGAAGTGGCGCAGGTAGGCCAAGGATGAATAGCCGGTACCGAAGTCGTCGATGGCGACCTTCACGCCCAGCGTGCGCAACTGCTGCAGCTGCTTCTGGGTGGCCGCCACATCCTGCATCAACGCGCTTTCGGTGACCTCGACCTCCAGCTGCGTCGGTTCCAAGTGATGTTCTTGCAACACCCGACGCAAGTCATCGACCAACTGGGGCATGCCGAACTGAACGGGGCTGACATTCAGGCTGAGCACCAATTCATGGGCAAAACACTGGCTCATGCTGCTGCGCTGCTGGGCCCCCTGGCGAAAAATCCAGCCGCCCAGACGGTTGATCAGACGGGTTTCCTCCAGCAACGGAATAAACACGCTGGGGCCCACGGTACCGGCGACCGGATGCTCCCAGCGCAGCAATCCCTCGAAGCCGCGCAAGCGTCCGCTGTCGAGATACACCTGCGGTTGATAGACCAAGCGAAAATCATCGTGCTCGATCGCCGTGCGCAAACCCTCCTCGAGCATCAACCGGGAACGCGCCCGCCCATTCATTTCCGGCAGGAAAAACCGGTACTGTTGGCGCCCCGCACGCTTGGCCTCGTACATCGCCATGTCCGCAGCCTGCAATAATTCGTCCACGGTCTGCCCGCACTCGGGGAAGCAGGCAATCCCCACGCTGGCACCGAGGGTGAACTCAACCCCATTCAGGTTATGTCGCACCGAAACCTGCTCGATCAACTTCTCGGCTATCCGTGCTGCATCTTCGGGGTGGCCCAGACCATCAATTAACACGGTAAATTCATCACCGCCCATGCGCGCCAGCGTGTCGTAGGGCCGCAGGCTGACTTTCAATTGCTCGCCGACCAGCCGCAGCACCTGGTCGCCCGCGTCATGACCGAGCGAGTCGTTGATGCGCTTGAAACCGTCCAGATCGAGATAGAGCACCGCCATACCACGACCACTGCGTTTGCTGCGTGAGAGTGCTGACTCCATGGCCAGGTAAAAGCCACGTCGGTTGATCAACCCGGTCAAGGCATCGGTGATCGCCAATGACTCCAGCTGATTATGCAGATTGCGCACGACCGACATGTCCAGGGCAATGATCACCATGGCCTTCTGCAGTCGAGGTAAAGGAGAGCAGGACAGGGCCACCGGCACGCCTTCACCAGTGTGCAGGCGGAGGCTCGCGTCGTGCAGGCGGTAGGTTTCCTGGCGCCGCCAGGCCTGATAGAACGCCGACTCGCCCCAGGCGCAATCGACCTCGGGGGTCAGCAGCCAGGACAGCATCGCAGTGCCTTCCAGATCACTCACCGAGCAGTGCAGCATCTGCGCCATTGCAGGGTTGGCAAAACTGATCAGGCCCGTTTCGCCGACCACCACGATACCCTCTGCGGCATTATCCAGCACCGAGGCATTGAAGGCCCGCGCACTATCCAATTGCTGGGTCAGCTGCAAGAGATCGCTGCGATTGCGCTCAAGGCCGAGCAGGGAGTGAATCTTCTGACGCAGCACCTGCGGCTCGAAGGGTTTCAGCATGAAATCCACCGCACCAGTAGCGTAGCCCTGGAGCACGGCATCCTGGGTTTGCGAGATGGCCGAGACAAAGATAATCGGCGTGAAGCGTGTCCGCGGGTTGCCACGCATCAACCGCGCTACTTCGAAGCCATCCATATACGGCATCTGCACATCCAGGAGCACCAATCCGACATGCTCCTCCAGCATGCATTGCAAGGCGGCCTCACCGGAGCTGACGCAACGTAACTGCCAATCGCCCTCCTCCAGCAGCGCCTCCATTGCCACGAGGTTTTCCGGACGATCATCCACCACCAGAAGGACCTGAGTTCTTCGTGCGGCTTTAATCTGCGCCTGAGCCATGTACCACTCCTTGGGGTGAACAACCTGTGCCTGCATGAGCCCCAGCCGATCAGGGCCGATCATCAAGCAATGCAGCAGCGGCGGACGCTCTAAACGGCACTTCGCTGCTACTTAGCCAGTGCAGCAGTGTGCCGAGCAGCTCATCGCGGCTGATCGGCTTGGCCAGATAATCATCGGCGCCGGCGGCGATGCATTTGTCCCGATCGCCCTTCATCGCATGGGCAGTCAGGGCGATGATCGGGATGCTGCAGTGATGCTCCTGCTTGAGCAGGCGAGTTGCGGTGTAACCGTCCATATTAGGCATGGCCATATCCATCAGGATCAGGTCGAAAGGCTCTTGCGGGTAACGCTCGATGGCCTCCAGTCCATCCTTGGCCGAGCTGCTCTTGATCCCAACCTCATCGAGCAACGCAGTCATGGCGTAGACATTGCGTACATCGTCATCCACCAGCAACACTCTCCGCCCCGCCAGCGGCTGGCTGAGCGACTGTACAAGCGGGCCCTGGACGGGATCGCGCACACTGCCAAGGAAGCCCTGCACGGCCAGTCCCAGCTCCCGCATATCCTCACCGTGCTTGCGCACCACCACTGCGGAATAACGCCTGAGCCGCTGCAGCGCCTGTTGCGCAACGTCCACACCGGTATTGATCACCACCCGAGTACCATTCAGCGGGCGCTGACGGTCCAGGCTATCCAACAGCTCGAAACCATCCTGATCGGGCAGGTCGAGATCGATCACCAGGGCCGCGAATTGTCCTGCAGCATAGGCAGCGCAGGCTTCCTCGCCGGTGCTGCAGGTGATCACGGCAAACCCCAGCTGTTGCAGGTGCTCACGGTAATGCTCGCGCTCAACCTCGACGTCCTCCACCAGCAGCAGCGTCTGGGCCAAGGGTCGGGCGCTGCCCTGCAGCTCGATGAAGACCTGCTCAAGGTCCTCGCGATCGATGGGTTTAACCAGGTAGTGGGTACCGTCATCATTCCAGCCGACCGGCTGCGGCACGCAGGAAATGATGTTCACCGGCGTACTGCGGTTGCTGGCCTGGCCGCGCAAACGGCGAAACAGCTGCCAGCCACTGATATCCGGGAGCAGGATATCCAGGATCACTGCGCTGAAAGGCTCCTCCTCCAGCAACTTGAGCGCTTGCAAGCCCGTACGGCAATGCACGCTGGTGAAACCATGGGCATGCGCCGCCTCGATGATCACCGTAGCGAAGTTGGGATCATCTTCGATGATGAGAACCGCCGGCCCCACGCCGCTTCGCTGCGCGGGTTCAGTAGCGCCAGCGCCCTCGACCGGCGCCTCCACGCGCACCGGCAGACGCAGGATGAAGCAGGAACCTTGCGCGGGCGCACTTTGCAGGCTCATCTCGCCGCCCATGGCCTGCACCAACTGCCGGGTGATCGCCAGCCCCAGCCCGGTACCGCCAAAACGGCGACTGGTGGAACCGTCGATTTGCTGAAACGCCTGAAAAATCTGCTCATGCTGTTCGGCTGCGATGCCGATACCGGTATCGCGTACGCTGAAGAGCAACTGCATGCTCGGCTCGTCACCACCGCCTGGCTCGCAGGTGACTGTCAGGTTCACTTCACCCTGCTCGGTAAACTTGAAGGCATTGGACAGCAAATTACGCAGAATCTGCTGCAACCGCGCACGGTCTGTGTGCACCACCCGTGGCACCTCGGCCCCCAGCGTGGAGTGCAGGCGCAAGCCCTTGAGCTCGGCCAGAGGCCGCATGCTGGCATCCAGCTCTACCAGTAGTTCCTGCAGATTCAGCGGCTCCAGCTTGAGGTCGATGTGTCCGGACTCGACTTTGGCCAAATCGAGGATGCTGTTGATCAACTGCAGCAGATCGCTGCCGGCGCGGTGGACAATGTCGGCGTGCTTGACCTGCTTCTCCGTGAGAGTGGCGCCGCGGTTCAGACGCAGTTGATCGCTGAGGATCAGGATGCTGTTGAGTGGGGTGCGCAATTCATGCGACATGTTGGCCAAAAATTCGGACTTGTAGCGGCTGGCCAGGGTCAACTGCTCGGCCTGGTCGCGTAGGCGTTGCTCCGCGGCCTTGCGCTCACTGATGTCAATAATCACCGCCTGCACCAGCGCTTCCTCGCCACTACGGATCGGCGAAAGTCTCACCTCAAGAGGAATCAAACGACCATCGCGGTGTTGGCCGAACAGCTCGCGGTTGCTGCCCATGCGCCGCCGCTCGGGGTCGTCCTGGTAGCCGCGGCGGACCCCCACATGCGCCTCGCGCTGTTCTTGCGGTACAAGTTTTTCCACCGGCTGACCAAGCAGCGCCTGACGCGTATAGCCGAACATCTGCTCGGTCTGCTGGTTGACCATGGCAATCTGCCCAGCACTGTCAATCAGGACAATCGAGTTGGGCGACGCCTCAACCACTAGACGAAAGCGTTCTTCGGCACTTTTACGTGCCCTCAAGTCGATCAAATTGAGTACGTAAGTGGCCCCCTTCGACTCTGCCAACACACTCAAACTCAGCGTCACGGGCACACTGATGCCACTGTCTCGACGCGCCTCATAATCATTGCCCAACAGCGGGCTATCGCCTTTAGCTGCCAGCTCGCCGAAGTCATCCAGCTTTGGCAGGAAGCGCCGCACTCGCTCACCCATCAGGGCTGCGGCTGGGCACTCAAGCAGCTCAGCGGCGCTGCGGTTAGCCATTTCGATGCGCCCTTCGGCATTGCAGAGCAGGGTCGCGACCGGCAGTTGCTCGATCAGCAGGCGGAAACGTTCTTCGCGCTCACCTAATTGTCGGGTCGCCAACCGGTTAGCATTCAACTCGCGCTCGCGCAGGTACAGGTAACCGCCGATCAATAGCGCCAACAAGCCGCTGGCAATCAGCCCCATCCACAAGCTGAAGGTCCGGCTTCGACTACCCATGGCCGCTTCGTAATCTGCGGTGCTGCCTACCTCCAGCACCCAAGTTCGCCCGAACAGTGGCAACTCAAGGGTCTGCCGCAGACGTGACGGCAACGCGGCGGCCGGCTGATTGGCACTCAGCAGATCGGTGTCCAGCGCGGACAAGTCCTTGATCGTGATATCGAATAGGCGACTCTGTGGTCCGAGAATCCCCGCCATCAGGTCGTGGCTACGAAACGCCCCGTAGACAAAGCCAAGTAATGCCGCGCGGCGTTCCTCCACGCTGCTCAACGGCATACCCGCCTGAAACACCGGCAGGTACAGCATCACCCCGCCCTGCACATCCGCCTCGGTTTCCTGCTTGAGGGTGAGCGGCGCTGTCAGGGCCGCGGCACCACTACTCAGAGCTTGTTCAATCGCTGCCCGGCGCACGGATTCGCTGAACATGTCATAGCCCAGGGCTCGACGATTGCGCCAGTCGTGCGGACTGATGTAATTGATCAGCACATACTCATCACGCGGATCGGGAGGAAACACCCGGTAGTCGCTACGCCCGGCTGACTGGACGCCAGCCAGGAAATCGTCGAGCTGCTCCTGCTTCAGGTAGCGCGCCCAACCCAGCGCCTGCATGCCGGGATAGCGATCCTGCAACTGCAGCTGATCGACTGCCCGCTCCCACTCCTGATACGAGACACTCTCACTGCCGAGCAGTAGACCGGACATGCCACGCAAGACCATTTCATAGCCACGCATGCGGGTAACCACCCGCTGCCCGATATCTTGCGCCTCGAGCTGAAATCGTTGCTGAACACCCTCCTGGTAACGGGCTTCTAAACTCTGCCACAACCAGACGCTCAGTGCGCCGAACCCCAACAATAACGCCAGGGTGACCCCGAGCGGCAGTCGGTATTTTTGGGAAATAGTACTAGATCTGTCATCCATGAGCGTTCCACGTTATATCCATAACGGGCAGCCACACCGCTGCCCCTCGCGGAGGCTTTCAAAGCCCTCGAGAGCATAGTAGTCAGAAATTGGAGAACCGGCCTTGTGCCAGCAGAGATTTACTAGGTGGCGTCCCCAACAAGCCACCAGCGCAACAGGCTTGTTGGGGACGAGAGTGGCTTACTGCGGGCGCAAATTGATCTCGACGCGGCGATTCTGCGCGCGGCCGGCATCGCTGGCGTTGCTGGCGATCGGCTGGTTCGGCCCGGCACCGTAGGACGAAATCCGCTGTGCTGGCACGCCGTTACTGGTCAGGTACGACGCGACGCTTTGCGCGCGGCGATTCGACAGATTCTGATTCAGTTCTAGCGAACCGGTGCTGTCGGTGTGGCCGACGATGTCGATGCCGTTCTTGTCGAACTCCTTGAAGACTGTGACCAGCGAATTGAGGGTCGCGTAGAAACTGCTGGAAACATCCGACGAGTTGCTGGCGAAGGTGATATTGCCCGGCATGATCAACTTCAGATCATCGCCATTGCGCTGCACCTGCACACCAGTGCCTTGCAGGGTCTGGCGCAACTTGGCTTCTTGCGTGTCGGCGTAATAACCATAGCCACCGCCTGCGGCGCCACCCACTGCCGCGCCAATCAGCGCGCCTTTGCCCCGGTCTTTCTTGCTCGAAGTGGCGGCACCAATTACCGCGCCGGTTACAGCACCTATACCGCCGTAGATCCCGGCTTTACCGGCTTCACGTTCGCCGGTGTAAGGATTGGTGGTACAGCCAGCCAGAAGGGTAATGCCCGCTGCTGCAAATGCCAGATTGCGCCATTTAGTCATGGTTATTCCTTTGTTATTGCGTGTTGTGACAGATCTTGATCGGAGTTTTCGAAATCGGATCTGACCTTAAGTTCCTCACCAGCTTAGCAAGATCTGCCACGATGAATTGCCAATCATGCCCGCACGAATGGGTTCTCGCGCATTTCATCGCCCAACCGGGTCTGCGCCCCATGTCCGGTAATCACGGTGGCGTCCTCGTCAAGACTGTACAGGCGCTGCTTGATCGAGCGTTCGATCGTGGCGTAGTCGCCGCCCCACAGATCGGTACGACCGATACCCCGACGGAACAAGGTATCACCGGCGATCAGCAACTTGTCCTGGGGGAACCAGAAACTCATCGACCCCGGTGTATGCCCCGGCGTGTGCAGCGCCACACCGCAACCGCAGTCCAGCGCCTGATCGTCGACCAACCACTGATCTGGCGCGGGCACCGGCACATAGGGCACGCCGAACATGCGGCATTGCATTTCCAGGCTATCCCAGAGGAACTGATCTTCCTTATGCAGGTGCAGGGTCGCGCCGGTCTTCTCCTTCATCTGCCCGGAGGCGAGGAAATGATCCAGATGAGCATGGGTGTGGATGATGCTCACCACTTTGAGGCCATGGGCCTCCAGACGCGCCATGATCAGCTCGGGATTGCCACCGGGATCGACCACGATCGCCTTCTTGGTCACGGGGTCACCGATGATCGTGCAGTTGCACTGCAAAGGCCCGACGGGGAAGGTTTCGCGGATTAGCGCGGTCTTTGTGGCGTCCATGGGTACTCCTGCAGGGTTGATGGCACAATTTTGGCACAGTGCGATTGAAGATGGCGACGCTCAGGAAGAAAGGCCCTTACCAGTGGCACGCCCAAATCAGGCGTAAAGGGTGGCCCCAACAGACCCGCACATTCAATACCCAGGCAGAGGGAAAAATCTGGGCGACAATGATCGAGCGGGAAATGGATCAGGGCTCGTTCGTCAATCGCAGCGAAGTCGAAACCACCACCTTCGGCGAAGCCAGCGAACGCTACTCTCGCGAAATCACCTGCAATAGGCGCAGCAACGCCGCCGAGCTGTCGCGCCTCACTGCCCTGCTCCGTCACCCACCGGCCTGTCGTGCACTCGCCATCTGCCGAGGCAGCCGATATGCCGGTTTACCGTGACGAGGGCCTTGCACAAGGCATGGCAGCCGCCACCGTCCGCCGCGAGCTAGCACTGATCTCCCACGTATTAACCATTGCTCGTAAAGAGTTTTGCCGATGCCGTGGACTACGCCAGGGCTGCATACGAACAAGGCATGAGCGCACACCTAAGCGTCAAGCGCGTGTCACAAAAAAACATTGAGCGGCAACGTGCAGAAGACAGCGTCCTGCTCGACCTGCGCGTCCACGACTTGAATCCCCCCCGATTTCCTAGACACTTTCCAAGCTCAATAAATGTTGCGTTTCGAACTCTACCGGGGCCAGCCGGTAGATGCCCTGGCAGCTGAGGCTGTTCTCCAGGCGCAAGAAGGTCGCACCCGAGGCCAGCGCAGTGACTTCGTCCAACGGCGCACGCCCCAGCGCCAACTTGAACACAGGGTCGCGGCGCAGGCTGTTGGCGTCATTGCCATCGACATAGCCGCAGGCACTTTGATAGATCCGTTGGCGCGGCAGGTCGACGACGCTGTGCTCGATGGAGGACGGATACCGGCCATCATGGATCGCTTCAGCCAGGCGGCCGATCAGCCCACACTGCGGTTCGGTGCCGCGTAGCCGCAATGGGCCAAAATCACTCGAGCGCGCGCCGCCTTCAAAACTGGCGATGGCAGGAAAACGCAGCTGGCCCGGGGTAGAATCACGCATGTCTCGGTTAAGCTTCGGACGAAACGTTATTCGAACAACTCCTTTTATATCAAAAAGTTAAACGAGACCCGCCTCTGTCTATGAAAGATCCGGGCTAACTATGCGCAGATTTGACTGTGATCAGAACAACGTCTTGAGTGCCAGCGTCGCTACCACGCCGGCTAATAAAACCGCCACGACACCTAACAACCGCCGACTAAAGCCTTGGTTTCGCGGCACCGCAGCCGGCCCTGGGCTGAGCGGGACGGCAGCACGTAGCGGATTCCTGGCACCCGCATGGCTGACCTGGGGTTTGCTGTTACCCGGTTGGGGCAGGTCAATGGCGCGCATAAAGACCGTGGCATCTTCATCCTCGGCTTGCGCGACTGCGGTCTTGGGTCCGATGACCAACAGCGTCACCGAGCCCATTTTCAGTTGATCGCCTGGCTGCAAGACAGCCATAGCGACCTTCTGCTGGTTGACCAGTACGCCGTTGGCCGAGGCCAGATCCTTAACCTCCAGCACATCATCCTTGAGGAAGAACTCACAATGCCGACGCGACAGCTCCATGTCGCTAAAGCACAGCTCACACTTTGACGAGCGGCCGAATGTCATCGAGCCGTTGACGTGAAACTTCTTGCCCTCATGCTCACCCTTGGCGACCTGCAAGAACCAGCGCGCACTGACACCGGTTTTCACCTTGCTCTTGGTCGGGTCAACGAACAACAGCTCCACAGTACCCAGACGTACGCAGTCGTTGGTGCGAATCTGGTAGCGGGCGCTAATACGCTCGTCGTTGACGAAGGTGCCCGCCTGGCTGCCGCAGTCGGTGAGGTAGTAATAACCGTGGTCCTGGCGAATCTCGGCATGGAAAGAGCTAATGCCGGCATCGGCCAGAACCAGGTTGTTACGACCATCCTGACCGATGGTCAGACGCTCGTCGACCAGCCAGATCGGCGCTTGGCGATTGTCGCTGAAATGAATCCTGAGCATGTTTGGCGCTTACCTTGTGTAAGTGTCGCAAAGCCAAAAAACGCAACCCATTAACGCATGTCACTGTCGCCCAAGGCCGGTGCTAGTGGCCTGTATGGCTAGTTCAATGAGTCTATGTCGGCGTTTGAGGCCCCAATACTACGTTGCCGCTCCTCGCCATAGCCCACTATGGCTCGTCGCAGCGCTGGGTCTCGGAACCTCAACCCTCCGAACTCGAGTTAACCCCCTAACCGTACAGGCCACTAGTCACTGTCAGCGGACTATGAGTCTCACCACATTCACTTGTTGAAGATATTGTTCCACAGTCGCTTGATCGGGTTCTGCGTGGTTTGTTTTTGCGAACTCGTTGCTCGCGCTGCGGGCTTGCTGGCCGGCACCCGCGGCGCCTGGGCCAACTGTACGCGGCGCTCATGAGCATCATAGAGTTTTAGCAGGGCTTCATTGGCCGGCTCCACTTCCAGCCCTTGTTTGATGTATTCCAAGGCCATTCTGTATTCGCGTCGCCCATAGGCCCGTTGGCTCTGCTCGATAAAGCGCTGCGCAATGCGATTAATACCCGCCAGAGCCAATAGGTTGTCCGGCTGCCAAGCCAACACTTGGCGAAAATAGAACGTCGCACTGTCATCCTCTGGCAACCATAGCCGGTCTTCCACAAGGCGCTGCTCAGCGCGCTCCAGGTAACCGTCGATTCGCGCCTGTAACACCCGCTTCAAGCCCTCAAGGGCTTGAACGTTGCCGTGATCGAGCAACAACGCCTGGCGGTAGTAGTAATCGGCGTTATTCTGCGGCGGCTCGAGCAGCTTGCCTTCGCCCAAGCGCTGTTCGGCTTGAGCGATAAAGTCGGCGATTTGCATGTGTTGGTAACCGTAGTAACCGGCCCACCCAGCCCCACTCAACAATAGGACGCCAAGCAGCGCCCAGGGCAGAACGTTGCGTCGTACACTCGTACCCTTGCGGGCATGGGCCTGATCCAACTTGAGCCCAGGGCCAATGCGGGTGCTATCCGGGTCATACTCCTGCAACTCGTCCAAACTGGCGAGCAATACCCGGCAGTCCATAAAGCGTTCGTCCGGGTTCTTGGCCAGCATGCGTTCGAGCAACCATTGATAACTCTGCAGATGCACCGGTAGATTGGGTAGTTCCATCTGCACGTGATTCATCACGGTCTGGGTGTAGCTAGCGCCGCGATAAAGGTTAGTACCAGTGAGCATCTCCAGCAGGATTACGCCAAGACTGTAAATGTCACTACGGGCATCCAGTGCCAAGCACTGGGCCTGTTCCGGGCTGCTGTACGCTGGGCTACCGACCGCGATACCGAACTGAGTGAGGTCGTGATCCAGCGTCACTTCCTTGGCCACGCCAAAGTCGCTGATCACCGCGGTGCCGTCATCACGAAAGAGGATGTTGGCCGGTTTGATGTCGCGGTGCACCAAGCCATGGTCATGCACCACGGCCAGACCGCTGGCGATCTGGCGGACTATCTGCAACGCACGGTACGGCGCGAATACTTCACCCTTGTGCTGCGCCAGGTCGCCGCCGGAGACGAACTCCATCGCCAGGTAGTAACGGCCATCGGCGAGCATGTCGATGTCATGGATGGTGATGATTGAGGGGTGATGCAGGCCGGCCACTATGTGGCCTTCCTTGATGAAGCGCTGACTGAACGCCTCGTCGTGGGCGCTGAGCAACACTTTCACCGCGACCTTGCGGTGCAACGAGAGCTGGGTGGCCAGGTAAACCTCGGCCATTCCGCCCTTTCCCAGGCGGCCATGCATGCTATAGCCAGGAATCTCAATCAAGTTTTCATTCATCTGGGTCAACGCACACCGAGTGATTACTTCGTTAGGGGTTTGAATAATTTACTGAGAAACCCGCGCGGCTGTGCCGCAGCCACCGGTTCGACCGAGGCGCGCCCGAGTACGATGCAAGAGATATTGTCACGCCCACCCATTTGGTTGGCCTGGGCAATCAGCTGCTCCACCAGTTCGTCGAGACTGTTGGCGCTAGCACACACTTGCTGGATTTGCGGGTCGGTCAACTCCCCGGTCAGCCCATCGCTGCACAGCAACAACAGCTCATGCGGCCCTAGACTGCCCCGCGCCTGTCCGATTTCGATGACCTGATGGTCGCGCCCCAGGCACTGGAAAATGACATTACGCTGAGGATGGCTGCGTGCCTCTTCGACGCTCATTTCGCCGGCATCGATCATCGACTGCACCCAGCTGTGATCACGGCTCAAGTAGCGAATGCAGTCGGCATCGACGCGATAGGCGCGACTGTCGCCAACCCAAACAATCTCGAAATCGGCCCCCGAAAAGCGCACGGCGACCAGGGTAGTGCCCATTCCGCGGCAATCGGCATCGCCCTCGGCAGCGGCGAGGATGGCGCAATTCGCCGCATGTACGGCGGTCACCAAATCCTGCCCTTCGGCACAGGCGGTACGTAGCGTTTGCAGCGCCAAAGCACTGGCCACTTCACCGCGTAGATGGCCACCCATGCCATCGGCGACCGCCCATAGAGCCAACTCGGGACAGCACAACAGCGCATCTTCATTGTGCCCTCGTACCTGGCCAACGACAGTCTGCGCCGCGTACACCAGAGGTTCTCCAATTTGCGTCATCGACCTGCCTACTTCTTAAGAATCTGGAGGGCTGCGTGACATACAGCGTAGAGGTGCTTGCGACAGTGCGCACAATACCCTCAGGGTTCGCTGCAGTCATCGACCGCCCCACTCCCCCATGAACAGATATTCACCCAGATTAAGCATAAGCCTAGCAGCCTGGCGGGCTTGAATTCATGGGCAGGGCATCAATAGCGAAGACGAAATAATTCGTCTAACCACTTGGATAGTTACAGGTATTTATTGCCAGTGAACTCATTAAAACAAGTTAATTTAGCTAGTTTTTGCCAACAAGTGACGTGTTTTTTTGCGCCAAACAGCCATGCGCTTCAGGTTCCAGGCCAGGCAAACCAGGCGCCATTCGCCGCTCACCTTGCCCTTGCCCCGCAGCAGAAACTGACGAAAGCCCATGACCAACTTGATGATGCCAAACACCGGCTCAACCGTCTGTTTGCGCAGGGCATAGTGGCGGCTTGCCGCCAGGTTTCTTGCCGAAGCGTGCCGTACGCGCCGCACGCTTAGCCAGTTTCTCCCGGTAGGCGGCATGCTCCTGTTCCAAGCGCACGCGGGCAGGGCCTCGATCTTGGCCTTCGCTGCGTCCATGGCGAGCAATCGTTCTTGCCGACGCTTAATCTCGTCCGGCAAGTCGATGCTGTCAGGCTGTGCGTAGCGCCTTCATACCGGCGCAGGCTCACTCCACAAGCGGAGCATCTTCGGCCACGCAGCGTACGGCCCGCTTGCGCTGATCGACCAGCACGCCACTGAGGCCTTTCTGTTCCAGGTCGAACAGCACCACGACGCCATCTACGCACTGCGCCACCTGGTTGGCCGGTTTGAGCGAGACCTTGTAGTCCTCGCCGGGAACGGTCTTGAGCATGGTGTAGTCGGAGAGCAGCAATGCATCCTCCGGCTGGGCGAAGTGCAGGTAGCCGTAGTAGCCGAGGACCGCCACCGTGGCGCAGATGCTGCCGATACCGGTGAGGATCAGGGGGATGGGGTTCAGTTCACTCATTACAGACTCTCGAGGTTGGACGTTTCAGCAAAAATAATCGCCTAGCCAACCAGATGGCTGGCTGACAGGCGAGCTACGAAGTGACACTGACAGTAGCGACAGGCGGCGCAGCTTGATACAAACCCAAGCCGTTGCAAAGTGGCGATCATTTACCGTCGGCGCGCACTTGCTCACGGGCTTTGAAGGTCGCCTCGTAGATGCGCTCGGCCAGGCGCGAGAATGGCAGGCTCTGTACCCAGACCGTGCCAGTGCCTTTCAGAGTCGCCAGGACGATGCCCTCGCCGCCGAACAACATGCTTTTCAGCCCGCCGGCCAGGGCGATGTCGTAATCGATACCACTGGTAAAGGCCACCAGACAACCGGTGTCGAGGCGCAGGGTCTGGTTGTTCAGCTCCTTACGGATCACCGTGCCGCCGGCATGCACGAAGGCCAGACCGTCGCCCTCGAGCTTTTGCAGGATGAAGCCCTCGCCGCCGAAGAAGCCGGCGCCCAGGCGCTTGTTGAAACTGATACCGACAGCGGTGCCGTAAGCGGCGCAGAGAAAGGCGTCTTTCTGGCAGATCAGGCTGCCGCCGTGCTCGGCCAACTTGATCGGCACCACGGTGCCCGGATATGGCGCAGCAAAGGCGACCCGCGCCTGGGTTTTGCCGGCATTGGAGAAATGCGTCATGAACAGCGATTCGCCGGTGAGCATGCGCTTGCCGGCGCTCCACAACTTGCCCAGCACCCCGCTCGCCGCGCCATCGCCCATGCGCGTCTCGAAGCGCACGCCGTCAGTCATGTAGTTCATCACCCCGGCTTCGGCGATCACTGTCTCACCGGGGTCGAGGATGATTTCCACACTCTGCGCCGAGGCGCCGAGAATTTCGTAGTCGAGTTGATGGCTGGGCATGCAAAGGCTCCTGGCAGTTCGCTTAGGCGCTGTCCTGGGTGTTAATCGGGCTACCCTATCGCATGACCTGAAAGCGTCGCGAGCGAAGAGCAGGCAAGGCGAAGATGAGGCCGGAAAGCGGAGTTTACTGCTGTAAATGAGCATTTCCGGCCGCATCTTCAACGCAGCATGATGCGCGAAGCCCGCAGCAGCTTTCAGAGGATGTTGGCGTAGTCGGCTTCAATCCGGTCGAGACTCAGGTGATTGAGGAAGTTGGAGAAGCACATCCAGGCCGACAGCGAGTTGAGGTCGCGGAACTGTTCGGGCAGGTATTTCGGTGCTACCACCAGGCCCTCGTCGACCAACTTACGCAGGGTGCGCATGTCTTCCAGGGTGGTCTTGCCGCAAAACAACAGCGGTATCTGCTCCAGCTTGCCCTTGCGCACGGCCAACTGGATGTAGTTGTAGACCATGATGAAGCCCTTCAGATAGGACAGATCCTTGGTGAACGGCAGCCCGGTCGGGGTCGAGCCACGGAACACCCGACTGGCATTGCTGTAGCCCTCCTCCAGACTGAAGCCCTGTTCGCGGTAGAACTCGAACACCTGGAGAAAGTCCGCACCCTCCTCGGCCATGTGGATGCCGCGCGTGCGGTTGGTCAGCTTGCGCAGACGGGTCGGGTAGGAGGCGAAGGTAATCACCTCCATCAGAATCGCCAGGCCTTCCTGGGTCACAGTAGAGGATGGCGGGCCCTTGGCCAGGAAGGTGCACACCGGCTGATTCAGGCCATTCAGGGTGGTCGCCACATGCACCAGTCCTTCATGCACCTCCAAGGCCTTGACGTCACGCTGGTTGAACATCGCATCGGCGCGAATCTTGATGTAATCGGCACCGGCAGCGGCGTCGGCGAGGATGCCATCGGACTCGAACACCCGAATGGTGTCTTCTGCCTCGCCAAACACCTTGTTCAGACGATGTTGCAGCAGGTCGACGGCCTGCTTGGCGGTGAGGTCTTTCGGCTCGTCCTCGAGGTCGCCACGCTTGTCGATGTTATTCAGGTAGCCGGAAAACATCAGGCCCAGGTCGGACAGGGTCGGGTCACCGGCATGGAAGGCATCCGACGCCGCGCCGTAGAGTTCCTGCGAGATCAGGCCGAAGTCCTCGGTGCCGCGCGCCTCAAGCATGCGAATGACCATGCGGTACTCGCGGCACATGCGCCGCATGATCTGCCCGACCGGGTTGAATTGGCCCAACTGGCGGGTGACGTCGCGCTCGATATTCTGGAACTCCAGCTTCTTCGCCGCTGCATCGAAGGCCAACGGCCGGCTGTCGTAATAGGCACGATCTACCGCAGGCAGTTTCTTGCCTTTGTGCTTGAGAAAACCCTCGCGAATGCTGTCGTCCCACTTCACCGCATCCAGCACACGAATCGGCGTCTGCGCCTCGACAATCCGGTCGGACAACGCCCGCACGGTAAGCTGATAGTCGTCCAACCCAGTGAGACTGTTCATCGCTCCCTCATTATTTGCTCATTAACTAACTATGGACCGACGCGCTGAAAGCGCGCGACCTCGATAAATACATCCGAATTGGCCTGGTCGTCGAGATAGGCGAATACGGCATCCAGTGGGCTGGTAATCAATACCCCCTCACCCTGCTGCGTATCGACTGACTTGCCTTGCAACGTGCCTGCCTCAAGCTCCTGCACAATGCGCTCGACATCCAGGGTGTGGATCACCAACTCATTGTCGACGGTCAGTTCGAAACCGGCGATGGCGAAGTTGCCACCCAAGTTTTGCGGCAGACCGGCCGACAGATACCAGCGCCGGCCATGATGGGCCACGGTGAAACCGTATTTTTCCAGGCTATCGAGGTTGTCCGGGCTGCCCTTGTAGGTTCTGGCCTCGTAGAGGCTGGAGCCGGCACGGGTAATGTCCAGATAGTAGCGCTCACCCCATTCGTCCTTGCGCGACCATTCGCCGAGCAGAGGGATGGGCGCCGCTTCGTTGGCTGGAATCGGGTCGTTGAAGGTCACCAGACAGCCGCTCAACAGCAGCAAGGACAAGGCAATCGCTACGCGCCAGGCATTCATTTCGCTCTCCTTGTGAAAACAATTCGACCACGCCTGCAGATAATCCTTGAGAGCCCCGGCCGCAGGGCGCTACTCAGAGTGCCAACACTACATGCATATACCGTTTAAGAATGGCCAACATGTCCTCATTATCCAACTGCTCGAGCCCATCGAGCAGGCCCTGATACTCCATCCAGCCAATAATCGCCGTCAACAGCTTGGCATCCTGCTCGGGCTGCGCTGAACCCAACACCTGGCAAAATTGGCTGACGCCCTGCAAGAGAATCTGCCGATGGGCACGCACCAACTCGTGCAAGCGCGGATTGAGCAAGGCTTCCTGCTTGAAGGCCTGCTCGGCGAGCAAATGGTCGCGCCGGCTAAGCAGCTGATGGCGCACGTACTCCAGCGCCAAGCGGGCAATCTCGTCTGCCAGGTGCTGGCGTGCCTGCACGCTGCCATCGAGCGCGCCGAGCAACTCCTGCAACACACCCTCGGTGCTGCTCCAGAATTTGGCCATGTAGGCAGCGCTGCGCTCAACGAACTGGGCGAAGGTATCGGTGATCAGGTCATCGATATCCTTGAAGTAATAGGTGGTGGCCGACAGCGGCACCCCGGCTTCGGCGGCGACCGCGCGATGGCGTACGGCGCGCACGCCATCGCGCACGATGATGGCCATGGCGGCATCGAGAATCGCCTGACGACGCTGCTCGCTGCCCTGCCGGCTGGTTTTGCGGCCCTGGTACTGCACACTCTGGGCAACGGCATTGGCCACACGGGTGGCGCTATCTTGGGCAGGGGTGGAACTCACGGCTGGACAGTCCTCGCGCGCACTAAGAAACAGCGACATCTCGTGTTAGGCAGTATTGCGCAGAATAATTTCAGCGCCAGGCAACAAAAAGCCGCCCGAGGGCGGCTTGGCTTCACGCCTGCGGGCGCATGTGCGGGAAGAGGATCACATCGCGAATCGACGGCGCATTGGTCAGCAGCATCACCAGGCGGTCGATACCGATACCTTCACCGGCGGTCGGCGGCATGCCGTACTCCAGGGCGCGGACGAAATCGGCATCGTAGTGCATGGCTTCGTCGTCGCCGGCGTCCTTGTCGGCCACCTGGGCCTGGAAGCGTTCGGCCTGGTCTTCCGCGTCGTTCAACTCGGAATAGGCGTTGGCGATTTCACGGCCGCCGATAAACAGCTCGAAACGGTCGGTGACGCTGGGGTCTGCATCGTTGCGCCGGGCCAGCGGCGACACTTCGAACGGGTATTGGGTGATAAAGGTCGGTTGCTCCAGCTTGTGCTCGACCAACTCTTCGAAAATCATGGTTTGCAGCTTGCCCAGGCCTTCGTAGCCCTTCACGTCGGCGCCGACGGTCTCGGCGATGGCCCGCGCCTTGTCGATATCGCGCAGATCTTCGGCACTGATTTGCGGGTTGTACTTGAGGATCGAGTCGAACAGCGACAGGCGTGCGAACGGCTCGCCGAAATGGAACAGCTTCTCGCCGTAGGGCACGTCGGTCGAACCCAGCACCAGCTGCGCCAACTCGCGGAACAGCTCCTCGGTGAGGTCCATCATGTCTTCGTAATCGGCGTAGGCCTGGTAGAACTCGAGCATGGTGAACTCGGGGTTGTGCCGGGTCGAAACGCCTTCATTACGGAAGTTGCGGTTGATCTCGAACACTCGCTCGAAACCGCCAACCACCAGGCGCTTGAGGTACAGCTCCGGGGCGATGCGCAGGAACATCTGCAGATCCAGGGCATTGTGGTGGGTTTCAAACGGCTTGGCCGCGGCGCCGCCCGGAATGGTCTGCAGCATCGGCGTTTCCACTTCGAGGAAGTCGCGCTGCATGAGGAAGGTACGGATATGGGCGATCACCTGGGAGCGCACGCGGAAGGTGTCGCGCACCTCCTCGTTGACGATCAGGTCGACATAGCGCTGGCGATAGCGGGTTTCGGTATCGGTCAGGCCGTGGTGCTTGTCCGGCAGCGGGCGCAGCGACTTGGTCAGCAGACGCACCTGGGTCATTTCGACATACAGGTCACCCTTGCCGGAACGCGCCAGGGTGCCTTCGGCGGCGATGATGTCGCCCAGGTCCCAGGTTTTCACCTCGGCCAGTTTTTCTTCCGCCAGGGTCTTGCGGTTGACGTACACCTGGATGCGCCCGCTCATGTCCTGAATGACCATGAAGGAGCCGCGGTTGAGCATGATGCGACCAGCGACTTTGACCGGAATAGCGGCGTCGGCCAGCTCTTCCTTGGTCTTATCGACGTACTGTTTCTGCAAGTCCGCGCAGTAGCTGTCGCGACGGAAATCGTTGGGGAAGGCGTTGCCCTGCTCACGCGCGGCGGCAAGCTTTTCCTTGCGCTGGGCAATCAGCTTGTTTTCTTCCTGTTGCAGTTCGTGCTGGTCGAGTTGTTGGTCGCTCATGGTCTCTGGTCTTTCCTGGTAATCGTAGGGTGGTGCTGAGCGCAGCGATGCTCAACATCCGGCCAATGGGCCGGCCTCCTACGCAAATGCAGCGCCGCTCGTTGGGCCTGACCGGCCCAACCTACATTACGTGTGGTTAAAGCCCCTGTTTCAGGCTGGCCACCAGGTACTCGTCAATATCGCCGTCGAGCACGTTGACGCAGTCGCTACGCTCGATATTGGTGCGCAGATCCTTGATCCGCGACTGATCGAGCACGTAGGAGCGAATCTGATGCCCCCAGCCGATGTCCGACTTGGTGTCTTCCAGGGCTTGCGAGGCAGCATTGCGCTTCTGCACTTCCTGCTCGTACAGACGCGCCCGCAACATCTTCATCGCGGTGTCTTTGTTGGCGTGCTGCGAGCGTTCGTTCTGGCAACAGACCACGGTATTGCTCGGCACGTGGGTAATCCGCACCGCCGAGTCGGTGGTGTTGACGTGCTGACCGCCGGCGCCCGAAGAACGGTAGGTGTCGATGCGCAGGTCCGAGGGGTTGATGTCGATTTCGATGTTGTCATCGATTTCCGGCGAGACGAACACGGCCGAGAACGAGGTGTGACGACGGTTGCCGGAGTCGAACGGACTCTTGCGCACCAGGCGGTGCACACCGATCTCGGTGCGCAGCCAGCCGAAGGCGTACTCGCCCTTGATGTGCAGGGTGGCGCCCTTGATCCCGGCGACTTCACCGGCCGACAGTTCCATGATGGTGGCGTCGAAACCGCGCTTGTCGGCCCAGCGCAGGTACATGCGCAGCAAGATGTTGGCCCAGTCCTGGGCTTCGGTGCCGCCGGAGCCGGCCTGGATGTCCAGGTAGGCGTTGTTGGCGTCCATCTCGCCGCTGAACATGCGGCGAAATTCCATCTTCTCGAGGATGCCGCGCAGGCGCTCGACCTCGGCCGCGACATCGTCGACGGCGCCCTGGTCTTCTTCTTCGGCAGCCATCTGCAGCAGGTCGCGGGAGTCGACCAGGTTGCCGTCGAGGTCGTCGATAGTGTCGACGATCAACGCCAGAGCGGCGCGCTCACGCCCCAGATTCTGGGCGTATTCGGGGTTGTTCCAGACGTTCGGGTCTTCGAGTTCGCGATTTACTTCAACTAGACGATCATGCTTTTGATCGTAGTCAAAGATACCCCCGAATAGTCTGGGTGCGCTCGGACAGGTCCTTGAGGCTATTCAGGATCGGGTTGATTTCCATGGCTGGCGGCACTCGCAGGTAAAACTTTCGGAAAAGCCGGCGAGTATACCGTAGTCGCACTAGCTCTGGCAGCCCGCACGCGGCCGGGATTGGCCAGGCGGCAGACCAGCGGGCGCTCAGCCGGCAACGCCCTCGCCCACGGGCCGCGCCAGGCTAACCTCCTGGCCCGGCCAAGATTGCGGTTCGAGAATCAACTGCGCGGCTTTCTCGGCGATCATCAGCACCGGCGAACAGGTGTTGCCCGAGACGATGTTCGGCATGATCGAGGCATCGGCGATACGCAGCCCCGGCACACCATGCACGCGCAGCTGCGCATCGACCACCGCAGCGCGTCCCGAGCCCATCTTGCAGGTGCCGACCGGATGGAAAATCGTGGTACCGATCTCCCCCGCAGCCCGCTGCAAATCCTCCTGGCTCTGGTAACTCGGCCCCGGCTTGTATTCCTCGGGCTTGAAGGCCGCCAGCGCCGGCGCGGCGACGATGCGTCGAGTCAGGCGGATGGCATCGGCCGCCACCTGCAAGTCACGCTGGTCACTCAGGTAGTTGGGTTGAATCAACGGCGCCTGCGCGACGTCCAGCGAACGTATTTCGACCTTGCCACGGCTGTGCGGACGCAGGTTGCACACCGAGGCGGTGAAGGCCGGAAAGTCATGCAGCGGCTCGCCGAAACGCTCCAGCGACAGCGGCTGCACGTGGTATTCCAGGTTGGCCGACGCCTGCTCGGCACTGGACCGGGCAAACGCGCCCAACTGGCTCGGCGCCATGGCCAGCGGACCGCTGCGCTTGAACAAGTACTCCAGCCCCATGCCCAGCTTGCCCCACAGGCTGCCGGCGATCTGATTGAGGGTCGGCACGCCGCTGACCCGGTAGATCAGGCGTAACTGCAGGTGATCCTGCAGGTTCTCGCCCACGCCGGCCAGCTCGTGCTGCACGCCGATGCCCAGGCGCTGCAATAACGGCCGCGGACCGATACCCGAACGCTGCAGCAGTGCCGGCGTACCGATCGAGCCGGCACACAGGATGATCTCGCGGCGCGCCCGGATCAGCCGTTCGTGCCCTTGCCAGCGCAGACTCAATGCATCGGCGCGGCCCTCGGCGAGCACCACCCGCTGCACCTCGGCACCCGTCAGTACGCGCAGATTGGGCCGTTGACGAATATCGCGGAGGAAGGCTTTCGCCGCGTTCCAGCGTACGCCACGGCGC
This sequence comes from Pseudomonas paeninsulae, assembly GCF_035621475.1. Taxonomy (NCBI): domain Bacteria; kingdom Pseudomonadati; phylum Pseudomonadota; class Gammaproteobacteria; order Pseudomonadales; family Pseudomonadaceae; genus Pseudomonas; species Pseudomonas paeninsulae. The sequence continues at coordinate 3,978,827 of NZ_CP141799.1, forward strand.
TGATTGACCTGGAAATAGCTGCAACCTTCGTTATCGCCCGCGTTGAAATCTTCGATGCTGGCGATACCGCTCTGCCCCGCGGCCTGACGGAAGGCTTCCAGCACCTGCCAGGACAGGCGCTGGCGTTCGACCCGCCACTCGCCTGCCGCGCCGTGCACCGCGCTGCTGCCGGCGAAATGGTTCTCCGTACGTTTGAACAGCGGCAAGACATCGTCCCAGGCCCAGCCGGGATTGCCGGCCGCCGCCCAAGCATCGTAGTCGCGGGCCTGGCCGCGCATGTAGATCATGCCGTTGATCGACGAGCTGCCGCCCAGCACCCGGCCGCGCGGATAGTTCAGCGCGCGGCCGTTCAGGCCGGGTTCGGCCTCGGTGGAATAGCACCAGTCGGTGCGCGGGTTGCCGATGCAATACAGGTAACCGACCGGAATATGGATCCACGGATAGTTGTCACGCCCGCCGGCCTCCAGCAACAACACCCGTACCGCAGGATCGGCAGACAGGCGATTGGCCAACAGGCAGCCGGCCGGGCCGGCCCCGACGATCAGGTAATCGTAGCTGTCCTCGAGTTGCTGCATCGCTGCCCTCGTCATGCTCGTGTAGATGCCAATGAGCACCAGCCTAGCCGCTTGGGCCGCGCGGCAGAATGATCATTTGGTCTGAGATAGACGCGTGAATGGCAACCGGGCCGGTAAATCCTATGCACCTGTGCAAGCTCTGTGACAGCGGCGGACGACGCGTTACCCATCCACTAACAGCGAGGGCGGATGAAAAAGGCGTCATCCACCCTGCCCAGCGTTGGTCACCCGAATGCAATCCAGGGATGGAGCGCCTGGGCGATGCGCGGCCCCGGATTGCAACCGGGCAGCAGGCCGAACGTCAGCCGGCGTTCAGCTCCACGCGCACCTGGGCTTCCAACTGGCTTTTCAGCGCCGGATCGAGCTTGAGCTGACGGGCCAGCTCCTCCAGGTAGGCGCGCTCCATGAAGTGCTCCTCATCGACCATCAGTACGCTGGCGATATACATCTCGGCGGCCATTTCCGGGCTGGTCGCCGCGCGCGCCACGTCGGCCGGATCCAGCGGCTTGTTCAGCTCGGCCTCTAGCCAGCGCTGCAGCTCGGCGTCATTGGTCAACTTGACCAGTTCGCCTTCGATGAGCTGGCGCTCACGCGCATCGACATGCCCATCCGCCTTGGCAGCGGCCACCAGCGCCTTGAGAATGCCCTGGCTGTGCACCTCGGCCTGCGCCGCCGGCAAGCGATCGAGGGTTTGCGGTTCGCCTTGCAGCGCTTGCGCCTGCTGCGCCTGCCAATTGCCATAGGCCTTGTAGGCGATCACCCCGAGCGCGGCCAGGCCGCCATAGGTCAGCGCCTTGCCGCCCAACTTGCGCGCACTCTTGTTGCCCAGCAGCAAACCCATGGCACCGCCAGCCAATGCGCCGCCCCCCGCTCCGGATAGCAGACTGCCCAGACCGCCGGCACCACCACCTGACAACAAACCACCCAAACCACCGGCGGCGGAACCCTTGCCGGGGTTTTGCCCAGCCTTGTTTTGCAGCAGGTCCTGACCGGATTTGAGTAGCTGATCGAGCAATCCACGGGTATTCATCGACAAGTCTCCTGGGTAACAAAGGTGCAAATAAGACCGCCAGACTAAACGGGAAATTCCGGCCCTGGCGGGCGGATTGCGTCGAGATGTTGCCGCAACGCAACCTTGCGAGCCGCACTCCGTGAATTATTGATCGACGGCCAACTGCTCGCCGGTAGGCGTGGGGGAAGCGATCCTCAACCCGGCCAACGGCGAAGTCCTCGCCCGCATCGCCAAAGCCTCAAGCAAGCCGGTCGAGGCCGCCATCCTTGCAGCACACCGGGCATTTCCCCGCGGGTCGCGGACCACCGCGCAGCAGCGCTCGCTGATCCTCCTCGGCATCGCCGCCGCCATCGAACAGCACGCCGATCTACTCGCCCGCCCGCCTGCAAGCGGTGGTCGAAGGCGTGCGCACCTATGGCTATTACAACGCTGGCCAGGATTGCACTGCGGCCTGCCGCATCTATGCTCAAACAAGTATCCATGACCGTTTAGTCGCGGAGCTGGGTGATGCCGTGAGCAACGTACGCTTTGCCCGCCAGACGGACGCGGACAACGAGATCGGCCCGCTGATCAGTGCGCGCCAGCGCGAGCGAGAGGCCCGTTTCGTCGAGCGCACCCTTGGTCAACCGCATATCGAGCGCGTCACCGGCGCCGCCGTGTATTCCGGCCCCGATTTCTATTACCAGCCGACCCTGCTCGCCGGCTGCAGACAGCCAGCGCGAGGTGTTCGCGCGGTGGTCACCGTCACCCGTTTCGACGAACTGGTTACCGCAGTGGACTGGGCCAACGACTCCGCATACGGCCTGGCGACTTCGCTGTGGGCCGACAATCTGGACAAGGCCATGCAGGTCGCCGCGCGTCTGCAGTACGGCAGCACCTGGATCATCAGTCACTTCATGCTGGTCAGCGCGATGCCCCATGCGGCCTCAAGCGCTCCGGCCACGGCAAGGGTCTGTTCAGCGATTCGTGGCAGGACTACAGCGTGGTGCGCCACAGCATGGCTCGCCACGGCGAGCAACTGGATTGAGCAGGTAGTAGCAACAACCAGCCCCGCAAGGGCGAGCAACGCGACGTGCAACTGTCCCGAACCCAACAATAGACAAGAGGGAATTCCAATGTTCGTGCAAAAAACCGCTTTGTTGAGTGCGCTGACCAGCGCACTGCTGGCCAGCGCCAGCCTGCAAGCCGCCGAGCCGCTGATGGCGGTCGGTGCCGGCGAAGGGCGCCTGGATATCGTCGCCTGGCCCGGTTATATCGAGCGCGGCGAGACCGACAAGGGCTACGACTGGGTCACTGGTTTCGAGCAGCAGACCGGCTGCATGGTCAACGTCAAGACCGCCGCCACCTCCGACGAAATGGTCAGCCTGATGGCCAAGGGCGGCTACGACCTAGTCACCGCCTCGGGCGACGCCTCGCTGCGCCTGGTCGCCGGCAAGCGCGTACAGCCGATCAATATCGACCTGATTCCCAACTGGAAGTCGCTCGACGAGCGCCTCAAGGACGCACCTTGGCACACCGTCGCCGGCCAGCATTACGGCACCCCCTATCAATGGGGACCGAACGTGCTGATGTACAACAGCAGCGTGTTCAAAGAGGCGCCGACCAGCTGGAAGGTAGTGTTCGAGAAGCAGACCCTGCCCGATGGCAAGAGCAACGAGGGCCGGGTCCAAGCCTATGACGGCCCGATCTACATCGCCGACGCGGCGCTCTACCTCAAGGCGACCAAGCCCGAGCTGGGGATCGACGACCCCTACCTGCTCAACGAGGCGCAGTACGCCGCCACCCTGGCCCTGCTGCGCCAGCAACATGAGCTGATCCACCGTTACTGGCACGACGCCACGGTGCAGATGAGCGACTTCAAGAACGAAGGGGTGATCGCCTCCGGCTCCTGGCCGTACCAGGTCAACGCCCTGCAGGCGGAAAGCCAGCAAATCGCCTCAGTGGTGCCGGTAGAGGGCGCCACTGGCTGGGCCGACACCACCATGCTGCACGCCGAGGCCAAGCACCCGAACTGCGCCTACAAGTGGATGAACTGGTCGCTGGAGCCCAAGGTGCAAGGCGACCTGGCCTCCTGGTTCGGCTCCCTGCCGGCGGTACCCGCCGCCTGCCAGGGTAATGAACTGCTCGGCGCCGAAGGCTGCAAGACCAATGGCTTCGACAAGTTCGAGCAGATCGCCTTCTGGAAGACCCCGCAGGCCGAGGGCGGCAAGTACGTGCCCTACAGCCGCTGGACCCAGGACTACATTGCGATCATGGGCGGCCGCTAAGACAGGCAGTGATTGCCTGGCTTCGTAGGATGGGTTGAGTGAAACGATACCCATCGGTGCTTGAGTGCCGCCCGTAAGACGACGGGTATCGCGGGCTCAGCCATCCTACGAGCTGCAGAGTCGGCGGTTTCGGCGGATCGACGACGCAATGGTGGATGGATAAAGCGTCATCCACCCTACGACTGCGGGACACCTTGCCCACGAACCGCTCGCTCACGGAGCTTCGGCGTGAGCCACACACGGGGAGCGATCTGATGGCGGCTGGCTAAAGCCTTATCCAGCCGCGCATCCCGAGCAATTGATTTCACCGTGACACATCCACCCTGCCCCGTCGTATCGGCAAAGCCCGGCAGCCAGGGCGGGATGGATGGTTTTTTCTTCTGGAGCTTTTGCTATGACCCTTGCAGTGCAATTCACCGGTGTGTCGCGCGTGTTCGGCGAGGTCAAGGCCGTCGACCGGGTGTCCATCGACATCCAGGATGGTGAGTTTTTCTCCCTGCTCGGCCCCTCGGGCTCGGGCAAGACCACCTGCCTGCGCCTGATCGCCGGTTTCGAGCAGCCCAGCACCGGCAGCATCCGCATCCATGGCGAGGAGGCCGTGGGCCTGGCGCCCTATCAGCGCGACGTCAACACGGTGTTCCAGGACTACGCACTGTTCCCGCACATGAACGTGCTGGACAACGTCGCCTACGGCCTCAAGGTCAAGGGCGTGGGCAAGAGCGAGCGCTACGCCCGTGCCGAAGAGACCCTGGCCCTGGTCGCCCTGGACGGCTACGGCGCGCGCAAGCCGGCGCAACTGTCCGGCGGCCAGCGCCAGCGCGTCGCCCTGGCCCGCGCCCTGGTCAACCGGCCACGGGTGCTGCTGCTGGATGAACCGCTCGGCGCACTCGACCTCAAGCTGCGCGAGCAGATGCAGGGCGAACTGAAGAAGCTGCAACGCCAGCTCGGCATCACCTTCATCTTCGTCACCCACGACCAGACCGAGGCGCTGTCGATGTCCGACCGTGTCGCGGTGTTCAACCAGGGTCGCATCGAGCAGGTCGACAGCCCGCGCAACCTGTACATGAAGCCGGCGACCGCGTTCGTCGCCGAGTTCGTCGGCACCTCCAACGTGCTGCGCGGCGAGCTGGCCAAACGCCTGACCGGCCAGGCCCTGGCCTGCTCGATCCGCCCCGAGCACATTCGCTTCGCCGACGACCAGGCGGCCACCAGCGGCGAGGTGGAAGTCAGCGGCCTGCTGCTCGACATCCAGTACCAGGGCGCGGCCACCCGCTATGAAATCCAGCTGGATAACGGCCAGAACCTCAGCATCAGCCAGGCCAACGATCAGTGGCAGGCCGGCACCTCGGCTTTCCAGCCGGGCCAGGCCGTGACCGCGCGCTGGGCCCGGGCGGCCATGGTCGCCCTGCAGGACGGCGCGACGAGTGAGGGTCACTGAGATGCAGGCGTCGTTGAAATCCCGGACCCGGCAGCCGGCCCATGGCCCCCTGCACCGCCTGTCCAACCTGCTGTACCGCAAGCCCAACCTGTACCTGGCGCTGCTGCTGGTGCCGCCGCTGCTATGGTTCGGCGCGATCTACTTCGGCTCGCTGCTGACCCTGCTCTGGCAAGGCCTGTACACCTTCGACGACTACAGCATGACGGTGACCCCGGAGCTGACCCTGGACAACCTGACCGCGCTGTTCCGGCCAGCCAACTACGACATCATCCTGCGCACCCTGAGCATGGCCATCGCCGTATCGCTGGCCAGCGCCCTGCTGGCTTTCCCCATCGCCTACTACATGGCGCGTCACACCACGGGCAAGACCAAGGCGTTCTTCTATATCGCGGTGATGATGCCGATGTGGGCCAGCTACATCGTCAAGGCTTACGCCTGGACCCTGCTGCTGGCCAAAGGCGGGGTGGCCCAGTGGTTTGTCGACCAGCTCGGCCTGGCGCCGGTGCTGCAGCTGATCCTGAACATTCCCGGGGTCGGCGGCAGCACCCTGTCGACCTCGCACCTGGGCCGCTTCCTGGTGTTCGTCTATATCTGGCTGCCGTTCATGATCCTGCCGATCCAGGCCGCCCTGGAACGCCTGCCGCCGTCGCTGCTGCAGGCCTCCGCCGACCTCGGCGCACGGCCCTGGCAGACCTTCGTGCAGGTGATCCTGCCGCTGTCGATCCCGGGCATCGCCGCCGGTTCGATCTTCACCTTCTCGCTGACCCTGGGCGACTTCATCGTGCCGCAGCTGGTCGGCCCGCCCGGCTTCTTCATCGGCAGCATGGTCTATGTGCAGCAGGGCGCGGTCGGCAACATGCCGATGGCCGCCGCCTTCACCCTGGTGCCGATCGTGCTGATCGCCATCTACCTGTCCATCGTCAAACGCCTGGGGGCCTTCGATGCACTCTAATACTCCCTCGTCAGAGCGGGCTTCCTGGGGCCTCAAGCTGGCGGCCTGGGCGGGATTGCTGTTCCTGCACTTCCCGATCCTGATCATCTTCATCTACGCCTTCAACACCGAGGAGGCCGCCTTCAGCTTCCCGCCCCAGGGCTTCACCCTGCACTGGTTCAGCGTGGCCTTCGCCCGGGACGATGTGCTTGAGTCGATCAAGCTGTCGTTGCAGATCGCCTGCCTGGCCACCCTGATCGCCCTGCTGCTCGGCACTCTGGCCGCCGCCGCGCTGTACCGCCGCGACTTCTTCGGCAAGGAAGGCATCTCGCTGCTGCTAATCCTGCCGATCGCCCTGCCCGGCATCGTCACCGGCCTAGCCCTACTGGCGGCGTTCAAGACCCTGGATATCCAGCCGGGGATCTTCACCATCGTCGTCGGCCACGCCACTTTCTGCGTGGTGATCGTCTACAACAACGTGATCGCGCGCTTTCGCCGCACCTCCTACAGCCTGATCGAGGCCTCGATGGACCTCGGCGCCGACGGCTGGCAGACCTTCCGCTACATCATCCTGCCCAACCTCGGCTCGGCCCTGCTGGCTGGCGGCATGCTGGCGTTCGCCCTGTCGTTCGACGAGATCATCGTCACCACTTTCACCGCCGGTCACGAACGCACCCTGCCGCTGTGGCTGCTCAACCAGCTCAGTCGCCCGCGCGATGTACCGGTCACCAACGTGGTAGCGATGTCGGTGATGCTGGCGACCATGCTGCCGATCCTTGGCGCTTACTACCTGACCAAGGGCGGTGAGAGCGTGGCCGGCAGCGGCGGCAAGTAAGCCCGCTGCCGTTAATTCGTAGAAGCCCCAACCGGAGGATTGCGCAATGCAAAGCAAACTGCTGATCAATGGCCGACTGGTCGCTGGTGAAGGCGCCAGCCTGGCGGTGCTCAACCCGGCGCTCGGCGCTCCGCTGCTGCAGATCAACGAGGCCAGCAGCGATCAGGTGGACGCCGCCGTACGTGCCGCCGATGCCGCCTTCGACGGCTGGTCGCAGACCACACCGAAAGACCGTGCGCGGTTGCTGCTGCGCCTGGCCGACAAGATCGAGGCGCATGCCGAGGAACTGGCCGAACTGGAATCGAACAACTGCGGCAAGCCCTATGCCGCCGCGCTGAACGACGAGATCCCGGCCATCGCCGACGTATTCCGCTTCTTCGCCGGCGCCAGCCGTTGCCTCCAGGGCAGCGCCGCCGGCGAATACCTACCGGGTCACACCTCGATGATCCGCCGCGACCCGATCGGCGTGGTGGCGTCCATCGCGCCCTGGAACTACCCGCTGATGATGGCCGCCTGGAAGCTCGCCCCGGCCCTGGCCGCCGGCAACACCGTGGTGCTCAAGCCGTCCGAGCAGACCCCGCTGACTGCGCTGAAGCTGGCCGAGTTTCTCGCCGAGATCTTCCCGGCCGGCGTGGTCAACATCGTCTTCGGCTGCGGCCAGAGTGTCGGCAGCCCACTGGTGACCCATCCCCTGGTGCGCATGGTGTCGCTGACCGGTTCGGTAGCCACCGGTGCCAACATCATCTCCAGCACCGCCAGCTCGGTGAAGCGCCTGCACATGGAACTGGGCGGCAAGGCGCCGGTGCTGATCTTCGACGACGCCGATATCGCAGCCGCGGTGGCAGGCATCCGCACCTTCGGCTTCTACAACGCCGGGCAAGACTGCACCGCCGCCTGCCGCATCTATGCGCAGAAAGGCATCTACGACAAGTTCGTCGCCGAACTGGGCGCCGCGGTCGGCAGTATCAGGCATGGCCTGCAGCACGACCCGGCCACCGAGCTGGGCCCACTGATCACCGCCGAGCACCGCGACCGCGCCAGCGGCTTCGTCGAACGCGCGGCCGCGCTGGGCCATATCGAGGTGGTTACCGGCGGCAAGGCGGTCGCCGGCCCCGGCTTCTTCTATCAACCCACGGTACTCGCCGGTGCCCGCCAGGACGACGAGATAGTGCGCCGCGAAGTGTTCGGCCCGGTGGTCTCGGTCACCCCGTTCGATGACGAAGTGCAGGCGCTGGCCTGGGCCAACGATTCCGACTATGGCCTGGCCTCCTCGGTCTGGACCCAGGACGTCGGCCGCGCCCACCGCCTCGCCGCACGCCTGCAGTACGGCTGCACCTGGGTCAACACGCACTTCATGCTGGTCAGCGAAATGCCCCACGGCGGGATGAAGCTGTCCGGCTACGGCAAGGACATGTCGATGTACGGGCTGGAGGATTACACCGCCGTGCGTCACATCATGTTCAAGCATTAGCAGTTGGTAAAAAAACCGGGCGGCCCATGCCGGGCCACTCATCCTGAGCTGGAGCACCAACCATGAAAACCGTACTGCGCAGTATCAGTTTCTTCCTGCTGTTCGCCGCTGCCGGGCTGGTTCAGGCAGCGGATGACGCCAAGACCATAGTCGATAGCTACATGGCCGCCTGGAACGCCCACGACGCCGACCTGGCCGCAACTTTCCTGGCCGAGGACGCGGTGTACTTCGATGCCACCGTCGGCACCCCGCAGAACGGCAAAGCGGCGGCGCGCGACAATGTGATCAAGGTATTCATCGGCGCGGTGCCGGACCTGAGCTGGAAGATGACCAGCGCGCCGATCGTCGGCGCCGATGGCATCGCCTTTCAGTGGCTCTTCAGCGGCACCAACAGCGGCGCCTGGGGCCCCGACACCCCGGCCACCGGCAAGCCGCTGAGCTTCGAGGGGGTCAGTTTCATCCGTATCAAGGACGGCAAGATCGCCTACCAGGGCGACTACTACGACGCCCTCGGTTTCAACAAGCAGTTGGGCTGGTAAGGCCACCGCGCCGCCGGCCCGAGCCGGCGGCGCCACCTGCGCAACGACCTCCCCCCGCCAACACCACCCCCATGCAGTTCGTCGCTTAATCTGGGGGAAATCCTCAAATAGTGTTTTCCATCACACACTGCCTCTATGCGCTCACTAATTGACGTCGGTAGGATGGCGGCCAAATCGAGTAAACCTCGATTAAGGCTATGGATGGCTCAACAGTCCAGCGCAGACAGCCCCAACCATGCCCCGACTTTCAGTCACCCTCGCCCGCACGTTGCCCATTGCCCTGACAACCCTGCTGAGCATGGCTGGCAGCCACTGCCTTGGCGCTGACCAGACAGAAGTCCGCGCCCTGACTCAGGCCATCGAGCAGGCACGGCTGAGCAGCTGGCGCAGCCTGATCGAGCAGGGCGGCGTCTTGGACGAGCGCAGCAAGCTGCAAACGGTCAACGACTTCATCAATCGCGCGGTGAGCTACGGGACCGATCGCGAAATATGGGGCGCGGACGAATACTGGGCGACGCCGCTGCAGACCCTGTCACGCGGCCGCGGCGACTGCGAAGACTTCGCCATCGGCAAGTACTTCAGCCTGGTAGAGATGGGCGTGCCCAGCGAGAAACTGCGCCTGACCTTCGTCAAGGCCCTGGCGCTCAACCAGGCGCATATGGTGCTGGCCTACTACCCGAGTCAGACGGCGCAGCCACTGATCCTCGACAACCTCGACCCGCAGATCAAGCTGGCCGACGAACGCCGCGACCTGCTGCCGGTGTATGCCTTCAATAACCACGGGGTCTTCCTGGCCAAGGCGCCGCAGCAAAAATCCGGGCAATCGCCGCAGTCGCTCTCACGCTGGAGCGATGTCAGCGAGCGAGTCATCGCCGATGAAGCGCGCCTGCGGGCAAACCAGAGCTGATCGTCAACGCGGCGCCAGGTGCGCCACCATCAGCTGCACGCTTTCCCGGCCACGGTACTCGTTGACGTCCAGTTTGTAGGCCAGCTCGACCCAGCGCACGGTGGGATTGGGCCAGACCTCGCGGTCGATGTTGAAGGCGATGCCATCCAGGGTCTGGCCGCCGCACTCGGTCTTCAGCACCAACTTGAGGTGTTTGTCACCGACCAGGCGCTGCTGGACCACCTGAAACACCCCGTGGAACAGCGGCTCGGGAAAATGCTGGCCCCAGGGCCCGGCATTGCGCAGTTCCTTGGCCAGGGGTAGATGAAACTCTTCCACTGACAAGGCGCCATCGGACAGCAGGCGCCCGGTCAGGTCGTCTTCGTCAAGCTGACGCCGCACCTCGGCATCGAAGGCCACGGCAAAGGCACCGAAGTTGGCTTCAGGCAGCGACAAACCCGCCGCCATGGCGTGCCCGCCGAACTTGCTGATCAGCTGCGGATGCTTGGCCGCGACGGCATCCAGGGCATCGCGGATATGAAAGCCCGCCACTGAGCGCGCCGACCCTTTGAGTACACCGGCGCCGGCATCGGCAAAGGCAATGGTCGGCCGGTGGTAACGCTCTTTCAGGCGCGAGGCGAGGATACCGATCACACCCTGGTGCCAATCCGCGTCGAACAGGCACAGACCGAATGGCATGTCTTCCAGCGGCAGATCCTTGAGCTGGGCCAAGGCCTCGCGCTGCATGCCCTGCTCGATGGCTTTGCGGTCCTGGTTGAGCTGATCCAGCTCCACTGCCATGTCGCGGGCCAGCGCTTCATCTTCACAAAGCAGGCATTCGATCCCCAGGCTCATGTCATCCAGCCGTCCCGCTGCATTCAGGCGCGGGCCGATGATAAACCCCAGATCCGTGGAGGTAATACGCTCCGCTTGACGCCCGGCCACGTCGAGAATTGCGCGCAAGCCCGGCCGTGCGCGGCCGGCACGAATCCGCGCCAGGCCCTGATGCACGAGGATGCGGTTATTGGCGTCCAGCGGCACCACGTCGGCGACGCTGCCCAACGCCACCAGGTCGAGCAGCTCGGCCAGATTCGGCTCCGGGCGCTGCGCACTGAACCAGTTCAGCTCGCGCAACCGCGCACGCAGCGCCAGCAGCACGTAGAAAATCACCCCGACCCCGGCCATCGCCTTGCTCGGGAACTCGCAGCCCAGTTGGTTGGGATTGACGATCGCATCCGCTGCCGGCAGCTCGGCGCCGGGCAAGTGATGATCGGTGACCAGCACCATCAGTCCCGCCGCCTTGGCCGCCGCCACGCCCTCGACGCTGGAAATGCCGTTGTCCACGGTAATCAACAACTGCGGTTGGCGCTGCAGCGCCACTGCAACGATTTCCGGAGTCAGGCCGTAGCCGTACTCGAAGCGGTTCGGCACCAGGTAGTCGACATGGGCCGCGCCGAGCATGCGCAAACCAAGCATGCCAACCGTGCTGGCAGTGGCACCATCGGCATCGAAGTCACCGACGATCAGCATCCGCTGGCCTTGCTCCAGGGCTTGCACCAGCAACTCGACCGCCGCCTCGATGCCCTTCAACTGCTGGTAAGGGATCAGCCGTGCCAGGCCCTTGTCCAGTTCGGCCACCGATTGCACGCCACGAGCGGCATACAAACGGGTCAACAACGGCGGCAGATTACCCAGATCGGGCAAGATGGCGGGTAACGGTCGGGCTTCGATACGCATGGTGGCTTTATCTTGTAGGGCGGGTGCAACCCGCCGGATTCAAAAGGTGGCGGGTTGCACCCGCCCTACGGCCTGGCGCGGAGCCATCGGCTGTGTTCCCACGCTGGTGCGTGGGCACACTCATCGCGGTCAGGGTCGCGGCAACAATACAAGCGCTTCAGCGTTCGCCAATCAGCCACTCGATCGGCACTTCATGCTGACCGCGCTCATCGGTGACGAACAACTCGCCGTCGCTGATCATCACGCTCCAGCTCAGCGCCCGCGGCATGTCCAGCGCCAGGCTGGCCAGCGCCTCCTGATCCAGCGCCACCACGTTGATGTTCTTCAGGCTGCGCACCGGCGCGAGCACCTTGGCCTGCCACACGCGCAAGTTGCCGTAGGCCACCAGGCTGAACTTCTCGGTGCGTCGCGAACACCAGGTGATGCGATCGCTATCGGGTTGACCGACTTCGATCCAGTGCAGCACACGGTCGTCCAGGCTCTTTTCCCACAGCGCCGGCTCATCCACGTCCGACAGGCCACGGCCGAAAGCCAGTTGCTCGTCATAGAACAACGCATAGCCAATCAGCCGCGCGGCCAGGCGCTCTTCGGTTTCCGACGGGTGCTTGGCCACGGTGAAGCGCAGGCTTTGATAGACGCTGCGGTCGATGTCGGTAAGGTTCAGATCGATCTTGTAGGTGGTTGACGGCAGGGCCATTGGCGGGCTTCTTGGCTGGGCAAATAAGCCAGCAAGTCTACCCGATGCCGCCCGCTCACGTTAGAGTCACGACCACCGCCTGATAGATGGAAGCGCCATGCAACTGCCCAGCAAACCCCTCACCGGCCTGAAAGTGATCGAACTCGGCAGCCTGATTGCTGGCCCCTTCGCCGCGCGTATCTGCGCCGAATTCGGTGCCGAGGTGATCAAGGTCGAGTCGCCCGATGGCGGCGATCCCTTGCGCAAGTGGCGCAAGCTCTACGAAGGCACATCGCTGTGGTGGTTCGTGCAGGCGCGCAACAAGCGCTCGATCACCCTCAACCTCAAGCACGAGCAAGGCCTGGAAGTGCTGAAGAAGCTGCTCGGCGAGGCCGACATCCTGATCGAGAACTTTCGCCCCGGGGTGCTGGAAAAACTCGGCCTGGGCTGGGAGGTGTTGCATGCGCTCAACCCCAAGCTGGTGATGGTGCGCCTGTCCGGCTTTGGCCAGAGCGGTCCGATGAAGGATCAGCCGGGCTTCGGCGCGGTGGGCGAAGCCATGGGCGGGCTGCGTTATATCACCGGCTTCGAGGATCGGCCGCCGGTGCGCACCGGCATTTCCATCGGCGATTCGATTGCCGCCCTGTGGGGTGTGATCGGTGCGCTGATGGCCCTGCGTCACCGCGAGGTCAACGGCGGCCAGGGCCAGGTGGTGGATGTGGCGCTGTATGAAGCGATCTTCGCCATGATGGAGTCGATGGTGCCGGAGTTCGACGTGTTCGGCTTCATTCGCGAGCGCAGCGGCAATATCATGCCCGGCATCACGCCGTCCTCGATCCACACCAGCAGCGATGGCAAGCACATCCAGATCGGCGCCAACGGCGATGCGATCTTCAAACGCTTCATGCAGGCCATCGACCGCCATGACCTGGCCGAAGACCCGAGCCTGGCCAGCAACGACGGCCGCGACGCCCGCCGCGACGAGCTGTACGGGGTCATCGACCGCTGGGTCGGCGGACTGCCGCTGGAGCAGGTACTGGCCACGCTGAACCAGGCCGAAGTACCGGCCAGTCGCATCTTCAGCGCCGAGGACATGTTCAACGACCCGCAATACCTCGCCCGCGAGATGCTCCTCAGCGCCAAGCTGCCGGACGGCACGCCATTCAAGATGCCCGGCATAGTGCCCAAGCTGTCCGACACCCCGGGCGGCGTCGAGTGGACAGGCCCGCAACTGGGCGAACACACCGAGCAGATCCTCGCTGCGCTAGGCTATAGCCATGCAGCTGTTACCGAACTGCGCCGCAACGGCGCCATCTGAATCAGCCCAGGAGCAGAGCCATGCTTGCCGATGAACCCGCACTGCCCGAGGACGTGCTGCTGGTTTTGCGCCAGGACAGGCGCGAGGAGGCCATCGAACTGCTGCAGGTACGCCAGGGGATAAGCGCGCAAGAAGCCGAAAAACGGATCCACCGCTACCTGGAGGAAAACCCGCAGATCCGCCTGCGCGGCCCTGGAATACTGATTCACAGCAAGCTCAACGCCCTGATCTGGCTGGGCCTGATCGTGCTCATGGCGCTGACCTACTTGCTGCTGGCCGGCTGAGACAGCAGCGCGCCCAGATCTCACACCCACGAAAAAGGCCGGCACCTTGCGGTAACCGGCCTTGGCCCAATCGCGCGCACCGTTACAGTGGCTTGCCGCGATTGCCGTGCTGGGTGACAAAACCCTGCACCGTTTTCAGGTCATTGGCCAGCACCGTGCAGCGCTCTTCGCGCTCGAACAGATCAGCCAGATGCGGTGGCAACGCCGGAGCCTGGCCGACGCCGGCCTGCTCCACCGCCTCGGGGAACTTCACCGGGTGTGCAGTCCCCAGGATGACCATGGGCGTGGCCAGACTGCGCCGACATTCACGGGCCGCACGCACGCCAATGGCGGTGTGCGGATCGAGCAGCTCACCGCACTCGGCGAACACGTCGGCGATGGTTTCGCAGGTCGTCCGGTCGTCTACCGCCAACGAGTCGAACAACTTGCGCGCCTCGGTCCAACGCTCTTCTTCCACGCTGAAACCGCCACCCTGCTTGAAGTTGCTCATCAGCCCGGCAATCGCCGCACCGTTGCGCCCGTGCAGGTCGAACAGCAGGCGTTCGAAGTTCGACGAAACCATGATGTCCATGGACGGCGACAGTGTCGGGTACAGGTCGCCCTTGACGTACTGATTACCGCTCATGAAGCGATGGAGAATGTCGTTGCGGTTGGTCGCGACGATCAGCTGACTGATCGGCAGGCCCATGTTGCGCGCCAGGTAGCCGGCGAAGATATCGCCGAAGTTGCCAGTCGGCACCGAGAACGCAATGGAGCGCGCCGGACCGCCGAGCTGCAGGGCGGCGTGAAAGTAGTAGACGATCTGGGCCATGATCCGCGCCCAGTTGATCGAGTTGACCGCCACCAGACGCGTGCCCTTGAGGAAGCTCTGGTCGGCGAAGCTATCCTTGACCATCTCCTGGCAGTCGTCGAAGTTGCCTTCCACGGCGATGTTGTGGATGTTCTCGCCGAGAGTGGTGGTCATCTGCCGGCGCTGCACTTCGGACACCCGGTTATGCGGATGGAGGATGAAGATGTCGACGTTGTCGCAGGCCTTGCAGCCTTCGATGGCCGCCGAACCGGTGTCACCCGAGGTAGCCCCCATGATCACCACGCGCTCGTTGCGCTTGGCCAACACATAGTCGAGCAAACGACCGAGTAACTGCAGGGCGAAGTCCTTGAACGCCAGGGTCGGGCCGTGGAACAGTTCGAGCACCCACTCGTTGCCATTCAGCTGACGCAGTGGCGCCACCGCGCCGTGGGCGAACACGCCATCTGGGCCGGCCGCGTAGGTCTCTTCAAGAATCTTCTTGAAATCGGCATCCGGAATGCTGCCGGTCACGAACGGACGCATCACCCGGAAGGCCAGTTCGTGGTAGGGCAAGCCGGCCCAGGAGGCGATTTCTTCCTGGGTAAAGCGTGGCAGGTTTTCCGGTACGTAGAGACCGCCATCACTGGCCAGGCCAGCCAGCAGAACGTCTTCGAAATTCAGGGCCGGTGCCTGGCCGCGGGTACTGATATAGCGCATGGTTGGCAAACCTTCGGTTTGAGCTGCAAGCTTCAAGCGGTAAGCCGCACGCGCCTGCTGCGCGGGCGGCTTGCTGCGGGTTAGTTCAACTGTTCGACGCGGATGCGCATGACTTTGCCAACGACATCGTCCAGCGCCTCCAAGGCGGCCAGCGCCTCATCGATACGCGCCTCGACCACCCGATGGGTCACCAGAATCATCGGCACCAGGCCGTCGTGTTCTTCGACTTCCTTCTGCATGATCGACTCGATGTTGATCCCACGCTGCGACAGGATGCTCGCCACCTGAGCCAGCACGCCGGGATGGTCCTTGGCCTGAATGCGCAGGTAGTAGGCACTCTCGCACGCCGCGATCGGCAGAATCGGGTGATCGGACAACGAATCCGGCTGGAAGGCCAGGTGCGGCACACGATTGGTCGGGTCGGTGGTCAGGGCGCGCACCACGTCGACCAGGTCGGCGATGACCGAGGAAGCGGTCGGCTCCATGCCGGCGCCAGCGCCGTAATACAGGCTCGAGCCCGCCGCGTCGCCATTGACCATCACCGCGTTCATCACGCCATTGACGTTGGCGATCAGGCGATCGGCCGGGATCAATGTCGGGTGCACCCGCAGTTCGATACCGGCGTCGGTACGACGCGCCACGCCCAGGTGCTTGATGCGATAACCCAGGGCTTCGGCATAGCCCACGTCAGCCGTGGTCAGCTTGGTGATGCCTTCGGTGTAGGCCTTGTCGAATTGCAGCGGAATGCCGAAGGCGATGGAGGCGAGGATGGTCAGCTTGTGCGCCGCATCGATGCCTTCGACGTCGAAGGTCGGATCGGCTTCGGCATAGCCGAGCGCCTGCGCCTCTTTGAGCACGTCGTCGAACGCCCGGCCTTTCTCGCGCATTTCGCTGAGGATGAAGTTGCCGGTGCCGTTGATGATCCCGGCCAACCAGTTGATGCGATTGGCTGCCAGCCCCTCGCGAATCGCCTTGATCACCGGGATGCCACCCGCCACCGCAGCCTCGAACGCGACTATCACGCCCTTCTCGCGCGCCCGGGCGAAGATCTCATTGCCATGCACGGCGATCAGCGCCTTGTTTGCGGTGACCACGTGCTTGCCGTTGTCGATGGCCTTGAGCACCAGCTCACGGGCCAGCGTATAGCCCCCGATCAGCTCGATGACGATCTCGATCTCGGGATTGTCGACCAGCTCGAATACATCGTGGGTAATGGGGGTACCGGTAATGTCGCACTGCGGGTTCTGCGAACGCAGCGCAATTTGCGCCACTTCAATATCACGCCCGGCACGCCGCGCGATTTCCTCGGCGTTGCGCTTGAGCACGTTGAAGGTACCGCCACCGACGGTACCGAGCCCACAGATGCCTACTTTGACCGGTTTCACACTGAACTCCCCATCTGCACTGCGTAAAACGGCCGGAGCTAGCTCCGGCCGCAGAAAAGAAAAAAGAGCCGCACCTTACGAAGCGGCTGTTTATTAGTCAATCGGGCCGAGGCCCACAATCACTCGGCTTCGAGCGCCAGCTTGGACAATTGCGCCGCTGGCTGGTAACCGGGTATCAACTTGCCATTGGCCAAGACGATCGCCGGTGTGCCATTGACCCCGATCATCTGCCCCAGGGCATACTGCTTGGCCACCGGATTGTCACATTCGGCAGCGGGTACCTCCTGGCGCGTCTTGGCCAGGTTCATCGCCGCCTGGCGGTCCTTGGCACACCAGACGCTGACCAGTTCCTTATAGGCCGGACTCTCCAATCCCTGGCGCGGAAACGCCACGTAACGCACCTCGACGCCCAGGCGATTGAGTTCCGGGACTTCGCTGTGCAGCTTCTGGCAGTAACCGCAATCGGTGTCGGTGAACACGGTGATGTGGGTCTTGGGCTGCTTCGCCGCGAAGATCACCATTTCCTTGGTCGGAATGCCGTTTATTTCTTTACCAATAGCCTGGGTTTCATGCTGCTCGGTCAGGTTGACCGCCTTGCCGCCCTTGATTTGGAACAGATAGCCCTGCATGAGGAACTGGCCGTCGGCGCTGGCATACAACTGGCGGCCGCCCTTGAGCTGAATCTGATACAGACCGGGCATCTGACTCTCGGCAATCGCTTCGATTGGCAGGTCTGGCTGGATAGCCTGCAGGCTCTTGCGGATCACCAGATCAGGGTCGGCGGCCAAGCTCAAACTGCTGGCCAAGCCGAGGGCCACGGCTGCAAAAATACGGGTCACGCGCATGGATACTCCTAACGAGCGTAGGACAAACGAAGGTTGCAACAGCCTACCATAGATGCCCGCAAAGGCAGACCACAGCAGGTCGGACGGCCACCTCAGCCCCTTGGGTGGTGTTGGGCATGCAACTCCTGCAGGCGCGCCCGAGCGATATGGGTATAAATCTGCGTGGTCGACAGATCGCTGTGCCCCAGCAACATCTGCACCACCCGCAGATCGGCACCATGATTGAGCAGATGGGTAGCAAACGCATGACGCAAGGTGTGCGGCGAAAGGCTTTTGGCAATACCTGCCACCCTGGCCTGCAGCTTGATTCGATGCCAGAAGGTTTGCCGGGTCATTTGCTCGCCACGCAAGCTGGGAAACAGCACGTCACTGGGCTTGCCGCCCAGCAATAACGGCCGCGCCTCCTTGCTGTAGCGCTCGATCCACAGGATCGCCTCTTCGCCCAGCGGCACCAGACGCTCCTTGCTGCCCTTGCCAAACACCCGCAGCACGCCCTGCCGCAGATTGACCTGCTCCAGGGTCAGGCCGATCAGCTCGCTGACCCGCAAGCCGCAGGCATAGAGCACCTCGAGCATGGCACGATCGCGCAGACCGATCGGGTCATCCAAGTCCGGTGCCGCCAGCAGTGCCTCGACATCCGCCTCCGAGAGGGATTTTGGCAACAACCTGCCGAGCTGCGGCAAGTCAACCTGCAGGGTCGGATCGGTGCCAATCAGCCCTTCACGCAACAAGAACCGATAAAAGCCGCGCAACCCCGAGATCAGCCGCGCCGTGGAGCGAGCCTTGTAACCTTCGTTCAAGCGCCAGGCCAGGTGATCGAGAATCAACTCACGGCCGGCGCTGGGCAACTCCAGATCACGCGCCTGCAACCAGCCATTGAACAACGCCAGATCGCTGCGATAAGCCGCCCTTGTGTGCACGGACAAGCCCTTCTCCAGCCACAGGGCATCGAGAAAACGGTCAATCAGTGGGTGATCGATAGCGGGCATGGGGGGCTATGGCGGCAATTGAAAGCGGGTTAGTCTTTCACAGCCTGGTCATCCCCGACTAGTAGTGTGCGCACAAGGATCAGCGATGGGCGAGCAACAAATCCTCCTTGCCTTCACGGCTATCGGCGCAACCGCCCTCGTCTGCCAGTGGCTAGCCTGGCGCCTGCGCCTGCCGGCGATTCTGTTTTTGCTGATCAGCGGCATACTCGCGGGGCCGATTCTCGGCTGGCTTGACCCACAGGTGCTGTTCGGCCCACTGCTATTCCCCATGGTCTCGATGTCTGTGGCGCTGATCTTATTCGAAGGCAGCCTGACCCTACATTTGTCCGAATGGCGCGAAATCGGCAGCGTGGTCAGACGCTTGGTAACAGTTGGCGCACTGACCACCTGGGCGACTATCGCCATCGCGACCCACTACCTGCTCGACTTCGCCTGGGACATGGCTCTGCTGTTCGGCACCCTGACCCTGGTCACCGGGCCCACGGTGATAGTACCGATGCTGCGCGTGGTGCGCCCGAAAGCCTCGGTGTCGAACATCCTGCGCTGGGAAGGTATTGTCATCGACCCGATTGGCGCGCTGCTTGCCGTAGTCGTTTACAGCTTCATTATTGCCAGCAGTGACGGCGACGGCTGGAATCATGGCCTGGGCACCTTCGCCGGGGTGATCCTCTGCGGCAGCCTGTTCGGCGTGGCCGGTGGCTGGGCACTCGGACAAGTACTGCGGCGGCAATGGTTGCCAGACTACCTACACAACCTCGCCGTGCTGGCTACCGTCCTCGGGGTTTTCATTGGCGCCAATCAGGTCATGCACGAGTCCGGCCTGCTCGCCGTCACCCTGATGGGCATGTGGCTGGCCAATATGAAGGGCGTGGACGTCCGGCACATCCTCCACTTCAAGGAAAACCTCAGCGTGCTGCTGATTTCCGGCCTGTTCATTCTGCTCGCCGCGCGCCTGGACCTCAGCGCCCTGCTCGCAATGGGACCGGCAGTTTTGCTGCTGCTTGCCGTCATTCAGTTCGTCGCTCGCCCGCTCAGTGTGGCGCTGTCTACCTTTGGCTCCAGCCTCAACTGGCGCGAACGCGCCCTGCTCGCCTGGATATCCCCGCGCGGCATAGTCGCCGCAGCGGTCTCGGCGACCTTCGCCATCCGCCTGAGCGAGTCCGGCCACGACGGTGCCCAGCTGCTGGTGCCCCTGACTTTTGCGGTCATCATCGGCACCGTGGTGCTACAGAGCGCCACCGCCCGCCCACTGGCAACCCTGCTCAAGGTGGCAGAACCATCGCCCAGCGGCTTTCTCATCGTTGGCGCCAATTCAGTCGCCCGGGAGATTGGCAAGGCCCTGCAACAACTCAACTGTCGCGTACTGCTCACCGACTCAAGCTGGGAAAACATTCGTGCCGCGCGCATGGAGAACCTGCCGACCTATTTCGGCAACCCAGCCTCACAACATGCCGAGGCGCACTTGGATCTGGTCGGCCTCGGCCACCTGCTGGCGCTGTCGCCGGCCGGCGAACTGAACACCCTGGCGAGCATGCGCTTCCGCCATGAGTTCGGCGCCACGCGCCTGTTCAGCCTGGCAAGCGGCCAGGAAAGTCGCCGCAGCGACAAACACCGCGCCAGCGACGAACACCGTGGTCGACCGCTGGGCAGTCAGCCCCTGACCTATCCTCATGCAGCCAGTCGCCTGTCCCACGGCGCCGAACTGTACAACACAACATTGACCGACAGCTTCGGCTGGAGCGATTACCAGGCTCTGTATGGCACGCGCGCCACCCTACTGTTCGCTCGCGACCGTGAGGGCTGGGTGCATGTGGCAACTTCAGGCCACAACTTACAACCGCAGACCGGCTGGACCCTGGTATCACTCATCGAAACGCAAACAGCCAGTACCGCCGGCGCGGAGCAAAATAGCCTGCAGACAACCTGAGCAATGATCGAATCAACCTGCCCTGACTGGGTGATCAAGCAAAACTGGCGTATTCACGCTTCGGCCAGATCCTGAGCTATACGGGCATGAGCAGAACACCTCAGATGATCCACTCATCAGGTACTCGGCAACCGCAAGTCTCTTGGCAGACCCCACAACCGAGCCGGCCGAGCGCTAGAAGACGCCACCGCCGGATATCCGCACGGCCAATCGCAACCGGATAACTACGCGTCGCAACAATGACCGACGCCTCTCCCAGCCGAGTCATTACCGCCTTGCCGAACTTCCTGCTCTCCCGCTGCCATGCCATTACGACCTGAATCAATGGCCGGAGCAGCCACAGCGCTGCGTAGCTTCTTGAGGCTGACCAGCCTGCCAGACGGGCAGCTTATCGGGGCCCAGACCAGGCAACACTCAACGTCCAGCCCGCCCCATAAACGCAAAAAGCAGCCCGAAGGCTGCTTTTCATAAGGAAGCTGAGGCTTAGCCCAGTTTTTCCTTGATACGTGCTGCCTTACCGGACAGGTCACGCAGGTAGTAAAGCTTGGCTTTACGCACGTCACCGCGACGCTTGACGGCCAGGCTGTCGACCAGCGGGCTGTAGGTCTGGAAAGTACGCTCTACGCCAACACCGTTGGAGATCTTGCGCACAGTGAAGGCACTGTTCAGACCACGGTTACGCTTGGCGATTACCACGCCTTCGAATGCCTGCAGACGCTCACGGTCGCCTTCCTTCACTTTTACCTGGACGACAATGGTGTCACCCGGGGAGAAGGGAGGGACTACTTTGCCCATCTGCTCAGCTTCGATTTGCTGAATGATCTTGTTGGTCATGCTGCGCTCCTAAGACAAGCCGTCTGGCCGGTCATCGATACATTAACTATCGTCCCGCTGGCGGATGTATTCCTCCAGCAGCTTTTTCTCTTCTCCAGAAAGCGAGCGGCTATCCAGAAGATCGACACGGCGTTCCCAGGTCCGACCGAGGGACTGCTGTAAACGCCAGCGCCGGATGTGTTCGTGGTTGCCGCCGAGCAGCACCTCAGGAACACGCTTATCCGCATACACCTCCGGACGAGTGTAATGCGGGCAGTCGAGCAGGCCATCCGTAAAGGAATCCTCCTCGGCCGAACTTGCATGACCCAATGCACCAGGCAAGAGGCGCGTCACCGCATCGATCAGCACCATGGCCGGCAGCTCACCGCCAGACAGGACGTAATCCCCAATCGACCATTCTTCATCGACATGCGTTTCAATGAAACGCTCATCGACACCTTCGTAGCGCCCGGCAATGAGGATCAAAGCCTCCTCGTTGGCCAGTTCGCGTACGGCTGACTGCGTCAGCTGACGACCCTGCGGCGAGAGGTAAATCACCTTCGCTTTTACACCTGCGGCCTGCCTGGCATCGAGCAAGGCATCCTCAAGCGGCTTGATCTTCATCACCATGCCCGGACCGCCACCGAAAGGCCGATCATCAACAGTGTGATGGCGGTCTGCGGTGTAGCTCCGCGGGTTCCAACAGGTCAATTGCAACAAGCCCTGTTTCACCGCACGACTGGTGATGCCGTAATCGCTGATTGCGGTAAACATTTCCGGGAACAGCGTAATGACTTCAACGCGCAGATTTGGCATCAGGCTTAGAAGTCCGCATCCCAGTCGACCCGCATTTCGCCAGCGCCAAGGTCAATCGACAACACGCATTGCTCCGTATAGGGCAACAGGCGCTCACGATCATCCAGGCTGTCGGTGCAGGGTTTGACCACAATCACATCGTTGGCGCCGGTCTCGAATAACTGCTCAATCTTGCCGAGCAACTGCCCTGCCTGATCGATAACCTTGAGACCTTCCAACTGATACCAGTAGAACTCGCCTTCGCTCAGGTCAGGCAATTGGCTGCGCGGCACACTAATCTCAAAACCGGCGAAGGTACGCGCTACCTCGCGATCATCGAGACCCTTGAGCCTTGCTACCAGAACCTTGCCTTGCAGGCGGCCACTGGCTACTTCGACTTGTTTCACCTCGTTGTCACGCCTGAGCGTCCAGCGAGGGTAATCGAGCACGTTGGTCAAAGGATCAGTAAAGGAAAAAACCTTCACCTCTCCTTTTATGCCATGCACCGAAACTATCTTGCCAAGAACCACTAAGTCCTCGGCGGGGGCTGGCTTCATGCTCATAAGGTTGCTTAGGCAGCAGCCTTGGCAGCTTCCTTGAGCAGCTGAGCAACACGCTCAGACGGCTGTGCACCCTGACCGAGCCAGTAAGTGGCACGCTCTTGGTCGATGGACAGCTTGATCTCGGCACCCGAAGCAACCGGGTTGAAGAAACCAATACGCTCAACGAAACGACCATCGCGCGGATTGCGGCTGTTGGTCACGGTGAGGTGGTAAAACGGGCGCTTTTTGGAGCCGCCACGGGCAAGACGGATGGTTACCATTGAACTTCTTTCCTGTAGTCGGTGCTGCAAAACTAAAAATGCATGCATAGGGCACGAGGCCCGAAAGGCCGCATATTCTAAGGATTATCGGTACTTTTGCAAAGTCTTTTTCCGAAAGACGGAAAAGGCTTCATGAAAGGACCACTACAAGCCTCAAGCATGAGCCTGTTACCTGCAGCGTGTTACTCACAGCTACATCTTCGGCATACCGCCCGGCATCATACCGCCCATGCCACGCATCATCTTGGCCATGCCGCCCTTGGCCGTGAATTTCTTCATCATCTTCTGCATCTGCTTGTGCTGCTTGATCAGGCGACCGATATCCTGCACCTGAGTCCCGGAACCCATGGCGATACGGCGCTTGCGCGAACCGCTGATGACTTCAGGATCACGTCGCTCGCCCGGGGTCATCGAATTGATGATGGCCTCCATCTGCTTGAACTGCTTCTCGGCCGCACCCTGGGCGTTGCCCATCTGCGCCGGGTTGACGCCACCCATCTGCGGCAACTTGTCCATCAGGCCGCCGAGCCCACCCATGCTCTTCATCTGCTGCAACTGGTCACGGAAGTCTTCGAGATCGAAGCCCTTGCCCTTCTTCAGCTTCTTGGTCAGCTTGTCGGCTTTCTCGCGATCGAGGGTCTGCTCGGCCTGCTCGATCAGGCTGAGTACATCGCCCATGCCGAGGATGCGCGAAGCGATACGATCCGGATGGAACGGCTCCAGCGCATCACTCTTCTCGCCCATACCGATAAACTTGATCGGCTTGCCGGTGATATGCCGCACCGACAAGGCCGCACCACCACGCGCATCACCATCGACCTTGGTCAACACCACACCGGTCAGCGGTAACGCATCACCGAAGGCCTTGGCGGTATTGGCAGCATCCTGACCGGTCATCGCATCGACCACGAACAAGGTCTCGGCCGGCTTGATCGCCGCATGCAGCGCCTGAATCTCTGCCATCATTTCGGCATCGATGGCCAGGCGACCGGCGGTATCGACGATCACCACATCGATGAATTTGAGCCTGGCTTCCTTGATTGCCGCCTCGGCAATCGCCACCGGCTTCTGACTGAGGTCCGAGGGAAAGAAGGTCACCCCGACCTCGGCAGCCAGGGTTTCCAACTGTTTGATTGCCGCGGGACGGTAAACGTCGGCGGACACAACCATGACGGTCTTCTTCTTGCGCTCCTTGAGAAAGCGCGCCAGCTTGCCGACCGTGGTGGTTTTACCGGCGCCCTGCAGACCCGCCATCAGCACCACGGCGGGCGGCACGGCATTCAGCGCCAGGTCTTCGTTGGCCGCGCCCATCAGCGCTTCCAGTTCGGCACGCACGATCTTCACGAAAGCCTGGCCCGGCGTCAGGCTTTTCGACACCTCGGTACCGACCGCACGGTCTTTGACCTTGCCTACGAAGTCCTTGACCACCGGCAACGCGACGTCAGCTTCGAGCAACGCCATGCGCACTTCGCGCAAGGTGTCCTTGATATTGTCTTCTGTCAGCCGGGCTTTGCCAGTGACATTGCGCAGCGTCTGCGAGAGGCGGTCGGTCAGATTTTCGAACATGCACGTTCCTTTCAGGCCCTATCGAGCCGAGGGTGGGCTTGCAACAGACCAGCGATTATATCGGAGACTCCCACCCACCGACACTGTCAGCGGTCTTTCGTGAAATGCTCGTTGTATGCCACACTCAGCGCCTTTCGGGCTTGCCTAACAAGGATTTATGCACCCTCTGCTTCCCAGCCTCGCTGCTGCCAGTCTCTATGCCGGCGCCACCTTCTACCAAGGTCTGCGCCTCAGCCAGCGCAGTACGCCCGACAAACGCCTGCTGGTGCTACTCGGCGTGCTTGCCCTGCTCTTCCATGGTGCCAGCCTGTTTTTGCAGATGAGCCACGCGTCCGGCCTGTCGCTCGACTTCTTCAATGCCGCCAGCCTGATCGCCTATGCCGTGATCGCACTGACCCTGCTCGCCTGCGCCCGCATCCCGGTAGAAAATCTGCTGCTGCTGCTATTCCCGCTGGGTGGCCTGACCGTATTACTGGCGCAGCTCATGCCGTCCGGCACCCTCAAGTCGATCAATGAAGCGCCAGGTATTCTCGCCCACATCCTGCTGTCGATCATGGCCTACGGCATGCTGACCATTGCCGTGTTCCAGGCACTGCTGCTATTGCTGCAGGATCATCAGCTCAAGCACAAGCACCCGTCTGGACTGATCAGGAACTTCCCCCCGCTGCAAACCATGGAAAGCCTGTTGTTCGGCTTTCTCTGGGCCGGCTGGATCCTGCTGTCGCTGTCATTGCTGTCCGGCGCGATCTTCATCGATGACCTGCTTGCCCAGCACCTTGTGCATAAAACCATCCTTTCCTGCTTCGCCTGGATCGTCTTCGCCGTCCTGCTCTGGGGCCGCCACCAGCTCGGCTGGCGCGGGCACAAGGCAATCCGCTGGACCCTGGCCGGCTTCTGCCTACTGATGCTGGCCTACTTCGGCAGCAAGCTGGTTCGCGAATTCATTCTGCATATCTAGGCCATTTCCGTGGACAACGCTCACCCTGGCTTTCTGCTCGGCCTGCTGATTTTCCTGCTCGCCTGCTCGGCGTTCTTCTCCAGCTCGGAAACCGGCATCCTCAGCCTCAATCGTTATCGCCTGCGCCATCTGGCCAAAGAAGGGCACCGTGGCGCCAAGCGGGTCAGCGACCTGCTCAGCCGCCCGGATCGCCTGCTCGGCACCATTCTGATCGGCAACAACTTCGTCAATATTCTCGCCTCGGCCATCGCCACCGTGCTGGCCATTCAGCTCTGGGGCGAAGCAGGGATCGCGATCGCCACCATAGGCCTGACCCTGGCGCTGCTGATTTTCGGTGAAATCACCCCGAAAACCCTGGCCGCCCTGCACCCGGAAAAAGTTGCCTACCCGTTCAGCCTGCCGCTGCTGATACTGCTCAAACTGTTCTACCCGCTGGTCATCCTGCTCGGCTGGATCAGCAACGGCCTGCTCAGGCTACTGGGTGTCGACCCGGCCAGTAAAAACAACGACAGCTTGACCACCGAGGAACTGCGCAGCGTGGTGCGCGAGTCCGGCCATGAACTGCCGAAAAACCGCCAGAACATGCTGCTCGGCATCCTCGACCTGGAGAAGGTCACGGTCGACGACATCATGATCCCGCGCAACGAAGTCACCGGCATCGACCTGGAAAACGATATCGAGACCATCATCAACCTGCTCACCACCACGACTCACACGCGCCTGCCTGTGTTTCGCCACGACATCAACCAGGTCGAAGGCATCGTGCACATGCGCCAGATCGCACGCCTGATGGGGCACAACCAGCTGACCAAGGAAGACTTGCTCGCCGCCTGCAACGAACCCTACTTCGTGCCGGAGAACACACCGCTATCGACTCAGCTGATTAACTTCCAGAAACAGAAACGCCGGATCGGCATCGTCGTCGACGAGTACGGCGATGTGATTGGCATCGTGACTCTGGAAGACATCCTCGAAGAAATTGTCGGTGACTTCAGCAATCAGGACACCCTGCGCAGCCCGGACATTCATCCGCAAGAAGATGGCACCCAGGTCATCGATGGCGCCGCGTACATTCGCGAGGTCAACAAGACGCTCGGCTGGCACCTGCCCTGCGACGGCCCCAAGACCCTTAACGGCCTGATCACCGAAGCGCTGGAAAGCATCCCTGACAGTGCTGTGTGCCTGAAGATCGGCCCTTACCGCCTGGAAATCCTGCAGTCGTCGGAGAATCGGGTGAAAAGCGTACGAGCCTGGAAGACCAGCGCTACGGCACCGAGCGAAACACCGGCAGACTAGTGGCTGGTGCGGTGAGTTGGTTAACTCAAGGCGGATACCTGAGGCTCTGAGACACGTCGCCTGCGACGAGTCATGGTCCGCCCTGGCGAGGAACAACATCAGGGCCTCAGGCGCCGAAATTGACTACTCGAGCCGACCAAACAGTCCACTAGCCGCCAGGCCCTCGGCCCAGGCCCGATAACCGAGACTCGATGGGTGGTAGCCGTCGACCGCCAGGTAATCCGCGGAAAACTCCAGACTCAGCGGATGATGCTCCACCCCGAGGCGAGCGGCGAGCTGGAGCAAGCAGGTATCGAGCAAGGCTGCACGCACGCCGAACACCTGCCGTAGCAGCCAGGGCAAGGCACTGAAATGCTGCAGCGGTGGCACACCGCTGAACGCCACCTGCGCACCACGCTGAGCCAGCGCCTCGGCCATGTTGCCGAGCGCAACGCGCCAGCACTGCAGCGACGTGAGATGGCTGGCGTCGTTGACACCGAAGACCAACAGCGCCAGATCGAACGGCTCGTCCAGCACCTGCGGCAACAACCGCTCACACGCCTGCGCGGCGGTGATGCCATTTTCACCACAGGCACGCCAGGCCACCGGCCTGCCTTGCCGAACCGCCAGCGCCTCGGCCAACTGCCCCACCAGCGCCGCCCGCAAGCAGCTCACGCCAACACCCACCACCGTGGATTCACCCAACACCAGCAAGCGCAATGGCTCGCCCGCCAGGTCAGCCCCAGCCAACCCGCGCTGCGGACCTTCGGCTGGCGGCAGCCTAAGTGCCTGCCTGCGCGTGCGTATGGCTAGCGGCACCAGCACAGGCGACAAAGCCAGCACCGTCAGCCACCAGGCATATGCGCGCAGCGGGCTCACAGCTCGACGCAGACCGCCTGCGCCGCACGAGTGGCCTTGTCACGCGCCGCCTGCAGCGACTCATCGCGCGCCAAGGCCACCCCCATGCGCCGCTGACCACTGACTTCGGGCTTGCCGAACAAACGCAGCGCCGTGTCCGGTTCGGCCAACGCCGCAGCGAGATTGGCAAAACTGACCTGCCGCGATTCACCCTGCACCAGCAGCACCGCCGACGCGGAGGGGCCGAGCTGACGAATAAGCGGAATCGGCAGGCCGAGAATGGCCCGCGCATGCAGGGCGAACTCGGACAGATCTTGGGAAATCAGCGTGACCAGACCGGTATCGTGGGGACGCGGCGAGACTTCGCAGAACCAGACCTGATCGCCCTTGACGAACAACTCGACGCCAAACAGACCGCGACCGCCCAGCGCGTCCGTGACGGCCAGGGCAATGCGCTCGGCCTCGGCCTGGGCCTTCGCACTCATCGGCTGCGGCTGCCAGGATTCCTGATAGTCGCCCTTGACCTGACGGTGGCCGACCGGCGCACAGAAGCTGGTGCCGCCGGCATGCCGCACCGTCAGCAGGGCAATCTCATAGTCGAAATCGATAAAGCCCTCGACGATCACTCGCCCCTGACCGGCGCGACCACCCGCCTGGGCGTACTCCCAGGCCGCCTGCAGGTCATCGATAGTTTTCAGCAGCGACTGGCCTTTACCCGACGAGCTCATGATCGGCTTGATCAGACAGGGAAAGCCGATCTGCTGCACCGCCGCCCGGCACGCCTCGAGCGAGTCGGCAAACTGGTATGGCGAAGTCGGCAAGCCCAACTCTTCGGCCGCGAGACGGCGGATACCCTCGCGGTTCATGGTCAACTGCGCGGCACGGGCGCTGGGAATCACGGTAAAACCTTCGCTCTCCAGCTCGACCAGCGTCGCCGTGGCAATCGCCTCGATCTCGGGCACGATGTAATGCGGCTGTTCCAACTCGATCACCGCACGCAACGCCGCGCCATCGAGCATATCGATCACATGGCTGCGATGTGCCACCTGCATCGCCGGGGCATTGACATAGCGATCCACGGCGATCACCTCGACGCCGAGGCGCTGCAGTTCGATCACCACTTCCTTGCCCAGCTCACCAGAGCCACAGAGCAAGACGCGAGTCGCACTCGGCGACAATGGGGTTCCGATACGGGGCATGAAGGCTCCTCGAACTAACAGGGATACAAGGCCACCAGGCAGTGGAGTTAGAGCAGTACACCCTGGGCTTGCGCCCGCGCATGACAAAGCAGCAACACCTGACGACGCTCGGCATTGCCCATGCGGCCCCAGCGGGTGATTTCGGCAACATTACGCTGGCAACCGATACAGATGTCGTCATCGTCCAGCGCACATATCTGCACGCAGGGCGAGACAACGGGGCGTTCGTGCCCCATCAGTCTTCCTGCTCGACCAGGTCGCGCGCGTAACGCTGAGCGTTATGCGCATAGTGCGCGGCGCTGGCCTCGAGCATGGTCTTTTGCGCCTCGCTCAGCTCGCGCACCACCTTGCCTGGCGAACCGATTACCAGGGAGCCGTCGGGAATTTCCTTGCCTTCGCCGATCAGGGTGTTGGCGCCGATGATGCAGTACTTGCCGATTTTCGCGCCGTTGAGCACCACCGCATTGATGCCAATCAGGCTGTAATCGCCGACCGTGCAGCCATGCAGCATGGCGTTATGGCCGATGGTCACGCCCTTGCCGAGCGTCAGCGGAAAGCCCATGTCGGTATGCATCACGGTGCCGTCCTGCACGTTGCTCTGCTCGCCGATGTGGATCAGCTCGTTGTCGCCGCGCAACACCGCGCCGAACCAGACGCTGGCACCCTGCTCCAGCTTGACCTTGCCGACCAGCGTGGCGTTCGGTGCCACCCAGCTCTCGGGGTGGACGTCGACGCTGGATTGCCCCAGGCGATATTTCATTGATTGACCCTCGTTTCGCGATTGATCTGCGCTTTCGCGCAATTAGCGGAGCGTGATGAAGTGCTCAGATGGTTGATGCAGATTGATGTCGGCGTCATAGACCAGATTGACCAGTTCCACCAGCATGATCGCAGTAAGCCCCCAGATCTTGTATTCGCCATAACGGTAACTCGGCACGTACCAGCTCTGCCCGAGGTAGTCGATGCGATGGGTCATCTCGCGCGGATCGCCGCGAAAGAACTCCAGGGGCACCGAGAACACCGAGGCGATTTCATCATCGTTGGCCAGGTATTCGACGTAATCCGGCACCAGCCCGACGTAGGGCGTGACCTGAATGCCGTGACGCGAAATCAGGGTGCTGAGCGGCCCGATCACCTCGACCAGCCCCGGCGCCAGACCGATTTCCTCTTCGGCCTCACGCAGTGCGGTACGAATCAGATCGGCATCTTCCGGATCCCGTCGACCGCCGGGAAAAGCCACCTCGCCGCCGTGAGTGGACAGGCCACTGGCGCGCAAGGTCAACACCACTTCCGGTTGGTCGTTGCGGGTGAGAGGAACCAACACCGCCGCCTCGGGGAAGTTGCGGTCAGTCTCCAGAAGACGCGGGTTGTAGCCGCGCACGCGGTGGAGCAGATCGTCCAGCATGGAGATTCTCAGTCTTTATTCTTGTTTCGATGATTGCACGAAAGTCACCCTCGCCCCAAGCTCGGCAACGCTCGCGACGATCATTCAGGGAGTCGCTGCAGCGCCTGATCGCGCTTGCCGCCCGGCCCCATCACGCGCCAAAATGTGGGTGACAAAGAGGATTCCCCATGAAGTTCTGCAGCCAGTGCGGCAGCCCTGTGACCCTGAAAATCCCCGAGGGCGACAACCGCTTGCGCCATGTGTGCGAGCACTGCCACACCATTCATTACCAGAACCCGCGAATAGTCGCCGGCTGCTTGCCGGTGTGGGGCCAGCGCGTACTGTTGTGCCGCCGCGCCATAGAACCGCGTCGTGGTTTCTGGACCCTGCCGGCCGGCTTCATGGAGAACGGTGAAACCCTGGAGCAGGCTGCTGCGCGCGAAACCCACGAGGAAGCCTGCGCCCGGGTACACGACCTGAACCTCTACACCCTGTTCGACCTGCCGCATATCAATCAGGTGTACCTGTTCTTCCGTGCCGAACTGGCTGACCTGGATTTCGCTGTTGGCGAAGAGAGCCTCGAAGTGCAGCTATTCGAGGAATCCGAGATCCCCTGGTCTGAGCTGGCTTTCCCGACTATCGGGCGTACCTTAGAATGCTACTTTGCTGACCGCCGGCAGCACGTTTACCCGGTACGCAACGAACCGCTGGAAGCCTTGCGCGCACACTACAAGAAAGTTCATTGATCCCCGGGATACCGCTCCGATGCGCTGGTTACTCATTCTGCTCTGTTTGTCCCTTACCGCTAATGTTCACGCCACTGCCACGCCCATGCAGGAGGCCCCGCTGATCGACAAGGTACTGGTGGTCAAGTCGGAACGCCGACTGCACCTGATCAGCCGCGGCGAAACACTCAAATCCTACCGGGTGTCCCTCGGCAAGCAGGCCAATGGCGCCAAACAACGCGAGGGCGATCGGCGCACGCCGGAAGGCTTCTATTGGATCGATTGGCGTAAAACCAGCGAGAAATACCAACTGTCCTTGCACATCTCCTACCCCAATGCCCGCGATCAGGCCCACGCCCGCGCGCAAGGCGTGCCACCCGGCGGCATGATCATGATTCACGGCACGCCGCTGGACGAGGAGTACCCGGAGTGGTTCTTCCACACACTGGACTGGACCGAAGGCTGTATCGCCATGAAAAACGATGACATCCGTGAAATCTGGAGCCTGGTCAAGGACGGCACCCTGATCGAGATCAGGCCCTGATGGCCGCAAGGCCTTCTCTTGCGGCCCATGGCTTGGCGCTTGCGCCATTCGCTCATTGCTGGGTTGCGGACAAATCCGCCCGTCAGCCTGCACGCGTCGCGAAAGCAAAGATTTGCACACGTTAATCTTGCGCGATAACTTATTGTGCTAATCACCTGATCGCGGGATCGCCCCATGACCCAGCCCCACACCTGCGCCGCGCTATTGCTGGACAACCAGCTGTGCTTCGCCCTGTATTCGACCTCCCTGCTGATGACTAAGGCCTACAAGCCGCTGCTGCAGAGCATCGGCCTGACCTACCCGCAGTACCTGGCCATGCTGGTGCTGTGGGAACGCGACGGCATCACCGTCGGCGAGATCAGCGCCCGCCTGTTGACCGACCCCGGTTCGCTGACGCCACTGCTCAAGCGCCTGGAAGCCGAAGGCCTGCTCAAGCGCACCCGTAGCAGCGTTGACGAGCGCGTGGTCGAGCTGTACCTGACCGAACAGGGCTGTGCCCTGCAACAGCAGGCCGAGCGCTTCCCCGCTTGCATAGTCGAGGCCAGCGGGCACAGCACGGCCGAGCTAATGGCGCTCAAGGAGGAAGTGCTAGCCCTGCGCAACAAGCTACAACAGTCGCTCTAACCCAGGTACCGGCGCACCCTGCCGATCGCTAGTCTTTGTCCCCGCCCCGCCCCGCCAACGCCCCGCCTGAAATTCGCAGCCAGCCCCACTTATTCCATAAAATACAAATGCGTATAACTATTTAATCTTATAAATATATTGCGCACTAAATTAAATCGAACTAAATTTCAGCCACGCACTTACTTTGCGCGCAATACTTTAGGCAACAAACTAACCGGGAGACATCGCCATGCAAACCATCCAAGCCCTTTACACCGCTAGCGCCACCGCCACTGGTGGGCGTGACGGCCGCGCCGTTTCCTCCGACGGTTTCCTCGACGTGAAACTGACCACCCCGCGCGAACTGGGCGGCCAGGGCGGCGAAGCGAGCAACCCGGAACAGCTGTTCGCTGCCGGCTACTCGGCCTGCTTCATCGGTGCGCTGAAGTTCGTCGCCAGCCAGAAGAAACTGGCCCTGCCGGCAGACACCTCGATCACTGGCAAGGTCGGCATCGGCCAGATTCCCGGTGGCTTCGGCCTGGAAGTGCAACTCAACATCAGCCTGCCGGGCCTTGCACAGGCCGCCGCCGAGGAACTGGTCGACGCAGCTCACCAGGTCTGCCCGTACTCCAACGCCACCCGCGGCAACATTGACGTACGCCTGAACGTCGCCGTCTGAAACGCGCACCCAGTGGTCGGGCCGGTTAGCGGGTTAACTCAAGTCGGATACCCGAGGTTCTGAGCTAAGGCGCGGCGACCAGTCATAGCCCGCGATGGTGAGGAGCGGCAAAGCAGTATCAGGGCCTCGGACGCCGAAATTGACTAATCGAACGGATCAGGCTGGACACGAACCAGCTGACCGGGAGGAACAAATTAGTTAACAACTTCAGCACGATGGTTTCCGCCGCACTTCTCGTACTCGCCGCCGGCAGCCTCGGCGCCGCACCCAGCACCCAGCACCCAGCACCCAGCACCCAGAGATTGGGCAATATCGAGCACCGCCACGAGAATGCTTTCACACCCTCTCAGAACTGCAGGTCGGACAGGCGCATAACCTCGAAGGCAGGTGTCTCATAGGGATGGGCCTTTTTCATCGCCTTGACCGAGTCGTGCAACAGCTCGTCGGCCACCACCAGTTCGACTTTCCATTCAGCGACCTGGTGCACCTGCCCCTGCTGGCCGAGGAAAGGCGCGCTACCCACCAACGGCCGGTACTGGCCCTGGCCCAGGGCCTGCCAACAGCAGCTGTCGTAGTTACCGATGCGTCCGGCGCCTGCCGCGAAAACAGCCTGTTTGATCTGCTCAAGATGGCTTTCCGGGACGTAGAAACACAGCTTGTACATCGAGCTCTCCATAATGCATCGACGAATACGGCAAACCCGGACCTCAGGATCGCCCTGCCACAGCAATAATGGCATTTTGCCTTATCCAGCACCCATGGCCCAGTTCACAACTCCATATTGGAGCGTCGGAATGGCAGATCATCCATTTCCTTATTAGAGCAATTGGTTATAAGCCAGCAAGTCTTAATCACCCCTGACAAAGCGCCGCCAGCGCACCCGCAGGCCATCGACCGGCGGGTTGTGGCTGCCATCGCAATAGGGCAGGCGCTGCGACTGACCACAGCGACAGAGCAACAGACGCTGCTCGCGCTGCGGTTCGAGGCGCAGTCCAGCGCAGCATCCGGGAGCACAATCGGGTAGCGCGGACGAACGCCCGCAACGGCACAACAGATGCGTCTCGCCGGGTTTGACCTGACGGACTTCGGGAGGATTGGAACATCGCTTTCAGCCATCAACAGCGCAAGCCCGGATGTACTCCGGGGACAATGGTTAGACCAGCCCAGACAACATCCGAGTTGCTGCGCTGCGCCTCAAAGACCGAAAAAAGGAGGCTCCAGGGTGGCTGCTGGCCCTCTCCCGCATTGGGAGAGGGCGCTGAAGAGCCCAAGGCTCGCGGTCAGTCCACCCAGACCCGCGCGTTGCGGAACATGCGCAGCCAGCCGGCATCTTCCTGCCACTCGTCCGGCTGCCAGGAATTCTGCACGGCGCGGAATACCCGCTCCGGGTGCGGCATCATGATGGTCACCCGACCGTCGCGGCTGGTCAGGCCGGTAATGCCACGCGGCGAGCCATTGGGGTTGGCCGGATAGGTTTCGCTGACCTTGCCGTGGTTGTCGATAAAGCGCATGGCCACGCAACCGGAGAGATCGGCTTCGAGCAGGGCTTCCTCGCTCTCAAACTCGGCATGGCCCTCACCGTGGGCGATGGCGATCGGCATGCGCGAACCGGCCATGCCGCGCAGGAAGATCGAGGCCGACTCCTGCACCTGAACCATGGCCACCCGCGCCTCGAATTGCTCCGAACGGTTGCGCACGAAGTGCGGCCAGAACTCGCTGCCCGGGATCAGCTCGTGCAGGTTGGACATCATCTGGCAACCGTTGCACACGCCAAGGGAAAAGCTGTCCTTGCGCTCGAAAAAGGCCTGGAAGCCATCACGGGCACGGTTGTTGAACAGGATCGACTTGGCCCAACCCTCACCGGCGCCGAGCACGTCGCCATAGGAGAAGCCGCCGCAGGCGACCAGACCCTTGAAGGCCTCCAGGTCGACACGGCCGGCGAGGATATCGCTCATGTGCACGTCGATCGCGCTGAAACCGGCACGGTCGAAGGCGGCGGCCATTTCCACCTGGCCGTTGACGCCCTGCTCACGCAGCACGGCAATTTGTGGACGCAGGCCCTTCTTGATGTAGGGCGCGGCGATGTCCTGGTTGACGTCGAAATCCAGTTTGATGCTGAGGCCCGGATTGTCTTCCTCAAGCAGTGCATCGAACTCCTGCTCGGCGCACTGGACGTTGTCGCGCAGGCGCTGGATCTGGTAGCTGGTTTCGCTCCACTGCCGATGCAGCAAGCGACGCTGGCTGGCGAATACCGGCTGGCCTTGGAAGCTGATCGCGACCTCGTCATTGTTGACCGGCTGACCGATCACCGCCACGCAATCAAGCCCCGCCGCGCTGAACTGCGTCAGCACCTGCGGCGTGGCGTCCTTATGCACCTGGATCAGCGCACCCAGCTCTTCATTGAACAGCACAGCAGCCAGTTCCTCAGGGCTGCCGGCCAGTGAGTCGAGCGACAGCTGCAGGCCGCAATGGCCGGCGAAGGCCATTTCCAGCGCGCTGACCAGCAGGCCGCCGTCGGAACGGTCATGGTAGGCCAGCAGGTGACCATCGGCGTTCAGCCCCTGGATCACCGCGAAGAATGCCTTGAGGTCTTCGGCGTCGTCGACGTCGGGGGCCTGCCTGCCGATCTGCCCATACACCTGAGCCAGAATCGAGGCGCCCATACGGTTCTGCCCGCGACCCAGGTCGATCAGGATCAGGTCGGTTTCGCCCTTGTTCATGCGCAGTTGCGGAGTCATTGTCTTGCGGATATCGCTGACCGGGGCAAAGCCGGTAACGATCAGCGACAGCGGCGAGGTTACGCTCTTCTCCGCGCCGTCATCCTGCCAGCGGGTTTTCATCGACATCGAATCCTTGCCCACCGGGATACTGATCCCCAGTTCCGGACACAGCTGCATGCCCACGGCTTTGACCGTGTCGTACAGGCGGGCGTCTTCGCCTGGGTGGCCAGCGGCGGCCATCCAGTTGGCGGACAGTTTGATGTCGGAAATCTTCTCGATCCGCGCCGCGGCCAGATTGGTCAAGGTCTCGCCAATGGCAATACGCCCCGATGCGGCCGCATCCAGCAAGGCCAGCGGCGTGCGCTCGCCCATGGCCATGGCTTCGCCGGTATAGACGTCGAAACTGGTGGCGGTGACCGCACAATCGGCCACGGGCACCTGCCACGGACCGACCATCTGATCGCGCGCGACCAGACCGGTGATGGTGCGGTCGCCGATGGTGATCAGGAAGCTCTTGCTGGCCACGGCCGGGTGATGCAGCACACGGGTCAGGGCATCGTCGATCGCCAGGCCACTGGCATCGAAATCATCGCCCTGCTCGGCTTCGCGGCTTGCCGAACGGTGCATGCGCGGCGCCTTGCCGAGCAGCACATTGAGCGGCATGTCCACCGCCTTGTTACCGAAATGGCTGTCGGCAACGGTCAGGTGCGGCTCTTCGGTGGCCTCACCGACCACCGCGAACGGGCAACGCTCGCGCTCGCAAATCGCCTTGAACCGCTCGAATTCGGCGGCATCGACGGCCAGCACGTAGCGTTCCTGGGATTCGTTGCTCCATATCTCATGGGGCGCCATGCCCGGCTCGTCATTGGGCACATTGCGCAGTTCGAAACGCCCACCGCGACCTGCATCGTTGACCAGTTCGGGGAAGGCATTGGACAAGCCGCCGGCACCAACGTCATGAATAAAGCTGATCGGGTTGTGCTCGCCAAGCTGCCAGCAGCGGTCGATCACTTCCTGACAGCGCCGCTCCATTTCCGGGTTTTCGCGCTGCACCGAGGCGAAATCCAGATCAGCCGAGCTGGTGCCCGTGGCCATCGACGAGGCGGCGCCGCCGCCCAGACCGATCAACATGGCCGGGCCACCCAGCACGATCAACTTGGAGCCGATGGTGACTTCACCTTTCTGCACGTGATCGGCGCGGATGTTACCCATGCCGCCAGCGAGCATGATCGGCTTATGGTAACCACGCACCTCGAAGCCGCGAGGAGAATCGACCGCCTGCTCGAAGGTACGGAAATAGCCGGTCAACGCCGGACGACCGAATTCGTTGTTGAACGCCGCGCCACCGAGCGGGCCTTCAAGCATGATGTCCAGCGCCGTGACGATGCGTTCCGGCTTGCCATAGGGCACTTCCCACGGCTGTTCGAAGCCAGGGATCTGCAAGTTGGAGACGCTGAAACCGGTCAACCCGGCCTTGGGCTTGGCACCGCGGCCGGTAGCGCCCTCGTCACGGATCTCGCCACCGGAGCCAGTGGCCGCACCGGGGAACGGCGCGATGGCGGTCGGGTGGTTATGGGTTTCCACCTTCATCAGGATATGCACCGGCTCCTGATGGGCAGCGTATTGACGGGTTTCCGCGTTCGGGTAGAAACGACCGGCAGAGTGACCAACGATCACCGCGGCATTGTCTTTATAAGCCGAGAGCACGCCCTCGCCATGCAGTTCGTTGGTGTTCTTGATCATGCCGAACAGCGACTTATCCTGGCTCTCGCCGTCGATATCCCAGCTGGCATTGAAGATCTTGTGCCGGCAATGCTCGGAGTTGGCCTGGGCGAACATCATCAATTCGATGTCGTGCGGGTTGCGCTTCAGGTCATTGAAGCTGCTGACCAGGTAATCGATTTCGTCTTCGGCCAGGGCCAGACCCAGCTCGACGTTGGCCTGCTCCAGGGCGGCGCGACCGCCGCCAAGCACATCCACCGCAGTCAGCGGCTTGGGCCCGGCGTGGCTGAACAGCGCAGCGGCGCCCTGCACATCAGTCAACACCAGCTGAGTCATGCGGTCATGCAGCAAGCCCGCGACCAGCTGCATCTCGGCTTCGCTCAACTCACCGGCGACGTAGTAGGCGATGCCGCGCTCGATGCGCTGGATCTTCGCCAGACCGCAGTTGCGCGCGATGTCGCTGGCCTTGCTCGACCAGGGCGAGATGGTACCGAAACGCGGAATGGTCAGGAGCAGACGGCCGCTGGGCTCCTGCACCGGCACACTCGGGCCGTACTTCAGCAGACGGGCCAGCACCTGTTCTTCATCGGTGCTGAGCACCCCGGTGACATCGGCAAAATGCGCGAACTCGGCATACAGCCCAGTCACAGCGGGTACTTTGCTGGTCAGTTGCTCAAGCAATTTACCGTGGCGAAAAGCAGAAAGGGCGGGAGCGCCGCGCAGGATCAACATCGGGGACAGCCTCTGGGAAGGGGTGTACTTTGAGGCCGTGCATTCTAGCCTAAAGCGCTCGCCGCGGCACCCGTGGAGGCAGCAGAACTATTGCCTGCACTGCCGAGATATGGCGAGCCCCCCGCTTTGCGTATACTGCGCCAATGTTTGCTCAATCTGCGTTCCGCACACGCTGCGCCCACTGGCTCTCGGCGATCGGAATCCTCCTAGTGCTCGCCAGCTGCGCTGAAGAACCCAGCGCCCTTGAGCGCGTCAAGGCGGAGGGTGTACTGCGGGTGATCACTCGTAACAGCCCGGCCACCTACTTCCAGGATCGCAACGGCGAAACCGGCTTCGAGTACGAGCTGGTCAAACGCTTTGCCGCCGACCTGGGCCTGGAGCTACAAATCGAGACCGCCGATAACCTCGACGATCTGTTTACCAGCCTCGGCAAGGAGAATGGCCCGGTATTGGCCGCCGCCGGCCTGGTAGCAAGCGAGGGACGGCAACAGATCGCTCGCTTCTCCATGCCCTATTTGCAAGTCACGCCACAAATCATCTACCGCCATGGCCAGCGTCGCCCCACTCGTCCAGATGAGCTGATCGGCAAGCGCATCCTGGTACTCAAGGGCAGCAGCCACGCCGAGCAGTTGGCCAAATTGAAAGTCAAACTACCGGAGCTGAACTACGAAGAGTCGGCGGAGGAGGAAGTGGTCGACCTGCTGCGCATGGTCGACGAGGGACAAATCGACCTGACCCTGGTCGACTCCAACGAACTGGCGATGAACCAGGTGTACTTCCCCAACGTGCGGGTGGCCTTCGACCTCGGCGACTCGCAAAGCCTGGCCTGGGCTGTCGCGCCCGGCGAAGACAACAGCCTGCTCGACGAGATCAACCGCTTTCTCGATCGCGCCCAGCAAAACGGCAGCCTGCAACGCTTGAAGGAACGCTACTACGGTCACGTCGACGTGCTGGGTTACGTCGGCGCCTACACGTTCGCCAAGCACCTGCAACAACGCCTGCCCCGCTATGAGAAGGATTTCCGCAAGGCGGCACAGGTCAATCAGGTCGACTGGCGCCTGCTGGCCGCCATGGGCTATCAGGAATCACTCTGGCAACCCACCGCCACCTCGAAAACCGGGGTGCGCGGCTTGATGAT
This sequence comes from Pseudomonas paeninsulae, assembly GCF_035621475.1. Taxonomy (NCBI): domain Bacteria; kingdom Pseudomonadati; phylum Pseudomonadota; class Gammaproteobacteria; order Pseudomonadales; family Pseudomonadaceae; genus Pseudomonas; species Pseudomonas paeninsulae. The sequence continues at coordinate 4,017,983 of NZ_CP141799.1, forward strand.
GCTGACCCTGCGCACCGCTCAGGCCATGGGCGTATCCAACCGCCTCGATCCCAAGCAGAGTATCGACGGTGGCGCCAAGTACATCGTGCGGGTGAAGGATCAGCTGCCCGACAGCATCGAAGAGCCTGATCGCACCTGGTTTGCCCTGGCCGCCTACAACGTCGGCGGCGGCCACCTGGAAGATGCGCGCAAGCTCACCGAGGCCGAGGGGCTCAATCCGAACAAGTGGCTGGATGTGCAGAAGATCCTGCCCCGCCTGGCGCAGAAGCAGTGGTACAGCAAGACCCGCTACGGCTATGCCCGTGGCGGTGAACCGGTGCATTTCGTGCGCAACATCCGCCGCTATTACGACATCCTCACCTGGGTCACTCAGCCGCAGCTGGAAGGTGGCCAAATGGCCGCCAGCAATCTGCACACGCCTGGGGTGAACAAGACGCCGCCGCAGGAAGAACTACCGCCGCTGTAACGCATGATGAACTACCCAGCGCTTGACCCAAACACCTCACCGTCACCAACCAGCAGTAGCGCGGGCCGCGTAGTTTGAGCGCAGCGATTCGCATCAGCTTGGTAGCCTGGATGAAATCCGTGGAACGCCTGCAACGCTCGAACCTGACCGATAGCGAGGCACTGGTGGGAGGGGCTTTAGCCGCGACGGCCTCGTTCGAGGGCGCTGCGCGCCAGCGCCGCTAAAGCGCCTCCCACGATCAACTTACGCGCTCCAGTTTGCCAGCCACCCCCACTATGGTCTGGCACTGAACCGACATTTCAACGCTGTTTCGACACTAGGCTTATTTGGGCTATACGCCGCCGGCCTGAAGTGGAGAAGGCCTCTACCGCGTTGCGCGCCGCGTTTTGAAGAATTCGCTGAGTACTGCGCCGCACTCCTCGGCCAGCACTCCGCCCTCGATCAGCACCCGATGATTGAGAAACGCCTGACTGAAGAACTCGCCACGACTCAGCGCCACCCCGGCCTTGGGCTCGGTGGCGCCATACACCACCCGTTGAATCCGCGCATGCACGATCAGCCCGGCGCACATGCTGCACGGCTCCAGGGTCACATACAGGGTGCTGCCCGGCAGGCGGTAGTTGTCGGCGGCCTGCGCTGCGGCGCGAATCGCCACCATCTCGGCGTGCGCGCTGGGGTCGTGACTGGATATCGGGCAGTTGAAGCCGCGCCCGACGATCACGCCATCCTGCACCAGCACGGCGCCGACCGGCACCTCGCCCAGGGCTGCGCCTTCGGCGGCCAGGGCCAGGGCTTCGCGCATGTAATGCTGATCCTGGCTGCGGTCGATGATCTTTGCCTGGCGCATCAGGCCACCTCGATCGCGGCCATCAGGCCGGTTTCCATATGATCGATGACATGGCAATGGAACATCCAGATGCCGGGGTTATCTGCGACGAAGGCGATTCGCGCGACCTCATTCTTACCCAGCAGATAAGTGTCGGTGAAATACGGAATGATCTTCTTGCGATTGGACGAGATCACCTTGAACGCCAACCCGTGCAGGTGGATCGGGTGCAGGTACTGGGCCATGTTGCGCAGCTCGAAGATGTAATGGCCGTCCTTCTTCAGGCTGGCGATGGGCCGATCCGCGCAGGTCTTGTCATTGATGTCCCAGGCCTGGCCGTTGATCTGCCAATACTTGGCCGGCCCCTTGTCGTCCACACCAGCCAGCGTCGCCGACCACTCGAAGTTGAACCGCAGGGTCTCGGCCCGCGCCAGATCGGGCTCCGCTACCGGATTGCGCGGCAGCCGCGCCGGCCAGTCGCCCGCGCTTTCAGTCGTCGCAGTGCTTTTCAGGGTGGCCAGGCGCATCGGCCCGTTGCGCAGCGACAGCTCCTGACCAGCCGCCGGCACGCGAACAGCCAGATCGATACGCATGCCAGGCCCCAACCAGTACTCCTTACCCAGCGCGCGCGGCTCGATCGGGTGGCCGTCCAGCGCATAAATGCGCACTTCGGCACCGGGTAGATTGAGGCGGTAGGTCACGGTGTTGTCCAGGTTCAACAGCCGCAGGCGTACCACCTGCCCGGCCGGCAGTTCCAGGGTCGGCCGTGACTTGCCGTTGATGCTGCTCAAGCGTCCGCGCGTACCTTCGCGGGCCGCCTCGCGCGGCACACTGAACGCGGTGAAGGCGCCCTGCTCGTCGATATGCCAGGTCTTCAGACTCAGCGTGCGTTCATGCCTGAACCCGCTCGGCTCGCGCTCCTCGACAATCAGTGGACCGACCAGTCCGCGGCCCAGTTGCCCGGCGCTGGACAGGTGCGGGTGGTACCAGAAATTGCCGGCGTCTTCGGTCTTGAAGCGGTAGTCGAAATACTCGCCCGGCAGTACCGGCAACTGCGAGACGTAGGGCACACCGTCCATTTCCAGCGGCAGGCGAATACCATGCCAGTGAATGGTGCTCGGCTCATCCAGGTGATTGATAAAGCGCACCCGCAGCCAATCGCCCTGGCGCGAGCGAATTTCCACGCCCGGCGCCTGCCCACCATAGGCCCAGGCTGGGGTCATGTGCCCGGGTACCAGCTCGATATCGAGCGGCGCGGCAATCAACTCGTAGTCATGGCTCGCCTGGTTTTCTGCACGCCCTAGCCAGTAGCGCACGCCGCCGGTACCCAGCCCTACGGCGGTCAAACCAAGCAGGCCACCGAGAAGTTGTCGACGTGTAAATGACATGGGTACAGACACCTCTAGATAGGGGGACTTTCTAGAACAAAACGCTGGGCCCATCGGGAAAGCAAGGTAGGCATGTAATAGCCGACCTCTGACGGATCGGCTTTTTAGAAGCTTTTAAAATCGAACAGGCGACGCAGAAAAAGGGCTACTGGGCTAAGGCCAGGCAAGGCGCCCCGGAGCTTTTAAGCGCAGCGTACTGCAGTACGTGAGCATTAAAAGCGAGGACGCAACGCTGCATGGCCGACGACCAGGAAGCCGCCCCGCTAACGCATCATTCCCACTCGATGGTGGCAGGCGGTTTGCTCGACACGTCGTAGGTGACGCGGGAGATGCCTTCGATCTCATTGATGATGCGCCCGCTGACGGTTTCCAGCAGCTCGTAAGGCAGGTGCGCCCAACGGGCGGTCATGAAGTCGACGGTTTCCACGGCGCGCAGGGCGACAACCCAGGCGTAACGACGGCCATCGCCGACCACGCCAACCGACTTCACCGGCTGGAACACCACAAACGCCTGGCTAACCTTGTGGTACCAGTCGGCCTTGCGCAGCTCTTCGATAAAGATGTGGTCGGCACGACGCAGCAGGTCGGCGTACTCCTTCTTCACTTCACCGAGAATGCGCACACCCAAGCCTGGGCCCGGGAATGGATGACGGTAAACCATGTCGTACGGCAGACCGAGTTCAAGACCCAGGCGGCGCACTTCGTCCTTGAACAGTTCGCGCAGCGGCTCGACCAGCTTCAGGTTCATCTCTTCCGGCAGGCCACCGACGTTGTGGTGCGACTTGATCACGTGAGCCTTGCCGCTTTTCGCGCCAGCCGACTCGATCACGTCCGGGTAGATGGTGCCTTGAGCGAGGAACTTGATGTTGCCCAGCTTGCAGGACTCGGCATCGAACACGTCGATAAAGGTGCGACCGATGATCTTGCGTTTCTTCTCCGGGTCGGACTCGCCGGCCAAGTTATTCAGGAACTGCTCCTGCGCGTTGGCACGAATCACTTTGACGCCCATGTTCTCGGCGAACATGGCCATCACTTGCTCGCCTTCGTGCAAGCGCAGCAGGCCGTTGTCGACAAATACGCAGGTCAGCTGATCGCCGATGGCCTTGTGCAGCAACGCGGCAACCACCGAAGAGTCCACACCGCCAGACAGACCGAGCAGCACGTTGGCGCTGCCAACCTGGGCACGCACGTTGGCGATGGCGTCTTCAGCAATCTTCGCCGGCGTCCACAGCGCTTCACACTGGCAGATGTCGAGGATGAAGCGCGAAAGGATGCGACCGCCCTGCTTGGTGTGAGTCACTTCCGGGTGGAACTGCACGCCGTAGTAGCCGAGGGCATCGTTGAACATGCCGGCAATCGGGCAGCTCGGCGTGCTGGCCAGGATGTGGAAGTCCTGCGGCAACTTGGTGACCTTGTCACCGTGGCTCATCCACACGTCGAGGCCGAACAGGCCGTCGGCGTCGATGTGGTCTTCGATGCCATCAAGCAGACGGCTCTTACCGACCACGTCAACACGGGCATAACCGAATTCACGCAGCTCGGAACCTTCAACCTTACCGCCCAGTTGCTCGGCCATGGTCTGCATGCCGTAGCAGATACCAAAAACCGGCACGCCGAGGTCGAACACCGCTTTCGGCGCGCGCGGGCTGTCGGCTTCATGCACCGACTCCGGGCCACCGGCGAGGATGATGCCGCGCGGGGCGAAAGCACGGATGTCATCGTCGCTCATGTCGAACGGGTGCAACTCGCAATACACACCAATCTCGCGCACGCGGCGGGCAATCAGCTGGGTGTATTGGGAGCCGAAGTCGAGGATCAGGATGCGGTGGGCGTGGATGTCTTGATGAGCCATGGCCGTCTCTCGTAGCGAAATTCACAAATGACAAGGGGCTGCCCCGTCGTTCTCAACAGCAGCAGCCCCGTGCCTGAACAATTTTCAAAAATGGATTTGCCACGTCGCCAGCGCAGTGCCAGCAAGGCAGCGCCCGATCCCTTTGGGCTGGCTGCATTCACCCCATCCATGGGGATCGCGGAGAGGAGCGAGGAAGCGCAGTTTGCTGTAGCAAATGAGCATTTACTCACTCCGTTCGCCCTTTCGGGCCGTCCTTCGGACGTTCACTGGCAAGCCAGTGTCGAGCTCCTCTCCAACGCCGCTGGCGCAAGCGCAGCAGCGGCACATCCATTTTTTAGCCGACTCGGTAGTTCGGCGCTTCCTTGGTGATCTGCACGTCGTGTACGTGAGACTCGGCCATGCCGGCACCGGTGATGCGCACAAATTGCGGCTTGGTGCGCATCTCTTCGATGGTGGCGCTGCCGGTATAGCCCATGGAAGCACGCAAACCGCCCATCATCTGATGAACGATAGCGCTCATGGCGCCCTTGTAAGGCACGCGACCTTCGATGCCTTCCGGCACCAGCTTCTCGGCACCGGCGGAGGAATCCTGGAAATAGCGATCCGAGGAACCCTGGGTCTGGGACATGGCGCCCAGCGAGCCCATGCCACGATAAGCCTTGTAGGAACGCCCCTGGAACAGCTCGACTTCGCCCGGTGCTTCTTCGGTACCGGCCAGCATCGAGCCGATCATGACGCAGGATGCACCCGCCACGATGGCCTTGGACAGGTCACCGGAGAAGCGGATGCCGCCGTCGGCGATCAGCGGAACGCCGGTGCCTTCCAGTGCGGCAGCAACATTGGCCACGGCGGAAATCTGCGGCACACCCACCCCGGCGACGATCCGCGTGGTGCAGATCGAACCCGGACCGATACCGACCTTGACCGCATCGGCGCCAGCGTCGACCAGCGCCTTGGCTGCATCGCCGGTGGCGATATTGCCGCCGATTACCTGTACTTCAGGGAAGTTCTGCTTGACCCAACGCACACGGTCGATCACCCCTTTGGAGTGGCCGTGGGCGGTGTCGACGATGATCACATCGACACCTGCCGCCGCCAACGCAGCAACCCGCTCGCCGGTATCGGCACCAGTACCGACCGCCGCGCCGACGCGCAGGCGACCCTGGTCGTCCTTGCTCGCCAGCGGATAGGCCTTGGCCTTTTCGATGTCGTTGACGGTCATCATGCCCTTGAGACGGAAACTGTCGTCGACGATCAGCACGCGTTCGATACGGTGCTTGTGCAACAACTCGCGCACCACCTGGGTATCTTCGCCTTCCTTGACCGTGACCAGACGCTCTTTGGGCGTCATCACTTCGCGTACCTTGGCGTCCAAGCGGTTTTCAAAGCGCACGTCACGCGAAGTGACGATGCCAACCAGGTCGCCACTGGACAATACCGGCACGCCGGAGATGTTGTTCTGCCGAGTCAGGTCGAACAGATCGCCAACGCTGGCGTCGGCATCGATGGTGATCGGGTCCTTGACCACGCCGGACTCGTAGCGCTTGACCTTGCGCACCTCGAGCGCCTGCTGCTCGATGGTCATGTTCTTGTGAATAATGCCAATGCCACCTTCCTGGGCCATGGCAATCGCCAGACGGGCTTCGGTAACGGTGTCCATTGCCGCAGAGAGCAACGGAATATTCAGCTCGATACTACGAGTCAAGCGAGTCTTGAGATTGACATCCTTCGGCAGAACATCGGAGTAACCAGGAACAAGTAGAACGTCGTCGAAGGTAAGAGCTTCTTGACTGATACGCAGCATGGCGGGGGCTCCCAGGCGGGAAATTGGAAGCGCGCCATTATACTCAGGCAAGCCCCTTCACTCAATGCAAACAATCGGCCGTGATGCCGCGCCCTGTCGCAGCCAGCGCACGCGCCTGCCAAGCAGGCGTTACAGCTTGACCTCAACCACGGACAGCGGGTAACCCAGTCGGTCGGCGAATTCGTCGAGAAAGCTCTGTTTGAAACCCGCCTCGGCCCAGTTATTGAAGATAAAGCCCAGATTGGAAAAGCCGCAGGGCTGCAGAAACAGGAAGCCATTGATGTCGTCTTCGTGACTGCATAGCGGGCAGATGAAGGTGTCGGTATGGCCGGGCATCCAGTCCTCCAGGCGATCGAACAGCTCCACGCCAACCTCCTTGCGACACTGCGGACAACCGGCCTCCTCGAGAAAATCGTGCAGCGGGGTAAAGATGCAGCGTTTGTAGACGATTTCCAGACCATTGACCGGCTGGGCGAAAGGCAATAACTGCGGCTGCTCGACCACCCGCCGGGCACCCGGGGCAACGCCATAGGCCATTTTGTTGAACGTTCGGCCGCAGGTGCTTAGCTGCGCCTCAATAACATTCTGCTGCACCAGCCAGCGCACAATCGCCCGCGCCCTGGCTTCATGCCCGGGAAAGCTGGAGATTTTCGGCACTATGATGGCTTGCTGTTCGCTCATGAAAGACTCTGTTCCGAGGTTATAGCCGCGCAGCTTAACAGGCCGTTGAAAAACGTAGGCGAGGCAGCCGAGACAAGGCAAAAACAGGCGAGGAAGCAGAGTTTACGAGCTGTAAATGAGCATTCCGAGCCTGTTTTTAACGCCGTATCGGCAACGTAGGTAGTTTTTCAACGGCCTGTTAATGGCCCGGCGCCGCCGGTCAAGGCAAACGGCCTATGGTCGGCCTGGCAAAGCCTTTATCATGCCGGGCATGATCAAAGACCCGTTCCAACGCCTGAACCTCGACCGCGAAGTGCTCAGCGTCAGCCAGCTCAATAACCGCGCACGCTTGCTGCTGGAAGATGTGTTCTCTGGCATCTGGGTCGAGGGGGAAATTTCCAACCTGGCCAAGCCGGCCTCCGGGCATATCTACTTCACTCTTAAAGATAGTCAGGCCCAGGTACGCTGCGCCCTGTTCCGACAGAGCGCGACCAAGGTTCGTCAGGCCTTGCGCGATGGCCTGGCGGTCAAGGTGCGCGGCAAGGTCTCGCTGTTTGAAGGGCGCGGTGATTACCAGTTGATTCTCGACAGCGTCGAGCCGGCCGGCGACGGCGCCCTGCGCCTGGCCTTCGAGGCGCTGAAAGACAAACTCAGCGCCGAAGGTCTGTTCGCCACTGAGCGCAAAATCGCCCTGCCCGCCCATCCCAAGCGCATCGGCATCGTCAGCTCGCCGACCGGCGCGGTAATCCGCGACATCATCAGTGTGTTCCGCCGCCGCGCCCCGCAGGTCGCCCTGACCCTGATCCCCACGGCCGTACAGGGCCGCGAAGCCAGCGCGCAGATCATCCGCGCCCTGCAACTGGCCGACCGCCAGGGCTTCGACGCACTGATCCTGGCGCGTGGCGGCGGTTCGCTGGAAGACCTCTGGAGCTTCAACGAAGAAGCCGTGGCACGCGCGGTCGCGGCCTGCGTCACACCGATCGTCAGCGCGGTCGGCCACGAAACCGACGTCTCCATCTGCGATTTCGTCGCCGACGTACGCGCCCCCACGCCCTCGGCCGCCGCCGAACTGCTGGCCCCCGACGCCAGCGAGCTGGTGCAGCGCCTGCACAGCCTGCAGCGCCGCCTGATCATGCGCATGCACAACCGCCTGGAGCGCGAACGCCTGCGCCTGGATGGCCTGACCCGGCGCCTGCGCCACCCCGGCGAACGCCTGCGCCAGCACGCCCAGCGCCTGGACGATCTGGAAATGCGCCTGGCACGGGCCTTCGAGCGCCAGCTGAACAACCGCCGCGAACGCCTCGCGCGCCTGCACACCCGCCTGGCCGGCCAGCATCCCGAGCGCACGTTGCAACTGCTGCGCCAGCGCCTGGGCAGCCTCGCCGAGCGCCTGCCACGGGCCATGCGCGAAGGCCTGAAGCAACGCCGTCTGCAATTGCAAAGCCAGGTGCAGACCCTAAATGCGGTCAGCCCGCTGGCCACCCTCGGCCGCGGCTACAGCATTCTCCTCGACGAGCGCGGCCGGGCCGTGCGCCGCGCCGCCGACACCCACACCGGCCAGCGCCTGAAAGCACGCCTGGCCGAAGGCGAGTTGGATGTGCGGGTCGAAGACAACCACGTGCAGCCGGCGACCCTGTCGCTGCTGGACTGATCAATCATCAGGTGGATGAGCACAACGGCATCCACCCTACACTCGGGATACCGCATGCGTTTTCTTGCCTTGCTAGTCACCCTTTGCCTCGCCCTGCCCGTGCAGGCCGAAGGTTTTATCACCCGCCTGCTCAACCAGCCGGTACCCGGCGGCGTCGCCGTGATCGACCTGGGGCCGGCTGCCAGCGCACCCCGCACCACTTACCAAGGCAAACCGGTGCTGGTGATCCACGAAGACGGGCAGCGCTGGGTCGCCATCGTCGGCCTGCCCCTGACGACTAAACCCGGCAGTCAGCAGATCAAGGTGAACGACACTCAGCGCCTGAGCTTCCAGGTCGGCGGCAAGCACTACGCCGAGCAACGCATCACCATCAAGAACCAGCAGCAGGTCAACCCGAACGCCGCCAACCTCAAGCGCATCAACCGCGAACTCGCCGAGCAGACCCGCGCCTACCAGCAATTCAGTGCCCGCCAGCCGAGCAACCTGCTGTTCGACAAGCCTGTCAGCGGGCCACTGTCCAGCCCCTTCGGCCTGCGCCGCTTCTTCAATGGCGAAGAACGCAACCCACATTCCGGCCTGGACTTCGCCGCCAAGCGCGGCACCCCGGTCCAGGCGCCGGCGGCAGGACAGGTAATCCTGATCGGCGACTACTTCTTCAACGGCAAGACCGTGTTCGTCGACCACGGCCAGGGCCTGATCAGCATGTTCTGCCACCTCTCGGAAATCGGCGTCAAGGTCGGCGACGAACTGCCGCGCGGCGGCGTGCTCGGCAAGGTCGGCGCCACCGGTCGCGCCACCGGGCCGCATTTGCACTGGAACGTCAGCCTGAATGATGCGCGGATCGACCCGGCCATTTTTATCGGGGCATTCAAACCCTGAAACATTGCCGTGCTCCAGTGACTTACCGAGGGACTGTTGATGCGAATCAAAGCCGAGACTTCAACCCTGCTGATCATCGACATTCAGGCCCGCCTGTTTCCGGTCATCCATGACAGCGCCACACTGGCCGAAAATGCCTTGTGGTTGCAGCAGGTGGCGCAGCGCATCGGCGTGCCCGTGCTGCTCACCGAGCAGTACAGCAAGGGCCTGGGGCAGACGATCCCGTCCTTGCGCGACGGCCACCCAGACGAGGCCATCATCGAGAAGCTGCATTTTTCTGCAGTCAGCGAAGGCGAGCTGTTCAAGCGCCCCGGCGGTGAACGCGCGCAGTTCGTGGTGTGCGGCAGCGAAGCGCATGTCTGCGTGCTGCAGACCGTACTCGACCTGCTCGCCCAGGGCCGCCAGGTCTTCGTAGTGGCTGAGGCCGTCGGCTCGCGCCAGGCCTCGGACAAGGCGCTGGCCCTGGCACGCATGCAGCAAGCCGGCGCCAGCATCGTGTCGCGGGAAATGGTCGCCTTCGAATGGCTCGAGCAGGCCGGCAACCCGCTGTTTCGCGAAGTGAGCAAGACGTTCATTCGCTGAACCCGCCGGCACCCCCTGCATCCTGAACACCACAGACGGCCAGGCATGCATCGACGCATGCCGACCTATCCGTGCAACCCGGAGTTGAAACATGCGTAACGAATTCAACGGCTGGCTCGACTGGCTGAGCGCCCACCCAGAACTGCAAACCCTGACCTTCTCCGCACTGCTGATCATCGCCGCCTGGCTATCCAACTGGCTGGTCAAGCGCATTCTGGTACGCGGCCTGTATCGCCTGCTGCGCCAGGCCGGCGATGCCCAATGGCAAGACTTCGGCATCATCAAGCGGCTGTCGAACATTGTCCCGGCACTGCTGCTGTCTGCCGGCGTCACCGCCATACCCGGCCTGCCGGAGACTGCTGTGGCGGTGGTGCGCAACGTCTGCAGCGGCTTTATCGTGCTGACCATCGCCCTGGCCCTGAGCGCCCTGCTGGACATCGCCAATCTGCTCCACCAGCGCCGCAAGGATGCTCACCTGCACCCGATCAAAGGCTACCTGCAGGTCGTCAAGATCATCCTGTACGTGGTCTCCAGCATCCTGATCATCGCCACCCTGATCGACCGCTCACCCCTGATCCTGCTCTCCGGCCTTGGCGCCATGGCCGCCGTATTGATGCTGATTTTCCAGGACACCATTCTGTCGCTGGTGGCCAGCGTGCAGATCTCCTCCAACGACATCGTGCGTGTGGGGGACTGGATAGAAATGCCGCAACTGAATGCCGATGGCGACGTGATCGACATCGCCCTGCACACGGTCAAGGTGCAGAACTGGGACAAGACCATCACCAGCATCCCGACCAAGCGCTTTATCAGCGACCCATTCAAGAACTGGCGCGGCATGCAGGAGTGCGGCGGACGGCGGATCATGCGCAACCTGTACCTCGACCAGACCAGCATCGGCTTCCTCAACCCGGAGGAAATAACCCGCCTGCAGCGCGTCAGCCTGCTCAAGCAATACCTGAAGAACAAGCACAGCGAGTTGCTCAGCTGGAACAGCGCACTGGCCGAAGACGGCCAGGAGCCAGCCAACACCCGCCGCATCACCAATATCGGCACCTTCCGTGCCTATGTGGAGCACTACCTGCGCCAACACCCGCAGATTAACCAGGACATGACCCAACTGGTACGCCAGCTCAGCCCGACGGCCGACGGCCTGCCGCTGCAGCTCTATTGCTTCACCAACACCATTGCCTGGGGCAGTTACGAGAGCACCCAGTCGGATATCTTCGACCACCTACTGGCGATCCTGCCTGAGTTCGGCCTGCGCGTGTTCCAACACCCCAGTGGTGCGGACATGCGTGAACTGGGACGCAGCCGAGCCGCGCAAACGGAACACTGATACCGCCACATAGCCCTGGCCACAGCGCACGGATGGCCGGGGCAAAGCACTGCACAATCGCCGAGCAGCGCCGCCCGCCTCCACGCAATATAATTGCGCATAAGTCATGAAATAGATCGATATCACCAATTTTATCGCATCACTTGCCAGCTTTGATCGCGCCGGATAGGGTTGACGCCATGAACGCTACCCACAGCCTGATTCTGCCGCGGCAACATGCCAACCTCCGCCTGGTCAGCCAGCGACTGCGTGACTGAACCGAAGCGCCGCACCGATCTCGACTTCGCCTGGCCACCCTCTCCGGTCGCCGTCAAAAGGATTACCCCATGAGCATGCGCAAAGACCCGTCCAGCAAGTACCGCGCCTTTGCGGCCATCGATTTGCCGGACCGCAGCTGGCCGTCGAAGACCATTACCGCAGTACCGATCTGGTGCAGCTCGGACCTGCGTGACGGCAACCAGTCGCTGATCGAGCCGATGGATGCGGCGAAGAAGCTGCGCTTCTTCAAGACCCTGGTGCAGGTCGGCATCAAGCAGATCGAAGTGGGCTTCCCGTCCGCCTCGCAGACCGACTTCGACTTCGTGCGCACCCTGATCGAAGACGGGCATATCCCGGACGACACCACCATCCAGGTGCTGACCCAGGCCCGCGAAGACCTGATCAGCCGCACCTTCGAGTCACTCAAGGGCGCCAAGCAGGCCATCGTCCACGTCTACAACGCCACCGCCCCGAGCTTCCGCCGCATCGTCTTCAACCAGGACCAGGCGGGCGTGGTCAATATCGCGGTGAATGCCGCGCAGATCATCAAGGACCTGGCCGCCCAGCAGCCGGACACCCAGTGGACCTTCCAGTACTCGCCGGAAGTCTTCACCTCCACCGAACTGGCGTTCGCCGTGGAAGTCTGCGATGCGGTGCTCGATGTCTGGCAGCCGACGCCGAGCAACAAGGTGATCCTCAACCTGCCGGCCACCGTGGAAGTGGCCACACCCAACGTCTACGCCGACCAGATCGAATGGTTCGGCCGCCATATCAGCCGCCGTGACAGCGTGCTGATCAGCCTGCACACCCACAACGACCGCGGCACCGGCGTGGCCGCCAGCGAGCTGGGCCTGATGGCCGGCGCCGATCGCGTCGAAGGTTGCCTGTTCGGCAACGGCGAGCGCACCGGCAACGTCGACCTGGTCAACCTGGCGCTGAACCTCTACACCCAGGGCATCCACCCGGGCCTGGATTTCTCCGACATCGATAACGTGCGCAAGGTGGTCGAGGAGTGCAACCAGCTGCCCGTGCACCCACGCCACCCCTATGTCGGCGACCTGGTGCATACCGCGTTTTCCGGCTCGCACCAAGACGCGATCCGCAAGGGCCTCAGCCAGCAAGACCCGAATGGCATCTGGGAAGTGCCCTATCTGCCAATCGACCCGGCCGATATTGGCCGCAGCTACGAGGCGGTGATTCGGGTCAACAGCCAGTCGGGCAAGGGCGGCATCAGCTATTTGCTGGAACAGGAATACGGCATCTGCCTGCCGCGACGCATGCAGATCGAGTTCAGCCAGGTGGTGCAGAAGGAAACCGATCGCCTCGGCCTGGAAATGAGCGCCGGGCAGATCCACCAACTGCTCGAGCGCGAATACCTGCAAGCCACCGCGCCTTATGCGCTTAAGGGCCATCGCCTGCAGGAAGAGAACGGCACCAGCGCGGTGGACGTGGAAGTGCTCAGCAAAGGAGAGACTCAACACTGGCGCGGCATCGGCAAGGGCCCACTGGAAGCCCTGGTCGCCGGTTTGCCGGTGGCCGTGGAAATCATGGACTACAGCGAGCACGCCATCGGCGCCGGCACCAACGCCAAGGCCGCGGCCTATATCGAGTTGAGGGTCAACGGCGGCCGCGCCCTGCACGGTATCGGCATCGACGAGAACCTCACCACGGCGAGCTTCCGCGCCCTGTTCAGCGCCTTGAACCGCGTACTGGCCCAGGCCGAGGCGCAAGCGGCCTGAGCGCGCAACTCGCTTCACACAGGGCGCAGGCAACCCACTACACTGGTTGCCTTCGTTCACGACCACCCCAGGTACACCGATGAACCACTGCACCCGATTGAGCCGCTGGCTGTTGCTCAGCCTCCTGCTCGGCATCAGTGGTCCAGGCAGCGCCGCGCAAGTGGTCATGGCCTTCGGCGAGAAGATTCCGCCCTTCTGCTTTCCGGAGAGCGACAGCGGCATCGAACTGGACGTCATAGGCGAGGCGTTGGCCTTTCGCGGGCACAAACTCGAACCCCGCTACTTTCCCCTGGCCCGGGTGCCGCTGGCTTTTCGCCGGGGCGAGGTAGACGCCGCCATGACCGATCTCGGTCAGGACCTGGGCGCGGCCGGCGCTCACTATGGCAACCCGGCGGTGATCTACGACAACGTCTTCATCAGCCTGAACAGTCGCCACCTCGAGATCAACACGCCCAAGGATCTCAAGGGGCTCAGCGTGGTGGCGTTCCCGGGGGCGGCCCGGCGCTACCCGGAATGGTTGGCCGCCACCCAGAAGGCGGGTTTGTATTTTGAACAGAACAATCAGGAACTGCAGGTGCTTGGTCTGAACAAGGGCCGTTTCGATCTGGTGCTCAGCGACAAGAGCATCTACCGCTATTTCGAGTTGCTCCTGGAACGTACCAACCTGTTCAAAGCCAAGACCGTCGATCTGCACCCCTTCACCGAGGAAGCCCCGCAGAACTACCGCCCCCTGTTTCGCGACCGGCAGATTCGCGACGACTTCAATGCCGGCCTCGAACAGCTCAAGGCCAGCGGTCGCTACCAGGCGATCTACGACCACTACCTGAAACAGTGACAGTCCAGACCTTCACTCCAGCAAGCTAAAGTCATCGGCATCCAGATACGCAGGAAAGCGCTCGCGATAACTGGCAAGCGCGGAGCCGGACAGGCTGACCCGGAACACCCCGCCCGCATCCCCTGCCGCTAGCAGCGGCTCGCCCTGAAAGTCCAGCACCTGGGAGTCGCCACTGTAGGGGTGGCCCTTGCCATCCGAGCCGATGCGGTTCACGGCCGCCACGTAGCACAGGTTCTCGATCGCCCGCGCTGGCAACAGCCGGTTCCAGTGCTGGCGCCGCGCCGCCGGCCAGTTGGCGGTGTACAGCAGCAAATCGGTGTTATGCGCATCGCGACTCCAGGTCGGGAAGCGCAGGTCGTAGCAGATCAGCGGGCGAATCTGCCAGCCCTTCAACTCCAGTAGCACTTGTGCTTCGCCAGCGCTGAAGTGCTGGTGCTCGCCGACCATACGGAACAGATGACGCTTGTCGTAGTGTGCCAGCGAGCCATCCGGACGTGCCCAGAGCAGACGATTGCGGTAAGTGCCATCGGCCGCCTGAATGATCAGGCTGCCGCAGATAACCGCCTGCATCCGCGCGGCCTGCTCCAGCAACCACTGGCTGGTTGGGCCATTCTCCGGCTCAGCCAGGCTGGCGGAGTCCATGGAGAAGCCGGTGGTGAACATCTCCGGCAGCACGATCAGGTCGGCGCCTCGGGCCTGCTCCAGCAAAGCCTGAAAATGTGTGCGATTGGCTTCGGGATCATGCCAGGCCAGTTCGGTCTGGATCAGCGCCAGTTCAAGGTCGGGCAATAGGTTTATATCGCGCATAGTTTCTCCGCTGCTTGACGCAGGGTCTCCTCGCGTTTGGCGAAGCACAAGCGCAGCAGGCGCAGGCCCTTAGGCGGTTGTTGGTAGAACACCGACACTGGAATGGTCGCCACGCCATGCTCGCGGGTCATCCACTCGGCCATCGCCAGATCATCCAGGTCATCGCGAATCGTCGAATAATCGACCAGCTGAAAATAGCTGCCGGCGGCGCGACTGAAGCTGAAGCGCGATTCGACCAGCAGGTCGCAGAACAGGTCGCGTTTGGCTTGATAGAACGCCGGCAACTCCTCGACATGCTCGGGATGCTCGGCCATGAAGTCGGCCAGTGCCCACTGCAGCGGGGTGACGCCGCAGAAGCTGACGTACTGGTGCACCTTGCGCAACTCGGCGCTCAAGGCCGGCGGCGCCACCACATAGCCGGTCTTCCAACCGGTGACGTGGTAGGTCTTACCGAACGAGCTGACCACGAAGGCACGCTGATACAGCTCTTCATGGGCCAGCACGCTGGCATGCCTGACCCCGGCGAACACCAGATGCTCATAGACTTCGTCACTGAGCAGGTAGATGTCGCGCTCACGGATCAGCGCCGCCAACTGATCCAGCTCGGCCCGCGAGATCAACGCACCACTGGGGTTGTGCGGGCTATTGAGGATGATCAGGCGGGTCTTGTCGCTCAGCGCATCGGTCAATACCTGCCAATCGATGGCAAAGCCGGGCAAGGCCAGCGGCACATGCACGCAGCGCCCTCCGGCCAATTCAACCGAGGGTTCGTAGCTGTCGTAGCAAGGATCGAAGACGATCACTTCATCACCTGGATGAATCAGCGCCTGAATGGCGCAGAAGATCGCCTGGGTCGCCCCTGGGGTAATGGTGATTTCAGTATCGGCATTGGCTGTACGGCCATAGCTGCGCGCGATCTTCGCCGCCACCTGCTCGCGCAGCGCCGGCAAACCGGTCATAGGCGCGTACTGGTTATGCCCGGCGGCTATGTGCCGACCGACCGCCTCGCGCAAAGCCTGCGGGCCATCGAAATCGGGAAAGCCCTGGGACAGGTTGAGCGCGCCGGTTTCCACGGCGAGCTGCGACATGCGGGTGAAGATGGTGGTGCCGACATTCGGCAGTTTGCTATGGAGCATCGCGTTATTCCGTAGGGCGGGTGCAACCCGCCAAAAAAAACCGGGCCGGCGGGTTTCACCCGCCCTACGTACTGCTTCGGCTTGCGGCCCGAAGCTTGTGGCTATTTTTTGTCCTTGCGCTTCTTCTCGGCCTTCTTGTGGTGGCTCATCATGCGGCGCTTCTTGTTCACCTGGCGGTCGGTGAGGGTATTCTTATTACCCTCGTAAGGGTTTTCGCCACCCTTGAACTCGATGCGGATCGGCGTACCGACCAGCTTGAGTACTCGCCGGTAGGTGTTTTCCAGGTAGCGCACATAAGACTTGGGCACCGCATCTACCTGGTTGCCGTGGATCACGATCAGCGGCGGGTTGGCCCCGCCGAGGTGAGCATAACGCAGCTTGATCCGGCGGTTCCTGACCATTGGTGGCGCGTGATCGCCGACCGCATCTTCGAGAATCTGGGTCAGGCGGTTAGTCGGCCAGCGAGTAATCGCCGACTTGAACGAGTCCTGCACCGATTTGTACAGATGACCGACACCGGTACCGTGCAAGGCCGAGATGAAGTGAATATCGGCGAAGTCGACGAAGAACAACCGCCGTTGCAACTCGACCTTCACGTAGTCGCGTTCGCTGGGCTCCATGCCATCCCATTTGTTCAGGGCGATAACCAGGGCACGACCGCTTTCCAGGACGAAGCCGAGCAGGTTGAGATCGTGATCGACCACCCCTTCGCGGGCATCCATGACGAACACCACCACGTTGGAGTCCTGGATCGCCTGCAGGGTCTTGACCACCGAGAATTTTTCCACCGCCTCGAAGATCTTGCCGCGGCGACGCACGCCGGCGGTGTCGATCAGGGTGTACTTCTCACCATCGCGCTCGAACGGGATATAGATGCTGTCGCGGGTGGTGCCGGCCTCGTCATAGACGATGACCCGGTCTTCACCGAGCATGCGGTTAACCAGGGTCGACTTGCCGACGTTGGGCCGGCCAATGATCGCCAGCTTGATACCGTCCTTCTCGCTCGGGCCCGGGATGCGCTTGGCTTCCTGACCTTCGAGGACAATTTCTTCTTCCTCACCCTCTGGCAGCTCGGTTGCATCCTTGGGGAAAGACCCCAAAACAGCTTCGAGCATCTGGGTGATGCCACGCCCATGGGCACCGGCAATCGCCAGGGACTCGCCCATCGCCATGGAGGCGAACTCGGCACGGGCCATGTCAGGGTCGATATTGTCGACCTTGTTGATCACCAGGAAGCTGCGCTTGTTGCGCTTGCGCAGGTGCTCGCCAATCATCTGGTCCGCCGCCGACAAACCGGCGCGGGCGTCCACCATAAACAAGACGGCATCGGCCTCTTCGATGGCCTGCAGCGACTGCTCGGCCATCTTCGCGTCGATACCCTCTTCATCACCGGAAATACCGCCGGTGTCGATGACGATATAGGTTCGCCCCTGCCACTTGGCCTCACCGTATTGGCGATCACGGGTCAGACCAGACAGGTCGCCGACAATCGCGTCGCGGCTTTTGGTCAAGCGGTTAAATAGGGTGGACTTGCCGACGTTAGGGCGGCCCACCAGGGCAATTACGGGAACCATTAGGCTCTCCACTTCGTTAATTCAAAAAATACAAAAGCCGCTGCATGGGCAGCGGCCGGAATTCACAGGGCGAAACAGCCAGCCGCACAGCCAGCCGCACAGCATTGCCGTGCAGCATAGCCAAGCCCGCTAACAGTGGTTCACTTGATGGTCAGTGCGACCAGCTTGCCACCATTGCCAAACGCATACAGCCAGGCACCGGCCACCAGCGGACGAGCACGCAAGCCATCGCTATCGATGCGCGTACGTCCGACAAACCGCCCATCCA
Organism: Pseudomonas paeninsulae; assembly: GCF_035621475.1. Lineage (NCBI taxonomy): Bacteria > Pseudomonadati > Pseudomonadota > Gammaproteobacteria > Pseudomonadales > Pseudomonadaceae > Pseudomonas > Pseudomonas paeninsulae. The sequence continues at coordinate 4,036,047 of NZ_CP141799.1, forward strand.
CCTGGCTGATCAGGTGCAGGTAACCTTCCAGATCGCCGAAGGCTATATAGCTGGAAAACACTTCCGGCGCCGACAACTGGCGACGCGCCAGAGCATCGTTGCTCCACAGCGCCGAGGAGGAACGCTCGTCGATGCCTTCTACCGTACCGTTAGCCAGGCTGACGTAGACGTTGCCGAAACCCTGGGCCACGCCGACCGAACTGGAGGCTTCGCGCTGCCACAGCACCCGACCGCTTTCCAAATCCAGCGCAGCCACACGACCCTGGTAGCTGACGACATACAGTTTGCCACCCGAAAGCAACGGGCCTCCGTCGATGTCCACCACGCGCTCAAGCTCGGAACGCCCTTGCGGAATCGCCACGCGCTGTTCCCAAACCGGGATACCGCGCTGGGCATCGAGGGCAATCACCTTGCCACTGGACAAGCCGGCGATTGCCAGGCGGTTGGTCAGCACCGGGCTGCCAGTGCCACGCAGGGTCAGAACTGCCGGGGTGTTTTCAAAGATCCAGCGCTGGCTACCAGTATCGGCATCCAGGGCAATAAGGCTATCTTCCTGGGTCTGCACCAGCACGATGTCGCCATTGATCGCCGGGGCGGCGAGCACTTCACTGGCCACCTGCGCGCGCCACTTTTCCTCACCGGAGCTGGCATCGAGGGCAATGATCTCGCCTTTCAGCGTGCCGACAACCACCAGGCCGTAACCGGCACCGACGGCACCCGAAACCGGTAGATCCAGGTCTTCTTTCCAGATCACCTTACCCGTCATGCGATCGAGCGCCATGACCAGGCCTTCAACATCGGCCGCATAAATGCTGTCACCCTCGACAGCGGGCACCAGCATGTTGAAGGTTTTGCCCTGGCCTTCACCGATCGAACGGCTCCACTCCTTCTGCAGCACTACTTCTTCTTCGAAGTCAGGCAGATCGGCAGGCGGCAATTCCTTTTTACTGTTGCTGCTGCAACCTACAGCCAAAACGGCCAGGGCCAGCAGTGCGGCATTTTTCCAACGCATCACGTCACGCATCCCCTTTGGCCAAATCGTCGAGCTTCATTTGCAAGCCACCCACAGCGGCCTCTTCGGCAAGCGCCGCCTTGGCTTTTACATAGGCGCTATAGGCATCATCGCTGCGACCCAATTTCACCAGCAGGTCGCCTTTAAGTTCTTCACGGCTGGCGAGGTAGGCTTGATCAGCATCTCCCTCGAGCAGCGTGAGTGCCTCTTCGACTTTGTCCTGCGTAGCCAGAACACGGGCCAGACGCTGACGGGCCAATTCAGCCAGCGTGTCGTCAACCGGCTTATCGACAATCGCTTGCAACTCGGTCGCGGCATCGTCCAGCTTGCCGGACTCTACTGCTACCTTGGCGACGAACAGACTGCCGTACTGGGCATAGTGACTGCCGGCAAAATCGCTCTTGAGCCTGTTGGCCAATTCAGCGACCTTGCCCGGATCAGGCTGACCACTCGGATTCAATGCGGTTTCCAGCAATTGCTGATAAACCATCGAAGCGCCATGAGCCTGGTTGGTCTGGTATTTCTGCCAGCCCTGCCAGCCAAACACCACCACCAGCGCCAATGCGCTGCCAGTGAGCAATGGCTTGCCGTTGCGCTGCCACCAATCCTTGATTACCGCCAGCTCTTCATCATCGGTACGCGAAACCACCCCAGATACTCCTATTCGCTAAATCGCTTAACTGCCTGTCAGGCCTGCAAGACGCAGGTCGCCAAATGGTCGGCCAATGCCAACCAGGCGATACTTTGTTGTTCACCCTGGCCCCGCAGCGGCTTGCAACCTACCACTTGCTGGGCCAGTTCGTCTTCACCCATGACCAAGGCGTAAAGCGCACCGCTCTTGTCGGCCTTCTTCAGTTGACTCTTGAAACTGCCTGCGCCGGCATTGACCTGCAAACGCAGAGCCGGCAGCTGATCACGCAGGCGCTCGGCCAAGGCCAAGGCCGCCAATTCCGCAGGCTCACCCAGAGCACACAGGTAAACATCGACCTGCCGGGAGATTTCAGCCGGTACTTTGTCCAAGGTTTCGATCAGCAGCACCAGGCGCTCGATACCCATGGCGAAACCCACGCCCGGCGTCGGTTTGCCACCCATCTGCTCGACCAGGCCATCGTAGCGACCGCCGGCGCAGACGGTGCCCTGGGCACCGAGCTGATCGGTCACCCACTCGAACACAGTCTTGCTGTAGTAATCCAGGCCACGCACCAACTTGGGATTGATCACGTAAGGAACCCCAGCCGCATCCAGGCGCGCCTTGAGTCCGCCGAAATGCAGCAGCGATTCGTCGTCCAGGTAATCGGCCAGCTTCGGCGCGTCGGCCAGCAGCGCCTGGGTCTCCGGGTGCTTGCTGTCGAGCACACGCAGCGGATTACTGGTCATGCGCCGGCGACTGTCTTCATCCAGCTGCTCGGCGCGGGCCGTGAGGTACTCGACCAGGGCTTCGCGATAGACCGCTCGCGCCGCGCTGGTGCCCAGACTGTTCAGCTCCAGGGTGACTGCATCGCGAATACCGAGCAGGCCCCACAGACGCCAGGTCAGAATGATCAACTCGGCGTCGATATCCGGGCCATCGATATTGAAGACTTCGACACCAATTTGGTGAAATTGGCGATAACGCCCCTTCTGCGGACGTTCGTGCCGGAACATCGGCCCGATATACCAGAGCTTCTGGGTTTGCCCGCCACCGGCCAGACCGTGCTCTAGCACGGCCCGCACGCAGGCGGCAGTGCCTTCTGGACGCAGGGTCAGGGAATCACCGTTGCGATCCTCGAAGGTGTACATCTCTTTTTCGACGATGTCGGTCACTTCGCCGATCGAGCGTTTGAACAGCTCGGTGAACTCGACGATCGGCATACGTATCTGCCGATAGCCATAGCCATCCAGCAGGCGCGCCACGCTGTCTTCAAAGTAACGCCAAAGCGGAGTCTGCTCGGGCAGGATATCGTTCATGCCACGAATGGCTTGCAGGGACTTGCTCAATTCATTTCCTTAACAGGGTTAGCTGCGCACGATGACCGCGGCGTCAGCAGCGACCTTCTCGGCCGCCTTCTGGCGTATCAGCTTTTCCAGCTGATCCACCAGGTTGTCGTTGTTCAATTTTTGCGCCGGCTTGCCATCGATATAGATCAAGTTGCTCGGCGAGCCGCCAGTGAGGCCGATGTCCGCTTCCTTGGCTTCGCCCGGTCCATTGACCACACAGCCAATCACCGCCACATCCAGCGGCACCAGCAGGTCTTCCAGGCGGCCCTCGAGGTCGTTCATGGTCTTCACCACATCGAAATTCTGCCGCGAGCAGCTCGGGCAGGCGATGAAGTTGATCCCGCGTGAACGCAGACGCAGCGACTTGAGAATATCGAAGCCAACCTTGATCTCTTCCACCGGGTCAGCGGCCAGGGAGATGCGGATGGTATCGCCAATTCCCTCGGCCAGCAGCATGCCCAGCCCCACTGCCGACTTCACAGTACCCGAGCGCAGGCCACCGGCCTCGGTGATGCCCAGGTGCAAAGGTTGTTCGATCTGCTTGGACAGCAGTCGATAGGCCTCCACCGCCATGAACACATCGGAGGCTTTGACGCTGACCTTGAAGTCCGGGAAGTTCAAACGATCCAGATGCTCTACATGGCGTAGCGCCGACTCGACCAGTGCTTCCGGGGTCGGCTCGCCGTATTTCTTCTGCAGGTCTTTTTCCAGCGAACCGGCGTTGACCCCGATGCGAATCGAGATACCTCGATCACGGGCCGCCTCGACCACCGCCTTGACCCGGTCTGCACGGCCGATATTGCCCGGATTGATGCGCAGGCAATCGACGCCCAACTCGGCCACCCGTAGGGCGATCTGATAATCGAAGTGGATATCCGCCACCAGCGGCAGGCTGACCTGTTGCTTGATCCGGCCAAAGGCTTCGGCGGCGTCCATGTCCGGCACCGAAATACGCACGATATCCGCACCGGCATCTTGCAGACGACGGACTTGGGCCACTGTTGCCGCCACATCGTTGGTATCGGTATTGGTCATGCTCTGCACAGCGATGGGTGCATCGCCGCCCACCGGTACCGAGCCAACCCAAATCTTGCGCGTCAGACGACGCTTGATCGGCGATTCGCAATGCATCTTACTGACCACCCAACTTGATACGTGCGGTTTCACCCGTGATATAGGGCGTCACATCGACCGCCTGACCGTTGTAGCTCACCTGCGCACCACGGGCAAAGCCCAGGCGTAACTCCAGCGGCGCCTTGCCGGCGAGCTGCAAACTATCGCCCTTACGCTTGAGCGCACTGAACAGTACCTTGCCACTGGCATCGGTCAACTGTGTCCAGCAGTCAGCGACATAGCTGACACTTACCATGCCCTCGCCGGCAGCGACGGCCAGCGACTCGGTAGTGTTGGCCGGTGCGGGGCTGTCGGCAGCAGCAAGTTCGGCCTGCAGCTCTTCGCCAGCCGGCTCAGCCGCTGCCTGCTCTGCAGCGCCGTCCAATTCCGACTCCGCGGCTACTTCGGTGATGGCAGGCATCAGGTTCAACTCAGCCCCCCCCTGAGCCGCCAGCACGGCCTGATCTTCAGGCTCATCCAGAGGATGAATCTGGGTCATGCCATCGGCACCGTCTACTTCAACCTGCTCGATACTGGTTACAGGCGACTCACCGGCAAGCCGCGCGGCCTGCTCTTGCCACCAGTAAAAACCGACGCCCGCCAGCGCCACCAGCAAGGCAAAACTGACGAAACGCAGGATGCGTTGTGAGTAACGTACCGGTTCCTCGATGTGGCCCAGGCTGTGTACATCGCTACCTACGGCGTCACTACCAGTGAACTGATCGAACTCCAGGACCAGACGACTCTGATCCATGCCTAGGAGTTTTCCATAAGCGCGAACGTAGCCACGGGCAAAGGTATTGCCCGGCAATTTATCGAACGCACCCGCTTCGATCTGACTCAGGCGCAGTGGCGAGAGATTCAGTTGGCCGGCCACTTCATCAACGGCCCAGCCCTTGCTCTCGCGCGCCTCGCGCAGTGACTCACCGGGATTGACGCGCTGGGTTGTTACAACTTCAGGATGCGCCACTTTCATCATTGCTCCGACCGATATTGCTGATATTCCGGCGTACCGGGATAAAAACGCTTCAATTGCAGACCCAGGCTGGCAGCCGTGTCGCGATCCTGGAAGATGGTCGCCAGGCTCGCGCCGAGCAACAGGCTACGCGCATTCTGCTCGGCCAGCAGGCTGTAGCTATCGTAATAGCCGCGCGCCGGCACATATTGCTCCTCCTCGTAGAGCATTACGGCCATCTCGAGTAGTGCCCGGGGCTGGCGGCTATTCAGGCGGAGCGAGCGCTCGAAATAGGCTTTCGCCTGTTCGCGCTGATTGAGCTTCATGGCCGTCAAGCCAAGGTTCTCGAACACCCGTGAACGCTCGGGGTAAAGGGTATCCCGTGAAGCTTGCTGATAATGCTCGAGCGCCTCCTGATAGCGCTCCTGCTCGAACAGGAAGCCACCGTAGTTATTCAGCAGCCGGGCATCGTCGCTGCGTTGCGATAACGCGATGCGATAATGCTCATCGGCCAGCTTGTATTCCATTTCGCGCTGAAACACCAACGCCAGAGCCGCATGTGCATCCGCGCTGCTCGGGTCGAGGTCGAGCGCCTTTTTCAACGGTACCTTGGCCCGTCCACTAGCGCCTTGCTGCAGGTAGCCGAGCCCCAACTGAATGTAGGCATCACGCGCACCGTCACGCCCCTTGTCGGTTCTCATCGGGTCGACATCGCCTGTCGACACACAGCCGGCCAACAGGCTGGCGATTAACAAGAACAGCGCTGGGCGCAGGGTCATGGGTATCCTCTCTTCAAGTTCGATTGGCGGCGGAACTCGGCGTCTCGGCCTCGCTACTCAACTCACGCACGGCAATGTAGCGCTCGCTACGACGGGTACGATCCATGACCTGGCCGACCAACTGGCCGCAGGCAGCATCGATGTCTTCGCCGCGCGGAGTACGCACGGTGACATTGTGCCCGGCTTTGTGCAGCAGATCCTGGAAACGGCGAATGGCATTGTTGCTCGGCCGCTCGTAACCCGAGAAGGGGAAGGGATTAAACGGAATCAGGTTGATCTTGCAAGGTACATTTTGCAGAAGTGCGATCATCTGCTCAGCATGCTCGGGCTTATCGTTGACATCCTTGAGCAGGGTGTACTCGATGGTCAGCACACGCTTCTCGCCGAGGCGCGAGACATAACGCTGGCAGGCCGCCAGCAACATCTCCAGCGGATACTTCTTGTTGATCGGCACCAACTGGTTGCGCAACTCATCGTTCGGCGCGTGCAACGACAGCGCCAGGGATACATCGATGACTTCACCCAGTTTGTCGATCATCGGCACCACGCCCGAAGTGGACAGGGTCACCTTGCGCTTGGAGATGCCATAACCGAGGTCGTCCATCATGATCTTCATGGCGGCGACCACGTTGTCGAAGTTCAGCAGTGGTTCGCCCATGCCCATCATCACCACATTGGTGATGGCGCGATCGGATCTGGCGGGCACGCTACCGAACGACTTGCTGGCGATCCACACCTGACCGATCACTTCGGCGGCTGTCAGATCGCTATTGAAACCCTGTTTGCCCGTGGAGCAGAAGCTGCAATCCAGTGCGCAACCCGCCTGCGAAGAAACGCACAGGGTGCCGCGCGAACCTTGCGGGATATACACGGTCTCCACACAACTGCCTGACGCCACCCGCACTACCCACTTGCGCGTGCCATCAGTAGAAATATCTTCGCTGACCACTTCCGGGCCACGAATTTCAGCACAGGCCTTGAGTTTTTCCCGCAAGGCCTTGCTGACGTTGCTCATGACATCGAAATCATCGACGCCAAAGTGGTGAATCCACTTCATCAACTGACCGGCACGGAAACGTTTTTCCCCGATGTCCTCGAAGAATTGTTCCATCTCTGCCTGGGTCAGACCCAGTAGATTAATTTTGCCGGTAGCTTCAGTCATGGCTTCACCCTCGCACGCGTCGCCTTAGCGAATGCGCGCACATACCTCGGTAGCGGAGAAGAAGTAGGCGATTTCACGGGCGGCGGACGCCTCGGAATCGGAACCGTGTACCGCGTTCTCGTCGATGGATACGGCGAAATCGGCGCGAATGGTGCCGGCAGCCGCTTCTTTCGGGTTGGTTGCGCCCATCAGCTCACGGTTCTTGGCGATAGCATCTTCACCTTCCAGCACCTGCACGATGACCGGACCCGAAACCATGAAAGCGACCAGATCCTTGAAGAAGCCGCGCTCGCTGTGCTCGGCGTAAAAACCGCCAGCTTCGCGCTCGGACAGCTGGACCATTTTCGAGGCAACGACGCGCAGGCCGGCTTTTTCGAAACGGCTAACGATCTCGCCGATAACATTCTTGGCAACAGCGTCAGGCTTGATGATGGAAAAAGTACGTTGAACAGCCATGTGTAACTCCAGAAACGATGGGTAATACGAAAAATTAAACCCGCGAATTATACGCGGGTTTGGGGGGGAAATATAAGAGCAGCGCCAAGCAAGCGTTGGCGCCCATGGTTCGGGCAAATACCAACTCGCGTGAAGCTTGCCGCTTATGACTTACAGCTGGCTCAATCCGCCTCTTCGATCCAGGCGGCCTGAATGGCCTCAAGCACTTTCTCGCCACCACGCTGCGGATCGTCGGAAAAATCCGGCAACGCCAGCACCCAGCGATGCAGGTCGACAAAATTGACGAAACGCGGATCGATGTCAGGCTTGCTTTCCGCCAACTGGATCGCGACTTCCAGCACATCGGACCATTTTAGGCTCATGACCTGCTCCTTATGCCGAATATTCAGTGCCCTTCGGACACTTGATTGATGGTGTACCTGGGGATCTCGACCACCAGATCCTGCTCAGCCACCACAGCCTGACAAGACAGCCGCGAATTAGGCTCCAGCCCCCAGGCCTTGTCCAGCATATCGTCTTCGAGTTCGTCGGATGGCTCCATAGAAGCAAACCCCTCGCGAACCACCACGTGACACGTCGTACAGGCACAGGATTTCTCACAGGCATGCTCGATGCCGATACCGTGGCGAAGCGCGACGTTGAGCACGGTTTCGCCCGACTGCGCTTCGATCACCAGCCCTTCAGGGCAGTGGTCGGCGTTGGGCAGAAAAATCACCTGCGGCATGCTTATTCCTCAATTTCATTAAGACTACGGCCAGCCAATGCGGCTTTGACCGTGGCATCCAGGCGACGAGCGGCAAAGGCATCGGTCAACTGGGTCAAGCGCTTGGTCTGTTGCTCGATGGCCAGGCCATCGTTACTCGCCATCAGCGCGCGCAACTGCTGCATTTGCGCATCGATAGCCAGGCGCTCATCGGCGCCCAGCAAACGTTCACCGTCGGCTTGCAAGGCAGCCTCTACCGCCTCGAGCAGACGCTGAGCATCCACCTGCAGTTCACGCAATACACGGGCGACCTTGTCGTCACCGGCATTCTTGAAAGAGTCCTGCAGCATTCGCGCGATTTCGCCATCGGTAAGCCCGTAAGACGGCTTGACCTGAATGCTCGCCTCCACCCCCGAAGCCAGCTCGCGGGCCGCCACGCCGAGCAAGCCATCGGCATCGACCTGGAAGGTCACACGAATCTTCGCCGAACCGGCGACCATTGGCGGAATACCGCGCAACTCGAAACGCGCCAGGGAGCGGCAATCGCTGATCAGCTCGCGCTCACCTTGCAGCACATGAATCATCATGGCCGTCTGGCCATCTTTATAGGTGGTGAAGTCCTGAGCACGCGCCACCGGAATGGTGGTGTTGCGCGGAATGACCTTCTCCATCAGCCCGCCCATGGTTTCCAGGCCAAGCGACAACGGAATCACGTCCAGCAGTAACAGCTCGTCACCCTCTGCACGCTTGTTACCCGCCAGGGCATCGGCCTGGATCGCGGCACCAATGGCCACCACCTGATCCGGATCGATATCGCTCAAGGGCTCGCGGGCGAACATCTCGGCGACCGCCTGGCGCACGCGCGGCACGCGAGTCGAACCACCGACCATGACCACGGCCTCGACCTCTTCCAGCTCGATTCCGGCATCGCGCACGGCTCGCCGACAGGCCTTGAGGCTGCGCGCCAGCATTGGCTCGATCAATGCGTCGAACTGCTCGCGACTCAACTGCCCCTGCCAGGTTCCATAACTGAGCTGGGCCGCAGCACAACTGGTCAGGGCTTCCTTGGCCGCGCAGGCGGCCTGCAACAGACTGCGCTGCTCGCCCGGATCGAGATCGGCAGACAGACCGGCCTGTTCGATTATCCAGCCAGCAATCGCATGATCGAAGTCATCACCACCCAAGGCACTGTCACCACCGGTGGCCAATACCTCGAAAACCCCGCCGGTCAGACGCAAAATGGAAATATCGAAGGTACCGCCGCCCAGGTCATAAATCGCCACCACGCCCTCGGCATGCTGGTCCAGACCATAGGCCACAGCCGCAGCGGTCGGCTCATTGAGCAAGCGCAGCACATTCAAGCCGGCCAGACGCGCCGCATCCTTGGTGGCCTGGCGCTGGGAGTCATCGAAGTAGGCCGGCACCGTGATTACCGCACCGACCAGCTCGCCACCCAGGGCGGCTTCGGCACGCTGACGCAGCACCTTGAGGATATCGGCAGACACTTCGACCGGACTTTTCGGCCCCTGCACCGTAGCAATGAAGGGCATGTGCGACTCGCCGCCGACAAAGCGATAGGGCAACTGCTCGCCCAATTGCTTGACGTCGGCCAGGCCACGCCCCATCAGGCGCTTGACTGACAGCACGGTATTCAGCGGGTCAGCCGATGCGGCCAGCCTGGCGGCCTCGCCGACCTCGACATGGTCGACGTGATAGCGCACCGCTGAAGGCAGGATGACCTGCCCTGCGGCATCGGCGATCGGCTCGGATAGGCCGCTGCGCAGGGCTGCGACCAGCGAATTAGTGGTTCCCAGATCAATCCCAACCGCCAACCGACGCTGGTGGGGCTGGGGGCTCTGTCCGGGCTCAGCGATCTGCAGTAAGGCCATGATTAATAAATGCTTATCTGTATATCAGGCGTGCCACGTTGGCTGCGCGAGGGTTAATCGTCGAGGCGCTCTTCCAGCTGGCGCACTTCGTGGGAAAGCTTGTCGAGAAACTGCATGCGGCGCATCAGGCGCTCGGCCTCGGCGCGACGCAACGAATCATCCCAACAAACGGCAAAGCTCTCGTTCAACTCATCCTGAGCAATCTTCAGGCGGCGCTTGAACGTCGCCACGCCCGCCAAATCGGCGCTATCTTGCAGATCTTCCAATTCTTCACGCCAATGCATCTGCTGCAGCAGGAAGTCCGGGTCTTGCACCGTGACTTCCAGGGGCAATTCCGGCCCGCCCAATGCCAACAGGTAACGCGCGCGCTTGGGCGAGCTTTTCAGCGTGCTATAAGCCTCATTGAGGCTGGCCGAATGCTCCAGCGCCAAGCGTTGCTCACGATCAGAGGCATCGGCGAAACGATCCGGATGGACAGTGCGCGCCAGCTCGCGATAACGCACGGCCAACTGCTCCAGATCCAGACGGAAGCTTGGTTGCAGAGCGAACAGGGCGAAATGACAAGGACTACCCACAAATGCCTCAGATATTAAAGCTTTCGCCGCAGCCACATTCGCCGCGCACGTTAGGATTGTTGAACTTGAAGCCTTCGTTCAAACCTTCCTTGACGAAGTCCAGCTCAGTACCGTCGAGGTACACCAGGCTCTTGGGATCTATGATCACCTTGACCCCGTGAGTCTCGAACACCTGGTCTTCGCTGGCGGCCTCGTCGACGAACTCCAGCACATAAGCCAGGCCCGAACAGCCAGTAGTGCGCACGGCCAGGCGGATGCCGTCGCCCTTACCGCGCCCTTCAAGCGAACGCCGCACGTGCTGAGCGGCAGCTTCGGTCATGCTGATAGCCATCGACAACCTCCTTAGAGCAAGCCTTTCTTCTGCTTGTAATCACGCACGGCCGCCTTGATGGCGTCCTCGGCGAGTACCGAGCAGTGGATTTTCACCGGCGGCAACGCCAACTCTTCGGCGAGGTGGGTGTTCTTGATGGTTTCCGCCTCATCCAGGGTCTTACCCTTCATCCACTCGGTGGCGAGGGAGCTGGAGGCAATCGCGGAACCGCAGCCATAGGTCTTGAACTTGGCGTCTTCAATCACGCCCTGCTCGTTGACCTTGATCTGCAAGCGCATCACGTCGCCACACGCCGGGGCGCCGACCATGCCGGTACCGACATCCGGATCTTCCGCGTCCATCTTGCCTACGTTGCGCGGGTTTTCGTAGTGGTCAATGACCTTTTCACTGTAAGCCATGCTGGTATTCCTCTCTCATCAGGGGCTGCTCAACGGCAGCTTTAGTGTGCAGCCCACTCGACCTTGGACAGATCGACACCCTCTTTGAACATATCCCACAGCGGCGACAAATCGCGCAGTTTGGTGACCGCCTCGCGAACTTTCTGCGCGGCGTAGTCGATCTCTTCTTCGGTGGAGAACCGGCCGAAGGTGAAACGGATCGAGCTGTGCGCCAACTCGTCGTTACGACCCAGGGCGCGCAACACATACGAGGGCTCAAGTGAAGCCGAGGTACAGGCCGAACCCGACGATACCGCCAGATCCTTGAGCGCCATGATCAACGACTCGCCTTCGACATAGTTGAAGCTGAGGTTGAGGTTGTGCGGCACTCGCGAGGTCATGCTGCCGTTCACGTACAACTCTTCCAGGCCATCGACCTGCTCGAAGAAACGATCACGCAACGCCTTGATGCGCTGGTTTTCCTGGACCATTTCTTCCTTGGCAATACGGAAGGCTTCGCCCATGCCGACGATCTGGTGAGTCGCCAGGGTGCCGGAGCGCATACCGCGCTCATGACCACCGCCATGGGTCTGCGCTTCCAGGCGCACGCGCGGCTTGCGCCGGACGTAGAGCGCACCAACGCCCTTGGGCCCGTAGGTCTTGTGCGCCGAGAAGGACATCAGGTCGACCTTGAGTTTTTCCAGATCGATAGCCACCTTGCCGGTGGACTGCGCCGCATCGACGTGGAAGAACACGCCGCGCGCGCGAGTCACTTCACCGATGCCCGCGATATCGTTGATGGTGCCAATTTCGTTGTTCACATGCATGATCGACACCAGAATGGTGTCCTCGCGCAGCGCCGCCTCGACCATGGCCGGAGTAATCAGCCCGTCTTCACCCGGCTCGATATAGGTCACCTCGAAGCCTTCGCGCTCCAACTGGCGGGTAGTGTCTAGCACCGCCTTGTGCTCGATCTTCGAGGTGACGATGTGCTTGCCCTTGCCACTGTAGAAGTGCGCAATGCCCTTGATTGCCAGGTTGTCCGACTCTGTGGCACCGGAGGTCCAGACGATCTCGCGCGGGTCTGCATTGACCAGCTCGGCGACCTGACGGCGACCATTCTCAACAGCCTCCTCGGCCTTCCAGCCAAACACATGGGAGCGCGATGCCGGATTGCCGAAGTTGCCATCGACCAGCAAACACTCACTCATCTTTTGCGCCACACGCGGATCGACCGGGGTGGTGGCGGAATAATCGAGGTAAATCGGCAATTTCATTGATCTTCTCCTAATCAGGTTTCTGGCCACGCGGGCCGGCACCCTACGTTCAATCGACGGTGGATGCTGCAATCTTATCTAGGTGCGGCATCCTGCCATTACTGCGCCGCTGATCCTGAGACTGCGCGATTTCCTGCACTTCGCGGCGCGTCACCAGATCAGCCAAACTGATGCCACTGAGGAACTCATGAATCTGCTGACTCAGGTCGCACCACAGATGATGGGTCAGGCAAGTCTCACCGCCATGGCAATCGCCCTGCCCTTGACAGCGCGTGGCATCGACCGACTCGTTGACTGCATCGATTACTTCGGCTACCTGGATACCCTGCATGTCGCGGGACAACTGGTAACCACCGCCGGGACCACGCACGCTGGAAACCAGATTACTCCGACGCAGCTTGGCGAACAGCTGCTCAAGGTATGACAGGGAGATACCCTGACGCTCGGAGATATCGGCCAGGGACACCGGCCCATGCTGCGCATGTAGCGCCAGATCGAGCATGGCGGTAACGGCGTAACGGCCTTTGGTGGTCAGTCGCATAAGGGAGTTACCACGGGATCACAATTTGCAGCGAGTATGCAATTCCCGAGTATTCAAGTCAACTATAAGACCTAGTGCTTTACTCGGGATTAGCCGCACCCGGAGGGCGCCCAGCATAGCAAAGCACTCGCCCGCGCGCATCACGCTACCGGCTTGCCATCCTGATCCTTGCACACGCCAACGAAGTCCTCGTCGCGCAACGCCGGCAACTCCTTGGCGCAGTAGTCACTGCCCAACTCGTTAAGCGCATTGCACATGCCTTCCAGGCGCGCATCAACCGCCTGCAAGTGATCGAGCAACTGGCCAATGGCGCGCGCCACCGGATCTGGCATGTCCTGTCCGACGCCATAGGCATCGAAGCCCAGTTTTTCCGCCATGGCCTGACGCTTGGCTGCCTGCTCGTCATCCACCTTGACGATGATCCGCCCAGGAATACCGACCGCAGTCGCCCCCGCCGGCACCTCCTTGGTCACCACCGCATTGGAGCCGATCTTGGCCCCCGCGCCCACCGTGAACGGCCCGAGCACCTTGGCCCCAGCACCGACCACCACACCATCTTCCAGCGTCGGATGGCGCTTGCCCTTGTTCCAACTGGTACCGCCCAGAGTCACGCCCTGATACAGGGTGACATCGTTGCCGATTTCGGCCGTCTCGCCGATGACGATGCCCATGCCATGATCGATGAAGAAGCGCCGACCGATCTTCGCCCCCGGATGGATCTCGATCCCGGTCAGCCAGCGCCCCAGATTGGAGACCACCCGCGCCAACCATTTCCAACCGGACGTCCACAGCGCATGCGCCAGACGATGCAACCAGACCGCATGCAGGCCCGGGTAGCAGGTCACCACCTCAAGCGCATTGCGCGCCGCCGGATCGCGATGGAATACGCTCTGGATATCTTCCCGCATGCGCTCAAACATCAGTTTTCCCCTGTTTAAGGTGCTCACCACGCGCCGCCTTGACGGTTTCCGTCAAAATGCCACGCAAGATATTGATTTCCAGCTTACTGATACCACTACGACCGTACAGGCGCCGCAAGCGGCTCATCAAGTGCCGCGGCTTGGCCGGATCGAGAAAACCGATCTCGACCAGGGCGAGCTGCAGATGCGCATAAAACGACTCCAACTCGTCCGCCGTCACCGGTTGGGAACTCTGAATCGCCGTGGTCTCCAACTTGAGCGTCTTGGTCGGCTTATTCTGCGCCGCCAACCAGGCCATGCGCACCTCATAGGCCAGCACCTGCACGGCCGCCGCCAGGTTCAGCGAACTAAAATCCGGATCGGACGGAATGTGCACATGAAAATGGCAACGCTGCAGTTCCTCGTTGGTCAGGCCGGCGTATTCACGACCGAACACCAAAGCCACTTCGCCCCCCTGCAAAGCCTGCTCGCACGCGGCCAGCCCGCACTCGCGCGGATCGAGCAACGGCCAGGGAATGCGTCGATCGCGCGCACTGGTCCCCAGCACCAGGCTGCAACCGACCAGCGCCTCTTCAAGCGTGCCGACCACCTGCGCAGCCTCAAGCACATCGGTCGCCCCCGAGGCCCGAGCCACCGCATCGCCACTGGGAAAGTCCATCGGCTCGACCAGCACCAGGCGCGACAGACCCATGTTTTTCATGGCGCGCGCAGCACCACCGATATTGCCGGGATGACTGGTATTAACCAGAACCACTCGAATATTTTGCAGCAACGCAAACGCTCACATGGGCAGCCAAGGGCAGCAAAGCTTACAGAACCACCCAGGGTAATGCCATGCACGACACAGACGGCACTTCATCCACCAGCCTTTTCTGCTAATATTGCCGGCTTTCTTTAACAACCCAGGTGAATCGCCCATGCAGCCCATGCTGAATATCGCCCTGCGCGCAGCCCGTAGCGCCGGTGAAATGATTTTCCGCTCGATCGAACGCTTGGACGTCATCTCGGTCGACGAGAAAGATGCCAAGGATTACGTGACTGAGATCGATCGCTCTGCCGAGTTGCTGATCATCCAAGCGCTGCGCAAGGCTTATCCGACCCACGGCTTCCTCGGCGAGGAAGGCGGCCTGATCGAAGGCAGCGGCGACGGCGCCGACTACCTGTGGATCATCGATCCACTGGACGGCACCACCAACTTTATCCGTGGTGTGCCGCATTTCGCCGTCAGCCTGGCCTGCAAGTACCGCGGCCGACTGGAGCATGCCGTGGTCATCGACCCGGTACGCCAGGAAGAATTCACCGCCAGCCGTGGCCGTGGCGCCGCCCTCAACGGCCGTCGCCTGCGCGTCAGCTCACGCAAGAGCCTGGAAGGCGCCCTGCTCGGCACCGGCTTCCCATTCCGCGACAGCCAGCTCGACAACCTGGAAAACTACCTGGGCATGTTCCGCAACCTGGTCGGCCAGACAGCCGGCGTTCGTCGTGCGGGCGCCGCCAGCCTGGACCTGGCCTACGTGGCCGCAGGCCGTTTCGATGCCTTCTGGGAATTCGGCCTGTCCGAATGGGACATGGCAGCCGGCGCCCTGCTGATTCAGGAAGCAGGCGGCCTGGTCAGCGACTTCACCGGTGGCCACGAATTCCTCGAGAAAGGCCAGATCGTCGCCGGCAACACCAAGTGCTTCAAGGCAGTGCTGACGGCCATCCAGCCGCATCTTTCCGCCTCAATGAAGCGCTGATTGCGCGATAAATAAAAAACCGGCCAACGGCCGGTTTTTTAATGGCTATGTACTCGTTAACTGTTGCAAGGCCTAGACTGAAGACGTGTGCTCATCAAGGAGTGCCGTTATGGATGCCCAACCCTTTCAACACCTACTGGCTCGGCTTGATCGCCTCACGATCAAACAGAAGTCCATCGTTCAGCATTTTCTCCAGATCAACGTGCAGCGAGATGGCTTTGAAGAGCTCATCCCTGATCTGAAAGCCTGCCCGCACTGTGCCGCCGACGCCGCGCAACTGGCCTCATGGGGCCGCAGTGGTGGCTTGCAGCGCTATCGCTGCAAGGTCTGTCGGCGCACGTGCAATGCATTGACTGGAACACCCTTGGCGCGCCTACGCAAAAAGGACTGCTGGCTGGATTATGCCCAAGCCCTCATTGCTGGATTGACCGTGAGAGCGGCGGCCCGACACTGCAGCGTCAGCAAGAACACTTCATTTCGCTGGCGACATCGGTTTTTGCATGATGTGGCGGCGCATCACGATGCGCGTGAAAGCGGCATTGTCGAGGCCGACGAAACGTTCTTTCTCGAGTCATTCAAAGGTCAGCGCGAGATGCCGCGCCCACCCCGTAAACGCGGGGGTGTGGGCAAGACACGCGGAACGGGGCCGGATCAGATACCCGTTTTGGTTGTTCGCGACCGTGAAGGACATACCGCTGACTTTCAGTTGGAGAAGCTCGACGCCGCCCATGTAAGTGCCGCGCTAAGGCCTTTGGTGGATAAAGCGTCGGTGCTCTGTACTGATGGCGCAGCAATCTATGCGGCATTTGCACGCCGCAACGGGATCACCCACAAGGTGGTGTATGCGAGGCCGGGGTTACGCGTCCAGGAAGCGGCTTTTCATATCCAGAACGTCAACGCTTATCACAGTCGGCTGAAGGGCTGGATGGCGCGCTTTCATGGGGTTGCGACCAAGTACCTCGTTAACTACCTGGGTTGGCGCCGCATGTTGGAGCGGTACACAAAGCGCATTCAGCCAGAGTTTTGTCTGCAGGAGGCGGTGGGCCGGCCCATGCAACAGTTAAAGGGTACATAGCCGAATGGCACTGAGTTAAGCGTTGGCTCATCGTAAGATGGTGCAGTTAGAGTGCGTTTGCGCGCCGCGCCTCAGCGCTGTTTTTTCGGATGTCCATTTTTCCTGACATCTTCTTTGGCGATATGCCGCGGCTTGGTGAGCAAGGGGAAGGGCTTCGGTCGTCGTTTCACCGCACGTGGTTCGATTCGACCGGGGCGTAAACCTACCCGTGGTTCTGCAATCAGCACCAGCAAGGCGTTGATGGCGGCCGAGTGGGCCGAGTGGGCCGGGGCGCCGCGTTGCTGCCAAGCCATCCAAATTTGGATCGTATGTTTGAAGCTGAGCTGGCGCGGGATTTGATCGGCCAGCAAGGCAGCCTGGGCCATCAACAGTCGGATCAGGTTGTAGGCGAGCAGGTAGACCCATAGCTCTTTCATGGCCATCTCTGGGCACTTGCAGCGCAGGTGCTCCATGCCGAGTGTCGTCTTGATGTTGCGCAGATCCAGCTCCACGTTCCAGCGGCACCGATACAGCGCTTTGAGCACATGCTTGGGAGTCTCCTTGGGGCACAGGAAGGTCGTGACCATGATCTTTCCACCCGCTTGGAACTCGCGCACCGTCAGCGTCTCGGGTGCCTCCTCGTACTCCGCGGGGCTCATCCAGTGCGGACAGCGCGGCGGCTTGCTCAGTACGATGAGGTGGTCGCGCACCCCCTGTTTCTCGCCCTTGGCGAAGTCGGTGCTGCGCTTGCGTGCCCCATACTGCTCGAACACGCCGTCGACACCTCTGCGGTTCAGTTCCCAGAGCAGAAAGTAGGTCGCGTAGAAGGCATCGCCGAGCAAGATGTCATCGCCGTCGAGCAAGTCGAGCATCTCGCGCAACAGGCTTTGCTCGTCGCTGCCCTTGCCTTTGCAGGGGCCCGTAGCGGCATCGAGCAACGCGCCGCTACCCAGGCACAGCAGCGCCACGATCCGACACTGCGGAAATCCCAATCCCGCCTTTTGACTACCCGGCTGCGGATAGGCGGCCTGATTCTCTTCGGTGTCCGCCAGCGTAACAGTGGCCCCGTCGACCAGGCGCACCCGCCGGCCCCGCCAGTGCCACCAGGAGGCGGCACCTTCGGCGATGATCTCCCCGGTTTGGCGTGCCAGCGACGAGATCATTGACTGCGGCAGACGCGAGCGCGCCTTGCAGTATCCACCGGTATCCGTACTCCCAGGCTTGAGCCCCCCAATCACCCGTTTGACCATGGCGTCGTTGACCACCGCTTGACAGCTGCCGTCCGCCGACAACGCCTGGGAGAGAAACATCGACAAGGTTTCCGTCGGCGGAAACAATCGTTCGCGGTGCTCCGGTAGCAACGCCTCAATACGGTCGAACAACTCTGGGCCGGTCAGTAGATTGAACAGGGAATAGCTGTCCGCGCTGCTTGCATAGTGGCGTACACGCTGTTGTTGCCCCGTCGTTGGGCGATGGCTAGGATGCATGTAGGCTGGCTCCTCGGATGGTTGCTGTGGATTTCGCAACCTCCAGCCTACTATCCGGGGCGGCCAGCCCTCTACTTCCCCTGAAAATCAATGGCTTGGGTTTAACTCAGTGCCATTCGGTACATAGCCTTTTTAATGGCTATGTACTCGTTAACTGTTGCAAGGCCTAGACTGAAGACGTGTGCTCATCAAGGAGTGCCGTTATGGATGCCCAACCCTTTCAACACCTACTGGCTCGGCTTGATCGCCTCACGATCAAACAGAAGTCCATCGTTCAGCATTTTCTCCAGATCAACGTGCAGCGAGATGGCTTTGAAGAGCTCATCCCTGATCTGAAAGCCTGCCCGCACTGTGCCGCCGACGCCGCGCAACTGGCCTCATGGGGCCGCAGTGGTGGCTTGCAGCGCTATCGCTGCAAGGTCTGTCGGCGCACGTGCAATGCATTGACTGGAACACCCTTGGCGCGCCTACGCAAAAAGGACTGCTGGCTGGATTATGCCCAAGCCCTCATTGCTGGATTGACCGTGAGAGCGGCGGCCCGACACTGCAGCGTCAGCAAGAACACTTCATTTCGCTGGCGACATCGGTTTTTGCATGATGTGGCGGCGCATCACGATGCGCGTGAAAGCGGCATTGTCGAGGCCGACGAAACGTTCTTTCTCGAGTCATTCAAAGGTCAGCGCGAGATGCCGCGCCCACCCCGTAAACGCGGGGGTGTGGGCAAGACACGCGGAACGGGGCCGGATCAGATACCCGTTTTGGTTGTTCGCGACCGTGAAGGACATACCGCTGACTTTCAGTTGGAGAAGCTCGACGCCGCCCATGTAAGTGCCGCGCTAAGGCCTTTGGTGGATAAAGCGTCGGTGCTCTGTACTGATGGCGCAGCAATCTATGCGGCATTTGCACGCCGCAACGGGATCACCCACAAGGTGGTGTATGCGAGGCCGGGGTTACGCGTCCAGGAAGCGGCTTTTCATATCCAGAACGTCAACGCTTATCACAGTCGGCTGAAGGGCTGGATGGCGCGCTTTCATGGGGTTGCGACCAAGTACCTCGTTAACTACCTGGGTTGGCGCCGCATGTTGGAGCGGTACACAAAGCGCATTCAGCCAGAGTTTTGTCTGCAGGAGGCGGTGGGCCGGCCCATGCAACAGTTAAAGGGTACATAGCCTTTTTAATGCCCACAAAAAAGCGCCCCGTAGGGCGCTTTTTCATTTGCAGGGTTACTCGGCCGTTTCGGCCATGACCAACTGCCCATCCTTGACCGGAATCCGACTACCCGGATCATTGTCCATACGCACCCGCCCTTCTTTACCATCCAACTGATACTTCACGTCATAACCGACCACTTTCTCGCTGGTATCGGTCACGGTGCGACAGCGGTTTTCAGTGGTGGTATAGGTGGCACCCGCCTGCATGTTTTCCTGCACTTTGTTGCCGGCGTAACCGCCACCAACGGCACCAGCTACGGTGGCAATCTTCTTGCCAGAACCGCCACCAACCTGGTTACCCAGCAAACCGCCAACAACCGCACCGATCGCCGTACCGGCAATCTGATGCTGGTCCTTTACCGGCTTCTGCCGGGTCACGGTGACATCCTCACAGACCTCACGCGGGGTTTTGATCGCCTCCTTGATCGGCTGCACAGCTAGAACTTCCGCGTACTCGGAACCACTCATCAGATTATAAGTGGCCACTGCACCGCCTGCCGTCACACCGACAGCACCCAGCACAGCACCAACGAGCATTGACTTGTTCATAAGAACTCCTGGTTTTCGCTTATTCGGCGCATGGCGCCCGATCTAGCATAATTGGACTGGAGCAACTCGCAGCAAGTTCAACAAGTGACCCCACGCAGAAGCGCGCAGATTCAGGGACGCTCATCAACCTCTTCGGTCGGCACTGGCGGAATCAGATCTTCGACGGTCAGATCGAGCCAGATCAGCGTCGCGTTGGAGATATAAATCGACGAATAAGTACCCACCAGCACCCCCACGAACAACGCGATGGCAAAGCCGAACAGATTATCGCCGCCAAAGACCAGCAAGGCACCAATCGCCAGCAAGGTCGAGATCGACGTGGCCAGAGTGCGCAACAGGGTTTGCGTGGTAGAGATATTGATGTTTTCGATCAAACTGGCCTTGCGCAGCACCCGGAAATTCTCGCGAACCCGATCGAAGACCACGATGGTGTCATTCAACGAATAACCGATGATCGCCAGCAGCGCCGCCAGCACGGTCAGGTCGAAAGTGACCTGAAAGAACGACAGAATGCCCAGGGTGACGATGACGTCATGCACCAGCGAGATGAACGCGCCCATAGAGAACTTCCACTGAAAGCGGAAGGCCAGATAGAGCATGACGCCGCCCAGCGCCAGGAGCATGCCCAGGCCGCCTTGGTCACGCAACTCCTCTCCGACCTGCGGGCCGACGAACTCGACCTTCTTCACCTGGAGCTTGTCGCCCGCCTGCTGCAACACAGAGGCAACCTTATCCCCCAAGTCCGCATCATCGCCCTGCATCCGCACGACCACGTCGGTAGTTGCACCAAAGCTCTGCACCACGGCATTGCCATAACCGGCGTCCGCCAGGTTCTGACGAATACTGCTGAGGTCCGCAGGCTGCTCATAAGCCAGCTCGATCTGCGTACCGCCGGTAAAATCCAGACCGAAATTCAGGCCTTTAACTACCAGACTACCCAGCGCAATAAAGGTCACGATCAGGGTGAGGACGAGCGCAATCTTGCGCACGCCCATGAAGTTGATTACACGATTCATCTCAGCCCCCTCAAATCCACAACTTCTTCAGGTCACGCCCGCCGAAGCTCAGGTTGACCATGGCTCGCGTCACCAGGATAGCGGTGAACATCGAGGTGAGAATGCCCAGCGACAGTGTCACCGCAAAGCCTTTGACCGGACCGGTACCCATGGCGAAAAGAATCCCACCCACCAATAACGTGGTCAGGTTGCCGTCGATAATCGCCGAGTAAGCGCGGTCGAAGCCCTCATGAATGGCCCGCTGCACCGACATGCCATTGGCGATTTCCTCGCGAATTCGCGAGAAGATCAGCACGTTGGCATCCACCGCCATCCCCATGGTCAGTACGATACCGGCGATACCCGGCAACGTCAGGGTGGCACTCAGCAGCGACATCAGCGCCAACAGCAGCACCATGTTGAGCCCCAGGGCCAGGGTCGCCAACACACCAAAGAAGCGGTAGATGACGATGATGAACAGTGACACGAACAACATGCCCCAGAGCGCGGCATCAACACCCTTGGCAATGTTGTCGGCACCCAGGCTCGGGCCGATGGTGCGTTCTTCGGCGAAGTACATTGGCGCAGCCAAACCACCGGCACGCAGCAACAACGCCAGCTCGGTCGACTCGCCTGGACCATCGAGGCCGGTAATTCGGAACTGGCTACCCAGTGGCGACTGAATGGTCGCCAGGCTGATGATCTTTTTCTCTTCGACGAAACTCTGGACCGCGACTTCCTTCTCGACACCATCGACAACCTGGCGCAGGTAACGCACGGTCGGCTTCTGCTCGATAAAGATCACCGCCATGCTGCGCCCGACATTGCTGCGCGTCGCACGGTTCATCAACTCGCCGCCATGACCATCCAGACGAATGTTCACCTGCGGGCTGCCATTCTCATCGAAGCTGGCCTGGGCGTCGGTTACCTGATCGCCCGTGATGATCAGCTCACGCTCCAACTGCGCGGGCGGACGCCCCTCCTCACGGAACTCGAAGGCCTCGGTCGTGGTTCTCGATGCATCGGCATCGGCAGCCAGACGAAACTCGAGGTTGGCCGTCTTGCCCAGAATGCGCTTGGCCTCGGCGGTGTCCTGCACACCGGGTAGTTCAACCACGATCCGGTTGGCACCCTGACGCTGAACCAGCGGCTCGGCCACGCCCAACTCATTGACCCGGTTACGCACGGTAGTCAGGTTCTGCTTGATCGAGTATTCGCGAATGTCCGCCAGCTTGGCCTGAGTCAGGCTCAAGCGCAGCACCTGCAAATCGCTACGTTCGATCGAACTCAACTCGAAATCGGAGAATTCCTTGCGAATCAGGCTCTGGGCCTTTTCCAGAGTCGCCTCGTCGACGAAACCCAACTGAATCGCGCCGTTGAATTCGGGCAGGCTCCGGTAGCGCACGCGCTCCTTGCGCAGCATGCTCTTGACCTCCCCCTCGTAGACCTTGCGCCGCGCGTCCAGCGCCTTGTCCATATCCACTTCCAGCAGGAAGTGCACACCACCGGACAAGTCCAGGCCCAGTTTCATCGGACCCGCACCCAGGTTACGTAGCCAATCAGGGGTAGTCTGCGCGAGGTTCAAGGCAACCACGAACTCTTCGCCCAAGGTCTTGCGCACCACATCCTTGGCTGGCAGCTGATCGGCCTGCTTGGTCAAACGGAGCAGGCCGGCACGGCCTTGCGCAGCCAGACTCGAAGCCTTGACCTCAATACCTGCTGCCTGCAAGGCACGCGTGGCGCGCTCCAGATCAGCTTGCTCGACCTGCATGGCCGTACTGTTACCGCTCACCTGGATTGCCGGATCATCTGGATACAGGTTGGGCGCGGAATAAAGAAAACCGATCGCCAGCACAGCCAGGATCAGCAGGTACTTCCAGAGGGGGAATTTGTTGAGCATGACGCCGCCCGTTATGACGCGGGGCGCCTTAAGCGCCCCGTCGGATGGTAAGAGTGTGAAGCTTAAATAGCTTTCAACGTGCCCTTGGGCAGGGTCGCGGCGATGGCCACCTTCTGAATCTTCAGCTCGACGGTGTCGGACACTTCCAGCACCACGAAGTCATCGCTGACCTTGGTCACCTTGCCGGCGATACCGCCGCTGGTCACGACTTCGTCACCCTTCTGCAAGGTGCCGAGCAGGTTCTTGTGCTCTTTCGCACGCTTGGCCTGGGGACGCCAGATCATCAGATAGAAGATGACCAGAAAGCCGACCAGAAACACCCATTCGAAACCAGAACCAACAGCACCCGTTGGGGCAGCGGCATCGGCAAATGCCGCAGGGATCAAAAAGCTCATTTAACACTCCTGTTAGAAACTACTCAAAAACGTTGATTTATCAGCTCAGCGCCGGGACCGGCAGGCCACGACGGGTATAGAAGGCATCGACAAAGGCGGCCAATGTACCCTGTTGAATAGACTCGCGCAAACCAGCCATCAGCAACTGATAGTGCCGTAAGTTATGGATTGTATTCAGCATACTGCCCAACATTTCGCCACACTTATCCAAATGGTGCAGGTAGGCACGGGAGAAATGCTGGCAGGTATAACAATCACAGGTTGCATCGAGTGGCGAATCATCATGTCGATGCACCGCATTACGAATTTTCAGCACGCCGGTATCGACAAACAGATGGCCATTTCGCGCATTGCGCGTCGGCATCACACAGTCGAACATGTCCACACCGCGGCGTACGCCCTCGACCAAGTCCTCTGGCTTGCCAACCCCCATCAAGTAGCGCGGTTTATCGGCGGGCAGCAGGGCTGGCAGATAATCCAGCACGCGGATCATTTCTTCCTTTGGCTCACCGACCGACAGGCCGCCAATCGCCAAACCGTCAAAATCCAGTGCATTCAAGCCTTCCAGCGAACGCATGCGCAGCTCTTCATGCATGCCACCCTGAACGATACCGAACAGCGCCGCAGAGCTATCGCCGTGCGCCTCCTTCGAACGCTTGGCCCAACGCAGCGAAAGCTCCATGGAGCGCTTGGCCACATCGAATTCGGCCGGATAAGGCGTGCACTCGTCGAAAATCATCACGATGTCCGAGCCCAGGTCGCGCTGCACCTGCATCGACTCTTCCGGCCCCATGAACACCTTGGCGCCATCGACCGGCGAAGCGAAATACACCCCCTCCTCCTTGATCTTGCGCATCGCACCCAGGCTGAACACCTGAAAGCCACCCGAATCGGTGAGGATCGGCCCCTGCCACTGCATGAAGTCGTGCAGATCGCCGTGACGTTTGATCACCTCGGTGCCGGGACGCAACCACAGATGAAAGGTATTGCCGAGGATCATCTGCGCGCCAGTCGCCTCGATGTCGCGCGGCAACATGCCCTTGACCGTGCCATAGGTGCCCACCGGCATGAACGCCGGCGTCTCGACCACCCCACGCGGAAAGGTAATGCGTCCACGCCGCGCCTTACCATCGGTCGCCAGCAATTCGAAAGCCATCCGGCAGGTGCGCGTCATACGTGATCCTCTGGCCCGCGCGGTGCGGGGTTGCGGGTGATGAACATGGCATCGCCATAACTGAAGAAGCGATAACCCTCGGCGATCGCGCTTTTATAGGCCGCCATGGTTTCGGGGTAGCCGGCAAACGCAGAGACCAGCATCAGCAGGGTCGATTCCGGCAAATGGAAATTGGTCACCAGAGCATCGACCACATGCAGCGGACGGCCCGGGTAGATAAAGATGTCGGTGTCGCCGCTGAACGCCTTGAGCTCGCCGTCGCGCGCCGCACTCTCCAGCGAACGCACACTGGTGGTACCCACCGCTACCACACGCCCGCCACGGGCACGGCAGGCCGCCACAGCATCGACCACATCCTGGCCGACCTCCAGCCACTCGCTGTGCATCGGATGATCTTCGATGCGCTCGACCCGCACCGGCTGAAAAGTCCCGGCCCCGACATGCAGGGTCACGAAGGCACTCTCCACCCCCATCCCGGCAATGCTCGCCAGCAATGCCTGATCGAAGTGCAAGCCCGCGGTAGGCGCCGCCACTGCACCGGAGCGCGCGGCATAGACGGTCTGATAACGCTCACGATCGGCGGCATCGTCCGGGCGGTCTATATAAGGAGGCAGCGGCATATGACCAACCCGCTCGAGCAGCGGCAAGACCTCTTCGGCAAAGCGCAACTCGAACAGCGCGTCATGCCGTGCCAGCATCTGCGCCTCACCGCCGCCATCGATCAGAATCGTCGAACCCGGCTTGGGTGATTTGCTCGAACGCACATGGGCCAGGACGCGGTGGCTGTCCAGCACCCGCTCGACCAACACTTCGAGCTTGCCGCCCGAAGCCTTCTGGCCGAATAGACGCGCAGGAATCACCCGCGTGTTATTGAACACCATCAAGTCGCCGGGGCGTAAATACTCCAGCAGATCACTGAACTGACGATGCGCCAGCGCACCACTTGGCCCATCCAGCACGAGCAAACGGCTGGCACGCCGCTCTGCGAGCGGATGGCGGGCAATAAGAGCGTCAGGCAGCTCGAAATCAAAGTCGGCAACGCGCATGTTCGGAGGAGGTCATCTAGCAGGGCGGCAAAGCTTACCGGAAATAGTGCAATCTAGCCACGCAAGTGGATTGACCAAGGCCAATGGCATCCCTATACTTCGCCGCCATTGTGCCCCGATGGCGGAACCGGTAGACGCGGCGGATTCAAAATCCGTTTTCGAGAGAAGTGGGAGTTCGAGTCTCCCTCGGGGCACCATACAAACATCTCAGGACGTACCGAAACGACCTGAAACCCTAGAAAACCGGCCACTTGAGCCGGTTTTTTATTGTCCGCAGTTCCCTACCCCTCCCTTGTAAGCCCATAGGATTGTGAGTAGATTTGTGAGTAGATCGAGTTTGGTCGATAAATCTACTCACACCTGAGCCGCCAAACGCCACCCGGCGCGACTCACACGGGGGCACCATGCCGCTGACCAATCAAGCCATAGTCACCGCCAAGCCAAAGGCCAAGCTGTATCGTTTGGCCGATAGCAACGGGCTGTGCCTGGAGGTCGCCCCGACCGGCTCCAAGCTGTGGCGCTACCGCTACCGCTTCGACGGCAAAGCCAAAATGCTGTCCCTGGGCGCATACCCTGCCGTGCCTTTAGCTGGCGCACGCCGCAAGCGTGACGACGCCCGCCTTCTGCTGGATGAAGGCGTAGACCCGGGCGCAGAACGGCAAGCTACCAAGCAGGCGCAAGCGCTTGAGTCGTTGTCATTCGAGACACTGGCCAGGGAGTGGCACGCCTACCGCCTGCCACGCTGGGCGAAGTCCACCGCCGACAAAGTCGCCGCCTACCTGGAGTCGGATTTACTGCCCGCACTTGGCCACCGGCCAGCCAAAGCCATTACCCGCCCCGAACTGGTGGCACTGATCCGCAAAATCGAATCACGCGGCGCGCACAACGTCGCCAAGAAAACCCGCCAATGGCTGAGCCAGATTTTCCGCTTTGGCCTGGCACAAGGGGCTGTCGAGGCAAACCCGGCGACCGACCTGGACGTGATCGCCGCCCACGCCCCGACAACCCGCCACCACCCGCACGTCACCTGTGCCGAGCTGCCAGAACTGCTGGGCAAGATCGAGGCCGCCAAGATCAATACCCTGACCCGCCACGCCATCCGCCTGCTGGTGCTGACTGCCGTGCGCCCTGGTGAGTTGCGCGCCGCGCCCTGGGCCGAGTTCGACCTTGAGGCCGCCACCTGGACGATTCCGAAAGAGCGCATGAAAGCCCGCCGCCCGCATATCGTGCCGCTGCCACGCCAGGCCGTGACCATCCTGCGCCAGCTCCAAGAAGTGACCGGGGGCTACGCCTTGGCATTTGCAGGCCGCAACAACACCGCCCGCCCCATGAGCGAAAACACCATCAACAAGGCTTTGGCAGACGCTGGCTATAAAGGCCGACAAACCGGCCATGGCTTCCGCCACCTACTGAGCACCGAACTCAACGGGCGCGGCTATAACCGCGACTGGATCGAACGCCAGCTAGCCCACGGTGACGACGACGAAATCCGCGACACCTACAACCACGCCACCTACCTGCCCCAGCGCGTAACCATGATGCAAGCATGGGCTGACTCAATAGACGCCCTGTGCGCTGGCGCCAACGTGGTGAGCATCAAGCGCAAGGCTTAACGGTTTTGGCTGGCCTAGCCCGACGGGGCGAAAAGCGGACACCCACCCGCCTGGTCAGCCGATCTATTTGCACAGTGGGCGCGCTCGGGAGGGTGCTGGATGCTTTGTCATTATCTTAGGCATATCGACTTGCTGGCCGTTTACGAACAACTCCCTGCATACGAACCTGGCAAAATTAAGCCGAGGCTTGCAAACATTCCCCCGCCCCTCTGCGACACCCTGGCACCCTACTTCGTAGAGATGGCTGAGGCTGTTTGTGATTATGAGTACGCCAAAAAATGGCAGGGTTTTGAGCCCATAGCGGTTGCCGCAGAAGTGGGGGATCTAATCGAAAGCGAGCTGGAAGGTCTTGAGTGTGAAATAGAGCGCGACACTGCCAAATATGAGTGGGGCAAAGCCATCTCCGCGCCATTGGCTGACGCGCCGCTAAACCCTGGGGCGCTGGAAGCCTTCCTTGGCTTTGCGTCTCAGGCTCAGGATTTGGTGCCAGCCTACGCCCCCATGGTCTGCCTTCTGATTTATCAGTACGACGCCCTTTGCTCGTTGCATCAGGCCGGCAATTTTGAAAGTGCTTTATCCGTATTTGAAGCGATAGCAGTAACCAGAGAAACGCTTACACACTGCGAGGAGAGGCACAGCCGCGATTGGCGTACGTCACACGAGGCTAGGGAGCGGGCGGCACTGCGCCACGCACCCACCAACCAGCAGAAAGCCGCCACTTTGACCGAATGGGACGCCACGTCGAGCGATTACGAAAGCCGCGCCGACTTTTCCCGAATCATCGGCAAGCGGGACGGAATCAAAGAGCGCACGCTGTACGACTGGATAGCCTCGCATGAAAAATCTAAAGCCTGACCCTTACGGGCTGCGCGCAGACTGTACGGTTTGCGCGCAGACCGGACTGTAAGAGCCAAGCCCCGTTGTATTGAATGCCAGTCGTGTTCAACAAAGCCCAAGAGGCACACGACCATGGCAATGCAAACCAGCCCCGACAACCTCCCCCGCCGCTTTATCAAGCTGACCAAGGTGAAGGACTACACCAGCCTTTCCACGTCCGAGATTTACCGGCGCATTGCTGCCGGCACCTTCCCCGCACAAGTCACCCTTGGCCCAAAGTCTGTTGCATGGATCGAGGCCGAGGTGCTGGCCTGGTGTGATTCGCTGGTCGCACAGCGCAAGGCCGCCTGATATGAAAAAGGCCACCCGTTCCGAAGAACAAGGCAGCCAGTCGCACGGCCAGATTATCACCGAGCCAACCTTGATTGCCGCCGTACTAGAACACCTTGTGTTCACGGCATCGCTGAACAAATACGAGGCCGCCCGAGAGCTTGGCGACTGGAGTTTGCACAGCACCATTTCAAGCCTGGCAAACGACTACGGCATCACCATCACACGCACCAAGGAGCGAGTAGGCAAGTGCCGCCAGCCTGTCACCCGCTACAGCATCGCCGGGGCCGCCCGCTACCACGCTCGGGACGTGCTGGTGACGATGGGGCGCAAGGCCAAGAAGGTGGCCGCATGAATACCGCCCGCACCTTTCCGAGCATTGCCAAGCATCACGCCGCCGCCTGGAAAGCCCGCGCTATGGCCGCCCTGCGCGCTGATTCCTCTTTGTCCGTCCGCCTGTCCCGGTACAACGCCGCCATGGCCCGTGCCCGCGCTCTGGAAACTCAAGGGGAAGCCGTATGACCGCCCAGACCTGGAATGATCTGTTGCCGACCGTGGCGCAAATTGAGGCCATGACTCCCGAGCAGTTAGCGAGCGCCAACATGGCCGCCCATGACCAAGAAATCGCACTCGGCTTCGGCATTGCCGCAGTCGGGCAAATCCTGGCAGGGGCCGCGCAGAACGAAGACCACGGCATTTCTATGGACGCCTTGACCGACCTGGGCTGGCTGTTGCAATCGCTGGGCACCCTGTCCGCCAAACTGTCCGATACCCAACGCGGCATAGCCGACAGCCGCAAGCGCAAAGGGGTTTAACCATGAGTAGTCAAAATGGCGCCTTCGCGCCGACGGGATCGGCTTGCCCAAATTCCGCCCGCCGTTACCTGTTCACCCTGGCGCCTGCTGGCGCTGACCTGGTGCTGCTGATCGCCCTGGAGGTGTTGCTATGGATCGCGTGACCGACATTCACAGCCGCAAGCGGGAGCCGGTAGACCCGCCTCATATCGACGCGACAAGCTGGCGCCTGCTGGTGGAATTGTCCGCCGACCTGGCCGCGTGTCAGGCGGGAGCGGAGCACACCCGCCACCGCGCCGACCTGCAACGCATCACCGCCCAGCTCAACAACCTGTTGCAGCGGTTCGACACGCCGAAGGGGGCCGCATGATGAGCATTCTTGAACACAACCCCGACCTGTCGGACGTGATCCGCGACGACGCGCACGCCCAAGCACTGATTGCCGAAAGCGAGGCCTACCGCCAACTGCTGGAAGAGCGCGGACGAATGCCGGTACCGGCGCCGCTGCCGCTACTGCCAGAGGTGGAAGCCGCCGCTCCTTACCCCGTCGAGGCGCTGCCGCCGCTTATGCGTGACGCAGCACAAGCAATTGCCGAGCATGTACAGGCGCCGCCTGCGCTCGCTGCTCAGTGCGTGATTGGCGCCACCGCATACCTGGCACAAACGCGAGTGAACGCACCCCACATACACCGCCAGGACGGTATGCCGTGCTCGCTGTTCCTGCTGACCCTGGCCGACTCTGGCGACCGCAAAAGCGAATGCCGGCGCCTGGCATTCAAGACCGCCGACGAAGCCGAGGAAAAGGCCCGCACCGATCACCGGCAAGCCTGCGCTGAAATCACGGCGATGGCGTCCGGACTGAAAGGCAAAGCGCTTGAGCAGTTCACTGCTGAACACCCGCTGCCGACTGACCCGCGCACCCAATACGCCGACGCCACCTTTGAGCGCATCGCCGGCGACATGATCCGGGGCACGTCGGCGGCATCATGGGACACCGACGAAGGCGGGCAAGTGCTGGGCGGCGCATCACTCAAGGCAGACACCCGCGCCGCGACTCTGGGCGGGCTGGTCAAGGCGTTCGACACGGGCGCATTCGAGCGCACCCGCTCGCACGGCAACCTTGAAGGCTCTGGCTTTGCCTACAACCGCCGCCTGAGCGTTCACCTGCTGGCGCAAGCCGTGACGGTGGGGGGCGCGCTGGATGACCCGCTATTGCGTGGCCAGGGCTTTCTGCCGCGCTTCCTGTTTGCCAGCCCTGCCAGCATCGCCGGGACGCGTTTTCTCACTGCCGAGCAACTGAACCGCAAAGCCTATGCTGACCCGCGCCTGCAACGCTACTGGGCGCGCTGCGAGGAAATCAGCGCAACCGCCCAAGCAATCAATCCAGAAACGGGGGAGGTAAGGCCGCACGCCTTGGAGCTGAGTCCAGCCGCCGCCGCTGACTGGCTGGAGTTCTATAACGAGGTGGAGGGGGAGCAGTCGCCCTTGGGCAAATTCGCCAACCTGCGGCCATTCGCAGGCCGCGCGGGTGAGATCGCCCGCCGCTTGGCTGCCGTGCTCGCCTGCTTTGAAGGTCAGACGCAAATCGACAGCGATTGCATGTGTCGAGCCGCGGCGCTGGTGCGGTACTCCGTGGGGGAATGGGCGCGCTACACCGACAGCGAAGCGGTAAACCCCAAGCTACAGCAGGCTGCCGCGCTTCTGGAGTGGCTGCAAGTGAACCATTGGACGGTATTCGACGCCCGCGCATTGCAGCGAGAGGGCCCGCGCTTTATCCGCAAAAGCGCCAAGCAGCGCGACCAACTGCTTACCGTGTTGGTGGAGCATCACCAATTGCTGAGCAACGACGGGAAGCAATTCACCACCAACCCATTGGCGACAACGGCGACAACGGCGACAAGCAGCGCCCGACAAGGCTTGAGCTATGGCGACACCGTGGCGACACGTGGCGACAAATGCGGGGAGGGGTTCGGTTTGTCGCCACGTGTCGCCAACCTGTCGCCAGTCGCAACGCCAGCAACGACAGGCCTTGTCGCCGCTGTCGCCACTAAAGCAGCACCTGCAATGTTCGGCGGTGAGATATGAGCGCCGCCGAAGTGTTGAGCATGGCCAAGGCCGAAGGTGTGGCGCTGGTGCTGACTGGCGACCGCCTGACCTGGAGGGCAGACCACCAACCGCCCGTTGACCTGCTGAGCGGCATCAAGGCGCACCGCCTGGAAATCATCGCCGCCTTGGGTGCGGCCAATGATCCGCAGACCGAACAGGCAGCCGACCAACCGCAGCACTTCATCCTGACCGCCGTCACGGCCTCGCCAGAGTGGCGCCAGGCCCGTGACCAATACCACAACCACCTGATGCCGTGCCGCGCCTGCTACGCACCAACGGGGCGGTACTGCGCCGCTGGTGCCGATCTGCGCACCACTTACAATTCAACCCCTATGGAGCGCGTCCAATGACTCACAACCTTATACCGATCCTGGCGGACATTGCCGAGAAGCCGGGCACCACCAAGCGCGACACCCTGACCATTGCCCGGCGTGCGCTGCGCCATGTGTGCCAGGCCAGGCGCGAGATTCACGCAGAGCGGCGTGCGCTGAGCAGGCAAGTCGGCAAGCTGCGCCAGTTCCTGCCGTTCACCGCTCAAGCCGTGGCCGATCTGGAGCAGCAAGCCAGCGACCACCGCACCCCGGAGCTGGACACACTGCGCCGCGTGTTGGTCGTGTATGGCCAGACGATCATTCACGACAGCGACGGCATAGCGGACGCCCTGGGCTTCGACCAACTGGCCGACCTGCTGAGCATCAACCCGGCACATCGTGAGCAGGCCAGGCGCGACGGTGGCGAAACGCTGCAAGGGCTGGCATACATCGCCCGCATGGAAGACAGCGCGACCGACTACGGCGACGAGTGGGGCAAAGGCGGCCCAATGTATGAGGCGTGCCATGCGGTTATGGTGGACTTTATCCGCACCTGCCCTGAGCACCTGCTACCTGACCCGTTCGCACCTGGGGAGATGTTCGGCCCGAAGCTACCGCCACAACTTCGCGTGGTCTGAGGTATCCAAACGGCTGGTATCCACTGTGGTATTCAGCCGAATGGCGTGTTTGCGAAAACAAACCCCATGAATGAATCGTTCTGCGAAATTAACCCCATGAATGAGGCTAAAAACACACGAACGACGTGTTTGCGAAATAACCCCATGAATGACCACAACAGGCATTGAATGGCCCGTTGTGAAAACATCCCATGAATGAGGCATTACAGGTGAGCCGGGATCACTTGCAAGGTTAGCGTTTGGTGACCAGAGCGGTGACCGCCAAGGGTGACCATGAACGGTAACCAGCCCGCACGCTATTAGGCAGCGCCGGTTTCCATTTGTGAGGTTTCCAGAGAGGTTGCCAGCTAAACCGGGGGGTTAAGGAAAGGCGTGATATTCCCACCCTTGGGGGGTATTTAGCTGGCACCAGCCATGGCTACACTGTGGCCATGCAATGGATAGGCAGGAGGCCGCGCACATGACCAAGACCACAAGACCAGACCCCGTCGCCCTGGCTGAACTGCTAGAGCGCACCCGCCAAGATGTTAAGCGCTACCGCCTGTTGCATCCTGAGTGGCACCGCGCCGCTGATGATCCCGCACCAAGCGTACCCAGTTCGACACCAGCCAAGCCGCCGACATAGATACCCTGACAACTTAGGGCATTGCCGATCATCCAAGCCAGCACCCACCCGGCGGCATGGTGAGGGGGTGGGCAACACCTCCGACCCAGTGGCCAGCGGAAACCCCGCCATCTCCCTTCGACAGATTTTCCACCGTTAACGAGTCGCGTTAACCATGGCGTTAACAGTGCCCATGGCGCGGCATAGCCACCGTTAACCCACTGGGTTTAGCTATGCCCGCCACCCCACCCAAAAGGTACTCCCGGAGGGGGTGGCCCCTGAGGGTAATTCGAGGCCCGACAATTCGCTTGGTATGGCCCTTTCCCGACGGGTGCGCTTCCGGTTCCGGCTTGCCCTGAAAGCCCCGCCGCTGCAACACCTGGCCAGCATCACAGACCGGAACCGAGCGGGCATGGTGGGGGTAGGTCAAAAGTCTGAGCAATCCGATGCTCGAACGACGGGGGGTGCCGATCTTTCAATAACCGCAACAATTTTGGGTGTGCCGTCGCTCAGGGGGAGGGGGTGGGCAAAAGTCTAGTGGCTGCCTTCGCCCGAACGACGGGGGGAGCTACTTTCTTACTTCCCCAAAATTCGTGTTTTAGGAGGGCACAAAATAAATAGTGAGTAGATTTGTGAGTAGATCTAAAACAACACAGAACGCAAACCCATGAATGGCGCGACCTGTAGCGCCTGGTTCGAGTCTCCCTCGGGCACCATACAAATACCTCAGGACGTATCGAAACGACCTGAAACCCTAGAGAACCGGCCATCTGAGCCGGTTTTTTATTGCCTACGGCTCCCCGTTCGTCCTGGCGAGCCCGCCGGAATAAGAATGTATCCGTGAGTAGATTGAGTTCGGTCTAATAATCCACTCTCACCGGAGGCGATTCAAACAACGGCTTGCGGTGCACCCTCACGCACCGGCAAACACCGCCAACACGCTTGCACAGCAGCCCATAAATTTGCCTAATCACCCCGGAAACACAGGCCCGGCGGGGGTTGGTATTTGCCTTTTAGTTAGCGTAGAGTGCTTTCCACTGTGTTTGCATGGGTCGCCGTAATTCGTGGCCTGGTGCAGTAGATCGTCCAGGTCCGCTACATCCCGTTCGACGTCGCATTACTCCTTGCAACCAGTCTCAGCCCTCTATCGAGTAGAGGCTGTCATTAGCCATGGTTTCAAGGATATTCAGACATGTCGAATCGTCAGAGCGGTACCGTTAAGTGGTTTAACGACGAGAAAGGTTTTGGCTTCATCACGCCAGAAAGCGGTCCGGATCTTTTCGTGCACTTTCGCGCGATCGAGGGCAACAGCTTCAAGAGCCTGAAAGAAGGCCAGAAAGTCAGCTTCGTTGCCGTACAAGGTCAAAAAGGCATGCAGGCCGACCAGGTTCAAGTCCAGGAATAACCCTGCTGCCTTGAAGAACCCCTGATGGTAACGTCGGGGGTTTTTTATGCTCCCGAATACCGTGAATCGCACCCTCAAGACTTAGCGCCTTATTGCATATCGAGCCCAACATGCCCAAACACCTGCTGCGCCCGCAAGGTGATTTCCCCTCTGCAGGATTGATTCGCCGCTTGGCCGCCATGTTCTATGACTTGCTGTTGTGCCTGGCCCTGCTGATCGTCGTGACCTTTGCCTACAAGCTGATTCTGATGGGCTTCTACGGCGAAGCGCAGCTCAAACAGCTCTCCGATGCCGGCGCACTGGATGGCGACCCCGTACTGTCCACCCTGCTGGTACTCAGCCTGTTTGGCTTCTTCAGCAAATTCTGGACACACAGCGGCCAGACGCTGGGCATGCAGGTCTGGGGTATTCGCATCCAGAACGTCGACGGCACGGCCATCAGTCTATGGCAGGCATTGCTGCGTTTTCTGGTCGCCTTTGCTTCCTGGCTGTGCCTGGGCCTGGGGTTTTTCTGGGTACTCTGGGACAAAGACAAGCGCAGCTGGCATGACATCTATTCCGACAGCAGCACCGTACAACTGCCGAAGAACATCCACAAAGACAAGCAGTAGAAAACCAAAAAGCCGGCTCAACGCCGGCTTTTTATCGACTGCAGAAGCTATCCCGCGCGCCGCAACAGCCAGACACCGATCAAAGCGCTAATCGCTGCAGGAATCAGCACGGCAAACAGCGGCGAGAAACCGAACACCAGGCTGGAAGGCCCGAGCAGGTCCTGGGCGATGCGGAACACGAAGCCCACGACCACGCCGGTGAAGACCCGCTGACCCAAGGTCACCGAGCGCAACGGGCCAAAGACGAAAGAGATCGCCATCAGCACCAGCGCGGCAGTCACCACCGGCTGCAAGATCTTGCTCCAGAACGCCAGCCAATACTGACCATTATTCAAGCCCTGCTCGGCCAGGTAATGGATATAGCGCCACAACCCGGTTACCGATAATGCCTCAGGCTCCAGTACCACGGTTCCGAGCAACTGCGGATTCAACTCGACATCCCAGCGTTCATTCGGGGCTTTTACCACCTCAGTGCTGCGCTCACCGAAATGCGTGGTCGCCACATTCTCCAGTAGCCAGTGATCACCCTGATACTGCGCGCGCCGGGCGAAGCTGGAAGACAGCATATGGCGCTGATCATCGAAGCGATAACGGGTCACACCGAACAAGACGCCATCGGGCTGCACCGCATTGATGTGCACGAACTCGTCGCCCTGACGATGCCACAACCCACGCTTGGAGCTCTGCGCCTCGCCACTGCCCATCGCCATGGCGCGATCGGCCTGGGCCTGGTTTTCGCCCCAGGGCGCCAGGTACTCGCCAATCAGAATGCCGGCCAGCATCAACACCAGCATCGGCTTCATCACCGCCCAGACAATGCGCCCGATCGAAACCCCGGCGGCGCGCATGATGGTCAGTTCGCTGTTGCTGGCCAGGCTGCCCAGGCCGATCAGACAACCGATCAAGGCCGCCACCGGCAGCATCTCGTAGAGGCGCCGCGGCAGGGTCAAAAAGACATACCAGGCGGCCTCCGGCAAACCGTAACCACCCTCGACATCGCCCATCTCATCGATAAAGGCGAACAGCATGGCCAGCCCGACGAGGACGCCCAATACGGTGAGAATCGCGAAAAATACCTGGGTGCCGATGTAGCGATCCAGTCTAAGCATGAGCCACCTCCGACCCGGCACGGCGACTCGCCCATTTCAGGCGCAACGGCTCCCAATACAGCAGCACAATACCAATCAACAGAAATACTCCATGCACCCACCACAACCCTAACGCCGGAGGGATTCGCCCTTTATCCAGAGCGCTGCGCGCAGCGATCAACAGCGTCAGGTAAGTCATATACAAGAGGATTGCCGGCAGCAGCTTGAGAAAGCGCCCTTGCCGTGGATTGACCCGCGACAACGGCACTGCCAGCAGGGTCACGATGAACACCAGCAGCGGCAGCGACAGACGCCACTGCAACTCGGACTGCAAGCGCGGATTGTCACTGCCGATCAACTCTGCAGTCGGCACGGCCTCACGCTCACTGATCTCGCCACTGACCGATGGCTTGGGTAACAGCACGCCATAGGTGTCGTACTGAATCGCCCGGTAGTCGGCCTGACCTGGATTGCCGTCGTAACGGTAACCGTTCTGCAGAATCAGATAGCGACTGCCATCGGCCTGAATTTCCTGACGCCCGCTTTCCGCCACCAGCACGGTGATTCCGCGCTCCTTGTCGCCCGCACTAGAAAAACGCTTCTCGGAGATGAAGATGCCGGCCAACTCGGCGCGATCTGCCGACAACTCCTTGGTATAGGTCACCCGCGAACCATCCTTCATGGCCTGGAAACGCCCGGGCACCAGGGTATCGAACTCGGTCAGGGCATCCTGCTCATTGAGAATTTTCGCCACCTGCGCCACACCCTGCGGCGCCAGGCCCATGCTCAACCAGGCCACCAACAGGGCCACCAACAAGGCCGGCGCCATGGTGTAGACCAGCAAACGCTGCTGACTCATACCCGTGGCCGAGAGCACCGTCATCTCGCTGTCGAGATAGAGCCGGCCATAGGCCATCAGGATGCCGAGGAAGAGCCCCAACGGCAGGATCAGCTGGAGGAACCCCGGCAGGCGAAAGCCCATGATCATGAACAACACACCCGGATCCAGCAATCCCTGGGCCGCCTGCGCCAGGTACTTGATAAAACGGCCACTCATTATGATCACCAGGAGCACGGCACTCATCGCACTCAAGGTAACCAGGACTTCACGAGACAAATAACGGAACACGATCAAACCAGACACTCCAGGGTTGTCAGGCTCAGGCGGCTACGATCACACTAGCCGCACTGTTTGCCGGTTCGCATACAGACGAACCATCGAAAAAATAACCGGCATTATCCTGCAATAACGACTCATTGTCTTGGGGACACTACGCCATGGAATATATTGTCAAAAGCGCTCGCCCGGAAACCCTGAAAACCGCCACGCTGGTCATTGCCGTCGGCGAAGGCCACAAGCTCGGTGAAACGGCGAAAGCAATTGATAACGTCTGTGCCGGTGCGATCAGCGCCTTGCTCAAGCGCGGCGACCTGGCCGGCAAACTTGGCCAGACCCTGCTCGCGTATAACCTGCCCAACCTCAAGGCCGAGCGGGTGCTGCTGGTCGGTAGCGGCAAGGAGGCTGAACTATCAGACCGCCAGCTGCACAGCATGCTCAATGCCGTGCGTGGCGTATTGAACACCCTGGGCGGCAGCGATGCAGTGCTCGCGCTGGGCGAAATTCAGGTCAAAGGCCGTGGCGCCTACGGCAAGGCGCGCCTGATGGTGGAAAACCTGGCCGATGGCGGCTATCAGTTCGACCAGTTCAAGAGCGAGAAGGCCGACGCCAAGGCCTTGAAGAAGCTGACCCTGCTCTGCGACAAGTCCGATTTGGCCGACGTCCAGCGCGCGGCCAAGCATGCCCAGGCGATTGCCAGCGGCATGGCATTCACCCGTGATCTCGGCAACATGCCGCCGAACCTCTGCCACCCCAGCTACCTGGCTGAAGAGGCCAAGACCCTGGGCAAGACCTACAAGAACCTCAAGGTCGAGATTCTCGACGAGAAAAAACTCAAGGAACTCGGTGCCGGCGCCTTCCTCGCCGTGGCCCAAGGCAGCGACCAGCCGCCGCGGATGATCGTGCTCAACTACCAGGGCAGCAAGAAAACCGACAAGCCCTTCGTCCTGGTTGGCAAAGGCGTTACCTTCGATACCGGCGGCATCAGCATCAAACCGGCGTCCGGCATGGATGAGATGAAGTACGACATGTGCGGCGCCGCCAGTGTATTCGGCACGCTCAAGGCCGTGCTGGAACTGCAACTGCCGATCAACCTGGTGTGCCTGCTGGCCTGCGCCGAGAACATGCCCAGCGGTGGCGCCACCCGCCCCGGCGATATCGTCACCAGCATGAGCGGGCAGACCGTGGAAATCCTCAACACCGACGCCGAAGGCCGCCTGGTGCTGTGCGACACCCTGACCTACGCCGAACGCTTCAAGCCCCAGGCCGTTATCGATATCGCCACCCTGACCGGCGCCTGCATCGTCGCCTTGGGCGCCCATACCTCGGGCCTGATGGGTAACAACGAGGAACTGCTGCAACAGATCCTCAAAGCCGGCCAGAGCGCCGACGACCGCGCCTGGCAGTTGCCGTTGTTCGACGAATACCAGGAACAGCTCGACAGTCCATTTGCCGACATTGCCAATATCGGCGGACCGAAAGCCGGCAGCATCACCGCTGGCTGCTTCCTCTCGCGCTTCGCCAAGAAGTATCACTGGGCGCACCTGGACATCGCCGGCACCGCCTGGATCAGTGGTGGCAAGGAGAAAGGCGCAACCGGTCGACCGGTGCCATTGCTGACCCAGTACCTGCTGGATCGCGCTAACGCCTGATGACGATTATTGCAGGAGCGGCCGAGCGCTTTTTCGCCTCTGCCGCGCCTGCAGCTGCCCACATAACGAAATCACCATGCCCCGAATAGAATTTTATGTACTGTCCTCCGCCGCCCCGGCAGACCGCCTGCGGGCCGCCTGCCAGCTGGCGATGAAAGCCTGGCGCCATGGCCTGCCGGTGTTCCTGCGCGGTTGCGATACAGAGCAATGCGCGGCGCTCGACGAACTTCTGTGGCGTTTCAAGGCCGAAGCATTCGTACCGCACAATTTGCACCAGGACGACCCGCAAGCGCCGGTGGTGATTGGCCTGGATGAAGAGCCGAACACCCAGCAAGGCGTGCTGATCAACCTCAACCCGACCCTTTCGCCCTTTGTCGAACGCTTCAGCCGGGTGATCGAGATCGTCAACCAACAACCCGATCTATTGACCGCCTGCCGGGAAAATTTCCGCAGCTACCGCCAGCGCGGCTATGATCCGAAACGAGTCGAACTTTAAGTTCTGCACCATGGACACGCCAAAACCACCGCAAAAACCCACCCACCTGCTGGACGACCTCGAGTCGATCCGCCAGCTGCTGGGCGACGAAAACCTCGATCCGCCACTGCTGACCGATACGATCGATCCGGACAGCATCCCCCTGCTCTCGGACATCGTCACCCCGCCGCCCGCACCAGTCGCCGAGCCCGTTCCGCTGCCGCAGGCCGCGACCCTGCACAGCAGCATCGAGCAAACCTTCAGCCGCGACAGCGACATGAACCGCCTGGATAACGAACTGCGCGCCGCCGCCGAGCTGATTCTGCAGGATGTAATCGACGACTTCGTGCCGCAGATCGAGGCCGAGCTCAAGCGCCGCCTGCAAGCCCGCCTGAGTCGCCTGCTGCCGCCGCGTAAATAGAAAATCACCTGTAGCCCGGATGCAATCCGGGCAGGCTTGACCCGCCCCGTCAGTCAGCCGCCCCTCGCCGGCCTTACGCCTCAAGTGCCAGCCCGCTATACTTGTCGGCTTTTCCGATCAGCCGTCATAAGGGTCCCGCCGCGCATGGACAAGACCTACCAGCCGCACGCCATTGAAACCGCCCTGTACCAAAACTGGGAGGCGAACAATTATTTCGCCCCACAGGGTTCGGGCCAGCCTTACACCATCATGATCCCGCCGCCGAACGTCACCGGCAGCCTGCACATGGGCCATGGTTTCAATAACTCGATCATGGATGCGCTGATCCGTTTCCGCCGCATGCAGGGTCGCAAAACCCTGTGGCAACCAGGCACCGACCATGCCGGCATCGCCACCCAGATGGTGGTCGAGCGGCAACTGGCCGCAGAGGGCATCAGCCGCCACGACCTGGGCCGGGACAAATTCCTCGAAAAAGTCTGGGAATGGAAGGAAGAGTCCGGCGGCAACATCACCCGGCAGATCCGCCGCCTGGGAAGTTCGGTGGACTGGTCGCGCGAGCGCTTCACCATGGACGACGGCCTGTCCGAAGCGGTCAAGGAGGCCTTCGTGCGCCTGCACGAAGACGGCCTGATCTATCGCGGCAAGCGCCTGGTCAACTGGGACACCAAGCTGCACACGGCGATTTCCGACCTGGAAGTGGAAAACCACGACGAGAAAGGCAAGCTGTGGAACCTGCGCTACCCGCTGGCGGACGGCAACACCACGGTTGACGGCAAGGACTACCTGATCGTCGCCACCACCCGCCCGGAAACCATGCTCGGCGACAGCGCCGTCGCGGTAAATCCCAACGACGAACGCTATCAGGCGCTGATCGGCACCTTCGTCGAGCTGCCATTGGTTGGCCGACGCATCCCGATTATCGCCGACGACTATTGCGATCCAGAGTTCGGCACCGGCTGCGTGAAAATCACCCCGTCCCATGATTTCAACGACTACGAAGTCGGCAAGCGTCACAACCTGCCGCTGCTCAACATCTTCGACAAAGACGCCGCCGTGCTCGCGACGGCCCAGGTGTTCAATGTCGACGGCAGCGTCAACAGCGAAGTCGATGGCAGCCTGCCCGCCGAATACGCCGGCCTGGATCGCTTTGTCGCGCGCAAACAGATAGTCACTGCGTTTGAATCCCTCGGCCTGCTGGAAAGCATCGACGACCATGCGCTGAAAGTGCCGAAAGGCGACCGCTCCGGCACCATCATCGAGCCTTGGCTGACCGACCAGTGGTACGTCTCCACCAAGCCGCTGGCCGAGCCTGCGATAAAAGCCGTGGAAGACGGCGCGATCCAGTTCGTGCCAAAGCAGTACGAGAACATGTACTTCAGCTGGATGCGCGACATCCAGGACTGGTGCATCAGCCGCCAGCTGTGGTGGGGCCACCGCATCCCGGCCTGGTACGACGAAGCCGGCAAGGTTTACGTCGGCCGCGACGAAGCCGAAGTGCGCGCCAAGCACAACCTCGGCGAGGTCAAGTTGCGCCAGGACGAAGACGTCCTCGACACCTGGTTCAGTTCCGGCCTGTGGACCTTCTCCACCCTCGGCTGGCCGCAGCAGACCGAATTCCTCAAGACCTTCCACCCCACCGACGTGCTGGTCACCGGTTTCGACATCATCTTCTTCTGGGTCGCGCGGATGATCATGCTGACCATGCACCTGGTGAAGAACGACGACGGCACGCCGCAAGTCCCGTTCAAGACCGTCTACGTGCATGGCCTGGTGCGTGATGGCCAGGGCCAGAAAATGTCCAAGTCGAAGGGCAACGTGCTCGACCCGCTGGACATCATCGACGGCATCGACCTCGACAGCCTGCTGGTCAAACGCACCAGCGGCATGATGCAGCCCAAACTGGCGGAGAAAATCGCCAAGCAGACCCGCGCCGAATTCCCCGAGGGCATCGCCGCCTACGGCACCGACGCCCTGCGCTTCACCAACCTGGCGCTGGCTTCCACCGGCCGCGACATCAAGTTCGACATGGGCCGGGTCGAGGGTTACCGCAACTTCTGCAACAAGATCTGGAACGCCGCCAACTTCGTCCTCGAGAACACCGATGGCCAGGACACCGGGATCAACGACGAATCAGTCGAGCTGTCCTCGGTGGACCGCTGGATCATCTCCGCCCTGCAGCGCACCGAAGTCGAAGTCACTCGCCAGCTCGACGCCTTCCGCTTCGACCTGGCCGCGCAAGCGCTGTACGAGTTCATCTGGGACGAGTACTGCGCCTGGTACCTGGAGCTGGTCAAGCCGGTGCTGTGGGACGAGAACGCGTCGGTCGAACGCCAGCGCGGCACCCGCCGCACCCTGATCCGCGTGCTGGAGGTGGCCATGCGTCTGGCCCACCCGTTCATGCCCTTTATCACCGAAGAAATCTGGCAGCGGATCAAGCTCCAGGCTGGCCGCTCCCAAGGTGGCGAGCGCGCTGAGACCCTCATGCTGCAAGCCTGGCCGGTAGCCAACGAGAGTCGCATCGACGCCGCCGCCGAAGGCGATATCGAGTGGGTCAAGCAGCTGATGCTCGGCCTGCGGCAGATCCGTGGCGAGATGAAAATCTCCATGGCCAAGCGCATCGACATCATCCTGCAGAACGCCAGTGACGAAGATCAACGGCGCCTGGCCGACAACCTGCCGCTGCTGAACAAGCTGGCCAAGCTGGAATCGGTCCGCGTGCTGGGCGCCTCCGAAGAGGCGCCGATGTCCGCCACCGCCCTGGTCGGCGACATGCAAGTACTGGTGCCGATGGCCGGACTGATCGACAAGGACGCCGAACTGGCGCGCCTGGACAAGGAAATCCAGCGCCTGGACGGTGAAGTCAAGCGAGTCGGCGGCAAGCTGAGCAACCAAGGTTTCGTCGCCAAGGCGCCCGCCGAGGTGCTCGACAAGGAGCGCGCCAAACTGGCCGAGGCCGAGCAGGCCCTCGGCAGGCTCGCCGAGCAGCGCGAGCGCATCGCCAGTCTGTAAGCCGTAAACAAGCGTCAAATCCCAAGCCCGCCGTCGCCAGACCGCGGGCTTTTCCTTGGCGACAGCCCGCCAGCTTTTGTGCCACGCCGATAAACCAGGGTGCGCTGCCTGCAGCGCCCTGCGCCCAGCCGCAAACCAGAACGGCCCACGGCAAGCCAATAATCCCTTCTTGTCTGCCGTCAAGGCACCGCGACATTTAGTCACGATCTATGCCTGTGTCGCACCCAATGCCTTCCAGTCACCGGTCTATTGGTGCATCCTGCCGCCCATTATTTTTCTAATTATTTCTAACCTTAAACCTCTGACTGGAAACCTCGCCTATGTATGCTTACATGCTTATG
This sequence comes from Pseudomonas paeninsulae, assembly GCF_035621475.1. Classification (NCBI taxonomy): domain Bacteria; kingdom Pseudomonadati; phylum Pseudomonadota; class Gammaproteobacteria; order Pseudomonadales; family Pseudomonadaceae; genus Pseudomonas; species Pseudomonas paeninsulae. Next base: position 4,079,010 of record NZ_CP141799.1, read on the forward strand.
GCCTTGATCTTCGTGCTCGGCTATTTATGCATCGCCCTCGAACACCCACTTAAAATCGACAAAGCCGCCTCGGCCATCCTTACCGCCGTCATCTGTTGGACGGTACTGGTACTGGGTGCCGAGAGCATCCTCCCCGCGTTGGCGGAAGGCGCGTCCCACGAAGTCACAACCGAACTGCGCCATCACCTCGGCGAAATATCGGAGATCCTGTTCTTCCTGATGGGCGCCATGACCATCGTCGAGCTGATCGACGCCCATGAAGGCTTCAAGGTCATCACCGACCGCATCCGCACCAATAAGCGCATCCACCTGCTGTGGATGGTTGGCTTCATCACCTTCTTCCTCTCCGCCGCGCTGGACAACCTGACCACCACCATCGTCATGGTTTCCCTGCTGCGCAAGCTGATCAAGGACAAGCACGAGCGCTGGTTCTTCCTCGGCATCGTAGTGGTCGCCGCCAACGCCGGCGGCGCCTGGTCGCCAATCGGCGACGTGACCACCACCATGTTGTGGATCGGCAACCAGATCACCGCCAGCGGCATCGTCGCCCAATTGTTCATCCCCAGCCTGGTCTGTCTGCTGGTACCGCTGCTGGCGGTGAGCCTGACCATGAAGGGCGAATTCGAACGCCCGCTGGTGAAACCAACCAAGGAAGAACGTCGCGACCCGACCACCGCATTCGAGCGTAACCTGGTGTTCATCCTCGGTATCGGCGCCCTGGTATTCGTGCCGGTATTCAAGACCGTCACCCACCTGCCGCCGTATATGGGCATCCTGTTCGGCCTCGGCATTCTCTGGGTGGTCACCGAAGTGCTGCACCGCGGCAAGAACGAAGAGGACAAACATCCTCTGTCGGTAGTCGGCGTACTGCGCAAGATCGACACCACCAGCGTGCTGTTCTTCCTCGGCATCCTGCTCGCCGTCTCCAGCCTGGCCACCGCCGGTCATCTGACCCAGGTCGCCACCGCGCTGAAAGATAGTCTGGGCAATGTCTACGCCATCAACATCGCCATCGGCCTGCTGTCCTCGGTGGTCGACAACGTGCCGCTGGTGGCGGGCGCCATGAAGATGTACCCGCTGATCAGCCCCGATACTCTGGCGGTGGCCGGCGGCGACAGCGGCTGGCTCGGCAACTTCGTGGTGAATGGCACCTTCTGGGAAATGCTGGCCTACTGTGCGGGTACCGGCGGTAGCTGCCTGATCATCGGCTCGGCGGCCGGCGTGGCAGCCATGGGCATGGAAAAGATCAACTTCATCTGGTACCTGAAGAAGATCAGCTGGCTGGCCCTGATCGGCTACCTGGCAGGTGCGGCGACCTATATCGGTATCGCCACCCTGGCCTGACAGGCCATCAGCAATCGCTTACGGCAGGCTGTGCGCGCGTAGCAGCGCAGCCTGCCCTTGCCGCAGGAGTTCCCTGGGATGGATGTCAGCAAGACCAAAACCAGCTTCTACCGCCGCCTCTATGTGGCCTGGCTGATCGATAGTGACACGGCCTGCAGCGTGCCGGCCTTGATGGAGGCCACCGGCATGCCTCGGCGTACCGCCCAGGACACGCTGGCGGCACTCGCCGATCTGGATATCGACTGCGTCTTCGTCCAGCAAGAGGGCGAGCGCAACAACGCCGGGCATTACCTCATTCGTGACTGGGGCGCGATCAACCCACAATGGATCGCGACCAACCTGGCGCAGATCAAGGGCATACTCGGTTATCCCTGAGCAAGAGACTCGCCATGCGCAGCTCCCACCGACTGTTAGGCGTAATCGGGTTTCTCCTGGGCCTGTTCCTGCTGTTCGAAGCACTGGGCATCCGTGCGCAGTTCAGCCTGGAAGCCCTACAGAACTTGATTCTGATGCACCCAGTCATCGGCCTGCTGCTGTTCATCCTGCTGTTCGCCCTGGGCAACCTGATCCAGATTCCCGGCTGGATCTTCCTCGCCGCCGCGGTGCTGGCGCTCGGGCGGGTCTATGGCGGCATTGCCACCTACCTGGCCGCCATCGTTTCCTGCGTGCTGACCTTCCTGACCATTCGCTACCTGGGCGGCAACGCCCTGCGTGAACTGGATAACCGCCTGGCACAACGCCTACTGGCCGGCCTGGATCGGCATCCGTTGTGGAGCATCATCGCCCTGCGCACGCTGTTCCAGACGGTGCCGGCGCTGAACTACACCCTCGCCCTGTCCGGCGTGCCTTTTCGTACCTACCTGCTCGGCACCCTGCTTGGCCTGCCACTGCCGATCGCACTGTACTGCCTGTTTTTCGATTACCTGGCGATGTGGCTGAATATCGCTTAGTCGGCAACTAACGCTGCGCAGAGCTGAAAGCAAACCATCAAGCACACTCTTTTCCAGCACAGCCGCAGCAGCTATGGGAAAATGCCGCGCTCAGCCCCTGCCGATAGCGCCAGCATGACATCGCCGACCAAACGCCCCAGCCGTAAACCATCCACGCCGCGCCCTCCTTTGCCGGCCAGGCCCGATGCCGCCAAGGGCCAGTTGCACCCGCGCAACCGCCACCAGGGTCGCTACGACTTTCCCGCACTGATCAAGGCCAGCCCGGAGCTGGCGGCATTCGTGATCATCAACCCCTATGGCAAGGAGAGCATCGACTTCGCCAACCCGGCGGCGGTCAGGGTGTTCAATCGGGCGCTGCTCAAACAGTTCTACGGCATCAGCCATTGGGATATCCCGGCGGATTACCTGTGCCCGCCGATTCCTGGGCGCGCCGACTATCTGCATTACCTGGCCGATCTGCTGGCGAGCAGCAATGGCGGCGAGATACCGCGGGGCGCCCAGGTGCGCGCACTGGACATCGGCGTCGGCGCCAACTGCATCTACCCACTGCTGGGCAACCGCGAATATGCCTGGCAGTTTCTCGGTTCGGACATCGACAGCAACGCTATTGCTGCGGCCAAGACCATCGTGCAAGCCAACCCGGGGCTCAGAGATGCCATCGAACTGCGCCAGCAGACCGATGGCGCGCATATTCTCCAGGGCCTGCTGCAAGCCGACGAACGCTTCGACCTGAGTCTGTGCAATCCGCCGTTCCACGCCAACGCCGAGGAAGCCAGCAGCAGCAGCACGCGCAAATGGCGCAACCTGGGCAAGCTCGACCCAAAGCGCAAACTGCCCGTATTGAATTTTGGCGGTCAGGCGGCGGAGTTGTGGTGCCAGGGCGGCGAAGCAGGCTTTGTCAGCCGTTTGATCAAGGAAAGTGCCCAGCATGCCCAGCAGGTATTGTGGTTCACCAGCCTGATTTCCAAGGCGAGCAACCTGCCCGGCGTTTACAGCGCCTTGAAACAAGCCGGCGCGCTCGAAGTGCGCACCGTGGAAATGGCCCAGGGGCAGAAGCAGAGCCGCTTCGTCGCCTGGACCTTTCTAACCGCCGCACAGCAGCAGAGCTGGCGAAAAGCCCGGTGGACACCAATAACCAGCGGTGCGTAGACGCGGCCTTAGCCGTGAATAAAGACCACCGCAGGCGGTCTCTATCGCTCAATTGCGATGCTGGGTTATGCCGCTCCCGGACAGGCCAAGCGGCCTGAATATCGTTGCAGCGGCTAACCCCACCTACGGTTCTGCTGGTGCCAAGCACGCGGGCGTCGAGAGCAGCGCGTAGCGCCGCAAGGGGCAAAAACACCGGACGTCGGCAGCCCGCTAGGCTCCAGGCGTACAGCGTTGCAGCTGCTCGAACAGGCTGTCGACCGCCACGGCCAGCAGGCCGATCAGGATGGCACCCTGTAGAATAAAGGCCGTATTGCCGATGACCAGCCCCGAGATCACCGGATCACCCAGGGTGCTGGCGCCGATAGTGGAGCCGATGGCCGCGGTGGCGATGTTGATAGTCACCGAGGTGCGAATACCGGCCAGGATAACGTTCAAGGCCAACGGCAACTCCACCTGCCAGAGCACCTGCAGCGGCGCCATGCCCATACCGCGCGCCGCCTCCAGCACCGCCGGATCGATGCCGCGCAAGCCCGCCAGGCTGTTGCGCAGAATCGGCAGCAGGCCATAGAGCATCAGGGCGAACAACGTCGGCCCGCTGCCGAAGCCGAGCGCCGGCACCGCCAGGGCCAGCACCGCTACCGGCGGTATGGTCTGGCCGATCGAGGCGAGCTGGCTGACCAGCGGCAGAAAATCCGCGCCCCAGCGCCGGGTCACCATGATCGCCGCGCCCACCCCGACCAGGCTGGAGACGCCGGCCGCCAGCGCCACCAGCAGTAGATGGCTGCCAAGCAGGTCGATGAAGGCGGCGCGGCCGTAGATCACCGTGCGGCTGTCCGGCTCGATCAGGCGAAACAATCCCTCCAGCTCGGCCAGCCCCAGTGCCGCCGCCAGCAACAAGGCCAGCCACAGCAACGGCTGCCAGCCGCCACCACGTAGCAGTCCGAGTGTGCTCACTGGGCTCGGTTCATCAGCGCATCCAGCTGCAGCACACCGACCTGCAGACCCTGCGTATCGACCACCGGCAAGCTGCTGCAGCGATGCCAGAGCATCAGCGACAACGCCTGGCGCAGGCTGTCCGAGTCTTTGAGCGTGGGCCCAGCGGCGGGCACGACAGGCGTGGCCAGCGCCTGCATCAGGGTATCGACGCGCAACAGCCCGGCCTGCTTCAGGCCGCGCTCCTGGCCGCCGAGCAGGTTCTCGACAAAGGCATTGGCCGGTTTGCCCAGCAGCGCCTGCGGACTGTCCTGCTGGACGATCCGGCCCTTGTCCATCACCACGATACGGTTGGCCAACTTGAGCGCCTCGTCCATGTCATGGGTGACGAAGACGATGGTCTTGCGCACCTGCTGCTGGATGCGCAACAGCTCGTTCTGCAGGCTTTCACGGGTAATCGGGTCGAGTGCGCCGAAGGGTTCGTCCATCAGCAGGATGTCCGGGTCGCCGGCCAGGGCGCGGGCCACGCCGACCCGCTGGGCCTGGCCGCCGGACAGCTGGCTGGGGTACTTGTCGGCAAACTCGGCCGGAGTCAGCTCGAGCAACTGCAGCAACTCCTCGACCCGCTGACGCACCCGTTCGGCCGGCCAACCGAGCAGGCGCGGCACCACGGCGATGTTGCGCGCCACCGTCCAGTGTGGAAACAGGCCGGTGCTCTGGATCGCATAGCCGATGCCGCGGCGTAGCTGTTGCGGATCGATCTGCTCGATGTCCCGGCCATCGATGCGGATGCTGCCAGCCGAATGCGCGATCAGGCGATTGATCATGCGCAAGGTGGTCGACTTGCCACAGCCCGAGGTACCGACCAGCACACACAGTTCGCCGGTTTGCACGGTCAGGGAGATATCGTCCACCGCCTGGGTCTGGCCAAACAGCTTGCTGACATTACTCAGCTCGATCATCGACTCACTCCAGTGGAAAAGCGTTCTGCCAACAGACTGAACAGGCTGTCCGCCAGCAGCGCCAGGACGATGATGGGCAAGGCGCCGAGGATGATCAGATCCATCGCCGACTGCCCCAGGCCCTGGAAGATAAAGGTGCCAAAACCGCCCGCGCCTATCAGCGCGGCGACTGCCGTCAGGCCGATTGCCTGGATGCTGGTAACCCGCACGCCTTCGATGATCAGTGGCATGGCCAGTGGCAGGCGTACCTGCAGGAACACCTGGGTGGGGCTCATGCCCATGCCGCGGGCGGACTCGATGACAGCAGCCTCGACTTCCTGCAGGGCGACGCAGGTATTGCGCACAATCGGCAGCAGGCTGTAGGCGATCAAGGCAAGCAGTGCCGGCGCCCAGCCGATCCCGCGGATATTCAGCTGCTGCAGCAAGGGAAACTGCGCAGACAGGTAGCTCAGCGGCGCGATCAGCAGGCCAAACAGGGCCAGGCTGGGAATGGTCTGGATAAAACTCAGCAGGCCGATACTGCCCTTTTGCGCCCCGGGATAACGTTGCAGCAACAGGGCGATGACACTGCCCAAGAGCAAGCTCAGCCCCACGGCTCCACCGACCAGGCCCAGATGGCTAGACAAGGCCGCGGCAAATTGGCTGCGGCGTGAGCGGTACTCACGCAACAACGCCAACGGCTCCAGCCAATCCGGCGGGGCCAGCAACCACAGCAGCAGGGCCAGGGCGACGCCGCTGCCGAGCAGCCAGGCACGCGCGAGACGCAGGCGCTGTTGCAGCTCGATCAACAGCAACCCCAGCAGGAACAGCAGGCTCCAGTAACCCGCGCCTAGACCAACCCGCGCATAGGGCATGTCCGCACCGATATGGCGCTCGATGCTCCAGGCCAGGCTCAGGGGTAATTGCAGCAACAGCAGCAACACCATCATCAGGATCGGCCAGTAGGCCGGATACTGCGGGCGCAGCGCCAGCAACGCACACGCCAGCAACGCCGCCGTTAGCGACAACGCCCACGTCAGCCCCACAGCCGCCAGCAGCCCCAGGCCATTGCCCGGGGCGATGCGGTTGGGCTGAATGCTGACGAAATCCAGGCTCCACAGCAGTGCCAGCGCCATCAGCGCCAGCACAGGAATGACTCTATTGCCCCACAGTGGCAGCATCATGCCGAGATCATTGGCCCAGGTTGTCGAGGAACGCTGCCGCCACTTGCGCCGGCTCGGCGCCCTGCACCGCCACCTCGCCATTGAGCCGCTGCAGGGTCTGCAGATCCAGGGCGGCGAAGACCGGCTGGAGCAGTGCGGCGATCTGCGGATAGGCCTCGAGTACATCCGCGCGCACCACGGGCGCTGGCTGATAGACCGGCTGCACGCCGCGGGTGTCGTCCAGTACCAGCAGATCCAAGGCGTTCAACCCACCATCGGTGCCGTAGGTCATGGCCGCATTGACGCCGTTGGTCTGCAACGACGCGGCGCGGATGGTCGCCGCGGTATTGCCGCCAGCGAGGATCAGCAGCTGCTCGGACGCAAGTTTGAAGCCATAGGCCTCCTGGAACGCCGGGAGCGCCGTTGGTGACTCGACGAACTCGGCGCTGGCGGCGAACTTGAAGTCGCCGCCCTCTGTCAGGTAGCGGGCCAGATCATCCAGCGTCTTCAGATCGTGGGCGCGTGCCAGGTCGCCGCGCACACTCATCGCCCAGGTGTTGTTGGCATTGGCAGGCTGGAGCCAGACCAGCTGGTTGGCGGCAAGATCCAATTCCTTGACCTTGGCGTAGCCCTGCTCGGCGTCTTTCCACAGGCCGCTGTCGGCGCTGTCGAAAAAGAACGCGCCATTGCCGGTGTACTCCGGGTAGATACCGACCTCACCGGCGATCAGCGCACTGCGCACGATATTGGTGGCGCCGAGCTGGGTGCGATCTTCAACCGGCACCCCGCCACGCTTGAGCGCCTGATAGATCAACTGTCCCAGCACCGCGCCCTCGGTGTCGATCTTGGAGGCGACCACCACGTTTGGCTGCGCCTGGGCAGCAGCCATTACGCCCCACAGCGCCAGCACTGACAGCACACGACCCAGTAGCTTGCCTAATAAAGACATGGTTTTTCCACCCTGTTGGTTGATGACCAAAAACGCTCGACTCGGCAATACGGCCGAGCAGCCCCTTAAGGTTAACTGGCTTGCTGTTTATGACCATAGGCACGCAACATTCACAGATCAAATCGTCGTCATCGCCGCGTTTTTTAAGCGTCCAGGGCATGCGCCGAATCCTCAAGCACTGACCTGCGTGCGATACAGCACAATGCGCATTGAGCAAAAATTGGCCAACGTGCCACTATGGCTGCAGTGCCAAGCGAGTAGCGCAAATGAATGCAAGACGACTATGCACCAGCCTTTGCCTGCTGCTGTGCCTGAACACTCAGGCCGCCGAACGGCAGGCGCTGAGCATCAGCGTCGGCGACTGGCCGCCCTACCTGTCTACCGACCTCAAGCACAACGGCGTGATTGCCCACCTGATCAGCGACCTGTTCGCCGATGAAGGCTATCGCGTCAGCTTCCAATTCCTGCCTTGGCCGCGCGCCTATGCGGCAACCGCCGCTGGCAGATTCGCCGCCAGCGCGATATGGATGCACAAGAACGAGCGCGAGGCGGATTTCCTCTATAGCGCGCCGATCCTCGATGAACAGTTCGTGTTTTTCCACCTGAAAGACTTTCCGTTCGATTGGCAGAGCCCCTACGACTTGACCGGCATGACCCTGGGCGGCGGTCTGGGATACAGCTATGGCGCCAAATTCGATGAATTGCTGGGCACCGGCAACGTGCGCATGGAGCGGGTCTCCAGCGACATGCAGAACTTCGAGAAACTGCTGAAAAATCGCGTGGCGCTCTACCCGCAGGAGATCAGCGTCGGCTACACCGCACTGCACAGCCATTTCACCGCAGCCGACATCGGCAAAATTACCCACCACCGCAAACCACTGCTCAACAACTTCAGCTACCTGCTGTTCCCCACGCAGCTCGAAGGCAGCCAGGCGCTGCGCGAGCGCTTCAACCGGCGCCTGCAGCAGTATCGCGACAGCGGCCGCTACCAGCAGTATTTTCGCGACCTGCAGCTAGGCAAATACCAACAGACACCCGGCCAGACGGTCGACCTCGAAGCCGATTTAGTAGAGCCATAATCCGGTCGTGCCTGGGCTGGTGCGCGCAGGTTTACGCCGCCCCTACTCCCGACCGGCTAGTGGCTCTGCACCAGCGCCATCTGCTCATGCAGCAGATCCGCCAGCGGCAAGGCCACACCCAGCCGGCTGAGATTCCAGTAATGCCCTTCCAGAGTGCGGTTGACCAGCAGGGTGGCCGGCGCCGGCTGCAGGCTGCCAAGCGCGCCCAATACATCCGGCAACAGCGCCTGCACCTTTTGGTGCAGCGGCGTGGCGGCGAAATCCCAGCACTTGCCCCGCTGCAACAACGGCCCGAGTAATCCATGCAACTGGCGATACAGGCCATAAGGGGTGGTCGATTGCGGCTGGCGTGTGCCCAGTGCCTGGAAAGCCCGCTCCAGCTGTTCGCCATCGCGCGCCTGCAGCGCCCGGTAGGTTTGCACATAGGCGCCCAGCAACGCGGGCGACAATGCCTGAACGCAGCCGAAGTCATACACCACCAATTCGCCGGTGGCGGTGTAGGCGAAATTACCCGGATGCGGGTCGGCATGCAGCAACCCCAGCTCGAAGGCCTGCGTACTCAACCAGCGCACCAGAGTCAGGGCCAGGCGTTCGCGCACCTCAGCACTGGCCTGAGCGACTTCGGCAAAGGGCAACCCGGGCTCTTCGCTCAACGCCAGTACGCCCGGCCGGCACAGATCTTCCTGCGGCTGCGGCAGGCGCAACCCCGGCCAGTCGGCAAAGTGCGCGCGAAACTGCTGCAGGCGGCGCATCTCCGCCGGGTAATCCAGCTCGGCCGCGATCACCGCCGCCAGTTCTTGATAGACCCCTTCCAACTGTTCGGCTGGCGCGCGGAACAAGCGCCCGAGCGGCAGCAGACGACGCAACTGGCGCAAATCCGCTGCGCAGATCTCGGCGATACCGGGGTACTGCACCTTGAGTACCAGCGCCCGCCCATCCAGCGCCACCGCCCGATGCACCTGGCCAAGCGAAGCGGCGGCAAACGGCTGCTCCTCGATACTCTGGAAGAACTGGCTTAAATCATCGCCATAGACCTGCTGCAAATGCCCTTGCAGGGCGCTGAAGGGCAACGCCGGCACCCGGTTTTGCAGTTTGTTCAAGGCCTGCGCCACAGGTTCCGGGAGCACTTCGTGCCATTGCGAAGCCATCTGCCCAAGCTTGAGCACCGGGCCTTTCATCTCGCCGAGCACAGTGCCCAGTTGCTCGGCCACCGGCTGCCAATCGATGGCCGAGCGGCCCAGGCTGAGCTGCTGTCCGAGCAGTCCGCCACCGATGCGTGTCGCAGTGCCGGCCAGTTTGAAAAAACGCCCGAGCGCGGAGGCTGAGGATGGAATTAGCGGGGGCTTGGCCATTGGCGATGCTCTTCAGAACTTACAGTGATCATGCGCCTGCTCGGGACAGTTACCAACGGCCAAGCCGGTCAGCAACGATGACCGCGCGGCAACGCCCCGGGCTATCGCGTATTCCAGAACCGCTGCATTTCCACGAAGAGAAAAGTCGCGGTCCAGGTAATCAACACCAATCCGGTGAGCGATTCAATTCCGGTCAGGAAGCGCAGATCGCCGTGCGGCTGGATATCGCCAAAGCCAAGGGTGGTGAAGGTCGTGAAGGAGAAATACACCGAGTCCATCAAACTGCCGTTGAAGTTGCCTTCCAGGTAGCCCCAGCCACCGGCGCGGTGCATCAAATAGTAGGCGAACGCGAAGATCCACACCTCGACCGCATGCGCCAGCAGAGCGCCACCGACCCCCAACACGATGCGAAAGCGATGGCGCACCTGAATGTGCGGCAACAGCAGCGTCAGCCGATAGAGGAATTCGTAGTGGATGATGACGGCGGCTATCACGATCAGGCTGTTGACTAGAAATACGGCGATCACTGGCGATCCTGCTGTGGAGGGTTTTGATGGGGAGCAATTCTGCTTCGCTGCACCCACGTCGAGCATAGTCTCGACAAAGAGTCGCAGGCTGGCTACTGGCACCGTGCCTCGGTTGGCTTGTGGCGGCCCCTACGGCGACGGGGCAGCCGGGTAGTTTTGCGAGGCCATCATGCACGCGTATGCCTGGGGTTCAAGCGCTGGACGCGGCCCCTGCCCGCTGATGCAGCTATATTCATGACAGCCAACTCACTGTACAGCGGCACCGGCACAGCACAATTTACCTGCTTGGCCACCGAGAGGAACAACCCCATGGAGTTTTTACGCACCCCTGACAGCTGCTTTACCAATCTGCCGGGCTATGCGTTCGCGCCCCACTACCTGCAGGTGGATGACCGCGAGGGCGGCCAGTTGCGCGTGCACTACCTCGACGAGGGGCCGGCCGCAGCCGCTCCCGTGCTGCTGATGCATGGCGAACCGTCCTGGAGTTACCTGTATCGCAAGATGATCCCTCTACTCGTCGCCGCCGGGCATCGGGTGATCGCCCCCGACCTGATCGGTTTTGGCCGATCCGACAAGCCGACTCAACGCCAGGACTACAGCTATCAACGTCACGTTGATTGGATGCACGCGGTACTCGAGCAGCTCGACCTCAAGCGCGTCACCCTGGTCTGCCAGGACTGGGGCGGCCTGATCGGCCTGCGCCTGGTCGCGGAAAACCCGCAGCGCTTCGCTCGGGTAGTTGCCGCCAACACCATGCTGCCAACCGGCGATCACACTCCCGGCGAAGCCTTCAGTAACTGGCAGAAATTCTCCCAGGAGGTGCCGGTATTTCCTGCCGGCGGGGTGATCAAGGGCGGCACCGTGACGACCTTGCCGCAAACGGTGATTGACGCCTACGACGCGCCCTACCCGGACGAGCGCTACAAGGAAGGTGCCCGTCAGTTTCCCCTGCTAGTGCCGACCACCCCGGACGACCCGGCCGCGGCGGCCAACCGCGCGGCCTGGACGGTGCTGGCGAATTGGTGCAAGCCGTTCCTGACCGCCTTCAGCGACAGCGACCCGATCACCGCCGGCGGCGACAAACTGATGCAAAAGCTGATTCCCGGCACCCAGGGCCAGGCCCATACCACCATCGTCGGTGCCGGGCATTTCCTCCAGGAAGACCAGGGCGAAGAGCTGGCCGCCGTGGTGCTGCGCTTTATCGTCGCCACGCCCTAGCAGCCTGTCCCTGCATGGATTCGTCGGCCGCCAGCGGCACGCCTCACGGTGTGGCACTGCTCAGGAACACACGCATACGTTGCTGATAGGTCGCTGACTCGCGCTGCAACGCGATGGCGCTCCAGATGGCCTCTGTCAGGGCGGCATGGTCCGCGACCAGGGTCTTGGACAACATCAGGTAGTAAGGTTTTTCCTCCAGCAGCATCTCGACCTTCTCGATCAATTCGGCCAGTTGCGGATTGGCCTGCAGGACGAAGTCGGCGCGTTGACTCTGCAGCGCCGCCGCCTCGATACGTCCGTACTGGAGCATCCGCAGCAGCGCCAAGGGGTCGCGGCTGGTTTCATCCACCTCGGCGCCCTGCTCACGCAGAAAAGCCACAATGGAAAACCCGCTCAGGGAACCGATTCGACCATTCAGCTGGCGGAACGCCGAACCGTCCCAGGTCACCGAGTCGCCCCGGCGGCGGTATAGCGCGTAACGCGACATGTGCAGGCGCTTGCTCGCATCAGGCTGACCATCTGCCGCCACGGGATAGCGCCCGGCGCTCATGCGCTCGACCTTGAAGCTGGAGGCGAAGGCGCCGTCTTAAGTGCCCTACTCCAGCCCGGACAGGCAACGCTTCCAGGGCACGGCAACATAGGTGAATGTCACCGGCAGGCTCTGCTCGACCAAACAGAGCAACTGCAGGTTGAGTCCGGTGTTGTCAGTCATGACCCAGGGATAGGCATCCTGGTCCTCATGGCAAAAAGTCAGCTGCTGTGCCGCTGTTTGCTCCGCCATAACCACGGCGGGGCAAAAAAACACCAAAGCAGTACAAATGAACAACCTGAGCAAAGTGTGTTCCTCCCCCGGCCCTGGTTGGGCATCACGTCCATGGTCACAACATGTATCAATGCGCCTGGTCAGCGCCCTGGCCAGTATAGGTAAAGACGCGGCGCGCCAGTTGGTTGCAGCGAGTCACAGGGCATAACGGCGGTCCAGGGCGCTGTAGCCCATGCCCACGCTCTTGTGCACTTTCAGTTGCACCGGAATCCGCTCCTTCATGGCATCGACGTGGCTGATCACGCCGATCATCTTGCCGCTGGCATTCAGGCTATCGAGGGCATCCAGGGCGATTTCCAGGGTTTCGCCGTCGAGGGTGCCGAAGCCTTCGTCGAGAAACAGCGAGTCGATGCTGGTCTTGTGGCTGACCAGGTCGGACAGGGCTAACGCCAGGGCCAGGCTGACCAGGAAGCTTTCGCCGCCGGACAGGGTCTTGGTGTCGCGGGCGACATCGGCCTGCCAGGTGTCGATCACTTCCAGTTCCAGTTCGCCGCTGCTACGCCGCGCCAGCTGGTAGCGGCCATGCAGGCGTTCGAGTTGCTGGTTGGCCAGGTAGACCAGGTGATCGAGGGTCAGGCCCTGGGCAAATTTGCGGTACTTGGCGCCGTCGGCCGAGCCGATCAGGCTGTTGAGTTGCTGCCAGAGATCGTACTCGACCTGCTTGGCTTGGATCCCGGCGAACAGACTCTGCAGATTCTGCCGCCGCGCATCGTCGCCCTGCAACTGGGCGCGGATTTCGCCCTGGCGCTGGGTCAGGGTTTTCAGCTCGGCAGTCAGTAGCAGCAGGCGTTGTTCAAGCTGTTCGCGCTCGAGTTCACTGGCCGGATTGGCCTGCAAGGTCGCCAACTGTTGCTCGGCGGCGGTTTTCAGCGCCTGGGCCTCGGCCAGGGATTTGTCCAGGCGTTGCTTGAGCCGGGACAGCGCAGCACGCTGCTGATCGTCAAGCAGCGCAGCCTGGAATGCGCCCTCGTCGCCGAACGGGCTGGCGGCCAGGGCCGCCGTCCATTGCTGTACCTTGGCCTGCAGGTCGTGCTGATCATCAATCAGCCGCTGCGCCTGGGTCTGTTGGGTACCGTGCAATTGCTGATGGCGGCGTTGCTCATGGCTTAGCTGCGCCTCGCTTTGCTGCAGGGCGGCCCGCGCATCGGCAACCGCCGCCAGTGCCGGCGGCTGTTCCTGCTGCTCTGCCGCCCAGCGCTGGAGCCAGTTGCCGTGCAGTTCGCGGGCAACGCTGAGGGCATGTTCCAGCTCACGCTGCTCACCCTCCAGTTGCTGACGCCGTTGTTGCGCCTGCTGCCAGCTATGCCACTCGACTTCGCGCTCGCGCAGCCAGGCATCACCATCGACTGGCAGGTTATAGCCGAGGGCGCCCAGCTCTGCGCCGAGGACGCTGTCGCGCTCGCGGCTCTGGCCCTGCAATTGCTCGAGACGGGTGGCGAGCTCCGCCACCTGGCTGTCCTGATGCTGGCGCTGCTGACTGCTCAGAGCCAGCTGTTGCTGCCTGGCGATGCACGCCTGTTCGAGCTGCTGACGAGCCGTGCGCGCGCCGTCGTGGGCGCTCTTCACGAGTTCGAGCTGATCCAGACTGCGCTGGATGGCATCCAGCTCACCCGCCTGCTGCTGCTCATACGCGGCCAGGGCGGCAGCATCGGCCAGCACGGTGCCGAGCTGCTCGGTCAACTGCTGCCAGCGTTGCTCCTGCTGAGTGTGCTCCTGATGGGTACGTTGCAACTGCTGCCGCTGCTGCTCAAGCTGGGTGGTCAAGGTCGCCAGCTCGCTGGCCAGGCGCTGACCGCTGCCGGTCAGGTTTTCCAGTTCGGCCTTCTTCGCCAGCAAGGTCTGCTGGGTCGCGGAAACGTCCAGTGCCTGGTAGGCGGCAATCGCCGGGTGTTCGTGGGCACCGCACAACGGGCAGGCTTGGCCCTCCTGCAGCTGCGCGCGGTAAGTCTCCAGGGCCTGGATGCGTTGCTCCTGCTCCAGCAGTTTTTCCTGGTCGCGCAGCTGTTGCTGCACGTCCTTGTAGCGCGCGCGCAAGGCGAGCACTTCGGCATCCTTGGCGGCGTGCTGGCCGTGCAATTCGCTCAGTTTTCCGTCCAGCTGCGTCTGTTGTTCGGCCAACTGCTGGCGCGTGCTGGCCAGCTGCTTGAGCTGGCCCAGCAGGCCGCTGCGGCGGTGCTGCAGCTGCCAGTGCTCACGCAGGGCGGCTTCGCTGCCCCCGGCCAACAGGCCATCGAGTAGCCGCTGTTGCTCGCCTTCCACCCGTTGCGCCGCAAGCAGGTGCGCCTGCTCGGCGCTCAACTGCGCGGCCTGCTCGGTCAACTGCCGATCCAGCACCTGCACGGCCTGCGCGGTCTGCTGCTGGCGGCTGCCGAGCTGGTCGATGTCCACGCCCAACTGTTGGCGTGCCGCGAACTGGCTGCGCCAAGCCACCAGTTGCTCACCGAGCCGAGCGTGCTGTGCGTGCTCGACCAGGCGGGTTTCCAGCTGCTGGCGCTGCGCGGCCAGCTGATCGTACGCATGCTGCCGCTCGCCAAGCAGTTGCTGGCTGAACTGGTGCGCCTGCCACAGGCAGGCGCTGCTGCGCTGCGCGGCCTGCTGCTGCTCGATCCGGGTCTGCTGCAAGGCCTGCTCAGCCTGGTGCACGGCCTGCTGCGCCTGCTGCCAGTCGCGATAAATCGGCTGCAACTTTGCCGCTGGTTCGCTGGCGGCCAGTTGCGCCAGCTGCGCCTGGGCGGCCTGCAATTCGTCCTGGGCCCGCTGCTCGGCCAGCGCCGTGCTGTGTTGCTGGCTCTGCGCTTTGCCCAGGTCATCGCGCCACTGGCGCTGGCGTTGCAGTTCGACCTGCTCGGCATTCAGGCGGGTGTCTTCGGCGCCCAGGCGTTCGGCTTCGAGCTGCAGCTCGCGACGCTGTTCGTCGCCCAACAACTCGACGCCTTCGGCGCGCGCACGCAGTTGATCGAGTGCGCCCTTGACCTCGCGGGTCTGCTCGAACACGCGCTGGGAAATCTGTCCGTAGATGTCGGTGCCGGTCAGTTCTTCGAGTAGCTCGGCGCGCTGGTTGGCATTGGCTTCGAGGAAGGCGGCAAAACCGCCCTGGGCCAGCAACATGGACTTGGTGAAGCGTTCGAAATCCAGGCCCGTGAGGCGCTCGGTCTCGCGCAGCTTCTCGTTGATCTTGTCGGTGAGGATAGTGCCGTCGGCCGCAGCCAGCTCCACCTTGGGCGCCTGCAGCGCGCCGCCGGCCTTGTCGCGGGCGCGGCGCTGGCTCCAGAACGCGCGGTACCGCGCGCCCTTGACCTCGAATTCGACCTCGGCCAGGCAATCGCCGGTGTGCCGGGTCATCAGCTCGTTGGCGCTGGCCGACACGCTGCTCATGCGCGGCGTGCGGTGGTACAGGGCCAGGCAGATGGCGTCGAGCAAGGTGGTCTTGCCGGCGCCGGTCGGCCCGGTGATGGCGAACAGGCCGTTGTCCTTGAACGGCTCGGCGGTGAAATCGATCTTCCACTCGCCCTTCAGCGAATTGAGGTTCTTCAGGCGCAGGCTGAGGATTTTCATATCAGGGTCGGTGGTCGTCGGGAAGCGGCCATTCTGACATTGTTGCCGGAGTTGTGCAGACGACTCATAAGCGGAGAAATTGGCAGGGCCACCAAGTGCCGCTATTGGCCGGTGCCTGCATCCGGCTGGTTAGGCGCTTCGGTCGCCCGGCCCACGCGTCGCTTTGGCGCTGCTAAACAACGGAAAAATAGCCACAGTGCAGCCACTGATTATGCTTCTTCTGCGCCAAACTTCGACAATCGCAACAACTGGCTGCTACGCCGAACGGTCAAATATCAATCTGTTCCTTGACGCTGTAAATACAGGGCGGCCGCTTATTTTGAAAGCGGAATAACCATCGGTTCAACCGATAATTTCAGTACATGTTTATGGCGCTCGATATGAAACAGTCAAGCCAAATGAAAAAACCAGAAGACCATGCCTTTTCCCAATCTCGGCGGTTGCAGGAGCTGAGTGCAACAGGGTTATTGAATTGAGGCTGGAGCATCATGCTGCATTGTCATGGCCTTTTGCATTACTTCCCCAATAACTTCGATCGGGCATTTAAAGTCGAAGCGTTTACGGGGACGCATATTCATTTGCAAGGCAATGGCATCCAACGTTTCCTGGCTATGCACCGACAAGTCCGTTCCTTTGGGCAGGTACTGCCGGATCAGGCCGTTGATGTTCTCGTTGCTGCCGCGCTGCCAGGGACTGTGTGGGTCGCAGAAGTAAATTGCCACCCCGGTCTGCTGGGTGATTTCAGCATGCCGCGCCATTTCTCGACCCTGGTCGTAGGTCATGCTCTTGCGCATCGCCAACGGCATGCCATTGAACGCTGCACTGAAGCCCTCCATCGCCGAGGTTGCCGTCGCGTCATTCATCTTCACCAGCATCAGGTAGCCACTGGTGCGCTCCACCAACGTGCCTACAGACGAGGCGTTGGCCTTACCCTTGATCAGGTCGCCTTCCCAATGCCCCGGCATCAGCCGGTCTTCGATCTCCGGCGGGCGCACATGAATGCTGACCATCTCGGGGATCTGTCCGCGCCGATCCACGCCGCCAGAACGCGGTCTGCGCGTCGTCTTGCTTTGGCGCAGGCAGATGATCAGCTCCTTACGCAGCTCGCCGACCGGCAAGGCATAGATCGCGTTATAGATCGTCTCGCGACAGACGTAGGCATCTCTGAGGCTGGGAGTGTTCATGCTGCGCAGCTTGCCGGCAATCTGCTCTGGAGACAAACGCCCACGCAGCATATGGGCCACCAACTCGAAGCGCTCGCTACCCGGCAACAGTTTTCGCATCGGTCGACAAACCTGACGGCGGTCCTGCATCTGCTGCTGGGCCAAGCGGGCCGAGTAGCCGCCACAGGCATCTCGATTGCGGCGCAGCTCACGGCTGATGGTCGAAGGGGATCGGGTGATCAAGCAGGCAATCTTGCGCAGGCTGAAGCCTTGGGCACGACCGATTTGAATGGTGGCGCGCTCTTCAACGCTGAGTTCGGAATAAGACATAGGGGCAGCACCGTACCGGAAAGGTCAGGTGTTGCACTCAGTTCTTGCCGCCGCCCTCGATAATAATCTTATTGGTATCTTCCCCGACCATTTGACCGGATACTATTACAGCATTATCTATTTCATCGGACATCTCATATATTGCATTTTTAGCATCTTCAATATCTTTGACATCCTCAAGGAACCGACGCAATTGTTTGTGGTATCTATGTGACATTTATCGTTACCGATCAGCTTAATAACGCTCTGGGTAAGAGGCCGAAGGCGCGGGTAGCCTGCCGTATGCCCCAGCCGTGCTGCAGCGAGCCGCTAGGTTCATCGCCTCAGCGTTTCGTTCCTAAAATACCATCAATTTCGTTAGCCGCAGCTTGAACGGCTGCCGTATCCAGAGGCAACTCAAATGCTTCAGACAGAACTTCGCCAATTGCCATCGCGGTCGATATTTTTCCTGCCGAGAATGACAGCATCGAAACAATATCAATGGCCTCGGTTTTGTAACCCTCTAAATCAGCGATCGAATCCGCGTACTCTCCCAACGGGTTCCATTTTTCCAAAACTTCTGCAACTGCCTTAATATCGGAATCTTTCATTTAGCACCTGTACGCGATGAAAAATATAACGTTTAAGCTCAACCGAGCGGAATCTCGCAGCGGTTTTGTGACCGACTGGCATGCTATTATGAAATCTACCAATTCTCAACCAGATATTGCTCCGGCCTTCTTCCTGACTCACTGACAAGTCTCGGGTACTCTATGCCTTCACTTGAGTGACGTGGATGTTTTCTAGACTTTGTTATCTTGAACAGCCAGCTATCCCCATAATCAAACATATAGTAAAGACCATGCCCTTTATCAAGAGGGAACAAACCGTCAAGTGTCACTTCATATATTTTCTCATTTTCATCGTCAAAAGTTACCCTATTACGACCTCGCACCGTCTTAGACACGTAAAATTCGTAAAGATGATCATCGTCAAACTCAACAGCATCTTGAATCGCAAAATGAAAATCTTCTAGCGTTGACGAAGAGTCTATTTCGATTACTCCCTTCCATAGATCAACTTCCTCATGAATATTGAATATTAATTCAACTTTCACCTCAAGTATCATGCGATCACCATTGCTTGATTGCGTAACGCCTGGTTAAGGGGCGGACTTTAGCACGTCTCTGCGAGCGATTTTAACCGTTTGCTAGGCCAGCAACTTGAGCCGGACGCTGTGGCCGAATACGACACAGTAGCTAAAACGACTGTCTAATGATCTTCAACTGGAATCAATTCCCACAGTTCATTTTGATGAAGCCAGATTGAATCAGCGTTTTCCGCAACGAACTGACCTACATCTATGCCATCCATGGTTGGTGGCCGCTTTATCCTTATTTGTTTGCCGTTCATAAATATCCACTCATATTTCATTTTCCGCTCTGCCTTCGCGGCTTTCTTCGCTAGCTTTTGCGCTGGAGTGAGCTTTTCCTTGGGCTTTGCCATATCTTAATGTTTATGCCTGACATTTGTTACTGGGTTGCATAACTTCCATGCTCCAGATGTTTTTGCTTTTGCGCCTAACGCCCGCCTCAACGGTGGCAAAACCGCAGTGAAGCGGAGGTTTTGGCATCCGGTGCATGGCCTGGTTATGTTTTGTTGAGGTCAGCACCATCGGCTCGCCCAGGCTGAGCAGTCAAAATGAGCAAAGCGACCAAAATCACCTGGCTTATTTCTGCCGGGAACGGCAAGCTCTTGCCCGCAGTATGGGCAGAACCCAATTTCAACAACCGTCGTCCAAATCATCTCGCCAACCTCCTCGAGATGATGGTTCTCCTCCAAATCGCCTTCCGTCGCTTGCCTTTCTATAAACAGGCACCATACGAAACTTTCGCGCCTTACATAATTTTTTTCCAGCCTAATCGACACGCCGTTATCTGGCATGCCGTAACAGTCATGAACAGCGTCTTGGCCACTATCCATTGATCTCATCCGCAAATACTTGCCGTTCAATCGCATCCTCTATTGCAGAATCAAGCCGTTTTAGCAACTCAGATAATGGCTCATCAGGCCGCCTGACCAACATTGCAAGACACTGATCCTCATCAGACGCACATGCAGCACATCGAACTGGCCCAGCCCTTCCGATAGAAATTTCGCCCGAGCCATCGATAAGTAACTCAATACTTTCAAGTTTCATAGCTGACTATCATATTTCCCAACAACATAACGCTTGGTTAAAGGGCGGGCTTTAGCCCAATGTCATCAACTTAAGCTCCCAGCCCTGCCCCCGGTGTCAGGCTAGTTGTCGCCTCGGCTGATTTATCAAAACGATAGATCGGGGGCGTCAAAGAGAGCTGATATGTCGAGTTATTCACCTGAGCGTAAAGCTGCCCTGCTGAACAAATTACTCCCGCCACAAAACATGTCTGTGGCGGCGTTGTCGCGCCAAGAAGGTATCCCCGAAGCGACGCTGTATGCTTGGCGAACCAAGCTCAAAGCAGGAGGTGCGGTGGTGCCTGGAGACAAGAAACAAACCGATAATTGGCCGGCTGAAGCCAAGTTTGCAGCGGTGCTGCACGCGGCGTCCTTGAGTGAGATTGAGCTCAGTGAGTACTGCCGCAGCAAGGGTTTGTACCCTGAGCAAATCAGCGCATGGCGCCAAGCGTGCATCAGCGGCCAGCAGTCGGCCCAGGCTCAGCGTCAAGCCGAGCGCGAACAAGCGCGTGCCGACAAGAAGCGCATCGCAGAGCTAGAGCGCGAACTGCGGCGCAAGGACAAGGCGCTGGCAGAGACCGCCGCCATCTTGGTGCTACGAAAAAAGATGAATGCCTTCTGGGGAAACGACAGCGAGGACGTCTGACCTCGTTGCCAGAACGGCAACAACTCGTTGAGCGTTTTAACCATGCGGTGGTTTCGGGTGCGCGCAAGGCGGTTGCCTGCGCTGAGATCGGGCTGTCGCTACGCAGCCTGCAACGCTGGGCGTCTACGCCGGTGGTGCAGGCTGACGTGCGCACCACCACGCTACGCCCACGACCGTTGAACGCCCTGAGTGAGTGCGAGCGCAGCGCGATCTTGGCTGCCTGCAACAGCCCGGAATTCGCCAGCCTGCCGCCCAGCCAGGTCGTGCCAAGGTTGGCCGATCAAGGCCGCTACCTGGCCTCGGAGGCGACCTTTTATCGCGTCCTTAAAGCCGCCGATCAGCAGCATCGACGTGGCCGCAGTCATACACCGCACAAGCATGCCGCGCCGACCACGCACAACGCTACGAAGGCCAACCAGGTCTGGTCGTGGGACATCACCTACCTGGCTTCAAAGGTGCGCGGGAAGTATTACTACCTGTATTTGATCGAGGATATCTACAGCCGCAAGGGCGTGGGCTGGGAAGTCTACGAACAAGAAAGCGGCGAACTGGCGGCCGAACTGATGCAGCGCACCGTACTGACTGAGCGCTGCGCCGGCCGGCCCTTGGTGTTGCACTCGGATAACGGCGCACCGATGAAATCAGTGACGCTGCTGAGCAAACTGTACGACCTGGGCATTACGCCGTCGCGCGGGAGACCACGGGTGAGCAACGACAACCCCTACTCAGAATCGCTGTTTAGAACCCTGAAATACTGCCCGCAATGGCCGCAGGATGGCTTTGCCGATTTGGATGCAGCACGCAGCTGGGTGCGCGACTTTATCCGCTGGTACAACCACGAACACCGGCATAGCCGCATCCGCTTCGTGACCCCGGCGCAGCGGCATCGCGGCGAGGATCAAGAGGTGCTGGCCAAGCGTCATGCGCTTTACCAGCATGCTCGCAATCAACACCCGCATCGCTGGTCGGGCGCGACTCGAAATTGGCAACCTATCGGCGCTGTCACACTCAATCCAGACAGAGAGCAACCGGCACTGAAAATAGCAGCTTAAAAACACGGCTGACGCGACAACTACCTTGCAAAACGCCGCCTGTCTGGAGCAAGCAAATCCAGGGCTTGAGCGCTCGGTTGCAGCAGCACCGCCACCGGTTTTGCTCCCCGATTCAGCGCATATTTAATCTTGGCGGCAGCTTAATGGACGCCGGTTCGCTTTATCGAGCGGGTTTCTCGTTTTCCGGGCGAGCGCGTACCGACCGCTTCTGGCCAGCTTTTTTGCACGGCGGTTTTGGCGGTAGTGCGGGTTCTCAGCGCGTCGGTTTGGCCCCCTCGCAGCCGCGGCTGGCCGGGCGCTTACACTTACGCGGGAAGCTGCGCCCTGGACGCACGGCGCTGAGACTGTTGGTCATCAGCGCCAGCACGTTGGCCAGCCCCTGAGCACAGGGGCGCACCAGCAGCTCGACCAAGGTGTTCTTGAGGCGCGACACCCCTTGGGTGAAGTTGACCTTCCAGCGCAACTTGCGGCCTTTGTGGCGCTGTTCGATGACCGGTTGCAGCAGGTAGTTCATCAGCAGCCCCAGATTCTTCAGTAGTTGCCCGGCATGAAAGTCCTGCTTCACCGCTACCACGCTGCGACCGCTGAAGTTGTCCAGACTCAGGGTCTGCTTGACGCGGCGGTAGTCCGTCTCGATGCCCCATCGGCGGTGGTAGAGATCCGCAAACACCTCGGCCGGGAATGCCTGCCGGTCCAGCAGAGAGGTCAGCAACACTTCGCTTTCACCGCTCGCCAGCTCGACCCGAACCAAGCGTAATTCGACCTGGCCTGCGGGATCGACGCCGGCCTCGGTACAAAACAAGCGCGCTTCTGGATGACTGGCCGCGAAGAACAGCGTGTCTTCGACCTGACCCGACTGGAGAAACTGTTTGACCTGCGCGTTGTAGCCACAAGGCAGGCGCATCAGGAAATGCCGCCGTTGCTGCTCGAACAGCGCGAACAACCAGTGCCCAGGATAGCCGCGATCAAACAGCGTCAGGCTGTCAGGGGGCAGATGCGCGAGATGCAAGTGGGTGCAATCACGCTCGCCGACTTCGAATGGCACGATCAGGCTGTGCAGCGTTTGACCGTCGGTGACGTCGTAGAGCATGGACAGGCGGGCAACGGGAAACTCGCTGTGGCTGCCAAAGAAGCGCGTCATGGCCGGCTCCAGTGGTAAATGTACGGTGGAGCCATCCACGGCGAGTACGCGTAGCCCGCACCACGTCTGGCGCAGCCCGAGGCTGTCGATCTGGTGCTGAAGGACTTGGTTAAGGCTCTCGAAGACCTCGGGCTTGAGCTTGCTGCGAGCCTTGCTGAAGGCTTGCGCGGTAACCACCTGGGTCTCGGCCGAGGCCTGATTTAGCACGCGATAGAACTGATCGAGTTCGGTCTGCAAGGCGGTGCGCGGCTGATTGAGCAAGAACAGGACGAGGTTCTTGAAGGTCAGCTGACGTCGGCGGGTAAAGTCTTGAGGGTGCTGGCGGTGGGTATCGATGAAAGCGGGACAATCAAGCGAGCTGGTTATTTTTTGTACAATTTTCAGGCCAGGGTTTGCTGGGCGGTGTCAAACGGTGTGGAATGAGAGGCCATAAGGAGTTTTCCTATGCGCTAATTTGAGCGCTAATTATATGATATTTATAGAGAAACTGCTTAAGTTGATGACATTGGGCTTTAGCCCGTCCCAGTGAGCGAAGCGAACGATTTGAACCACTAGTTAGATGCCGTTCTCCTCGGACTTGTCTTCATCAGGACCTGTGGCTACTGTTTTTTTATACCACTGAGAAGACGACTCCTCTGTTTCCGGTGTGTCTATTAGCTCTACACCTTCAAAGTTTCCGCTCTCAATTTTGGCTTTCAATTCTATTTCTATGTCTTCTATTTTTTCCAGTACCCTTCTTCGTGATGCACCAAGCCATTTGATAAGTAAAAGTACTGTTGTCGCCAATTTTCTTAAGGCTGGACGTGAGTATTGGGAGTGCGTCGTCAAGGGTCGAGATAGGTTTCTCTAGGTATTGATTAACTTCGTCTTCAAACACATAAACAGAGAGTAGTATATGTTCGATTATTTTTAGGGCTATTAAAACTGATTGTTTTTTTGCCTTCTTTATTTCGTGAGCTGCATCGTTACCCATAAATCCAATAGCGTGTAAGCGCTCTGCGTCCGACTTTGAGATCATGCCAGAGCGGCTCATTGCATTTATTCTAATTTGAAGATTTTTACCGGTAACATCTGGCGGTTGCAGGAGCTGAGTGCAACACGGTTATTGAATTGAAGCGGGCGCATCATGTTGCATCGTCATCGCTTTTTCCATCATCTCTGACATCACCTCAATTGGGCACTTCCAGTTGAAGCGCTTACGTGGACGAATGTTCAACTCATAAGCGATGGCATCCAGCTGTTCCTGGCTACATACAGACAAGTCCGTGCCCTTGGGCAGATACTGGCGAATCAGGCCATTGATGTTCTCGTTGCTGCCGCGCTGCCAGGGGCTGTGCGGGTCGCAGAAGTAGATTGCCACCCCTGTTTTCTGGGTGATCTCAGCATGCCGGGTCATTTCCCTGCCCTGGTCGTAGGTCATGCTCTTGCGCACAGCCAGCGGCATCCGGTTGAGGGCCGCACTGAAACCCTCAACCGCCGAAGTTGCCGTTGCATCGTTCATCTTGATCAGCATCAGGTAATTGCTACTGCGCTCGTTCAGCGTGCCCACAGCAGAGGCGTTGGCCTTGCCTTTGATCAGATCACCTTCCCAGTGCCCCGGCATCAAGCGGTCTTCAATCTCTGGCGGACGCAGATGGATGCTCACCATCTCCGGGATCTGGTTGCGCCGATCAACGCCCCCTGCACGCGGCCTACGCGTACTCTTGCCCTGGCGCAGGCACTGGATCAGCTCCTTGCGCAGCTCGCCCACAGGCAGGGCATAGACCGCGCTGTAGATCGTCTCGCGGCAAACGTAAGCATCTTCAAAACTGGGAATATCCATGCTGCGCAGCTTGCCGGCAATCTGTTCGGGAGAGAAGTTTTTTCGCAGCAACTCCACCACCAACTCAAGCAGTTCGCTGCCCGGCACTAGCTTCTTTTGCGGGCGACACGCCTCTCGACGTTGACGCATATGCCCCTGGGCCGTAGGTGCGTGATAGATGCCGTTGGAGCCGGTGTTACGTCGCAGTTCACGACTGATCGTGGAGCGGTTGCGACCAAGTGCTTGGGCAATTGCTTGCTGGCTCATGCCATGCAACCGACCCACTTGAATCGTGGCGCGCTCTTCAATGCTGAGTTCGTGATATTCCATTGGGCCGCACCTTACCGGAAAGGTCAGGTGTTGCACTCAGTTTCCGCGGCCGCCTCTTTATCATTACAAATGGCTTCAATTGTTGCTCTCAACCCAAGCCCTGCTAGGGTGAATGCTCCCTCTTGTATTGCTAAAACAGACTCCTGATAAATCCTTTTTACTATTCTTGGGATATCAGTTAGAGACTCAATTGGGTTGTGATCTTTTATGTAATGAGGAAAAGTTTCAACTGTGATTTCGTGCTCGTACTCGTCGTGACTAATTGGATAGCATGACTCGTAATCATGATATTCTTTTCGAAATTATATCGTCTCGCAGCCATTGCACTCTAAAAGAAAATATTTTGTTTCATCGTGATATCCATCTGGATCAGAGCGTTGACTAACCTCCCCTAGAGTAGTGTGTTTTGTATTTCTTTTGCATGATCTGCAGTCACTCCAGATGGCCTCTTTGGGCATCATTTATTCCTTGTGTAATTGGTGTTATTCGTAGGTATCTAACGTTTGGTTAAGGGGCGGGCTTTAGCCCGTCCCAGTGAGCGCAGCGAACGATTTGAACCAATTGTTATAAGCCCTTCGGCCAAATGAACTCGATTTCCGGTACCGCTAGATGAATAGAGATAGGATCATCTCTTCCTACTGCATATGCAACAGTGCTTTTGTGGCAGCCAATTTGCGGAATACTAAAAAGAAGTTTGCCCGCACAGAAAGCATTTAAAATATTGTGAGAGCCACTAAATTGTAGAAAATTAGACTCACCTATTGCTCTCGCGAGTTCCCAGATTTTAGATTCTTCTTGTAGATCAATATAAATTTCTAGCGGCCCAAGTTGGTCATCTTGGGAGCAGCAGGCTTGGCGCGTGACTGTAATTTTCATATGTGCTTATAACAGTGATTAGATGGACCGCTGCATTAATCCGATAGTAGAGAATTCTGCATAATCCCGCACCACCCTACCCGCTCTGAAATAAAAATCATCTACCAATCAATGCGTTAGACCAGTAGCGTCAGTCGAGATCCGTATTCGCTTGGCTTCTGCATTTCGCCCGACCATTACGCCCTGTATAAAAAAACAGAACCCAACAGCCAATATGGACAGTCCAACCGCCAAGCTCCGCCTGTGTGAGCAGATCAGGGCGGTGATGCGCTTGCATCATTACAGCATCTGCGCCGAGAAACCCTGTTGGCACTGGCTTCGCGACTTTATCCGCCCGCCTCTCGCAGTCGTATCGCACCATCCGCCATAGCTTTGCCGCCGCTGGGCTAGCCTGTCGGCTCAGTCCCGCTCGGCCTGCAAAGCTTCCAGCACTTGGCGATAAACGCCCTGTAGCCGCTGCGCGTCTTCCTCGTCCAGTTGCTCTTGCTGCAGACGCCGGAGGAACACCTCCTCGACGCTCAGTTCGTCCAGGGTTTCCCTGGCCCGACCCTGCAACGCGGCCACGGCATTGCCGCGCTCACGGCGGATGCGCAGCACCTCGACCGGCAGGCCCTCGCACAGCGCGGCGATGCGCAGTTGCAGGTCGCTGAGGTAGTCATCGGTGCTCACCAGCACTTCCAGCCACACCGGTAACTCGCGGCTGCCCTGCTGTGCGGCCTCGACAATCGCCTGCTCCAGCTCCTTGAGCGATCCGCGTACGGACAGCAGTGGCTGGAAACGCGGCACCGGCAAGGCCGTGATACCACGCAAGCCACTGCCATCGAGTTCGACCAGCAACACCTCCTTCTGCTGCCTGGCCTCGTCGAAACTCAACGGGATCGGCGAACCGCAGTAGCGGATATGCTCCAGGCCGCCGACCTTCTGCGGCCGATGGATATGCCCCAGGGCGATATAGGCGGCCGGCGGAAAGGCGCTGGTGGGGAAGGCTTCCAGACTGCCGACGTAGATCTCGCGCACCGATTCGCTGGCGCTGGCGCCGACCGTGGTCAAATGCCCCGTGGCGATGATCGGCAACTCGCCGCCCAGCTCATCGCGCCTGGCCTCGGCCAGGGCATACAGATCCTGGTAATGCTGCTGAATCGCCTGCTGCAACGACAACTGCTTGTCCTGCGCACTCTGCCCGGCCTGGCTCTGCAGCACATCGCGCGGGCGGATAAAGGGAATCCCGCAGAGAATCGCCCCGGGCGCGCCGTTACGCCGGTGCAGCACCAACAGTTGCTCGCGCAGATCCGCACACACGCCAGGGATCACCCGGGTATCCAGTTGCGCCAGCAGGGTCTTGCTTTCGCCGAGCATGGCCACCGAATCGTGGTTGCCACCGAGCACCACCAGCTCGCAGCCGCTGCCGCGCAGCTCGGCGATAAAGCGGTTGTACTGCTCGCGGGCGTAGCTGGGCGGCGCCCCGGTGTCGAAGATATCGCCAGCGATCAGCAGCGCATCGACCTCATGCGCGCGCACCTGCTCGATCAGCCAGGCGCAGAAGGCCTGGTGCTCGGCCTGGCGGGTCTTGCCCATGAAGTGCTGGCCAAGGTGCCAGTCGGAGGTGTGGAGGATGCGCATCGGCTGGCTCACAGGATCCAATCCTTGACCACCATATGGGTCTTGACCTTTTGCATGCCGGGGAAGTTTTCGATCTCGCCGCGGATCTCGCTGAAACGCTGCATGGACGGCGCCTCGATATACACCAGCATGTCAGTCTCGCCGCTGATGCCGCTGCAACGGCGCACCTCGGGAAATACCCGCATGCGCTCGACATAGTGCTCGCAGCGCCCGCCCTGGTAGAACAACTCCAGGTAGGCCTTGATGCCGGCATCGCCCGGCGCGACAACCTGGGCGTGATAGCCACTGATGATGCCGCCTTGCTCCAGCTGGCGAATGCGCTCGCTCACCGCGGAGCGCGACAGGTTGACTTCACGGGCAATCTGGCTCACCGGCACACGCGCATCGGCGCGCAACAGGGCGAGAATCTGCTGATCGAACTTGTCCACTTGGGCTCTCGGGCAAAAGGCAATCTGACGGTCAATTCCGCCAGTTCGTCGGACAAAACCGACGCTTCGCCAGCATCCAGCAGCAGGCGGGCGAATTATGATGGCGAAGAAAACCTCAGAGCATACAACATGAGCCGCCTGAACCAAGAACTGGGCCTACTGCAGGGCATTGGCCTGCTGAGCACCTCGCTGCTGGGCACCGGTATTTTCGTCGTGCCGGCACTGGCCGCCACCGCGGCGGGCGAGGCTTCGTTGTGGGCCTGGATGATCCTCATCGCCCTGGTCCTGCCGATCGCCTTCACCTTCGCCCAACTGGGCCGGCACTACCCCCATGCCGGCGGTGCGCCGCACCTGATCGGCCGCGCTTTCGGCCCGCGCATGGAGCGCCTCAGCGCCTGGCTGTTCCTCGCCGTGCTGCCAGTCGGCTTGCCAGCGGCACTGAATATCGCCAGCGGTTTCTGGCAGGCGGTGGTCGACTTGGATCGCGGCCAGGCGCTGGCGATCCAGCTCGCCACCCTCGGCGCCATCCTGCTGCTCGGCCAGCGTCCGGCCAAGGCCTCGGGGCTGGTGCAAGGCCTGATCGCCGTGGCTATCGTCGGCAGTGTCGGCCTGATCTGGTGGGTCGGCGACTTGCCGCGTGCCAGCCAACCGCTGCTGCCGCCCATCGAAGGCTCCTGGCACCTGCTTCCCGCTGCGCTGGGGGTGATGTTCTGGTGTTTCGTCGGCATCGAGGCTTTCACCCACATGGGCGAGGAATTCAAGCGCCCCGAGCGCGACTTCCCCCTGGCCCTGCTGCTCGGCGTACTGCTCGCCGGCCTGGTGTACTGGGCCTGTTCGGTCGCGGTGCTGAGCTTTCAGGCGTACGGCAATGTGCACAGCGACGCCGCCTCGCTGCCGCGCCTGTTCGACCTGTTGCTGGGCGAGCAAGCGCGCTGGCTGATCGCGCTGGTCGGCTACCTGGCCTGCTTCGCCTCGATGAACGTCTATATCCAGGGCTTCTCCCGGCTGATCTGGAGCCTGGCCGACGAAGGCAAGCTGCCAGCCCGCCTGGCCCAGCGCAATCACCACGGCGTACCGGCCCGCGCCCTGCTGCTGGTGGTTCTGAGCTGCGCCCTGTGCGCCAGCCTGGCCGGTCTGTTCAACCTCTCGGTGGACGACTTGATCCGCTACGCCAACGGCAACTTCGTGGTCATCTACCTGCTGAGCATGGCCGCCGGCTGGGTGCTGCTGCGCGGCGTCTGGCGCTGGCTCGCCGGTTTCAGCGCGCTGCTCTGCGCCCTGGTGCTGTCGATGCTCGGCGTGGATGCCTGGTATGCCCTGGGGCTATTGGCCGTACTGGCCGCACTCGATTACCTGCGCAACCCGCCCATGCAGGCGGCAAAGGTGACCTGAGGCCCTGGATGCTTCTATCCTTGGGGCGAACCCGCCGAAAGGAAGCCCCATGCATCGCGTACTCAAAGACCTGAAGATCATGTTGCTGGCCAATCTGTGGATAGTCCCAGTGGTCGCGGCGCTGGTCGGCGCGGTGTTCTATTTCGTTGCCCCGCCGCCGCCGATGCACGCCAGCATGGCCACCGGCGCGGAGGGTGGCAATTACCGGTTATTTGCCGAGAAGCTCAAGACGCAACTGGCCAGGGAAGGCTTCGAGCTGACCCTGGTACCCAGCGCCGGTTCGCGGAACAACCTCGAGCGACTGTTAGCCGATTCACCCGCAGTGCAGATCGCCCTGGTGCAGAGCGGCCTGGAACGCCAGCTCGAGGCCGCCGACCGCGCCCGCCTGCAAAGCCTGGGCGCGGTGTATCAGGAACCGCTGTGGTTGTTCTACCGCAAGGACATTGCGCTCGAGCGCATCGCCGATCTACTGCCGCTGCGCCTGGCCCTGGGCAACGTCGGTAGCGGTACCCATGCGGCCAGCGAAGCAGTCCTCGCCGCCAATGCCATCGACCCGCAGCAGTACCCCGCCACCTGGCAGAGCCTGGGCGCTAACAAGGCCGCCGCCGCCCTAAATTCCGGCGAGCTGGACGCCGCCTTTTTCGTCGGTCCGGCGGAGAACACCCGAGTGCAGCTGCTGGCGGCCAATCCGGCGTTACGCCTGGCCAACTTCCGCCGCGCCGCCGCCTATGAAGCCCGCCTGCCGTTCTTCAAGCGCGTGATTATCGAGGAGGGTCTGCTCAACCTGGCGCTGAACAGTCCACCGCAGACCACCGTCACCCTGTCCCCGGTGGCCACTCTGGTGACCAACCAAAACTTCCACCCGGGTCTGGTGGCACTGTTCCTCGAAGCCAGCCGCGAGGTGATGAAGGACGGCAGCCTGCTGGATCAGGCCGGCGCCTTTCCCAGCGCCGTGCCACGCACCTTCGAGCTGTCCAGCGACGCCGAGCACTACTACAAGAGCGGTCTACCGCTGCTGCAGCGCTACCTGCCGTTTCGCATCGCGTCCCTGGCCGACCGCTACATCATCCTGCTGATCCCGCTGATCGTGGTGCTGGTACCGCTGCTCAAGGCGGTCGGCCCGTTGTATCGCTGGCGCATCCGCGCACGCATCTACCGCTGGTACAAACACCTGCGTGAGATTGACCGGCAACTGGACGCCGGCACCCTGCCGGAACGCCTGGGCAGCGAGATCGAACGCCTGGAACAGCTGCAGGACGAACTGGCCAAGGTCGAGGTACCGCTGTCTTACTCCAACGAACTGTACGAGCTGCATGTGCACCTGCGCTACGTGATCGAACGATTGCAGACCTTGCAGCAGCGGCGGGCGACCGAGGCCGAGACACTCGGGTAAACTGCGCAGCATTCCCAGGGCAGCGAAGCCGGTCATCGCCAGCTGTCAGCGCCCCCGTTCACCGCTGAAGATTCCAGAGAGACCGTCCATGCCGATCCGCCACTGCATCGTCCACCTGATCGACAAGAAACCCGATGGCACTCCCGCCGTGCTGCACGCCCGCGACAGCGAACTGGGTGCCTCGCAGGCCATCGAGAACATGCTCGCCGACCTCAATCAGAGCTACAACGCCAAGCAGGGCAAGGCCTGGGGCTTGTTTCACGCCGAATCCGGCGCCTACCCGTTCAGTGGCTGGCTGAAGCATTACCTCGACGCTGGCCAGGACTTCGCCGCGTTCAGCCGCCAGGCGGTCGAGCACCTGCAGAAGCTGATGGAGGAGTCCAACCTGTCCACCGGCGGCCATGTGCTGTTCGCCCACTACCAGCAAGGCATGACCGACTACCTGGTGATCGCCCTGCTGCATCACAGCGACGGCGTAGCAGTCAACGATGCGCTGGACGTGACCGCTGCCAAGCACCTGGACCTCAGCCAGTTGCACCTGGCGGCGCGGATCAACATTTCCGAGTGGCAGAACAACGCCCATTCCAAGCAGTACATTTCCTTTATCAAGGGCAAGAACGGCAAGAAGGTGTCGGAGTACTTCCGCGACTTCATCGGCTGCCAGGAAGGTGTCGACGGGCCGGGCGAAACCCGCACCCTGCTGAAAGCCTTCAGCGACTTCGTCGAAAGCGAGGATCTGCCAGAAGAAGCGGCACGGGAAAAAACCAAGACCCTGGTCGACTACGCCAGCAGCCAGGCCAAGATCGGCGAGCCCATGGGCCTGCAGGAGCTCTCCGGGCTGATCGACGAAGAACGCCCGCGGGCGTTCTACGAGCATATCCGTAACAAGGACTACGGCCTGTCGCCGGAGATCCCGGCGGACAAGCGCACGCTCAGCCAGTTCCAGCGTTTCACCGGTCGCGCCGAAGGCCTGTCGATCAGCTTCGAAGCTCACCTGCTCGGCTCTAAAGTCGAATACGACGAGAGCCAGGGCACCCTGATCCTGCGCAACTTGCCAACCCAACTGACCGACCAGCTCAAGCGGCGCAAGGACTGAAAGACTGAGCGCCTATTGCGACCATCTGTAGGCGTTCGCGCTGAGGTTGCGTTCGATAGTTTCATGACATTCGAGGCACTGCGCCATGTCACGCCTGCCCGACAGTGTTCTCGACGATTGCCTGCTCGATCCGGCGGCACCCTTTGCCAAGGATCCGGCGCGCGATTTTGGCCTGGAGAAAAAGACCGCGCAATCGGCCCTGGCCGAACTGCGCGCCTGGCTCAACGATCAGCAGCGCCGGCTCCAGGCCAACGGCCAGGACGCCCTGCTGCTAGTGCTGCAAGGCCCGGACTGCGCCGGCAAAGACGGCGTCATCAGGCGCGTGCTCAACAGCATCGACCCGCAAGGCCTGCGCCTGCACAGTTTCAAGCAACCGGATGCCGGCGAGCGACGGCATGATTTCCTCTGGCGCTATCGGCGGCGGCTGCCCGCCCCCGGACTGCTCGGGGTGTTCAACCGCAGTTACTACGAAGGCCTGGCCAGCGACCTCTTCGACGGCCTGATCGCCGCCGCCGAGTTACCCGCCCGCCTGCAGCGCGTGCTGGCCCTGGAAGCGGGTCTGCCGGCGCAGCGCCTGCATCCGCTCAAGTGCTACCTGCAGATCTCCCGTGACGAGCAGAAAGCGCGCCTGCTGCAACGCGTGCAGCGCCCGGACAAGCGCTGGAAACTGCGCGCCAGTGATCTGCTGGCCTACCGTGGCTACGAGGTGCGCCAGCAACACTGGAGCGAACTGCTGACGGCCAGCCACAGCGAACAGGCCCCCTGGTATGTGCTGCCGGCCGAGCATCGCTGGCTGCGCGACTGGTTGCTGGCCAGCCTGCTGGCCCGCGAATTCGAACGCCTGCACCTCGAGTGGCCGGATCGCCCAGCGCCCTTCACGGTGGACGATCTGCAGGGCGCGGACTAGAGCCACTTCCCTCTGCTCGCCCGGGAGCAGCGGCAGCGCTACGCATTAGCCGTCACAGAAGCAGTCAAGCGCTGCGCGGCTGAAGCCGCTCTTGTGCACTCAATCCCAGCCCGACAGGCTGCTAGAGTCAGATATAAAGGTTCCACCGTCTGCGCTGAGGAGTCGGGGATGAAACCGTCCTGCAACCAACCAGACCCTGCGGCCCAGTGTCGCCGCTTGGTTGTGTGCGCCACGCTATGCCTGGGACTACTGGCCGGCGTCGTGAGCATGGCCACTGAAGAACCGCCACCGGAAGCGCTGCGCAGCGACAGCGCACGTTTCGTCGCCGTGAATACCGCGTTCACCCTAGCGCACGAAATGGGCCATCTGCTGATCGCCGAACTGAATCTTCCGGTGCTCGGCCGCGAGGAGGATGCCGCCGATCAACTCGGCTTCATCAGCCTGTTCCTCGCCAACGGGCGTCAGCGCGACGCCGACTTCTACGCCAAATTGCTGGACATCGCCGATTACTGGCGGCTGGAGTGGCAACGGGCGAAACCGGAGCATGAGGAAGTGTACGCCTGGGCCAGCCATGGTCTCGATGCCCAGCGCTTCTACAATCTGGCCTGCCTGATCTACGGCAGCGATCCGGATCGGCTGGAATGGGTGCCCAAGCTGACCGGTCTGCCAATGGAACGCGCGCTCTACTGCGACCAGGAATATGCCCAGGTGCGCAAGGCGCTGGCCTGGGTCGAGCAACAACACGGCCGCCGCCCCGGCGAGTCGCTTGGCCATCGCATCCAGGTGATCTACGAGCCGCCGAGCCTGCGCCCGGAAGAGAGTCAGCGCCTGCTCGAACAGATCCGCAGCTCTGGCGAAGTGGAGGCCATCGCCGCCCGCGCCAGCGATACTTACCACCTGCCCCGTGATCTGGTGCTGCGCCTGGCCAGTTGTGGTGCGCCAGACGCCTGGTACAGCCGCACCGGCGGCGAGCTGGTGCTGTGCTACGAACGCCTGGCGCATTTTCAGCTGCTCGCCGTGCAGTTACCGCGCCTGCGCCAGGCGGCCATCCAAGCCTGCGACAGCTGTCGCAAGCCGTAGGCCGGGGCAAGCGCGCCTCAGCGCGCCTCGATCCGGAAGCCCATGCGCGGGAAGTGCACATGCACAACCCCGGCGCGCGGATCCTCGCGACGCAGGATCAGCTCTTCGCTACCGCTGAACAACAACTCGCCCTCGACCGGATCGACGCCGTAATCGATAGCCGCAATGGTCACCTGCTGGCCGAGCGTGAAACCATTCGGGTCAGTAAATGCCTCATTGGGGAGCTCTGCCGGGGTGGCCTCGCGCGCGATCGCCACGGCTTCTTCACCGCTCATCTCGCTGTGCGCACCGTGACCGAAACCCAACACCCGGCCAAGCCAGGCCGCCACTGCCGGATACTCGTCAACCAGCGGCGCAGTCACCGGGGTGCCGCGCAGGAACCACAGCGAATGGGCCATGGCGAAGTCGGCCAGCGACGGCTCGCCAAACAGAAAATCGCCCTGCTCGCGCTCGAGTTGCTGCTGCAAACGGCTCATCAGCACCGGCCATTGATGCTTGGCCTGCTCTAGCGGCACGCGGCTGGCATTGCCGCCACTGAACAGCGCGGTACGGTCGGCGATAAAGGTCTTGAGGAATTCCGGCGGCAGGGTGCCGAAGCGTACAGCGATGGATTCAGGCTGGAACACTAGGCTCACCGCATGCTGGAACACCAGCGAGTCGGCCCACTGGGCGAAGCTGGTGACATTGAATTCCTGGCCTTCGGGAAACAACGGCGGCGTGGCTTTTTCCGCCTCCAGACGCCGGGCGATAAGCGCGGTATCGCAATAGATGTCGGCACCGACCTGCAACACCGGGGTCTTGCGATAACTGCCCGTCAAGGCGATCAGATCCGGTTTTGGCATCATTGCCGGGATCAACACCGAGCGCCAGGACAGTTGCTTGAAGCCCAGCATCAGGCGCGCCTTTTCGGCAAACGGCGAGGTTGGGTAATGGTGCAGGATCAACTCGTGCATGACAGGCTCCGCAACTATTCAGGAAACCGCCAGCTTACCCGTGCACACCACTGCGGCCTACCCGCTCAGGTTGATAGCGCGCCATCAACCACGGCGATAAGACTGCCAGCGGCTACCAGCACTTCCTTGGCCGGTTTGCCCAGGCGTTTGATCGCCCGCTCCCGGCGCAACGCATCGCCTTTGCCCGCGCAGGCTTCGATATAGACCAACGCCAGCGCCGGACTGGAATAGAAGAAGCGCGCGCCTTTGCCACTCTGGTGCTGGGCGAAACGCCGCTGCGGGTTGTCGCTGATACCGCAATACAACGCGCCATTCTGCGCCCGCACCAGATAGACGAACCAGGTTTTGCCGGCGGCCTCAGTCATCGCAGGCACCGCCCGCGAACCGAGTCAGGCGAACCATTCACGAGCCGTACGCCACAGGCAGATACCGACGAAATAGACCGAGGCCAGTCCCCAGACCGCCAGCAGCCAGGTCTGGTTGAGTGGGTACTGCACAATCAGCAAGGCACAGGCCGACATCCACACCAAGGTCACGCCGATATTCAGTGGCATGAACTGCTTGACCCGAAACGGGTGGAGAAACTTCATCTTGGTCAGGGTCAGGCCCGACAACAGCACGATGGTGGCGAGGCTTAGCCAGGGGTCGAAGTCCAACAGGTAGAGGTAGACAATCACCACGTTCCAGGCCGCCGGGAAGCCGACAAAGTAGTTGTCCTTGCTCTTCATGTTGAGGTTGCAGAAGCAGAACAACGACGACAGCAGGATCACTCCGACCGAGAGCAGCAGGGTGTATTCGGGTAGGGGGATGAAGCGGTACACGAAGATCGCCGGGATGAATGCATAGGTGAGGTAGTCGATCACCAGGTCCAGGGTCGATCCATCGAAGTGCGGCAACACCACCTTGACGTCGAATTTGCGGGCCAGGGTGCCGTCCAGGCCATCGACCAGCAATGCCAATCCCAACCAGAGCAGGCAGACCTGCGGCCGACCATCGAGTACAGCCAACAAGGCCAGCAACGCCAGAATCACCCCGCTAGAGGTGACGGCATGCGCGCCCCAAGCCTTGGCTTTGCTTGCGGACAGCAATATTACATTCATGATCAGGCTTCCTGGCGCTCTGGCTTGTGTCTGGCAGCTGGAGAACCACTGCACTCGGTTGGGCCGCGTTCAGCTACGGTCTGTTATTCAACGAATAGTCCAGGTTTACAACTTGCGCCTGACGTCGCTGAAGGTTCAGACCAGAAAGCCTACCATTACGTTCGCTATTGCAGCTAAAAGCCATGAATCAAGGGTTATCGAGAGGCCCTGAACTGCGCCAAGCCCTTGGCCGCCTGACGGTGAATGGCGTTCTGCACCGGCGGCGCCCAACCCAGCAGCAGCCCTTTCATACCCAAGGACTGGCGCGCCCAACGCCACAGGTCGAAATGGTCGCGGTGCTCAGCGATCTTGCCGTCGCGAAAGACGAAGTGGGCATCGATGCGGTTGACCACCGTATTGCCGGTCTGGCTGAACAGGTAGGTCGCCACCCACTGCGCACTGCCCTGCCGCTCGTCCGCCTGGACATGGTCGAAGGTCAGCGAAAAATTCTGCGCCCGCGCCGTCAACATGCGCCACATGTCCGCCGCTTCGCGGCCACGCAAATCCTCGAACACCGGATCGCTGAAGCGTACATCCTCGGCATAGCACGCCGCCATCGCCTCGGCGTCACGCTGCTGGAAGGCCTGGTAGAAATGGCTGATGAGTTCGGCGTTGGGGTGATTCATGGGCACGACTCCAGAGGTGAGAGTGTCTCAGCGGTTGTGAAAATATCGAGCGCCGTCGCGAGGCCGTCTCCAGGCGTTCACGTAGCGCAACGCCGCAGCGGGCGTTTGGAGGCGGCCGTGGTAGGCGAGCGTTTTTCACAAGCTCTTAGTATTGCCGGCAAAGGGCTAGCTGGCGATTGGCGCACACACCAACTTTGTGTCAATAATCGCCACAAACCAGCAATGACTCACTCGCCATGTTCACCATCGCACTCTACGTCTGCCCGCAAACCGTCTGCTCCAGCCTGAGCATGGCCTGCGATGCTTTTGCCCTGGCCAACCGCCTGGCCGACAAGCCTCTGTTCAAGCTGCAGCGCTTCAGCCTGGATGCCCAGCCGGTTGACCTCGACTTCGCGCGTATCCAGGTCGACGGCGGCCTGGCGCTGGCCGAACAGGCCGAGTTGCTGATGCTGCCGGCCACCGGCAGCGCCATCGACCTGAGTCTTGGCGCCAATGCCGCCTTGCTGCCCTGGCTCGCGCAACGCCCGAGCAGCCAAGCAATCGCCAGCCTGTGCAGCAGCGCCTTCCTGCTCGGCGCCGCCGGCCTGCTTGATGGCCGTCGGGCCACCACCCATTGGGCATTGGCCAGCCAGTTCCGCCAGCGCTTCCCGCAGGTACGTTTGGAGATCGATGAACTGCTCTGCCACGACGGCAACCTGCACAGCTCAGGCGGCGCCCACGCCGGACTGGATTTGTGCCTGTACCTGATTACCCGGCATGCCGGGGCGTGGCTCGCGCAGCAAGTCGCCAACGCGCTGGTATTCGACACCCAACGCGGACGCCAGTCGAGGTTTGCCCCGCTGCTGCCGGCAAGCAGCGCCACTGACAGCCCTCTGGCCCCGCTGCTGCACTGGATGCAGCAGCATCACGCCGAGCCAATCGACCTCAAGCGCCTGGCCGAGCAGGCCAATTGCTCGCCGCGCACCTTGTTGCGCCGCTTCAAGACCAGTACCGGGCTGACACCCAACGACTACCTACAGCGCCTGCGCATCAGCGCCGCACAAAACGCCCTGCGCCAGCCCGCACGCTCGCTGGAGCAGGTTGCCGAACAGGTCGGTTTTGCCGATCGGGCGACCTTTGCCAAGCTGTTCAAGCAGCTCTGCGGCGAACCCCCGGGCGCATTCCGCCGGCGCATACGCCAGGCACCCTGAACGCCCGAACCGACAGGCGAGCATGGCCGGGACACTTATATTGGCTGCATTGAGCGCGCCGGTCAGCGCGCGTCGATTTGCTGCTGCAGGTTCTGGATCTGGCCTTGCAGGGTGCTGATATTGCGGGTCATCTGCGCACGGAAGGCATCGAACTCGGCCGTGTTGCTTTTCGCCGCCGGACGATTGTCCAGTTCGCTGCGCAACACCAGCAGATCCTGCTCCAGGCGGCCGATGGCCTGATTCGAATTGCCAGCCCTTTTCAGCGCCGCAATCTCGTCATTCAAGTTTTGCAGTTGCCCGTCGAGCTTGGCCGACCCGGTTTGCGCGGTTTTCAAGGATGCCTGCTCGGCTTGCAATGCCGCCTGGGCTTTTTTCAGCGCGACCTGCTCATTGCTCAGGCTCTTCAGGCTGCCATCGAAGTTGCCAGTCGCGCCTTGCTGAGTCTTCAGCTCGGCTGCCAACTGCTCGATGCGCTTGTCCTGTCCGCTCTGCTGACCGGCCACGCCCTGCTGCTGCTTGCTCAGTTCGAGCAGTTTAGTTTCCAGCTGTTTGACTTGCAGCTTGAGCGATTCACT